>NZ_JADPIQ010000110.1:0-32581 GCF_023073015.1 Bradyrhizobium sp. 87
ACCTGGATGCGATGCTGGCGAGGTTCTCTCAGTATTCGTTCATCGAGTGGATTGATCTCTACGAGCTGATCGACGAGCCGGACAAGACTGGTCCCGATGGTCGGTTCGGGCTGATGTTCAATCTGTCGACCCCGAAGCCGCTCATGTCGACGGTTGACAAGTATACGGGTGGACCCCAATAACAGCGGCGCTATTCCGGTGCAGATTTTCGGCTAGACTCCCTTCAGGGGTGAGCACATAGGGACTATCAACCTGTGGCATTTCTGCTAATGTTGTGGTCTCATTTGTTGGGAAACTCGCTCCTACGCCGGGAGGGTCCAGTGCCTGATGAACACGACTCCACTTTGCGCGATGCGCATTGGAAAATGTACTCAGAGAATTCGATCCAAGCGCGTCATCACGAGACGCAACGAGCGGCGGTAGCATCTACATTCATAGGCATTTCGGGCGCAGTCATCGCCTTCATGACTTCGGACAAGACGCTGAGTCCTTTGGACCTGCCGCCTGCACTTCTACTCGTTCTGCTCGGCATGTTCGGAGCAGTGTTTTCCGCGAAGCAATACGAGCGTATACAGCTACACACGCGGCGCGCACGGGGCTATCGTGATGCCTATGATGCGCTACTTCCAGGGTCACCTCTGAGAAGCATCAGACGGCTTGCGGATGATGACAACACGCGAGAATTTCCGAAACTGAGTGTTCTACGTCTGAATCAGTTTTGGATTGCGATGAACCTTGCGATCTCTGGACTTGGCGTTTGTCTCGTGATTGTGGCGCTATTCTTCCCGATTCGGGTCATAGCCCCGTAATGGCGTTCGTAGGTCGCCTTCTCGACGGTTGCCTTCACTCCCTTCAAGTCACTGAACCTCCAGAGGGGCGCAAAATTCCATGGCCGCCATCCTCATCACGTCGTTGGTCGAGCGAAGTCATCTCAGCACCGGGAGAAGTCTTATTATGCAATCACAATCTTCGAGCCGTTGCGGGTCGCCCGAGACCCGCCATGTCGAAGGCTTCGATTCGACCGGAACGAAGAAGAGAAGTTTATTCCGACAACATTGAATAGAGATTGAACCCGCCAATCGCAAAAGCACAGAAGGCAATGAACCACGCGCCGGAATCATGCGGCCAAGTCACAATTGCCCATATTCCTAGCCCGACCAACCCAGCATTGATCGCCAGGCCGACAATATTGGTGTGATTAAGGACATAAGCAACAACGGCAAAAAGGAATACCCCCAGCGATGAGGGCTACCAAAACGAAAAATGAAAAAAGGCCTTCGATTGGTGCGGGCATTTAACTTCTCCGCGCGGCTACCATGATGAACAAACACCACCACCGATAGAGGGTTTGTCGCGTCCTTTCCCTCAGGGATGTCGGCTCGCTCTCTTCAAGGGAAGGGAGGGGAGTGCTCAATGTACTCCGCTGGCCGTACCTTTCGAGATCGCGCGCGTCAAAGCCTCGAGGCGGGCTGCGATGCCGCTCATCCGGCGGGCCGCGTGTTGAAGCGCTACTATGTCGGTCGGCCCGGCGCCGGTCGCGAGATTGAGTTCGTTCTGCAGGTGCTGAAATTCCGCCTTGCACCGGTCCAGCTCGGCGAGAAGCATCGCGAATTCGTCCATTGGCGAACGGCCCTTCTGTTGCATGGGCTATGGCCACGATAAGAATAGTCCGACAGGGCTGTCAGGTGTCTTCTCACGGTGGGTAGTCCACCAGCATTCGATCGATCTCTTGGTCAAGCCAGCGTTTGGAGAGGCTTAGGAGGAAGCCCACCATCCGTCCAGGAATGGCTCCGGCAAAGCCCAATCGACTTGGTTGTCGTTGTCAGGGGGAGCTGATAGCTCCTGCATTCCCCCTTAGTGCCGCGTGGCGACGGAGGCGAACAGACAAAGCGACCCGTTCACCACGTCGAACGCGGCGCGACGGAGGATGTGTCCAGCGTAGTGGAGGCACACCTCGGGCGCTTCGCTCAGCTTCTTCGACCAGATCTCGAAGATCTTCCAACTCTGAGAGCTGAGAAATGAGTTCACTAAGTCGTCGGGCACAAAAGATTGGGCGAGAGCTTCGCATAATGTCCTCCCCAGCACAAAAAGCACTATCAGGACGGCTTCAGAGCAAATAGCGCGAGCGTAAAAGTGAAAACTATCATGGGTAAATATCGGATTTCAATACGTCAGGCTAATTGCCGCAGGGTGGCTGCTTCGGTCAGCGCGGTCCGAGACCATTGAGAGAGCAAAAGGACCCCAGCTTCAGGGCGGTGAAGCTGGGGCTGTCTTGAGGCTGCCCCTTGGGAAAGGCAGCCACCCGCTGGCAAAGGGCAACAGGAAAACTTTGCAATCGGGAAGTCGTTCCAAGCCGCTTGTCGGCCGCAGAATTCCCGGATGTTGACGCAAGCCGCTCCCTCTGGGCGCCGAGCGGTTGGGCTTGGCGCATTTACCTTGTTTGAGATTTTGACCCCGGCTGTGCCGTTCTGAATCGAGGCGAGCCAGCAGTCACACGTCAGCCCACCGCTGCTCGTCGATTATCCCAGCGTCTGGGTGTTTTGCCGGAGCGTCGTCGTGAGTTCAGGTTCGATGCCCGACACACGAGCCGCCGTGTCTTCCACGTTCGTGACGAGGGCGAGAGTCCTCCAGAACGGTGCAGGACGTGCGAGCAGTGCGGCAGGGCTTAAACGCTGCAGCGCTCCAGCTCGCGGTTCTGTTCGGGGGGTGCAGAACGCGCGCATGCCGCGAGCGTTTGGCGTTACAGCTAGCGTTACAGCATGATGCACCGCCGCGCGCCACGCCCACCACGCAAGGCACCACCAGATGGCTTGCTACGACGACAAACTGGGTGACAGAAACGATTGCGGGAGACGACGAGGTATCACTGTGAGTAATCGTCACCACCGCCGCGCTGATCTGGCTAAAATCGAACGCAATACACCTGGCGACTTGCTGACGTATCTGGTCGAGCCCGACGAACCGGCGCTCGATGGCATGCCGCTGCTCAAGGCTGCGGCGGGCCACTGGACCGGCCGGTCTCGAAGATGGTCGTCACTGCCTCATCTGCAGTTCATACTTGTGACCAGTCGGGACATCGGCGATGTTGCTCAGCACGCCTGACATCGCCAAGCCGACCAAGTTGGTACCGCCGGAACATGCCGGGCGTGCTGGGAAGCGTGATTCTGCCCGTTGAGGGAGGCGTCCATGGGCGAGGTTAGCACGATTGGTCTGGATTTGGCGAAGTCGCTGTTCCAGGTGCATCGGATCGATGTCACGCGCGCGGTCCTGATGAAGCGGGTAAGTCGGGCAAAGGTGCTGGAGTATTTTTGCCAGCAGCCACGTTGTTTGGTTGGGATCGAAGCATGACCGTCAGCGCATCATTGGGGCCGCGAACTTCAGGCGCTTGGACATACGGTCAGACTGACACCTCCGAGCTATGTGAAGGCCTACCTCAACCGCAGTAAGAACGATGCGAATGATGCGGCTGCAATCTGTGAGGTTGTGACGCGGCCGTCGATGCGTTTTGTCCCGGTCAAGAGACGACGGAGCAGCAGCCGTTTTGATGCTGCACCGGACTCGACAATCGCTGGTGCGCCAGCCTACCAATGTTGAGCAATGCACTGCGCGGGCACCTGGCCGAACTCGGCATCGCGTCGGCCAAGTGGCGCAACGGGACAGCGGAGTTACCAAGGATTATCGATTGTCGGGGGCGAGACTACAAGGAGCGGAAGCTGTCGCTCGCGGCCTGAGGCAGGCGGACTACGAGATGGCAACACCAATAGACGAGCGCATGACGACTTAATGCAGATACCTCGTTCCGAGAATCGGGAGAACCCGCTTTCAGACGGTCAACGCCCGGTGGGCGAGGTAGAACATCGCGAAGGTGGAAATGATGAGGCTTGTTCCGGAGAACGACGCTCGCACTTGGACAGCAGACTCAGTGTGCGTGGCTTGAGGATGGGCATGTGACCCGATGGGGCAAGTTTCGCGCCTTATTAGTCGAACGTGGCGGACTTCCGTCCGCCAGCGCGGACGCGCTCTTGTGTCACATACCAGATTAGGTCAGCATGAAGAGTGCTGTACATAGCCGATCCGCGCTGGAAGATTGTGGTCGCCGACGGCGCGAAGAGAACCGCGATGTGGTTGCCGCGGGGCCTTCATCTGCTTTGATTCCGCTCGACCGAGTAATGGAGTGTTCTGCGATTGCAGCTCTGGCCTCCAACTAAAGTTTCTTTCCTTCTGGATCAGCCATGAGAAGGCTTAGTACCGGCGTCGCCTAATCAGAGATGTCTTTCAGTGCTTCCACCAAAAGCCTATTGTCGTCTTCAGTGCGGCTTGCGATGCGCAAGAATCGTTTACCATTCTGAAGAGTCTTGCCGCCATTGTGCCTGATCAATATCCGTCTATCTTTTAAAAGTGTTGAGGCGATCACGTCCCCATCCGGCCAATGGGGCGGGAGTTCGCAGAACACGAAATTTGCGTCGGGCTTCAGAACTCTCATTCCGTCGATGCTGCGCAGGTCTGCGTATAGTTTGTCCCTGTCGCTGCCCACCCTCACCCAACTCTGCTTTGCAGCGTGCGCCAGGTGAGGAAGCTTGCTTAGAAAAAACTCAGCAAACGTATTAACATTCCACGTGGGGAGGGCGGCTCTAATTTCGTCCATCGTCTGTACATTTGCTGATGCCGCATACCCGACCCGTAAACCGCATGTCCCGTAAATCTTTCCAAGGCTTTTGAGAACGATCACGTTGGGAAATTCCAGCAAGTGATTTTCCAGGCTTGCACTTCGCCCGAGCTCGCTAAACTCGATAAATGACTCGTCGATCAGTAGGAGTTGCTGTTGAGCTCGAAGCGCGGAAGCCAGATATAGTAAAACCGGATAGGGAACCATCCGCGAAGTGGGATTATTCGGCGATATCACGACTGCGCCGTCGAGACCATTTGCACGCGCAAATGCTGCATAGCGGTGCACATCGAGTTCAAAATCTGGCGGTGACAGGAAAAAGCGTGACAACCGCCCGGGCAAGGCGGTGGTTTCATAGGGATTGAAGGTTGGGACCGGGACAGCAATCCGCATACCCAGTCGGCCAAGGAGGATGGGAATCAGTTCAGCCACGCCATTGCAAATGACAAGATTACTAGCCGGCGTCTTCACCGCATCCGCAAGAAGCTGGACCAGCTGCGCATTAGGAGAGGGATAGCAAGTAATAAGCCGCGGTAGCGCGTTCTTAAGTTCGTCAAGGAACGCGTGCGGCGGAAAATATGGATTTACCAGAAGGACGAAGTCCTTGATGTCATATTTCCAATAGCCGCCGGGGAATCGGTTGACCAGGTCAGAAACCTCGTCCGGCCTAAGGGATACGGCGATTTGTGCTGCGCTGTTCATGAGTGCGACTAGCTCAACGTTTCAGGGCAAAACGAAAATCGTAGGATGGTCGCGATCTCCCGACAAGCTCCCGGCGAACAAGCATCGAGCAGTGCCGATCCGTGCGGAGATGTTCTCGGCAACAAGTCTGGTGCACGCCGGGGTTGGCGAGACTACACGTCATCATGTGACCTGCATGGAGTGAAGCCTGCAAGCCCAAGAAGGCCAGTCGCTGGATCATACTTCCATCCGCAATCAAAAGGAGCGACTGGCTAAAAGCACCGATGACGCGACGGCGAAGATGCTTATTGCCGTATACATTGTTGCGCTGAGTGGTGGCACGCGAAGAGGCGCGACATGCGCTATAGCGAGCAGCAAGAAGGCAATGTTCACGAAATCCGGAAATGCTTCAGCAGGAATAAGAGGCTTAAAAAGAAATAGAAGCGCCAGGAGCGGCACGTCGTATGATAAGGGGATGCCCAAGAACCGTCCATCACGCGACCTGCCAAAGTTCGCAAAGTAGCTAAGCCTTATTGCTCCCGTCACTACTAGAGCGGTTGCGGTCGCAAACGCGACTTGTGAAGCTTGGCTGACTTGTACCACAACTGCCGCAGGCACAACGGCTCCATAGACGATATCTGCAAAGCCGTCGAGGCTCGCTCCCATTTTTGCGACATCTGGATCCCGACCTTTCGTGCGACCTGCCACAAACCCGTCCAGGTGGTCCGATAGAACAGCCCAAAGCGCCGCTGCCACAGATAGCTCCAGGCGGTCAGAGAGAGCTAAAGACAGGCTGGCGGAGGAAAAGAGAAGACCTGTGATCGTTATCGCGTTCGCTGGATCCCAAAGGTATTTCAGCATTGAACTCTCACCTCGTTTGCAAATGACGTCTCGCCGCGTAGGCATTCGTTCGGTCCTTGAAAATGCGCTCGGCAATCTCCAAATCGTCAGCATTATCAATTTCGTACCAGCTGAGGCCGTCGCATTGCGCCGCGGCGAGCTGTAGGCCTCGCCTCGCTATCAGATAACCCAAAAGTTCTTCGGTGTAGGTCTGCCTAGCTCCAGCGGTGATGATATCGTCCAGTGTCGGAACGATCGTTGCCTTGAGTGTCGGCGCTGAAAGCCGTAGGAGGTTCATCGTCTTGAAAAGCTTTGGGCCATCCGCGACAAGATTTGCCGCGGTTTGCTTCAATCGAAAGCCTGAGATGAAGCCGTTCTGCGACAACAGGACGGCCGACCCTTCCATTGAATCATCGAAGGGAACGACTGCAGCTACGTCGGTCCCGCGGCAGACCATCAAGTGTCGCAGCGCATCCTCTTCGAAAAAGACGTCGCCCTCGAGAAGAAAGCAGTCTCCGGAGAGAAGAGCGTCGCGCGCCAGCCACAAAGAATAGGCGCTTCCGGTGCGGTCGAAGACGGTCGACTCGATATATTTGATTTTGAGTTCGCCAAAGTTGCTACCGCAGGCATATTGAATGGCGTCTTTGCGGTAACCCACCACGATCGTCACCTCTTCCACGCCGACAGATTCCAGATTGTGCAGAGCGTTGTGAAGAATCGAAGTGCCGTTGACCTCGACCAGCGACTTCGGCCGCAGATCTGTCAGAGGACGCAGGCGAGAGCCGCAGCCAGCGGCGAGAATGATGGCGTTCTTGGGAGCATCGGTCACAGTTTAGTTCCTTTTTCGTCGCGCCTCTAAGGTGAAACACCGACGGACTTCTTGCGCCAGCTTAGGCGTGCTGAAGCGAGATCAGGTCTGCCGGAGCCATCTGAAAATGGAGCCCAAGCGTTAAGACAGACAAATGGTTCTCGTCGGTCCTTTCACCAGAGAGAAGGGAGGCGCTGGGTCCGGTGCCTCGAGCTGCCGAGATGGCCAAGTGCGCATTTCGGTTGAGTGAGGCGGGCTACGCTATCTCAGGACATCTCAGTGCAATGATTAGGCATTTGAGATTGCAGTCGAACTTGGCCAGCTAGGAGGAAATCCAGGACAGTAGGTGGACAACGAAAATGCGCTCCTGTGTCGACGAAACCCTATTTGCGCAGTTCAGCGTCGGGACGCAAATATCGCGTTTCCGCACGGGCGAGTTCGTCGTACTTGAACAGTTCGAAGACTTCCTCGAGAGTAGCGATGTGCGGCTCAATGCTCGCGGTGCTTTCCTCAGCGATGATGCGACCGCAGACTTGACGCATTGCCGCTATTGCCGCTCGCATAGACTGGTTGGCCCAAATCACCGTAGAGATGCTGGCTTTTCGGTATACAGAAATCGGTGTTCGATAGTATTTCGTCGGAACGATCACGACCGGCAGTCTGTTCTGCCAAGCGCGCGCGAACGAAAGGACTTCGTCCGCGGTGCTCCTTCGCGAATGAATGAGGATCGCATCGGCTCCCGCGTCGGCGTAGGCGTGAGCGCGCGAAAGTGCTTCGTCCATCTCATGCCCAGCAATCAACGCCTCGATCCTTGCCACCAAGATCAAGTCGTCCGCGACTGTATCCTTCACTGCCCGGAGGCGGCCAGAGAATTCGTCGATATCGGCAAGGGGGTGCCGATGCCCAACAAACGAGTTCATCTTCGGAAAGCAACTGTCCTCGAGCGCCACGCCGGCTGCTCCACGCTGACGGAGGCTGCGTGTCACGAGGCGCGCGTTGTTGAAATTCCCGAAGCCGCCATCTCCGTCAACGAGCACAGGCAGTCCGCTCGAGTCCACGATCCGCTCGACTACATCTACGAGTTGGCTCCACGACGCTTCGTTGGCATCGCGGTAGCCCAGGGAGCAGGCAATTGACAGGCCGGACGCCCAGAGGCCTTTGAACCCCGCGCGCTCAGCGATTGCGGCGGAGAGACCATCATGCGCTTCCATGAGGAACGATAGCTCTCTGCGGCAGCAGATTTCGGCCCGCAGCATTTCAGCAGGTGAGGAACCAGCGGATTGATCAGGGCCGTTGGCGCGAACAGATGCTAATCGGTCTTGCATGCCAATTCCTTGTGATGACGGGCCTAACGTGTAGACCGGCCGATTTCATCAATCGATAGGTGACCTGCTTCCGTCATCTAGATCAATTGCGAGGGTTGGTAGTTGACCGCGCCCGCAAACCTGCTCCGTGTGGGAGTGCTCAAGAGCCATCTTCCGCGTGGTCAATCGCTACGTCGGCAACTTGCAGCCCATGCCGGGCGTCTTCCCTAACTATCCCGCGCCTGTGATCCGCAATCAACCGAAGCCTAGGACTGAGACGCGCGCTTAACTTTCACGCACGCTTCGTTTGTCTGTAGGGCGCCGCGGTCTTGCCTGTCCTGCCACGTGCGAGGCTCGGCTTGTGGCGGCTTCAAACACACCGCAATACGTCCGTCGAGTTGCCATAGCTCGATGTCGATGGCATCAACTAGCTGCTGAGCACGTTCCTGTGCTTTTTGCTCGTCGGCACACTGCAAATTGGCCGCGCTTATAACGTGGCGGTCGTGATCCAAAAGGTAAGCTCGGTAGTGCGCCATCCCCTTCCCAAGAAATTGAGCGGGCCCAGACCCTCGCTGGCTTGATCATCGGACCATCACCTCAATCCCTCAATGAGCGTTCTCCGGCCGAGCGCATCGTTCGCCGTCAGAAGCGAACCGCCAAGCATTGCCAAGTAGTTTGGCAACTCGCAATCGGGAAGCGCGTTCATATTGCGCACAAACGAGGCAACCGAGTTCCTAAGATCAGCTCGGTCGAGATGATCGAATGCCCGCTGCTTGCACCGCTCGACATATTTGTCGCGCGTCATTTCAATTAATAGGAAATGTTCCATTTCGTCTCCCCAACCGATGACTGCTTCCAATAGTGAAGTTGGAGCCGAGCGGATTTGGCCCGTCTGTCCGAGGGGCGACAAACGGCTGCGCTTTTGTTCGCAAATGTGGGAATTAGGACAGAGACACACATCGCGACCGCACTGTCGGCGCCGGGCGGAGTCCAACCCAGATACCGGGTCCGACGGCGCAGGTTTTCTGACGCGCGAGAGCTATCAATCGCTGCGCCTCCTGCTTTGACCATTCGCGTGGCCTTCGATATAGCCGGGGCTCGATCGCCATGTCACCTCAGTAAGGAAGAAGGCACGCAAGCGCGGCTTGCTGCTCCAGAAGCAGGCCGACCCCTCGCAACTCCATGCGAAGTGAAATCATTCAATGTGGAGCATCGCGCGCCACCGCCACCTGCGACGATATTCGTTAGGTAGAATGGGGTAGGCCGCTCCAACTGGAGTTCGAGAATCTCCTTGGCAGCCGCGGGGCGCCATGCCGCGAACGATGTCGTCAGGGCTGAACGCCTGGATCGGGTCAAAAGGGGCGGTCAAAGGCGTTGGGAGGTCAAGTCCGGTTTACCCGTCATAGCTGATGGTCCCAGCTTGGCTCATGCTCCTTCACATCCGAGCGAAGCTCCTGCGGCTGGCCACCAAATCGGCCAGAATTCCTTCAGTCGGCTCTCTGCTTTGACGCACGCCGGGAAGCCGCCGCGACCCCCAGTTCGCCTGCCACGCAAGCAAAGGGAGCGGTTTGCAAAGAAAGCGATGGGATGCCGCAGCCTACACTACACGCGAACTATAAAACGTTGACCGTCCCCCATGAGGTTCTGTTGATGATCGCGAGTTTCAAACCGTTTGATGGGTTGCGTCTCGAAATTGCCCACCAAAACGAGGGGGCGACAGCATACTTGGTGTGGAGCAAGTGTGCTTTGCGAGCGCCGTCTGCCAGGCTGCTCACAGAGAAGGACAGTCGGATGATTGCGCCGATTCGACGGAACTGGAATCCAAAAGACATTTTCGATGAGTTGACGCCGGCCATGTTCACGGCCGGACGATCGATTGTGCGCGCACGTCGGGACAAGTTGTGGCCAGAGTTGTATACTGAATACGACGCGAGGCACTTAAAACAAGAAGTGTTCAACCGAAATCTGATCGCCACCAACGAAGCTGAGGCGTTTATTAGTGCCTGGGCCGCGGATGAAGAGCGTCACACCGATAGTTTCATCCGGATCATGGAGCTTGTCGCTGGTGAATCCGAAAAAGATCTTCGAGACAGATTGGAGGCGCGATCGCATAGTTTTTCTGCAATCAATGAATACTTGAAGGACGAATTCTCTCTGATCGTTATGATCGCATTTGATGAGATGTGTACTTGCCGCGCCTATGCTGCGGATAGAGAGTTCTATGCCGGACTTGGCAGCAGCTTCCTTCGTTGCCTGAGAGAGGTGGTTGCCGACGAGGCAGTTCACTCGATGAACGCTGTTAATGTTCTCCGTGCCCGTTACTGCGAGCGCATTTCCGAAATCGGCGAGATTCTCGACAACCTAATCCGCAGCGTGGGCGATGATCCGGACTATACAGGCACCTTCGTACTGGATTACTTCGGCGAGAATTACACGAAGCAGATGTTTGTCAACTGCCGCGCCGCTGTCCTGAGAAACGTCGGTAAGCCGCTAACAGCGGCAGTGACAGATTGAAGCGTCGGCGCGCAACTAGACAGACGAGCGCTCATCTCCCGTCAGTGCCTCAGAAGTGCCTGTGTGTGTCGGCCAGAGCGGATTCGGCTCACAGAGAATTCAGACAGCCTGCATGCGCTGTCCTTGAACGTTTTCGCTCGTTTTCAGTTTATTGGCAAGCGACACGCAATAATGAGCGATTCAGCGGTGCCTTGCACAAGGGGCACCGGTCACACGCCAAGAGAAAAAGCCAATCAGGCAATCGTCACGAACAATTAAGCCAAATGGCGCTGTCGGCTTTCCTCCTGTTGTCGCGAATTCTTCAACGCACGCGCTCGAGGCAGCTATCCCAATTCTCTCAAGTCATTGTCGTTAAACCCGATTTTTTGGAGCGGTGCAACTGGTACGACCCTTGCTGTTCTCATCCCTAGGTTCTCTCCCTTCCGGAGATGTGTATGCAAAGTGCCCTCTGCACCAAGCAGAATTTCCGACCGCCGGCATATCGGGGTATCCCCCCGACGAACATCGTCTTGCACGACGAGGGCCGGTCGCGCTCAACCCTTAAGAATTGTTCGCGTCGGAGGCGTGCGACTAAGCCACCCAGACGCCGCGCATTGTTCATGCAAGGAGCCAAACTTGCGCGACGAGTCTGTTGGGCTGCTCATCGACCCGGCTCTCGTCGGTGCCGGCGCGGTGAAGATCAGTTGGGGGCTGACGATGCAGATCCGTAGATCGTGCACGAGCTTGGCCCATTTCTTTTCATGCTCGCCGGCAAGCCGAACATCCGCGGTGACACCGGGCTCGTTGAGCTCGGGACCGCGGAGCGGCTCGGCGACGGATTGGAACTTGCCTCCGCTTAAAACAAGCTCAATCGAGCGGCGCAATACCGACCTCTTGGGTCAGCCCGCTGAGGCGCCCAAAATGGATCTTTTCAGCTTCACCGAATGCGCGACGCGAACGCAATCGCTCCGATCGCTTTTCGAGCTTCTTGTGAGCTGTGCCAGCGACGAAGGCTTCAGCGAAGTCTCTTACGGAGCGCTCAATTTCGCAGAGCCACTTCGTCTACCGGAGTATCCGCCGCCCGCCGTGGCCGTTAAGTGGCCGCCCGAGTGGTGTGAACGATATTTTAAGCGAAAGTACCACAAAATCGATCCGGTGGTCCGGCGGACACCGACGCTTTCGCGGCCGTTTCTGTGGGATCAACTCGCCGAGCAATATCAACTACAGCCCGACGAAAGGCGCGTACTTGATGAGGCCAGAGAGGCCGGTCTCAAGCACGGCATGAGTGTACCATTGTTTGGGCCATTGGGTCGATTATCGGTCGTATCGTTTGCATCTCGGTTCGACGATGCCGATCCTCAACATTCCAAAGGCCATCTGAACGCACTAGCCTGGCACTTTCACACCGCTTGTGTGGAGATCACACGTCCGGCGGAAGATAACTGCAATATGAGAGTTGCGCTATCACAGCGGGAATTAGATTGTCTAGGGTGGGTGGCAGAGGGCAAATCGTCATGGGAAATCGGGAGGATATTACAAATCAGCGAGAATACGGTGAACTTTCATCTTAAGAACGCGATGCGAAAGCTGGGCGCGACCAGCCGGATCCAAGCCGTCATTGTGGCGATCCGCCTCAATCTTATTTTTGATGTCCATGCTGCGTGAGCATCTTGATGGACGACGATTGTACCCAAGGCGCTGACATTCGGCGTCGATCGAGCCGTTCTGCTCATTGACCGGCGCTTCGCTGGTTCTGATACTCTGGTGATAACTTACGCATTGGCAGCCGCCATCCGAAAAGTTCGTAAGGAGCATGGACCGCCGACTTCATCTTTACCGGCAAGCAAACCATCGACGGTGACACCGCCCAGGTGGGACCCGGGATTGCGAAGCGGCTTGGGATGCTACGGCTGACCTACGTCGGCAAGATCAGAGCACTAGACCTAACCGTGCGCACAATCCAAACGGAACGACGTGCCGAAGGCGGTGTCCAGGTTCTGCTTACTTACCAGCCCGTATCTCATTACGATTCTCGAGGCCACCACCACATTCGCCGCGGCGCCATGGCCGGATGCGCTACGAGCCGCCCGCGCGCCAATCGTGAAATGGAACGCACAGGACGCGGGTCTCGAGGACCATTCCAAATGTGGTCTCGCCGACCGTGATCAAGTGAGTCTTCGCTCCCTCGGCGCGCGCTGACAAAGCGATGCTGGTGGAGGCTTCCGAGCAGCCGCCGCAAGCTTTGATCCACGCGATCTTCAAGCACCAGCCAAAGCTTGAAGCGGAAGTTGCCGCACCGGTCCGCGAGTAATCTGGGCAGCTTTGTGGGCGCTATCAGGCATGCCCATCGCTGCACAATTTCGAGGCTCTAACGCTCCTGGATAAGAACTCGACGGCAGCGCCGCGGCAAGCGCGCTCCCGACAAGAGGAAATTTCTCGGCGCGGGTCTTACGTCTTCAACACCGGCCCGTCTGGAAGAACCTCGACGTAGGGAATAGGTGTTGAGTCGGACTGCCTCAGGTTGCAGATTGACAAACTCGAACGGCGA
Organism: Bradyrhizobium sp. 87; assembly: GCF_023073015.1. NCBI lineage: Bacteria > Pseudomonadati > Pseudomonadota > Alphaproteobacteria > Hyphomicrobiales > Nitrobacteraceae > Bradyrhizobium > Bradyrhizobium sp. 87. Next base: position 13,341 of record NZ_JADPIQ010000110.1, read on the forward strand.
AGTCCCCTATCGGCCAATACTAATTAGGCGCGCACCTTCGTTTGGGCCTCGTCCGTCCAGAGCCGATGCTTCGGCCATCAGTGTGAAGGATTCGCTGGAGAACAGGAAGATATGGACGGTAGAGGTTTTCAGTCATACTCTGCGTCGTTATGAGTTCTGAAAAACGCCACGCTCCTGCAGAATGGGCAGCAGCTTATGATGGTCCTCGATGAGATAATCCGGCTGCGCCGCTCGCAGACGCGTCTCGGAAACAAATCCGCCCGTAATGGCTACGCTGATCAGGCCAAGTTCGCGTGCAATATCCGTTTCGACCGGCATGTCCCCGATGATGAACGTTGAGCTGGGGTTCAGATTGTATGCTCGCATATACAGATGAAGCCGCTCTCCTTTGCTTGTGCTTTTATATTGAGTAGCGCGGCTTTCAAAAGCCAGAACCTCCGCGACACAATCGTCGATTCCATGTCTTCGTAATTGGGTAATAAGGGGATCGACTATATGGTTACTAACAATAATGCTGGGAACCTCTTGTTGACGTGCCGTTTCCAAAATGCAACGCGCGCCTTCGCGCAGTTCGGCTTTGCTCGCCAGCGGTTCGTAAGTGTCGTGAAAAATAGCGCTGTCATGGCTATCGACCGTTTCGATTTCACTCTCCGACATTCCTAGATTGCGGTAAAAAACCGAAAGTGGAACATCGAAATGATCCCGAAAAGTGTGCATGTCGATGGCAGCTCGGCCGAAGCGGTCCAAAATGGTGTTCGTCGTTTGTAGCAAGGCGTCGGCGTCGTCGAGGAGAGTGCCGTTCCAATCGAATACAAGAGCAGGTTTCATCATGGCCTCATGCTGCAGACGTTTTCGTTGAGGTGAGATCGTCGATCAATCTATTCGAAGTCTCGTCTGCGCGCTTTTGTCCGCCAACGGGGCGGCATCTCGAACGTAAACGCAGAAAGACCGATTCCCTCATGTCCCCGCGGCAGCAAAGAAAGCAGACTTCAAAGGGCACATCAGCGTTGACCAGAGCCCCGTTCAAACAAACCGTCAAACGACGGCGGGAGGTTTTATGATTGTCAAAGGGCTGGAAGTCGGCGTCACTCTTCTCCCTGTGAGAGGGAGTGCGAACGTGTGCTATAGCTACATGCGGCCTGGAATGCGCGTCCTGCTCAGTGAAATCAACATCTGCTAGTTTGCCTGCTGGCCGGCATGACTTTGTATGTTGAAACCGTTCTTCATGCATAGATGCGGCAACGCCGAACCCCCTCTGTGCACGGTTTTCAAGCCTCGGCACCATGTGCTTGAGCTGATCGGAAACCGGCCTTTGTGAGCGGCTTGAAGGCAACAGAAATGCGCCTGCAGCACCGGACATGCTATGTCTCCTTGACCGACGATTATGGATGTCGCCCGTTGCATGTTGTTGTTTTCCCCCCTGTACGGTTGCAGACATCCGATGTCTGGAACCGACACCGAGCGGAGGTAATCCGTCGGCTGGCGCGAAGCACATGGTTTTGCGCCTCAGCAAGCAAGGCTCGTACCAAGTCCTCTTTCGCGGGCAGGAGGCTTCGCCGAGCTTGGCAAGCGAACTGTGTGATTCGAAACAGCCGCCCTGATCTGGCTGCCTGACTTCCGACAGGCGGCCGCCAAAAGTCAGCTTTGGTGGGCACGGTGCCTGATGGGGCTATCCCGCGGTGCTCCGCCTAGCAGCCGCAGCAAAGAGCGTTACGCGACTGTTGCCGCGGCGGGAATGTCTTGGTCCAATCCTCAAGCGGCCAGTCCGAACCCTACGCTGAAGAACGAAAACGTTCAGTGAACTGGACCCCCACCTGAGGGACCATCGGGCCCTGTTTGCTGATTGAATTCGTCACGCTCCGATCTCCTTGATGTCACGGAGCGAACAGCGCTGTCCGCCGTTGTTGCAGCTTTCAATGGGTAGACGCTCCGTGACGGCATCGATACGCAAAGTGAAGGCTATTGAAGCGTCACTTAAATGAGGGCGTTTGTGAACGAAGCTCGTGCGATTCGGCTAGGCTTCACTGAATGTACTTTCAGGCACATGGCGCAGACGCAAGCGAGGTCGGCAAGGGGACCGGCTCATGTTTTCACGCCGCTATGTCTGTTTTCAGCCGGGTCGTCTTGAAGACGTTAATGTCCGGTCCCCGACATCAGGGCGTAAAATGTTTCCGCGCGCGCTCGCAAAGCGCAATGGTGTTGTTCTCTTGCAGCAAGACGAAGAAGGCGGTTTTCGGCACGTTGATTGCAGCGACGGTGAAGGACGCATTTCAAAAACAGCGATCTCTCGCCGTCACCAGTCAAGAGTTCAGATGAAAGCTATCTATTCCATCAAACAACTCCGTCATTCTTCGAACGTTGGAGGCGCTACGCAGCACAATGGATGGCATCGCTCGACTGGCCATACTGCCGACACGGTGGAAGTCTCGAACTCATCCAGGATATCAAGGCCATGCGGCAGGTAATCGCAGATCGGGAGGCGACAAGCGGCCGTTCCGACGCCAGGGGCATCATGTGGACTGCCGAAATGCAGAAGCGCCCGCACATCAACTTGTTCGCGCGAGAGCGAGGCAAAGCGCCCGGCTAGGATGTTTGATGAGCTCAACGCAAGCAACTCGTAAACGCCTGCTCGACGCAGGCGTGTCCTTTGGAATAAACGCCAATGTCGCAGAATACTTGCGGCCCGGTGAGGGTGAGATAGTACAAGCAGAAGTCGAGCAGCACTTGCAGTCTTGCTTGAGGCTTGGTTATCGACACTAGCCGCGACCACAACACGACTGGGACTGCAAAACGGATAGCCAAGATGTACGTGCGCCAGGTGTTCGTCGAGCGCTTTAAACCTAGCCCTGCGGCTACGGAACTTGCCAAACGCGGGCTGCCTGCAAGAGACCTACGCGCTTGGCTCCATCACCGTGAGATCGGCGCGCTCGCACCACTTTGTTCCGGTCATTGGCATTTTCATTGAGGGTTTTCGATGCGCCTCCCGGACCTTTCCACACCGCAACCGACGCTCGTGATCGGCGAGCCGGGTTGCCCCGATCTCGCGGGCCTCACCGCCGGCGCCCGCCGCGCGCTTCTCTCGGCCGCGTTCGGCTCATTGTGGCCCGGCGGCTCGGGAAGGTTCGGCCCCGACAAGCTCCACCGCATGTGGGTCGGCGTGCTGCCTGGTGTCGGTGATCGGTATCAGCAAAGTTGTGCGTGTGGCCAACTTGATCATGGCGCTCCCGCAATCCAAGAGGAAGCGTATTATGTTGGCAGACGAGCTCGAGGCCACATTAATCCGAAGGGGTTGGCCGTCATGGTTACGGCGCGGCACCAGTGCGTGTGGCGAGGCGTTCGCGAGACGGAAACCACTATGGTGACCAGCATCATGCGCCGTGCTTCCGCGACAGCAAAATACTGCGTAGCGAATTTCTGGCGCTCATCAAGGACTAAACCGTGACCTATGTATCACTCAAGACATAGGGCCGTGAAATCGGCCTATCTGCTGCGTATTGCCAGCGGCGCCCGCCGTCGCACCGTCGCCTGTTGGGCCAAGATGTCGCCCGTCGACAAGCCTGCCGACGTCGACAAACTACTAACCCTCAACATCGGTGGGGCGACCAAGCCAGCAATATGGATGCAATCGTTGAGCCAAGGCAGCGGAGCGGAGCACTCAGGAGGTGACTGCACGCGACTGAGCGCGTCGTCATTCAAACACGAAGTTTCTCGGCGTGCGGTAACGGGGTTGGAAGGTTCTGCGGCTTCACCCTTGCGACGATCGCGGTGGCTTCTCCGATGTCGTCGTCCACTCGAGAGCAGCGGCAGTGGATCAGGAGGACTTCATCGGCGATGCCCGGCTCGACGGCTGCACTTCCGGCGGCATGCATCAAGGAGTTGCCCGTGCCTACCACCCGGAACTTTACACAGGTCGGCGCCCACGTCGAGACGCCAGGAAGCCCAGATAAGGCGGTCCTCGAAAACGCGCCGCTCAGGCGCGGCGACGGACCGCCCGCCATCGTGCGCTGCACCTGCTCGGAATTCACCTCGGTCTGCCCGTCACCGGTCAGCCGAGTTTCATCGTAATCGACTACGCGCCCGACGAGGCACTAGTGGGCTCCAAATCACTGAAGCAGTTCAGGACTTCGTTCCGCAAACACGGCGCTTTGCATGATGAATGCACAGCGCTAGTGGGCCGACGCATTGCCGGGGCGATCAAACCACTGTGGCTGCGCGTCGGCGGCTACCGGCATCCGCGTGGCGGCATCCCGATCGACGTGTTCTGGCAGACCGGCGCGCCACCGGGGGGCGCCTGGTTGCGCGATACAGGCGTGGCGCCTTATCGCTGCCGTCGGCTGAGCAACCAAAAGAGCGACAGCCGCTCGTTAGTAGCGCAAGAGCTGCAGGTTCGTAACTACGATTCATCAAGGGTGATGTCATGTTGAACGCGGCAGAAACTGCTGGTGTAGCTGAGAGCGATTCCTCAGCTGGTAGCTCTCGCCGTTCTCTACTTAGTGATGGCGGATCGCGGGCGGCGGTGGATCTCGAAACGCGGAGCATTCGCGGCGAGGCGAGACGAGATGATTCGCAAGGCTGGAAGATCGCCGTTGCAAATCCGCCGCGGACCGGGAGTCCTACGGGCTGCTCCGGCCGTGCACAAATGGCCCGTTGGCTCGATACTGGCACTGAGGCTGTCGCCGGAAGTGCTGGGGCTGTTTCATTTCTATAGGAGAGATGGCCACCTTCTACGCGCCTGCGAAGTCATCGCCCTTACGGCGGCTTAATCAAACGAATCCAGACATCAGAGGACGTGCCATGGCATTTAAGATTGCGACCTATCTCGATCGGATCGGCCTTGCTCAAGTCCCGACAACGGTTGATGGCCTTCTTGCGCTCCAGCAGGCTCAAATGCGAGCGATCCCCTATGAGAACATTGATGTTCTGCTGGGCGATATCCCCGATCTGACTGAGAATTCGATCTGGGCCAAACTTATCGATGCCCGGCGAGGCGGCTATTGCTTCGAATTGAACAAGTTGTTTGGCTTGGCGCTCGAAGAACTCGATTTCACGGTCCGGCCAATTCTTTGCAGGGTGCGCATGGGGGCTTCGGAAGGTGGCCCACGCACACATCATGCATTGATCGTGACCATAGAGGGTTGCGACTGGCTTGCCGATGCCGGCTTTCCCGGTCCGGCACCGATTGCACCGCTACGAATCGATGCGAAGGAGCAGCAAATAGTTGGCGGGGACGTGTTTCGTCTGCGGGCCGACCCGGCCAGTGGAGAGCTCGTGCTTGAACGCAAGAACGAAGATGAATGGTTCGCTCTTTTCGGCATTGACCGAGCCGTCGCCCTGCCACCCGATTTCGAGGGCGCCAACTTCATCTGCGCACGCTGGGATCGTATGCCCTTTCCATCCGTCCTCATGATGAGTGTGCTGACATCGGAGGGACGTGCAACCTTGCTTAACAAGAAGCTCAGATTGACTCGCAGCCAATTTAGGGAAACACAAACACTGGAAACGAAGATCGAACTGCAGCAGGTCTTGGCCAATGTCTTCGGGCTCCGACTGACTCAGTGCACCGTTGATTCGTTATGGGAAAAGCTTGGGTCACGTGGACTTGTATAGGAAAGAAAGTGATCAAGCATTCCCAGCGCGACGATGGCCTGTGCGGTCTCTTCCAAATCCCAGGGCGGGATCGTCGACTCTGTTATTGGCGATGTCGTAGTGCTTCAGGGGACGATCGAGTTGCTCTGGAATGATCCCATCGATCCGTGGCTTCAAGGGTGCCGAGCGCCTGGCGCCTTTATGTCACAGCTGGCCGGAGGGTGCGGGCTGCGGCGATCCCTCTCGTCGGAGAGGTGGTCGAATATCCTCGGCATGGTCGAGGAAGGCGGTGGCGGCCAAGCTTCGTTTCCATGGCCTGACCCGCAAGCCCCTGGCCGGAATCTAAGAATACCACTAACTAACTGCAAATTCACAATTTTATAATTTACCAAACCGAGAATACCATTAGCTATACCAAGCCGATGTTTCACAATTTTGGTTCGAATCCGCTTCAGGCTGAACGTACGAGATCAGGAGCTATGCTCGTCAATTCCCTGTGAGTCTTGTGGGCTTACAGCAATAAGTGCTGTGACCAGCCGTGGATTCGAAGCGTACGGCACTTCGTCAGGCACCGCCGCCTTCGCTCGGCATCGAGACCGCCAATCACGGCGGGCTCGCAAGAGCGAAAGGCGATGCAATGTCCCCTCAATCAACCAGCGTCTCCACCCGGAAGGATGCTAATCCGAGATCACGTCCCAGCTTGTGGCCGCAATCGAAGCGAATCCCGACAGACCATAATTACCCTGGCGCAAATCATCGGGCGCTCTCTTCATGCCGGTCAATGTGCTGACCAAGAACGGCTATAGCAATATCGTGAGTCTCTGGGTCGCCGCCCAATTAAAGGGGTTCAGCTCGCCCGTGTGGGCCACTTACAAACAATGGTCGGAGCTTTGCGCTCAGGTTCGCGCAGGCGTGAAATCGAGCCCTGTGATCTTCTACAAGGAATTCGACGCCGAGCCCGATCCCGACGTCGCGGATGACGACGGCAAACCGCGTGTCGCCCGCGCATCGCGCGGGTGTTCAACGCGGCGCAGGTCGAGGGTTACGCCATGAACCCAGTGCCGGAGCCTCTCGGTCCGGTCGCCCGCATCGCAGGCGCCGATGCGTTCGTGAGAGCGACGGGCGCGCGCATCGAGCACGGCGCGACCGGGCCTTTTACCGGCTCTCCACCGATAGTATCCAGATGCCTCCGGAGGAAATGTTCTGCGGCATCGAAACGCTGTCCCGCAGCGAAGGCTATTACGCCACGCTTGTCCACGAGCTGACCCGGCGCGAAACACAGGCTCGATCGCACGTTCGGCAAACGCTTCGGCGGTCAGGCCTACGCCGCCGAGGAATTGGTCGCTGAAATTCGGCGCGGCGTTCCTGTGCGCGGAGCTTCAGATCACGCAGGATGTACGTGCCGATCACGCTCGTATCTCGCGCAGTGGCTGAAGCTGATGAAGGTCGGATTCCCGCGCGGTTTTCGCTGCCGCCGCCAAGGCGTCCGTAAGACGCGACGCAAAGATATTCACTTCGCGGCCGCCCCAGCATAGCCAGCTCGCGCACCCCTGAGGGGACGGCTCTGGAGCTGCTACAGTGGTTCTGGCAACGCGGGCTGCAGTGTCGACGCCTTTCGCCGTGAATACGAGGGGCGCGCAGCCTAGAAACCGGCGCCGCTTTTTTGAAACGGCGCCGGTTTCTTTGTCAAAGGTCTAGTGAGCGGCGGCACCTTGCTTGATCGCAGAGGCGAAGTCTTCGACAACACGAACAAATAGATCGGGATCACGCAGTGCGTTCTTGAGCTCCTCAGTCCAATCCGGATTCGACTCGGTCCACTTGATCAGCGCGGTCGCCTTGACGCCGCGATGCTTGATCAGGAAGTTGGAGATCTTTGCCGGCACCGCGCCCGCGACAAACGCGGCCCTAGCCGGTGCGGCGCGCGCCAGAAGAATGAAAGCCCGCGAGAAGCTCGCGAGATCGTCCTCTTCCGCGAGTTTGGTGAGGAGGTCCAGTACAGGACCGGAAGGGGTCGTGTAGGCTGCCGAGCCCTGGGATGCGATCGCCTCGGCAATGCGGTGCAGTGTTTCTGGGGGCATGCTCTTAATTCCTTCGTCAAGGCCGGCGAGCGCTTTTGCTTTTGCCCTGCGATCGGCGGCGAGGTTTCTGATGTCGTTTGCGTCTTGTTCGGTGGGCACCCACACACGGACTTCCTGCCAGCCTTCAGCCAGGCGAACGTCGCGCTGGCGTCTTACTCGCCTGACTACCGTAGGATCGGCCACGAAATGTCTCCGTACTGTCGTTACGCAATATATACCGTAAGGACAGTACGGCAAGAGGTTCCTTTATGGAACCTAAGAACGTTATAAAGGGCCCACCATCAGTCGCTTTATTGAAGTATAGCTCAACAACATTTATTATGGTGTCGGACTTGGCTCTTCTGCGGAAGGTTTCTCTTGAACCGCGATAATCTCACTCACGACGTTCGGGAACGATTGCAGCGGCTTCCGGCGCCCTATGCGGCGCATTACGGCGTGGTTCCGCTGCCCCCGCCTGAGGACGGCGTTGCCGGGGGGGCGGTCCTTGCCCGGCTCAGGGCGGCGGATGCAGCCTTGGTGCGTATCGAGACGCTCGCGGCCGAACTAAAGGACCCATATCTGATCAGCCGCATCTTGCCACGGCGGGAAGCTGTCAGCAGCTCGGCGATCGAAGGCACCAACAGCACGCTTGACGAATTGCTGTCCGGTGAAGAAAGCGAAGATTCCCAGCAGGGCGAGGCGGTAGTTCAGGTGCGTGACTACGCGCTCGCGCTCGATGACTTCCTGCCGCGGGCCAGACAAGAGAAACTGGAAATCTTCACAAGCGGTTTGGTGCAGGATCTGCATCACGCCGTCATGCGCGGCGACGCAGAATACAAGGACAAGCCCGGCGATCTTCGCCAGGTTGTGGTCTGGATCGGCGGCAGGGGCGATATTGCTTACTCGACCTACAATCCGACGCCGCCGTCTGACATTGCCGCGTGTCTTGAGGACACGATGAAGTACATGCGCTGCGAGGGCATGCAGGCGATGTACCAGAGCTTCATTGTGCGAATGGCGGTTGCGCATGCACATTTTGAGGCAGTCCACCCGTTTCGTGATGGCAATGGCCGCGTCGGCCGTCTCCTCCTGCCGTTGATGATGGCGGCGGAAGGCATGATGCCGATTTACCTGTCACCGTACATTGAAGCCCACAAGGCGGCTTATTATGAATCGCTCAAAGCGGCTCAGCAGCGCCTCGATTGGCATGAAGCGGTCGGATTCATGGCGGACGCAATTGTCGGCACCACGGATGAGTTGCTGAAGACGCGCGACGCTTTGTCTGCACTTGGCGATCTATGGCGAAAGCGGCGCAAATTTCGCCAGGGCTCAGCGAGCCTGCGAGCACTCGATGTTCTGCCGCACTATCCGGTGCTGACCGTCAAGCGACTGGCCTCGCTTCTCAGCATTACGGTGCCTGCAGCCTCGCAAGCGGTAGAGCAACTGGTCGAGAATAAAATCTTGAACGAGCGTACCGGCTATGCGCGCAACCGCGTCTTCGCCGCGCCCGACGCGCTGTCGATCATTAACCGACCCTTCGGCGAAGAACCCATTCTTCCCGGTGCGCACACCTGACGGCCGGTATGCCGGGCTGACAATCGGTGAAGCCGCGAATTGCGTCTTCGCCCCGCCGCCGGTCATGCCGTCGGCGGGACTTCCAGACACAGGCGATTTTCCATAGCACGCGATCCCGCAAATGCTCAATGATCACGCCGGACGAAGGGAGATTCGGTAGATGGTCGAGGCGATTCTCCGAAGGACACTCAAAAGAGTGGTTGACCTTGCATCGATGCACAGCATCACGAGTGATGCGCTCATAGCGATGAGCAAGGATGATTATCAGGTTCTCCGTCGCGAGGCGACGCGCGCGCGGCTCAACAGGAAAGCGCGTTTCGTCTGCGCGAAATGCGGACATGCCGTCTATGCTCCGCGCGAAGGCCGGACCGGCCAGCCTTACTGGAAACACCACCCCGGGTGCCCCTCAGCTTTGTCCCTGGTGGACGGGGACGCCGGCCAGCGTCGATATCGTTAGCGCGCAGCAATTTGACGGAGCGCAGGAAAGCCCGCTGCATGCTAAAATCAAACATATCGTCGGTGAGTTGTTGACCAACGATCCGCGCACGACCGCAGGAGGCGTCGTTGTCGATGAGTATCTCATCCTAGAGAATGGACGGCGGCGGCCGGACGTACGCGCGATCTATGATCGCATGCCACTCGTCGTGGAGGTTCAACTTGCAACCACGCAAATCCCCATCATCGTGCAACGCGAAGATTTCTATGAGAGCGCGTCCATTCGCCTGATTTGGCTCACCTGGAATCTTGAGCCACCCACGAGCGGCCGATTACTCAGTTCGTTTGAGGACATTTTCTACTCCCACGACAAGAACCTGTTCTCAATTGACGATGAAACGATAGCCCTCTCCAGACAGCGGCGAGAAGTAATCTTGCGCGCGTTCTGGCTGGATGTAGACGCATGGCGCTCGAAATTGGTCACGATTTCCGACCTCAATTGGATCGAGGGAGGGCGCGCAAACGCGGTCCCGTCGAGGCCGCCTTGGCATCATGACTTTCTGTCGCGCTGGCGCGGCGCGCTCGCCGAAAGAGGTACGAAATGGAAAGAGCGTGAGATCCTGTTTGGCGAACTCGTCGCCAAAGTGGCGATTCCGGGGAGCGACGTCAACGAGCTGCACGCGCTCGATGTGGATGCATTGATCAACTGCTTACTTTCCCTGGTCGACGGTCGGCCAGTCGGATCGCGGCAGCAGAATCTTGTCGAGGTGCTGAACTCCTTCCTCAATGTCGAGCGACGACAGCGCTATGTGCGCCTCATTCGGACCTTCGCCCGACTGACCAACAGGGACGCTCTCTTTGAAATCGAGAGTGTTCGCAACAAGATCGTCAAAGCTCGCACAGTGGTGCAAGACGATCGCCAAAGCGTGTCGGGAAAGATCGCGCTGGCCTTGTTCCCGGAGATATTCTCTTCAGCTTGACGCAATGCCAGCAGCGTATCTCAGCGCTTGACGTATTCTGTAGCGCAATCAAGTGAGTCGAGGATTGCGGACGGGGCCAGATTGCCTGTGGGGGCAGCGGCTTGGTAGGAGACGATGGCGCAACAAGGTGGAAAATATCGTGCATTCCGTAGATAGTGACGACCTCGAAGCGAAGCGCATATGCTACGCCTGCATTGGCGAGCAGTATCTAAGCGATGAAGTTCGCGCAGAGGGCAAACGCGCCAAGTGCAGCTATTGCGACAAGGCGCGTCGTACCTTCAGCCTTGACAAGATGGCCGCACGTGTGGCGACCGCGTTCGAGCAGCACTACTATCGAACGTCAGATCAACCAAACGACTACGAATATATGCTCCAGCGCGACAAGGAGCTGAGCTACGAATGGAATCGACATGGCGATGATGTCGTGTACGCCATTCAAAACGCCGCCGAAATCCCTGAAGACGCGGCCCAGGATGTCCAGTCAATCCTGGAGGAGGAACATAGCGATTTCGACAGCGCGGCCATGGGTGAAGAGACGGAGTTCGCGAGCGACAGTTACTATCAAGAGAAAAAGGTCAGCGATGATGCTTGGCGCGAGGAATGGTATCGGTTCGAGAATTCACTCAAGACCGAGGCGCGTTTCTTCAGTCGCACCGCAGCTACGCATCTGGCGGCCATCTTCGACGGGGTGGATGCTTTGCGGACGCGGCAGGGGCAGCCTCTGGTCGTAGATGCGGGGCCCGGAACGCCCTTCCATACACTCGCTCGTGCCCGGGTCTTCCAGTCCGAGGACAAACTCGAGGTGGCGATGTGTCGGCCCGACCTCCAGCTCGGGTCACCGCCAGCGCTGGTGGCTGCGGCAGGTCGCATGAATGCGCGGGGCATTTCTGTGTTCTACGGCGCCAACGATCCCAAGGCGGCCATCGCCGAGGTGCGGCCTCCGGTTGGAAGCAAGGTTGCCGTGGCGCAATTCGAGATTATCCGAAAACTCCGGCTGCTCGATCTGACGGCGCTCAAGAATGTCCAGATGCGCGGAAGCATCTTTGACGTCGATTTTGCGCGCCGGCTGGAACGAGCGCAATTTCTGAAATCTCTGAGCAACCGTATCACCCAACCGGTCATGCCCGACGATGAGCCTTTCGAGTATCTGGCAACGCAAGCCATCGCCGATTTTCTCGCAACGGAATCCTCGGTGCCCATTGATGGCATTATCTTCCCGTCGGTTCAGGTCGCGGGAGACGTGCTCAACGTCGTCCTATTCCACAAGGCTGCGCGCGTCGAGGCGATGGAAATTCCGAGCGGGACCGAGATCAGAGCCAGGACGGGGCAAAGTACCGCGGAGGGGTGGGAAGTCGATTACTCGGTATTCGAGGAGGTGCCGCCGCGGCCAAAGGTTGATGAAGAAAAGGAAAAATCGCCAGGATGGCCCGACTTCGATGCCATGCCGGCGTTGGCGGGAGAACGGGTCGATTCCGATCTGCGGGAGCCAAGCCTTCGCGTCATGCCGGACAGCGTCAGCGTACACCATGTGGAGGGCGTCGTCTTCAAGACAGACGAGTATCAGGTGCGTCGTTCCCGCTGGGAGAAGGACGATCGATCGCCGTTCTAAATTTACACCCGGTCACGAGAAGGTGTGTGATGGCGGCGGCGACTAATGGCGCTGACGCATGAGGCGCTTTCGCCGGCCACAAGCAGTGGCACGAAAATTCTACGACGACCGCGAACCTATCGATGAGAACAGCGGCCCGAATTGGGACGCGCCAGCGCTTGCCTGCAAGGGAATAGCTTTCATTCTTCCTTTGGCGACCACGGATCAGGCAGGCTGACAATGTCGGCGAACCGCTTTCCGTCCCGAAACATCCACTTGTCGTCGTCCGCCTCAAATCGGTTGATCTCTCGTAGCTCGTCCGGAAGAGGGTGGTCCGCCCAAGGATGAACTGCGAGTACCGGCTGCCATTTCTCCTCTCTCAGCTTCCACAATCCTGTCTCAGGTAACAATAGAACTGCGCTCACATGCGTGTTCCGCGGACCGTTAGGCCCATGCCAAAATCCATTCTTTGCGCGAGTGATATGAGCCGAGCCACCGTTGAACTGCACGATCTCGTCGCCAAAGACGACGTCTCCGTAACGCATCCGAGTAATCAGCTCGGCGCAGTCATCCGCCGGCATTCGACGCCGCGGTGAAACGAAAGCACCGTCACTTGCATTCGCCTTCGTCTCTCTACGCTCGAAATCAACCGGTAAAGCGCCCGGAATGACCGCCGCAAATCACATCGCTGCGCGATTTCGCACCCGCCCATTCGATGTAGTCGTTTCATCAATAATCCGTCGGACCGGAATAAACCTCGCATCAACGACATAACTTCGGTGCTTTAGTATTGGATTTTGGGCACGTTGACGAACGCTCTGAGTGTCGCGAATGATTGCGGTCATGGACGAAACTGAAGCCTAGGAGAACTCTCCCAATGCGCCGCGAATTGCCGCCCCAGTTGTCGACCTCCCATCGTTCTCGCCCCGGCGACATGACGCTCCCGGACGTCGTCAAACTTTACAACCTGTCCATGAACGTGCCCGTCGACCGCTTTTGCGAAGTCGCTGGAATTTGGACAACCAGATTTTATGAGCTAATGAAGGACGGCGTGATCCGCGTTCGAAAGAACGGACGCCATACGACTGCTCCTGTGGAAGATTTGTTCCAGCTTCTGCGCGGCGATCAAGCCGCCGCCTAACCTTCCACTTCGGCGCGCGCGGTTCCGTCCCGCGTCAGCGCCGGCGCCGACCCGGCGGACGTACCCGGGCGGCGCTAGCGGCGGCGCGCTGCGGTCCCTGAACCTTTCCCCAGCGCGCCGCCCTTCATCCAGCAGATCGGGAGTTGACCGATGAAGCGCCGACGCAAGGCAGTTCCTTCAGCGCACATTTACGCGTTCCCGTCGGCCCGCCACCGTCGGATCGTCGCTTTCATAGCCGCCGAAATGCGCAAGCGACCGTCGGCGGACGACGCTGAGAAATTTCGGATCGAGCACCTTGACATCGAGTGGGGCCGGCTCGCTGGGCTGGGCATCACCGATGCCGAAATCGAACAGCATTGCCACGCTTTCGCGAAGGCCGCTTGGCAGATCGTCTTCGCAGATCGTCGGACTTGGGGGGCAGCATGACTGAACGGGCCGTGTCGCGCGCCGTGCGCAACGCCCGGCGCGAAGTGGCGCCGGCTCAGGAAAGGCGATCCCCGGCTTCATGTCCGCATCGCCGAGCCGAAGGCGAAGGTCTTACTTTTGCCCGGCCGCTTCCGGGACGCCGCTTACATCAAGCGCCACGTCGAATTCGTTCTGACGCGACCTGCCGAGCAAGGCGAGCAGCATGTTCGGGAAAATCTAAACGCGATCCGTCGGACACTGGATGAAATAGGCGTTGATCATTTCACCATCGACGCGGAAGTCCGGCGCATCGAAGCAAAGGTCCGCGCCGAACTGTGGCGGCAGGTTCTGACGCCGGGCGGTGACCAATGAGCACCGCTGTCGCACGCCGGCTTACCGGGCCGCGGTGGCGCGCCTAGAGCAGGCCCGGGCGCCGGCCGCTGAACAGTGGCCCGAACCGCCGCCTTCGATCGTGATCACGTCCGCGGCCGACCGGCGGGCCTTCCAAGGTTGCTTTGAACAAGCCGAAGGGTTCGAAGGGCAGCCGCTCTATCGCACGATCGTCGATGCCAACGGGACGGTCCACCCCGACGCGGCCTGGCTCGACCTGCTCAAGCCCGATCGTCTCCGCATCGCACTCGCCGCGGTCCGGGGGGATACCGAACGTTGGGGAGGCAAGCGGGCTAGGCAACGACTGGAAGGGGACCTGACAGCGCGAATTGTTGCAGCGGAACGATACGGAGCCCAGTGCGCCAGAGCTATCGAAGTCTCCGGTGTCGAAGCCGCGAAGGACGCAGCACACATAGAAGCAAAGAAAATTCATTATTTGCTGTATAGAATTCGCCAGCACGCGCCGCTTACCGTCTCAGGAATGTTGATCTTGGCGCGCGGCATGATGCTGTTCGAGGAAGTGCAGAAGAGCAACTATTGCGGCGGCGAACAGGGGCGAGGTCTGCTTCTGGGCCGCGAGTTAGCAAGTGCGGTCCTTCGCGTCGCCGGAATTGCGGCATAACATCGTCGAATGGGGCGGCGGCTTCCGCCGCCGTCCTCCGGGCCATCTTTACGAAAAAGGTCAACCATGGGCGAGCGAAGGCGAAGACGAATGATGATGGCATACCATGAAGCGGCCCACGCAGTGCTGGCTCGCCGTCAAGGCCTAGCATGCGCGGAAATACGTATGTCAGGATCGGTCGGAGCCTTAACCGCTTCGGCGTCTTATGAGAGTGGAGAAGCAGCAGAAGCGAAGATTGCGGGGTACGAGATCGATGGCGCTGTAGCATTAGCAGGACCAGTCGCGAACTTTCGTTTCTCAGGGCGTCCCAGCTCGTTTTCTGACGGCGCCGAAAGCGACTTGCAGATTGCACAAGCGGCGGCCGGTTCTATTGCTCTACTGAAATCTGGCCAGTCGTTGCCCGGCGCTGGGAACGAGGAGCTTGAACTTCCCCGGGACGTCCTTCGGCAGGCGAACGACATACTGGCCGTCATCTTGCAGAATTGTGAAGAGTTGGTCGACGAGCACTGGGCCGAGATTGATCGTGTAGCGAAAGTCCTAATGCACCGCGATCTGATCACGGCCAGTGAACTTGACCAGCTTATAGCCGAAACACCCAGCTGAATTGCATGTACCAAGCTGACCGCTCTGAACGCGTCAAGCTTTGGCGAAGGTCGCTCTAGCGATCCTTCCGGAACGCTGCCGGTTTCATTATCCAAGCGCTCGACGGCCGGGCCCGCGTTTACGACTTCCGATACAACGATATGGCGCTGTCCTGCGTCGGCAGATCGACAATCCAGCGCACACCAGAAAACTCGAAATTAGGTTCCAGGGCGAGCGGATGTTGTTTGCGGAGTGGACCGACGATGGCTTTACCAAACGGTCATATAGGTCGGGTGTTGGGAAGCGCGGCTACGTCGGTACGAACGAGTACCCGCGCTGGCCGGGCGGGTCAAAGCAGCGACATGAAGCGCGACCTACCATACTGGCCGGCGGCGCTGCGGCTGGGTCAAGCCGCGAGCTATTTCGGACTGTCGGTCCACATGTTGAAGGCCGTCTGTCCGATCAAGCCGATCGAGTTCACGCAATCAAGCGGCGGCAATCGGTATCTGCGAGCTCGGGCCAAAACCAAGCCTGACCGAGGTCGCGTTCACTTCGATCTAGGTAATCGTCAGGCGACGTTCTATCCCGAAGTGGCGTCTGATATCGATGTCGTGGTTCGCTTGCTCTACTTGGTGGAGGTCATCAGCGCGAAGCCGACGACCGCCAAGATCGCGACCGGGGCAACCACGACGATCAGTTTCAGGAAGAACGTCCCGGCTATGTCGATCGCCGGGGAGAACTGTTTACCGGCGGTCGGGGAAATCCAGCCGATGACGATGCGGATCGCTAGAGGAGGATCGCGCCGGCGAGAGCCAGGATCAAAATGATTGCCAATAGCAGCCCCCCCTGCAACACTCCGGAGGCGGCCGGGTTTGGCACCGACGGACACTACACTCGTGATTGCCGCGAGGAATTCCCCCGCGGTGGTTCCTAGCGGCGCGCCGCGGTGGCGCTTTTCCGCGTCCCTGATCTGGCGCGCCTCGTGGAATTCTTGGCGGGAGATACCGACGTCGGCCGCTGTCGGCTTGCTAGCGTTCCGGGTGGTAACTCTAGGCAGATTATCTCCAAGACGCGCAACCTCACCCCGCGCTTGCGCTGCGTCGTATTCGTCGGCAAGCCGACGCTTTGCCCGCGCCTCGATATTAAGCGCATCGCCTTGCGCGCGGTAGGCGGCGCAGATCAGTTCGTCGTGGGCCTTCTTCGCCTTCGCAAGCCGCGCTTGAAGCTTCGCTGCAGTATAGGCAAACGACAGCACGGTCGCAGGCGTCGAGTTCATCGACCGAGAATGCCTCAACCTGCGCAGCTGACATGGTCGGCGCCTTCCGTTGCTTGCCGTGGCGGCCGGTTCGTTTTGCAACTGGTAACTGCTTTCCAGTTGATCGACGGGCTTTCGCTACGATTGGGTGACTGACGCCGATTTCCGCCGCGATAGCGCGGTCAAACTTCTCCGGGTTAGCAGCGATCGCTTCCGCCGTGCGCTGCGCGGCAGGGAGGTACGGCGCGCGGCGCAGAACTCCGTTGAGCCGCCCTCACAGGCCATGATCGCCGCCCGCAAAGTGTGATGGAGCGACGGCTCTCAAAGAATGGAGATGGCTGTTGGCTGCACTGCAACGCGTGATGGCGCGCGCGACTAGGATGCAAAAGGACAGGTCCGCGCTCCTATCGCTTGCCAAGGGGGTCTGATATTTTGTCGCGTGCCGATCTTTTTGATCCATATTTTTCGAAGACGCTGCAAATTTGATCGTGCCCCGGTGGGAAGTTTTATTCATGCAAAGTGATTTAAGCTGCGCCGAGCGTCACGCGGCGAGTACCGCTGAGGTCGAAGAGTTCGCAGCCGAGCCCCTCGCGACCGGCAGACCCGTAGCTGCAAACGATAACATTGAGGACGGGCCGTGGCTGCTCGTTCCATTTCCTGACGATTGGTGCGCGACGTGTTGAAACATAGTCCAAGAACCTAGCCCCTTCGCGCGGGTAGCGTCGCGACGGTAGAATGTTCGTAGACGACCGCTGACTAACAAGAAGGCACAATGAAATCCCGAGAGCAGGAACACTATTGATCGCAGCGAGGTTTGTTCTTCATCAGAGGCTAGGCGTTGCGGAGTTCTCTTCCATGGCTACCCAGATTGTAATGGACAGCACAGGCGACAGCAGACATTTTTTTGAGCAAGACGACCCAAGGGGCTCGCCGAGGCCGAGCGGCGCTTCAAGATGTTTACCGGCCGGGGATTTACCGCTGCCACTCGGACCCCGGCCGGCGATCTCAAGCTGATACGGACATTTGATGCAACAGCGGAGGAAACGCTGTTCTATCCGCACTTAGTCGGCGGTTAGAACCGTCGTAGCACCGAAGATGTTTTTGTTCGGACGCAACGTCGCGCAGGGCGCGCGTTTGCGCGCCCTGCGTGCGCTTTATCGGAGCTTCAACGAGCAAAATGGCCCGGAAGCGCGTGCACGCCGTCTTTTGCGGGAATGGTTATCTCCAGAACAGCGCGCGCAATTTGATGTCAATGGCTTTTTTGAAGTCACTGGTTCTCTTACCGGCCGTCGATACCGAATTCATCAGGGCACCATGAGCAATGTTTTGGAGCTGGATGAAAAATTGGAGCCTAAGGTGGGATGGTGCTTCCTCCCCGAACGGGCATTGGCAGTTGGCGATGTGATGCTAGCGCAGAAGATCGCACTCGAAACCGACGAAGCCGCGGTTCTCGCGATCGCCAAGTCGTTTTCTCCGAGACTGCCGTTTGTACCCCGAGCGGTGCGGCGCGCTCCCTAGATCTGATCATGGGCGGGGCCGCCGCTTGTGGCGGCGACCCCTAGCCGCGAAGCCGCCGGACGCGAGACGAGGACGACTTCGCGACTGCATCCAGCATCGGCGCCGCCGGCGGCAGGCGCAAGGACGTCTGTGCGTTAGTGTTACTTGGGCTGCTTGACGGCGCCTGATGGCTTCGCAGATGGGGACCGCGAGGCGATCGCTTCAACCTTTTGTAGCGTTCGTGCGAACTCAGACCGCAGATGTTGGACGTGCGCGACGTCCCTCGGCTCTGACAGAAACGCGATCTTCACGAGGAAGCGGTTCAACAGCGACGCTATTCCAAAATTTTCGGAATGTTGCGAACGCAGTACGGTGAGTTGCCGACGCATCTCGACGAGATCAAGCGGTTCGTGGTCCGGCTGCTTTTCCAAACGAAACCGCCTGCAATCAAACGAAGCGCCGCGTCGAATATGTTGGCGCGACGACTTCGCCTTGGGTGGAGCCGGACGGGCAATGTCCGGCGCTCAGAAGGTAACGCTTCGCAGCGATGCTGCAATCGAGTTGCAGAATTAAGCTTGATGCAGCGAGATCAGGTTAATTCTGGAACAGCCGTGCTGCCGATCTATAGCTCCCGTTCGTCGCCGGGTGGCTGCGGTTCTTCACCTTGATCCAGTGCTTCTGCCGGCCGCCACGGTGAGGCCGATCGCGATGCTTGGATACCAGCCCCTCAAGACCCATGCGATAAGCGGCCCGGAATAGCTCAGGGCTGATCTCGCCGCGATCGGGAATGCAGCGTCTCAATCACGGGAGCCGTATTTCGTAAGCCGAGCTGGCCTTACTCCCAGCCGCGCCGGCCTATTGGTCCTTCTGCCGAATGCTCGCGGTGGAGGCGGGCCATCTCGCGATTGGGCCGCCTGATGAAGTCGCGCTCGACGCAAAAGCCGGCCGTGATTGAAGCGGTCAGTGCAAGGCCGCAGGCGAGGTAGCTATTCATGAAATCCCACAAAATGTTGCTGCCCGCGACTACAAGTGTCAAACGCCATCCGGAACTGCCCCCTTTGCGTCATGTAGAACTGCCCCCACCATCGGGATTATGATCTCGGTGAAGGTTGTTTCCGCCGGTGACGC
>NZ_JADPIQ010000041.1:0-29591 GCF_023073015.1 Bradyrhizobium sp. 87
CGTCAACGCATTGTCGGAAATATGGAAGCCGCGCCGGCGCACCACGCGTTCAAAATAGACGTCAAGCACCAATCAAATGGGCCTCAGAGCGACGCTTACTCCAGAGCCGTTCGACAAACACGTTGTCTCGCCATGCGCCGTTCCGTCCATGCTGATCGCAAGACCGTTGTCGCCGAGCACGCCGGTAAAGGCCTGTCCAGTGAACTGAGACCCTGAGCCGTGTTGAAGATGTCCGGCTTGCCAGCACGAGCCAAGGAATACGCCAGCGTTCGACGCAGAAGTTCATGGTGATCGACAGTCGCCACGACAGACCGCGACGTGCTGCGCAGTCCAACACCGCAGCGAGATCGGCGAAGCCAATCGCCGTCAGAATGTAGGTGATTTCCATCGCCAGACTTGGTTCGGTCTCGCGTAATCTCCATGACGCGCAGCAGATATGGATGGATCTTGTGGCCGGGCTCGGGTCTGGTGGTGCGCGGATGGCGATAGAGCGTCTATCCCAATCCGCCGCATCGCCGTCTTCACATGCTGGCCGCCGATCTTGCTCTCTGAGCCGTCGTTGATCCCTATGGTCGAATTGATGAGGTACTCTCCAGCAGCATTGAGCTTCATTCCACCGAGCAGTCGCTTTCCTACCGGTCGCCTCGGATCGGAAACATGCCGATGTCACTGTGAGGCGCACCATCCGAACAACAATCGAGGAGCTTGAATTGGCCGTAGGGTCAGGTTGTACAACACGACGGCGGGATATCCGCGGAGCATAGGCAATGAAACAGCTCTCTCTCTGTATGATACTTTATGTTGTTTGCGGACTGCTTGGGTTGAATGAGATTGCGCTCGCGGACTCAACGCGGCGCTACGGTTGCATCATAGACGGCACCGATCGAGAGCCGACAGGCGATCGGAATGGGCGCACCATTGTCAGCCTTCAATACACCTGCCGCATTGCCGATGGTCTGTTGAAGGACGCGGGAGTTATGGGACTATCGGTCAGCCAGTGGGACAGTGAGAAAGGAAGGTACTTGGCTTCTATCGACATTTACCGTGCGCTCCACGGAATTGCGGTTGGTCAGGTGTTGGAGGGGACCGGTTCCTCTGTCACGGAGGACAACAGGGGCTGTTGGCATCGCAGCTTCCGGCAAGATGGTGTTTAAGTTCGCATCCGGATCGTTGGCGGCTCTCTCAGGAAGAACCGTAAAATTCACGATCAAACCCGTCAGTTCTCGTCAATTCGAGATGGAATTCACAGATTGGCCTGAAGCCGCTCACCCGAAATGACTCGCGTCGCGATAACGGTCATCTCGTTTCTAAAGGTCGAGTCGAGCTGTGAAGTCGCGATGTTTCCATTCCTGGCTCCGCGACCAAATAGGGTGGTGAAGTGGAGCTGGCACGTCGTGGCGCGCCTTGGCGAACGTAAAAAGCATTTTGTGAGATACAATCAATTCCGAAATAGAACGTCAATGGAAGCCGCGACGAATTAGCACGCCTTGGTGTGCGTTGCGTGCACGGGTCACTCCGCCGAGGTCGTCCGCGGCTGGCGGTGCGGGCCGTCTCGGCTTTTCCGAGAAGAGGCTTGTCACGGCGCTCAACGTATCGGACATTTGTGCGAGCGATGCACGCCAAGTCGCGACTTAATTCAATCCTCTAGATTGGCAGCGATGTTGATATCCAAGCTATTGACACAAGTCCCAGTTCACGTTGAAGCGTCCTCCCGAAACGGAATCCCGCAAAAGGAGTGATATAGCCCGTTGTTAAACCGCAGCGGGAATTGATATCGCGGATAAGATTGATCTCTCGCTTCGGGACTGCGCGCCTGCTCCGTATGTGACAGGCGGATGAAACCGTCGCGCAAATTTACTAAATTCAATACGACGAAACAAATGTATTTCTAACTTGCAAATTGCATATGGAAAGATGATTAACTTGTGGTAGAATAGCACTGCGTAGTCGCGCTGATTGATGCGAGTTATCCGTTCGTCCTCATAAGCTCGAATGTACCTGTTGCGGACGTGTGAAGAGTTGCCTTCCCAAAAATATCTTTAAGCTTGGCTCCCGGACAGAGCGAACATTTCTCATCGGCGAAAAGAATGCTGGTTTCGTTTCATGGACTGGACATCTGTTGACCGTATGATTGCGATGTAAGAGCGAGGTAATCGATCATGTTGCACGTCGATCCCGGCACCGCTGCCCGTCGACTCGTCCTCTGGTCAGAGGCGATGCAAGAGTCGGAGCTGTGCGCGACACAGCGGGTCACACGATGGTCGTGGTCTGTAGCCAAAGATGCATTGCAGCCTTTTGTGGCGAGTGCTGCAACGCATTGCGGCCGCGTAGGGTGCATCACCAGGCCGACTTGGGTGGCTTCTGTTGTCGGTCCCTCGACCGAGCGGTCACGCAGCTTTGTTCGCGCATCACGATAGCGAGAGAATGAGCAACATGACAGATAACATTATCCCGCGAGCGGATATCGTCAAATCCACGGCCCGGCTCGGTGCCGAGATCAAGAACGTCAGACTATCAGATGAATTATCAGACGAGATGATCCGGGCTATTAGCCAGTTACTCCTTGAGCACAAGGTCATCTTCTTCCGTGATCAGGGACATCTCGATGATTTCGAACAGCATCGCTTTGCCCTCAGGCTTGGTTCGCTGGTAACGCCTATGGATATGAAGCCGGATCGTCGCAGCGGTCATGCGGACCAGATGCACACGGACGTCAGTTTCGGTGACCAATGTCCGAAGATCTCGGTGCTGCGCGGTGTCGTGATCCCGCCTGAGGACCGTGATACAGTTTGGTCGAGCACTGCGGGCGCGTATCTTGATCTTCCGGAACCGCTGCGGATGCTGGCCGACAATCTCTGGGCAGTGCACTGCAGCACCTATGATTGCACCTTGACCATGCACTCCGCCGAGATGGATGCAAAGCAATTTGGTGATGTCTTCACCGGAACCATCTGCGAGGACGCGCGTCCGGTTGTTCGCGTCCATCCCGAGACGGGCGAGCGCTTGCTCGTGCTCGGAGAGTCCGTGAGGAACTTCGTCGGCCTGGAAAGATATGCGAGCCAGAAGCTGTTTGACCGCCTTCAATCTTACCTCGCCTCGCCCGAGAATAGCGTAAGATGGAGCTGGAAACCAGGCGACGTTGTAATCTGGGATAACCGCGCGACCCAGCGCTGCGCCATCGGAAAATCCAGTGACCGAGATGGAGTCGAGAGGCGTTCTATCGATGGCGATGTACACCTCAGTATCGCTGGTCCTCGCAGCGTGGCGCGCTCCAAGCCAAAGCTGCAGACGGCCAAGGCTGCCTAGTGTGGCCACTGATCTGGTCTATCGTCAAAGAAGGAAGTGATCTGAATTGAGCGTCACCAAGGCTCTCCTGCGCGCAATGAGGCTGAGTAGCTGATGCGTACGCCTTGGTCTGTTGTTTCCGACGTTCATGACGATGCCCCACTGAAGCTCGAATGGATTCGCATAAGGCACACGCATCCAAATTGTTGGTACTCCTCATGTTCGCCTCCGAAACGATCCGCTCTCTTGCGTGCAGTGCTGAATGAAGTTTGCAGAGAACTCCCGGCTGATGAGACTGGCACCCGAACGCACGTAGCTTCGAGAATCCTTGAAGCTGCGTCACGAAGAGAGACGTCCATTGAGGTCCTCAAGCAAATCGGCCAGACGGCGTTGACCAGCTCTTCCGACGATGTGGCCTCAGAAGGGCTCCCACTGTGTTAATCCGGCAGCCGTGGTCGGGGTGGCGAGCTCACAGGAAGCCAACATGGATTGACGATATGTGCGCGAAAAGGCGAGCCACCGCGCGACTGATCCGCAGCGACGATTGGCTCGAGGTCAGGCAATTGGCTGCTTGCAAGGCAGTAGGGGCCGCCGCATCAGGTGCTGAATTGAACCTCTTCGTTAAGAAGCTATTTCAGCCTCGGCGAATGATTGGTGGCCGCTATGGCTGCGGTCAAGGCGACGCATCCAAAAACCCTCAGCCAGGCGAAGATGCTACGAAAAGTTCATCCGCGTCACTGCTCAAGATTGACGGCGCAGGTTCGCACATCTGGTCTTGCCGAGCAGGCTCCATTTACAAATCATGTGATCTCCGCTGCGCGTGCTGCGGTCTAGCCGTTCACGAGGAGTGCGCTGATGCCTTGTCACACCGCTCGTACCCGCATTGTATTTATCGCAAATCTCAAAGTCCGGCCCGACCGCAGACAAGTGCGGAGCCGCGGCGAGCCATTCCTCGATGATGGGTTGTAGGGGTCGAGCATCGATGGCACATAGCTGCCCGATGAATGCCCCGCTGCTCACCCACTTTCCAACCATCGCCGAGCTCTCGGGCTCCGGATCACGTCGGCGCGGACGATGCGCGCGACGCCGCAGCAACTGTCCGCAGTGATCCTTCCGGCGGCGCTTCCGACGATCTTCGTCGGCATTCGCCTCGCGAGCGCCTCGGTCATGCTCGTGCTCGTCGCATCCGAGATGGTCGGTGCCAAAGGCTATTTCATCAGCCAGTACAGCTTTTTGATCCCGCAGATGTACCCTCGCGATTACAGTCGCCGAGCTTACGTTCA
The DNA here is from genome assembly GCF_023073015.1 of Bradyrhizobium sp. 87. Taxonomy (NCBI): domain Bacteria; kingdom Pseudomonadati; phylum Pseudomonadota; class Alphaproteobacteria; order Hyphomicrobiales; family Nitrobacteraceae; genus Bradyrhizobium; species Bradyrhizobium sp. 87. The sequence continues at coordinate 4,569 of NZ_JADPIQ010000041.1, forward strand.
GTGCCATCCTGCAGGTGATCGAGGGACATTTCACGCAGTTGAAAGCGCTGGCCTCCTTAATGGTCCGCAGAGCTCCGATACAGGGGACGTACAAGCTCGTCGCGCCGTTCTCGAACCGGGTCTGGATGTACCAGCCATGTCACCCACGATCCTGGAGCGCGATCGTATCAGCTGATCGCTTCCGACGACGGAAGCGATGGAAAAAAATAGAAAGTGGGCGATTGGCCTCACTGACTGCGGGATGTGTCCGCGCCCAGTCTGGCCGCACCGGAACGGTGATCGTGGCCAGTGGCACCCACGCTCGTTCGAGCGTCACCGGATCGCGCAACTGGGCGACTGTGTCGGTGCGGATGTCGAGCCACTCGAATGATCGACCATGGACAGTGGCAAGCTGAGGGGGCCGGAGTGTGGCGAAATGATCTTGACGAGAAACCCTTATCACTCGAAAGACTCGAACTCCATGTTCTTGAGCGAGTTCAAGATGATGTTGCGAAACTGTTCAACTACCGGAAGTAGTGGCTTGACGTCCCTGGCCGGAAGACCGCTGGAGTGGTCGCCCCATGGCACCCCGTTCCTAGAACAGAAACGCTGTAGTGATGGTTTCTTCGTCCAGAAAGGCTTAGTCGGCGTTATTTGCAACGGCAATACTGCCTCTGAGACAACGTTGCGTGCAGCTCCGATTGTCCTGCGGGTACGTCTGACCTTCGACGCGCTTGATGCCTGCGATCTGATCTTCAATCCGCCCACTAGCGTGGGGCGAAGTGATTGCGGCACATCGCCCCACGACCGGACATGCTCGCCCCGCTCACTCGAGAGTGCACCGGAGTTCGTGACGCGACATGCCGCCTTGGACGAGGCGACCACCCGCCTGGATCGAAAGTGATGAGGGCTATGCCTTCGGGTTTCTTTTGCCGGCAGAAAGCTTGGATCAGAACTGGCCTAATTTGGTGTCCCAAACGTTTTCTGGGAAGCTCCTACTGAGCATCAGTCTCTCGCCAGTGGCTGTGGTGCCAGTTCGGCGGAGCAATGCCGCAGCAAGCAAGGCCGACAGAGCTAGCCGAGCCCCTGGCAAAATCGGCCTGACCTCGCAACCTGATTTCGCGGCGATCAACCCGCTCGCCGCAAACAACGCGAACGCCAGCGATAAAGCCCCTTGCGTGTGCAGTGCGGTCGTGTATTGTTGCAGTGCGGTAGCGCTTCGCGCGACCGCCGTCCTCCTTGGGCGTTTCCTCCCTAGACTTGGGCCGCTTGTCATTCGAGCGGCCCTTTTTTCTTGCCAATCAATCCCAGCATTTAACTGGTTTTGTCGATCGGCCTTCGCATTTGCGACATAGACCTGGACCAAGGTCTCAAAACCGAATTGCCTGAATCCACCATTCTTTGCGAGCGCCTCCTTACCTATGCTGGCGCAAGTTATGCTGGCGCGGAGCTTTTTTGACTCCTCTCCCGTTTCGTTCCAGTTGCGGATTGAAACGCCAATCCTCTGGGAGATCAGGAATTCGTGCTGCCAGCCGTACGCTAGAGCGCGACGGAACTCCGCGCGCAACTCACGTCGAAGATCATCCGGCAGGAGCAATCAATGCAGGTTTCCCAATCTGCTTCCTGGCCGTGCATCAAGCTAGGGCAACACAATGCGCGCTCACGAGTGTTATCGCGACTGGATCGCGCAATGGTGCCCTCGTATGCAGCGCAAAGTTCAACATGCATCTCGGTCGTGAGCAACGTCCAGTGTTGAGTTTGTCCGCCTTCCCGCTTGCCGTGCTACATCGCTCCAGATTTGTCCCAGAAGCTACCGCCCAAGCGGCTATAGCCGAGTGCACGAACCGCATCTATGCGGCGAGATTCGGTTGCTCCGATGCAGCGCGCGACACGCTCTTAAGGCATCCGTTTGCTCGTCGAAAAGTGGTCGCTTCTTCAAGCACCGCCTCCTCACTGGCGCTGCTGCCGATCGCCGTGGGGTGAATACTACCGGACTTGGTAGGTTTGGTGATCCTCGATTGTCAGGTAAGTCGTTGGGCCTTCTTGGGAGACACGCCTCGTGCGCGCCACGTGTGGCCGGGACGAAAGTGCGGCCGGGACGGGAGGAGACTCGATGCAATTCGATTGGACTGCGCTGCGCCGCGCCTCTCTTGCGCTGGCTCTGTTTGCCTGTGGCGTGATGGGGAGCGCTTGGGCCGACAATCCGCCGTCGCGCCCCGAGGCCACAACGCTGGCCGACCAGAAGGGCAGTCCCAGCGCGCGCGGCGGCCGAACACCTAGCACGCCGTCAGCGGCCGAGCAGGATCGCCTTACGCCGGACTCCACCACCAGGCAAACGATCGAGCTGCCCGGCCGGACGCTCGCATTCACGGCGACCGCAGGTTCCATCCGCCTGTTCGACGACAAGGGCGAGCCGCAGGCCGACATCGCATACACCTCCTATCAGCTCGACGGTGGCGACCGCGCCGCACGCCCAGTCACGTTCTTCTTCAACGCCGGGCCTGGTGCATCGTCAGCCTGGCTACAGCTCGGCAATGCCGGTCCTTGGCGGCTGCCGATCAATGCCGACGAGGTCACACCATCGACGTCTGCGGAGGTGAAGCCCAATGCGGAAACCTGGCTCGACCTCGTCTTTATCGATCCGGTCGGGACCGGCTATAGCCGCTTCGTGGCGACCGGCGAGGATGTCCGCGAGCGCTTCTTTTCGTGGACGGCGATGTCAGCGCGCTCGCTCTGGTGATCCGCCGCTGGCTCGAGAAACACGACCGGCTATTGTCGCCGAAATATGTCGTTGGCGAAAGCTATGGTGGTATTCGCGGGCCAAAGGTGGTGCGCCAGTTGCAAAAGCAGCAAGGTGTCGGCGTGAAGGGCCTGATCATGATCTCACCGGTGTTCGACTTCCGCGACTTCGGCGGCACGAGTCTCTTCAATACGTCGCAAAGCTGCCGAGCTATGTCGCAACCGCTCGCGAAGCCAAGGGGCCGGTGAAGCGGGCCGATCTCGTCGAGGTCGAAGCTTACGCGCGCGGCGAGTTCTTGACCGACCTGGTCAAGGGCACCGCGGACAAGGAGGCGGCCACGCGGCTGGCCGACAAGGTCGCCACCCTAACGGGAATAGACCAGGCGGTGAGCCGCCGGCTCGCGGGCCGCTTCGATGTCGCCGAATTCCGCCGCGAGTTCGATACGGCAAGGTGACCGGGCGCTTCGATGCTTCGGTGCGCGGCCTTGATCCCTATCCGGATTCTAACAGCTCTCGCTTCGGCGATCCCTCAGGGGAGGCGCTTCTGGCGCCACTGACCAGTACCGCCGTCGATCTCCTCACGCGCAAGCTGAACTGGCGGCCGGACGGCTCCTATGAGCTAATCAACGGTGCGGTCGGGCAGGCCTGGTATTTCGGCCGCGGTCCCCCGCAGTCGGTGTCGGAGCTGCGCGAGATCCTCGCAACAGACGCGAAGATGACCATGCTGGTCGGGCACGGCCTGTTCGATCTCGCAACGCCCTATTTCGGCTCGCACATCGTGCTTGATCAGTTGCCCGCGTTCGCCGCGGCGCCGCGCGTCAAGCTCGCGTCCGGGCGGCCACATGTTCTACTCGCGTGATGCATCGCGCCAAGCCTTTCGCGCCGAGGTCGAAGCGATGATGAAGCCGGCGGCGAAATAAGTCACAAGTAAGCGCTCGGGTGTGTCGTATGTCACCGCTTTCTCAGCGGGAGACCGCAACTGAAATCCTAGCGCCAGCTTGCGATTTTGGAGATTTTCGGCTGACCGGTCTTTGCCGGCTTCTTTAGCGGCGTCACCGGGGGGCAAATAGCCAGCTGGCAGTGCTCCATCGCGCGCGGCAACGTTCTTCATCGCGGATTAGTTCTCAGCCCACCTGAGCGCCTCCTCTTAGAAGCGCAGTAAGGACCCGATCGGAACGCACGAGCATCTGGTCTTTCTTCGCGTGAGCCAAATCCAACGCGTGCGGCCTTCGATTTCACGAGCAAAGGAGCGATCCCCACCTACGTCGCAGTTGCGACATCTGGGGAAGTGCCGCGGACATCAAACAAGATCATAGATAGCGACCTCAAGCAGAACGGCATTTCTGGGCTGCCGTTGTAAAGCCGAATGAGTGTTGGGTAGCCCCAGTATGGTCGAGCGGTGCAGAAGCCTGCCGCATCTGATTCTGGGAGGTCAGCAGTCAGACGCGCTTACGATGCGGTTTGGTCGTCCGTGAAGACCCCTGAATTCAGGCTGGATTGATCCGGGGTCGGGCGAAGAGGATGACCACGATTTGCCACAACGAGAGCCTGAGGCCAGCAGATCAGGCGGCGGAAGTTGTAGCCGACGGCGGCGAGGACGGCGTTGCTGGGCGTCGCCCTCGCGATGCCAGAGATAATTGCGGCCCATTCGATGCTCGGATTTGAGATGGCCGATGACCTGTTCGACCGGCGGACCACTTTCGCAGCTCGCGCGTGATCTGTGGCGTCACCCGCCGCTTCTGCCCTGACGTGAACACCCTGAACTTGTAATCGGGTGGGGCATTGTGGCCGCGATAGCCCTTGTCGGCGAGGAGGCGCTCGAGGGTATTGCGATGAGGGCTTCCATGTCCGGGATGACGGTTGCGAGCGTATGCCCGTCATAGGGGTCGCCGGGCGGCGCCTTCTCGTGGGTCACGAATTGACCGCCTTTGGCGTGCGCCAGCGTCGTTGCAACCGAGACTTTGACGCCGAACTCGTAAGGCCGGTGGGCCTTGCCTTTGCCGATGCACTCCACCTCGGGCTCGTGCAGCGAATAGACCTTGGGTCCACGCCGGTGCTGCTTCTGCTCTAGCACGCGTCGCGCCCGCGCGAGCATGCGCTCCAGCACGATCCCGGCAAGCAAGTCGGCGTTGCCACCGAGTTTGCGGCCGATGTCGCGGATAATGCGGCCGAGATAGGTCTTGAGCTTCTCAAGGCCCTGCTGGCACGCTTGAACTGCTTGGCGTGGGCATAGTGTCAATCGGCCCCTTAATTGCGGGTTGTTGTCAAGCTGCTTTCTTTCTCACCAGTGGCACGCCGGTAGCGATTGCTCCGTCGGAGCTGGTCGGGTTGCGCAGACGGAGCGATCGCGGATGGCAAGACGATCGCCCAGCGGGATTGGATAATCGACATCGTTGGTGGCTTCGGCGTAATTGGATTGATGTCGTAGCTGGGGTCATGGTCCTTTCCGAGGTCGCGAGCGCCTCATGATGCTGTCCGGATCGAGCGCCTTGCAGCGGAGTGCGGACGAACCGCCACCAGCCGATTGACCGAGGTCGCCGCGACCACCGTCCCAGCGGGACATCGCCGGTCCGGCGGGCCGGACCAGGAGCTTGTAAAATAGGATTATGACGCCTTCGCCTGGCCCCATTCGAACGATGTGCCATCGACCCAGAGGCAGTGCAGGATTACGGCGATCTTCCGGGCAATGGCTACCCTTGCCTTCCTCAAGCCAATCCGCTTTGCGAGCTTCATGCCCCAGGCTCTGAGGCAAGACCATTTTTTTGTTCGGTTGCGGCTTCGAATAGGTAAGTTCGTAGAAGTCGATCGCCCCAACGAGATATCTTGCCGTTGGTGTCAGTTTCACCGGATTGGTTGCGTCGCGGCGTAAGCCCCAGATAGGCGCCAACTGGCGAGGCCGATCGGAAGCGCGAGGGATCATCGATCGTATGACGGAACGTTAGGGCAGTCACGACGCCAACACCCGGGACCGTCATCAGACGGCGCGTCGTCTCGTCCTGCTTTGCCAACCGGCGGACTTGATCATCGAGCCTATCCTGTTGCTGACAGACGTTCTCATGGATCGACAAGAGCGGCGCTATCACGCTCAGGAGCGGATGATCATCGCCCAAGAGCTCGTGGACCTGGTGGCGGAACTGCAGGCCGATTGCGCGAGGGAACAATAATCCATACTCCTTGATCAGGCTGCGAACCTGGTTCTCCAATCTCTTTGGTTTCCTTCGGCAGAACGATGGGAAGCTAGACTCGTTGGCGGTACAGTCGGGACGAGTATCGCACGAATCTTCTGACTTTCTTTGCTCTTGACCTTCACCTCCCGGTACCAACCGACCCGCACCAGTTCGGCGAGGCCTCGCGCGTCGTTTTGATCACTTTTGTTCATGCGAACCGACAAGGCTGCGTGCGCATGCCGAGCGTCGATACAGCGAGCCAATTTTGGACGCCGATCCCCCGGCTTACGGGGGCGCATTGCCTCATCCAGAATGTTACTGGACAACTTCTCGCCGATGATTGGGTCGGGGCCATCGAATTGGTTCGGTGGCGTCTATGGCGGGAAAGATCAGCATGGGCGCGCGGCGCGAGGTGGTGTCGGCAGTAACGGAGCGTTACCGGTCGGCCAAACGAGGGGAGAAGGGACGGATCCTCGACGAGCTGTGCGCGACGACGGGCTGGCATCGCAAGCATGCGGTGCGCGCGCTCCGGCGACGCGAGACGGTTGGATCGGGCAAGCTCGAGACAACAAGAAAGCGAAGACGCAGATATGGCGCGACGATCAAGGACGCGCTGACGGCGCTGTGGGAGGCGTCGGATCGGGTGTGCGGCAAGCGGCTCAAGGTGATGATCCCGACCTTGCTGCCTGCCCTTGAGCAACATGGCCGATTGCAGCTTGGCCAGTCGGACCGTGATCGTGTTCTGGCGATCAGCGCCGCCACCATCGATCGCGTGCTGGTTGATGTGAAGATCGCGGCGAGCGGCGGCGCCGTGCTGGATTCTATTCGGCAATCCGGCGCGAGGTCCCGATCCGCACCTTTAATGACTGGAACAGCCCGCCGCCCGGCTTCTGCGAGGTTGACATGGTCGCCCATGGCGGCACGTCGGTGGCTGGCTCGTTCATTCAGACCCTGACGATGGTCGATGTCGCTACCGGCTGGACGGAGTGCCTGCCGTTGCTGACGCGGGAAGGTTCGCTGGTCGTCGAGGCAATCAATCGGGCGCAGAGCCTCTTCCCCTGGCTGTTGCGCGGCGTAGACTTTGACAACGACAGCGCCTTCTTGAACGATGTCGTTGTGCCATGGTGTTGCGAACAGAAGCTCGAAGTCACTCGCTCCCGCGCCTACAAGAAGAATGACCAGGGGTTCGTCGAGCAGAAGAATGGTGCCGTCGTCCGTCGCCTGATGGGCTACGGCCGCTTCGATGGCGTCGATACGGCCCGTGTGATGGGCCGCCTCTATGCGGCGGCACGGCTCTACGTCAACTTCTTCCAGCCGTCATTCAAGCTCAAGGAGAAGCGCCGCGAAGGGGCCAAGGTGATCAAACGCTATCATCTTCCATCGACGCCCTATGAGCGCGCATTGGCGCATCCCAAGGTGACCGCGGCCGTGAAGAAGCGGCTGCGCGATCAGTATCGCTCGCTCGATCCAGTCGCGCTGTTGTCCGAGATTCGCGCGACCCAGGACGAACTCGGCAATCGCGTCGATCGTCGTCCCGGACAGGTACGCGGCTTGCAACCCGACAGCACGAGCACCGCGCCAGCGACCGCAGCCACTTTTGCGAAGACACTCGGTAAGACGACGACGTCCGGCAAGCCGCGTGCCACGCACCGGCACCCCCGTCGGCCCTATACAACCAGGGTTCGCATGCCGTCCAAACTCGACCCGCATATCCTAACGATCGAGGGCTGGCTCACTACGCAACCGCAGTTAACCGCGCTCGCCATCGTCGACCGGCTGAGGGAGAAACACCCAGAGGAGTTCGGGACGAGACAGCATTCGATCGTGCAGCGTCTGCTGAGGGCGCTTAGACGGAAGACCGCCGAGCAGTTGGTTGCGGAGGAGCCGCTCGGTGAGGCCACCACCGCTGCCCCATTGCCCGGGATTGTGGACGGCTCGGGCTATGTAGGGCCCGACCCGCCCACAGCCCCTCTCGTCGAGCAAGCCGGGAAAGCTACATGGCGCGGCCGACCAGTCGACTTCGCATCCGTGCCATCAGGGTAACATTTGCTGATGCGGCAATACGGGGGGTCGATATTGGGCTCTGACGCAGTTTTGGTGCAGCTCCGCTTATTCTGCGCCGATCACGATATCCCGGGCCGCAGCTGACCCAGTTGATTTAGAGATAGCCATTCCGATTGCATGTAACGCCGGAACCCAAACTGAGCTCCACTCTTCGCTTTCAGGCATTGCATTATTGAATCCAACCCTGCTTTGGACTCCAGGTAAAGGGATTTCGCCTCCTCATTTGCAGCGAGCAACTCCAATAGCTGCAGATGACACCGCCGGCGATTGCTCGGGGCATCGAGCGGATTCATCAGTCGGCCCAACCGAAGAATTGCCTCCGCGACACTCTGAATTGCACCATGCGACTCACCCGTCTCCTCGGCGTCTCGCTGCGCGCGGGATGGGGAAAGAAAGGGCCGTGCTCCGGAACTAGGTGGCAATCGGGACGCCCGCCGCTTTAGCTCTTGCGCATATTAGGGCGTCCTCAAGTGGCGTGAAGCGGACTGTGTACCGCTCCGATCGCTGCCTCGTCTCACTGCCGCTTTCCGCCATCGCACCTCCCGCGTTGTGGCGTCTCCCGGGGCCGGCCCCGGTCGTGGTCGCGAGGGGCGAAAGCCCCTCGTCGGCGGGCGTGCATACAGGCATCGCCCGCCGCAGGCGGTCCCAGGGCGGCCGTGAGCCCTGGTCGTGGGTGCAAGGGGCGCGACAGCCCTTTGCCGGATGTCCGTGAAAGTGGGTTGGGTTCACGGCTCGCAGGTCATCCGGGGCGCATCCAAGGCCGCCATCGCCTTGGTCGCAGGGTGCGGGATCAAAAGTCCCGCGTCGTCCGTTCAGAGCCGTCAGCTACAGGCTGGCGGCTCTGAACGGACGACTTGAGCGGGGATGCAACGGGGGCGGCGTTCCTAGCCCCCCTCAAGGTGTGCGCGGCGGTCCGCGCACACCTTGTATCCTTCACTATCCCCTTACTTCAGTTTGCCAGAACTCTACGTTAGGTTGCAAAAAAGTTCCGACAATTCGTGGGCTGGTTTAATTTGGATCCTCTAATTAAGCGCGGCCCCTTTCGATCAGCAACGCGTGGAATCCATTCGCTTTCTTGGGACCCTGAAGCCGTCGAACTGAGTTCAGGTAAGTTGCTCTGTACCCGGGCGGGATCAAACAACACCCTCTTTAGAGGAAGGCTTGAAGGTCGAGCCGAGATGCCTCGAGCGCATTTCCTTAAGCCAGTTCTCGTTTTCGACCAGGAAATGCTTATCGACACGCCCGGGCTTATCCGTGGTCACAAGGTAGTATTCGAGGACCAACAGGAAAGCGGTGATAATCAATGCAACAATCGAGAGCAGAGGCTGCGCCAGGAAGCTGTCGCGGACAATCTGGTCTATAGTCGCAGTCAACGTGTGCAATTGCTCGGTCATTTGAACTTTTCCGCTATCGCCGCCTCGATCTCTTTTACCCGATCCACGATTTGCTGATACTTCTTTTCCTCTTCCGTGGCTCTAAACGCCGCAAGGCCGCCATGAGTTGCTACGATTCCGCCCACCAGCAAGGGAACGACAAAAAATCCTGTAGCTAAGCTTGCCACGACGGCAAAACTTCCGACCATGGTCGCAATTCCCGCGCCAGTGAACGACATGCACACGAGCTTCTTCGTGTTTCTGTTTGCGGTGCGATCCTCCGCCAGTCGTCTTAGAGCCGTCACACTGTTTTTGACCTCTGCTCGATCATTTTGGTGCGTGACATAGTCTAAGAGCTCGGGAAGCAATGCGGCGTCGTCTAATTGCGCAAGAATCTCGTTCAGACCGTCCACACGCGCATTCTTTTCCAACTCGGTCTTCAGGCGAGATAGGAAAGCTTTGGCGTCCATGAAAGACGTACCCCCCGGCGGCTTGGCGTCCTGCACGGTCAGTGCGAAGGCGAATTTCTCTCGCTGTACGGTCGTCGTGGCCATCGTAAGCTCGCCGTAATTCGCCAGCGAATATTTCTGCGCATATAGATGAGCAGAACGCCGTACAATCTACAAGAGCGGCCTAAGGCCCCGCAACCTGTATTTCGGCGAAATCGACCGATCAAAAGCGGTCACTAACCCATCGGGCATTGCGCACGGGCACGATTGAAAAACCGGGCAACGCCTTGATCGCAAGAAGCAAAGTCAGCAATGACGTAAGCGAGCGCGCATAGTCCTTGCGCGACGAGAAGACGCGAGGGACAGTCACCTCGGGTCGAAACCCGGCACGGGGTTCGGGGAGCGCTGCTGCGCGGCGCGAGTATGGCCCGCTCCGGCGAAGCCGGACGCGCAGATTGCATGAGAAATCCTTGTTAAATCTTTTCGCCATTTCGGCATCAGCTTCCTGCAGCGCGTGGCGCGGACGAAGCAATTCGCCGTGAAACTAACCCTCACGCTTTCCTCCTCCCTCCACGGAGTCATCGCCGTCCTCTGATCTTGCCGACTTAAGCGCCTCGGCGGCTTCACGGCTGCAAACGCGGGCCATGCCCTGGCGCCCCTTCTCTCACGTTGCGGTCGCAGGCGATGCAGCCAGCCTCCTGCGGCGCTCCTCCCGTCGCAAGAAGGCCGCGATGTCCGTGGCCGGAAAGGAGGAAATCATGAGAGTTATTCACAAAGCGAATTGCTGTGCGCCACGAAATTCGAGCTGCAGGTGCTGCTGCGCGAAATCACGGCGAGCCTGCCGACCTTGCCGGAAGGCTCGCACGAGCTGAGGATCGCTCATTACAATCTGCACAATATCCGGCTCGCCCTAGCGCGGCCAGAGCTCAGGCCGCGCTGAGCGCTCCCGGCGCACCGGGCGATGCGAGATCGCCCGGTCCTTCAGCCCCCGTCGGCAAGCTCGCGCGCGAGTTTCTCGCAGGCGTACCAGACGAGAAGGTTCTTCGGCGCTCCATCATGTCCGCGCGCTTGAATTCCGCGATCATGGCGCAGACATTCGCGCAGCCAAGCTGCTCGGCATCGTCGACGGCCATGTCCCAGATTTCATCTTCGAAGCGGTCGAATATGCGTCGCTGATAAACGTGATGCGGGGATATCCGCAATCTGCTCCGTGCGCAAATATCGCGGGCATTTTGCTTGAGGTTCGCGTTGAACCACGAGCGGAAACTCGTCGCGCGGATTCTGAGGGACTTGCGATGATGGGGTCTTGAGGGCATGGCGTTTTCCTTCGCTTGCGAGCCGCCGTGATTGACGCTCTCGATGCCGGGCGAAGGCGGCGGTGAACGAGCGTGCGCGGAACTTCGCTGCAGGCGAAGCGGCCCGGCTTGCCGGAAGCCGAGGGTTCATCCCTTGAAGCGTGCGCGCACCGGCGCACAGCAAGGCAAAATGAGAGACCGCTTTGTTATTGGCGGAGAGCCCGAAGAGGACACTGCACGAGATCAACAGGCGGACACCGGCGTGATGTCGTCAAGCGATCGCGTTCGCGATTGCCGCTAGCGCGTGCAGGGTTGGTTATCATATGAAAGCAGTATAGCATTCACCCCGATACAACCCCGGGGAGTCGGGACAATGAATGAGAGGTTGGAAGCATTTAGGAAGCGGCTAAGTCGACCGGAGAAGAAAGCCAGAAACTGGCAGCAGTGGATTGGATCTCCAACTGCGTGGCTCGCGCTAACGCTATCGTCCACGACAGCTTTCTTTATTTCTACCACAGCGACCAGCTAAGCGTCATCGTAAGCACCCCCAGCATCATGCCCGAGGACGATAAGACGGCGTGCTCCTGGAAACGTCACGTTCATAAATTCAGGTACTCGCCCCATTGTGCTGACTGGCTTCTCGTTTGAATTGATCCAGCCCATCGAAGATGCTCCCGAACCTGAATGCCTTGGTAGTGGGAGCCACAGCTCATTCAGTCTTGAATCCGAACAAACAGTCATCAGACCCTACGACACAATAACCAAGCCCATTAAGTTTGCCTCGTCGACTTCAAAGCCGGAAGATCAAGAGCGGAAAATCCTTGACCTCACTGGCGAGAACCTAAGACGGGGCAAAGGAAAGCAGGCCATAGTGGCATGTGGCACCTTTAGTCTCATCGTGACGGAAGGACGCTATTGGTCAAAGACGGTCGATCTCGGTAAGACAACGCTACAGTCGTCCTATTCGTCGACAAGTGGAGATAGGAGCGAGTACCCTGCGCCATACGATCAACAGAAATCGGTTCTGGACTGAGATCGATCGAGACGCGAGGATTTCCTATTCGGGACGCAGGCTGAACGCGGTTTATAAACACCGGTTTTAAGGACCGAAGACAGCTACCTCGCCGCGTTCTTCTGATGCAATGGCCTTTCGCTCTTGCGATCCGCTCTGATTGGCGGTCTCGATGCCGAGCGATAGCGGCGGTGAACGAGCGGACGCAGGACTCCGCTTGAAAAGGCGATGCGGGCCGGCTTGCCGAAAAGCCGAGGGTTTACCCTTGAAGCGTGCGCGCGCCGGCCCGCAGTAAGGCAAAATGAGAGAACGCTTTATTTTGGCGGAAAGCGCGAAGAGGATGACGCATAACGATCAACGAGGGACACCGCGTGATGTCCTGACCTCAAGAGATCGCGTTCGCGATTGCCGCTATGGGCCCAAGGCCCGCGGGCGTATCCGGCAGGCGGTGCGCTGGACGAGACGGCGGGCGTCTTCGTGCCGGTCAGGACGGATGCGTTGTCCGCAAGATCAATCCGGGCGCTTGTCGGGGGACTCGCCGGAAGGCCTTTTCGTCCGTTTGGGACGCATCACGTTGATCGCGGACGCGTCAAGAAGGTCCTTGATGTGGGCTGCGTAGAATTTCTGGATCATGTCGGCGCTGGTGCGGCGGTTCTTGGCGAGCGCGTAGATGTCGGCGCCCTCGATAAGGCGCATGCAGATATACGTGTGGCGCAGGCTGTATGCCGTGCGTTTGTTGCCCTCGCGGTCAAGCTTGAGCTTAGTGCGGCGGAGCACGCCGTTGAACATTTTGATGTGATTGCTCGGAAACAGCGGATCGGTCGGCTCCGGATAGCTCGGCTTCTTCGGATGCTCCGGAACATTCTTGAGCCAGACATCGGAATCGGCTTTGGGGCGCTTGAGCAGGCGCTGATAGGGCTGCACCGCGCCGGGCATGCTCTTGCAAAAGCCGACGCCGTGCCGCGCACCTGGAGTTCAAGGATGCGCTCGTCGGTGTCCCTGTCTTGGACGACAGTCACGTCTCAGTGCCGAAGATTCTTGGCCTCGTCAGGACGAAGGCCGGTGTTCGCCATGAACAGCACGAAGTCGTGGACCTGTTCGGCGCTCCACTTGTCCTTGGCGCGCCGTCTTCGCGTATTCGCGCGTAGCTGTATAAAGCTGCTTGTATTCGTCAGGGCTGAACCAGGGCCGGTGAACGATCTTGCCGTGCGTTCGATACGGAGGAGAAAGGTCGCGGAGATAGCTCAGCCAGTTGTGGCGGATGGCCGTTTTCAGGACGAGCCTCAAAGTCACGATTTCATCGTGCAACGTGCTGCGCGCGGGCGGCTTGCCGGTGCGGGAAGTCCTTGCACGGTGCATCCGGTACTCTTGCACTTTGCCCGCGTAACTTCGGATAGGCCGAGATTTCCGAAGAAGGGACGAAGATGGAGCCGGATGCGGATTTTGTGGCCCTCGGTCCAGCCGCTCGCTTCGCTGGCCCTCGGTGATGATCCCGTATTCTTTTCGAATGGATCGGCAGCGTGGCCGAACGTCTTTTCAGTTTTCAGGAGACCCGCTCGGGCTTTGCCGCGGAGCGCGAGATACCAGTCCTCGGCCCCCTCTTTTGCAGCGTCGAGATCCTCCTCGTTCGTCGTGACGCGAAACCGCTGGCCCTCCAGAGACGCGTTGCAGTTCCAGTAGCGTCCTCCGCGTTTATAGACCTGGACCAGGCATCCAAGGATCTCATGTCAAGCCATTTTTCCCTCCCGTGCGTCCATAGTAGCACGAAAAGGGAACCGGCAAAAATTTGTGCCAGCGTTGTGCCAGCCCGATTCTGTCAAAAAAGAAGGGGCAGCGATTTGCTAGCCCATTGTTTTTCTTAGTAACTTTTGTTGCGGGAATAGGATTTTGAACCTATGACCTTCAGGTTATGAGCCTGATCAGCGCCCGGTGCTCGTGCGTGCGATAGGTTCGCTGGAGCCTGCCGTCTCCAGCGTGGCCCGAGTACATCCGTCGGTGACGAAAGCATAATTCGGCGACAACGCTTCGCATGCCCGCATGGTGTTGGCGCTCGTCAAGGTATCGCCGATCGGCAAGATCGCTTCGGCTCCGCCATCGATGCCAATGACGCCCGTCTGCAACGCGCCAAACGAGCCGTTAAGATAGAGTTCGCCGCCTGCGAACACCCGACCGTCCTTGGCCGCGTAGCTGGTCTGGCGGTGGTTACGGTAAAGTCTTTCGTCATACAAGCTGTGTCGGGGGGGGAGGGGGGCAGCCCGCCCTCGATCGGTTGGTGGTGGCGGCTCGAGGGCCGAGAAAGCGGACAATTACGCTAATCACAAGCCATGACCAGCCTGTGGGCGCGTTGATTGCGGGTGCCATGCAGACGTTGGCGGTCCTCTACAAGAGCAGGTAGGTGCCAAAGTGGACGCGCCGTCCTAGCGTCTTCCTGTTCCTCTGCCGATCACCGAGCCAGAAGCGAACACCGAGAAGCTCATACGGACAAAACCTTACGACGTGCGGAATCAGGCTGGCTGCGCATGCACACCTCGTTGACGAGTTCCGGCGCTCCGATTTTGGCGCCGATGAAGGCGACGAATGGCGGGGCGCGCGACTACGCAAAATCAATCAGCCAAGGAGCAGTCCATGGAGCGTCAACCGGTTGACGCGATCACGGCGATCAATCGGTTTGCCGGTTCGGATCCGAAGAGAGTTGCGCTGAGGCACGGCGCAGACGAACTCACATATGAGGCCCGACGATCAAGATCGGGTGCCCTTGCAAAGACCTTGCGAGAGCAGGGTGCTCGCGGCGGGGTTGTCGGCTATTGGAGAGGGCGAGACCTCGACTGGGCGACGGCGGTCATCGCAATTTTGAAAGCTGGATCAACGTACCTACCGCTCGATCCTTCGCTGCCGGCTTCCCGTACATCATTCATGATAGTGCAGAGCCGCTGCGCTTTGTTGATGGGCCGAGACCGACCGGCATTGCTCAGCCTATTCCAGGAGAGCAGCAAAGCAGCTCCTCAATTCGTAGCTATAGAGGCGGCCCTGCGCCGGGGGCAGACCTCGTCTGTTGTGCCATCGCCGAACGTGGATGGACTTGCCTATATTTTGTTTACGTCTGGTTCGACGGGCCAGCCTAAGGGCGCAATAATCGAGCGCGCTGGCCTAAACAATCATTTGGCGGCAAAGATCGATGCTTTAGGTCTCACTCGGACGGATTGCGTCGCGCAAACGGCATCGCACTGCTTTGACATCTCGCTTTGGCAGCTTCTTTCAGGACTTTGCGTCGGAGCCTCTATACTGAGATCGCCGTCATCGCTCCTTCAAGCAATTCAACGATGCGGCGCTACGGTCGTCCAATTCGTTCCGTCGGTGGCAGTGTTTGTTGAATATCTGCAATCGCTTGCCGCGGCAGAGCGAGCCATGGATGGCTTGCGGATTATTTCTACGGTCGGAGAACCTGTAACGCCCGGATTGGCGCGTGGGTGGCTTGCCTTGTATCCCCGCGTTTCCATTCTCAATCATTACGGGCCGACCGAGTGCGCCGACGGCGTGACGCATCATCTGGTTGCCGTGCCGCCTGCGCTGGCTGAGCCTTATGTGCCGATCGGCAGACCAATTCAAAACGTTGAGGTTTATGTCGCGGACGGACCACGGCTCTGCAATGTAGGAGAAGTCGGCGAAATCTGTGTCAGCGGCGTCGGTGTCGCTGCCGGTTACGTCAATGACCACGTCCGCACCAAGGATGCGTTTGGCCCAAACCCGTTCTCAAACGACCTGTCCTTCCGGCGCCTATATCGGACAGGTGATCTTGGGCGCATCCGTTCCGACGGCCTTTTGGAATGTCTCGGCCGACGGGATCGTCAGGTCAAAATTCGCGGGCACAGAATCGAGCTGGGAGAAATCGAAGCTCGTTTGTCCGCTCATCCCTTAGTGCATGGCGCCGTCGCAGTCGAATCTGTCTGCGCAGGCGTAAAGCTTACGGCGCGAGATATAGCTAGTTCGGAGGCGCAAGCCGAATCGCGGCGGCTGGTTGCGTATGTGTCGGCTCCAGCTGAACTGGCGGAAAGCGACCTTCAGAAGTTTCTTGCTGAGGCACTCCCCAGCTACATGCTTCCGGAAAGAACCATCCGCGACAGAAGTATTCCACTGACCAGGAACGGAAAGGTCGACTTTGCAGCATTGCCTGACCCGGGGAGTGTTCGGCCGTTATTGTCAACGCCCTTCGAGGAGCCGCAATCAAACCTCGAAGTCCGGCTACGTCAAATCTGGTCCGGCATTCTGCGTATCGAGAACATAGGTGTGAATGACCAATTCATAAGCCTCGGCGGAGACTCCCTCCGCGCAATGCTTATATTGGGGCAGTTGCAGACCTTGCTGGGAGTGAAAGCGGATTTCAGACTGGTCCTGAACGGTACAATTCGATCTCTTGCCGCTTCGGTCGAGGCTCGGACTGAGCGCAATCCATGCACGACTTTGACGTGCCGAAAGCTAAACCGATCACCTCTGACGCGTCTCCAGGAGCACCTTTGGTTTCTGGCACAGCTCGATCCATCTGCGCGGAACTACATCATTCAGGGCGGGCTGCGGATTAAGGGCAACATCGATTTGGCTCGGTTCAATCGCGCCTGGACCGAGGTCGTTCATTCCCACCAGGCACTTTCGGCGCGTTCTATCAACGAAGACGGTCCTGTTCAGTGCTTTGATGCTCCTCCATGCACCAATCTTGAATCGATCGATGCATCTCATCTCACCTCCTCCGAGGCTGAGGAGCTCATCGCACAGTTTCGGCGAACGGAGCTGAAAGACAATTTCGATCTCGGACAGGGCCGCTTGCTCCGCGAGCGCATGGTCCGGTTTGGTCCCGACAATCATGTCATATTGATCACCGCTCACGAAATCATCCTCGATGCCTGGTCGATTTCTGTTCTGCTCAGAGATCTTCAGCAGAGATATTTAGATGCCGCGGCGCCTTGGCCAGAGAACTGTGCGTCACTCTCGGGCTACGCGGCGTGGGAAAAACAACACATTTCTCCAGAGGCGCTGGAGAACCAACGTTACTATTGGCGTCGTCAGATTGGTGATGATCCGCCGGTGCTTTCGCTTGGAAGGGCGCGCCCACAAACAAATTCATACCGCGGCGGCTCGCATCCAGTGCTGCTTGGGAGCGATCTCTCCAGCCGGGTAAGAGAATTCGCGCGCCAAAATAGCTACACCACGTCGACAATACTGCTGGCGTGCTTCCAGCTGCTTCTACGAATGTATCGCCGTCAGGACGATATTGTCGTCGGCATGCCACACGCTGTACGGGATCAACCTGGCAGCACCGACATCGCCGGCTTTTTCCTGAATATGCTGCCGATCCGTGCGGCGATCGATGCCAGTCAATCCTTTGCTGCTCATGCCAGGCGCATCCAGGGCCTGGTCAGCGATGCCATCGCAAATGCGGCCTATCCATTCGGATGGATGGTCAGGGATACAAGGTTATGTCGCGAACCGGGTCGATCACCGATCTCCCAGGTCATGCTCAACATGTACTCCGAAGCCACCGAACCAGTTGGTCGGGACGAGTTGGCTCTGACATTCCGCGAGTACGACACAGGCTATGTCAAATTCGACCTAACACTGTACGCGCAAGATCAGGGCGATGAGATTGCGCTCCAGCTGGCGTATGCGGAAGACATAATCTCGAGTGATCTGGCTATCCGCATGGCCAACAATCTGCGCTATTTGATTGCCGCCTGCGTTGATAAACCGCTTGTGCCCATTGAGGAACTAGGCTGCCTCAGCTCCTCAGATCTTACTGTCCTGGATTCTCTGGATGGGTTGCTCAAGCGATATGAATCTGAATGTCCGCTTGTTGAAGCGTTCGAGCAGATCAGCGTCTCTAATCACGGCAAAGTAGCATATTTTGGCGAGTTCGGGGAGGTCACGTTTGGCGAGTTGCGTGAGCGCGTAGCAGCTATCCGCTCGTTACTGCGGGATATGAAGGTGAGGGCCGGCGATCTGGTCGCCGTGCTTGTTGACCGGTCGCCGGACGTTGCCGCTGTCATGCTTGCGGCGCAACGCTTGGATGCTGTTGTCGTGCCAATAGCTCCGGATTATCCACGTGATCGGATCCAACATATCCTGCGAGATACTAAGGCTAAGCTCTTGGTTCACGCGAATATCACGGAGCCTGGCTTTGAGATACCTTCGATTTGTCTGTCGGCCTTAGAAACGTGCAGAGTGTCAAGGGATGATTTCGCGCCTAGCGACACACCGTCAGATCACCGAATTGCGAACCTCATATACACGTCCTCCTCCACAGGCCGGGCGAAGGGGGCTCTTATACCGGAAGCGGCCATTCTCAACCGGCTGAACTGGATGTGGCGATGCTTTCCCTTCGATGGCACCGACGTCATGGTTGTCCAGAAGTCCGCCTGCCTTGTTGCGTCCGCTTGGGAGTATTTTGGTGGACTTCTGAGAGGTGTGCCCACCCTGATCCTCACCCAAGAGCAGGTGCTAGATCCGGATCTGTTGTTGTGCAGTTTGGCAAACATCGCGTGACACGCTTTTTTGCCTCTCCGCCAGTCCTGTCCGGTCTCATTGGGTCCCAGGAACGGCAACCGCAAAGGACCGCCTTGAGATTGGTCACAAGCAGCGCCGAACCGATGTCGTCCTCGCTGCCCGCTCGCTGGCGCGGGTCTTTTCCGGGCGTGCCGTTGTGGAACTTCTACGGTGCGACGGAATGTGCGTCCAATGCTGCCGTGCACGAAACATCGGATGCCGATGACAACTCGGCGCTTGTCCCGGTGGGGAAGCCGATCGACAACGTCAAACTCTACGTGCTCGATTCACGATTGAAGAGAGTGCCTGTTGGAGCCCCCGGCGAACTGTGCATCGCGGGCCGCTGTCTCAGCGCTGGGTACTGGCGGGATCAAGATCGGACTGACCGCTGTTTCGTGCCCAATCCGTATGATGGCGGACAATACAACGTGCTTCATCGAACTGGAGACATCGCACGCATCTCGGCCAGCGGCCTTCTCGAGATTTGCGGCCGATCGGACAGCCAGATCAGGGTGAGGGGCTTTCGCATCGAGCCGGAGGAGGCCGAAGTTGCTCTTGAGTCTCGTCCGGCAATCGCAAAGGCCGCGGTCTTCGCAGAAGGCATCGATGACGATCGCCGCTTGACGGCAAGCGTGGTGCCCGCTCGCGAGGATCTCAGCTCTGGAGAGATTCTCGCCCACCTGCGCAAGAGGTTGCCAACTCCCATGGTCCCCGCAGCCTTCAGGTCGGTTGACAGTGTTCCCCTGATGGCGAGCGGAAAAATAGACCGTACTCGCCTATCCCCCGTTCCTTACCGCGAGATAGAAACCAGTCCATCTGCTGAGCCTCGCACCAGGAACGAGCGAATTCTTGTTCGGATCAGGGAGGATCTATTAGGCGCCAAGGGGGTGGGCATCGACAGCAGTTTCTTTGATATCGGCGGCGATTCTGTTCTGAGCGTGCGTTGCGTCACGCTGGCGTGCAAAGCCGGGCTGAATCTCACCGTCAACCAACTTTATCGAACGCCGACCATCAGGGAGTTGGCGGCCGGGGAAGCGGAGGCGGCACCCCACAACGTCGCTTCCGCGGACGGCTTGCTGCCTGTGCCCCCCATAGTATCGTTTTGGAATTCTCTTCTCGGCTTTGACGAGCATTTTAACATCGGCGATCCGTTCTTCGTGCGCGGTGGCATCCTGAACATCAAGATCCTGGACCGCGCTCTTGCCCATGTCATCGAGAGGCACGAAGGCCTCAGGCTCCGCGTTGCCCGAGCCCAAGATGGACTACGGCTGGGGATTGGGCCTTGTCCGACTGAGCGCATCGTGGAGGAGATCGATCTTGTCCGGATGGCCGGCCCAGACCAGCGCAGGACAATCGAGAGCGTCTCGGCAAGACGTCAGCACATGTTTCGGTTTGACGGTCACACGCCTCTTGTTCACGTCGCAGCCTTCCAAACTTCGGAAAGCGGCGATTACTATCTGCTCGTGCTGATGCATCATTTCGGAGCGGATGGGATGGGCTATCGGCTGTTCCTGGAAGCATTGGAGGGCGCATACCACGCTCTTGCTGCAGGCCATGATGTGAATGGCCCTGAGACCGTACAAAGGCTCTCGCCCTGGTTGAAGCGGCTCGAGCGCTACGCTAACAGCGAAGCACCAGACGAACTCAAGTACTGGGAGGATATTGACTACGATCAATTCAATCTGCGTGTCAGCGACGCGTCATCGCGCGACACGAGTGTTGCCGAAGGAAGCGCGAGAGAGCTTCACGATGCAAGTCTTAAAAGTCGTCGGGTCGATGCGAACGGCCGTTCGCGGGTAGATCGGGCCAAGTACCATCTTGAGATCGACGGGGAAGCGACAGCGGGTCTCCTTAGTATTGGAGCCAGATCAGCGCATTGTCAGGACTTTGATGTGTTTCTTGCTGCCCTGTCCGGTGCGGGTGGAGCCCTGTTCGGCAACTATTCGCTCTGGATTAATAGCCTGACCTCGGCACGAGGTCGGCTGTTTGACGATTTCGATTCATCTCAGATCATTGGCCTTATCAGCGAGCTCGTTCCGCTTTCATTGAAGGTCACAGGAATGGAGTCGCGTTCCGACCGTGCTCGTTCAATATACCGGCAGCGCAATGCGCTGCCGCGTGGGGGAATAGGCTTTCGGGCTCTGAAATTCCTGAACCGAGATCCAGCCGTGCGGTGTCGGCTCGATCGCCTGCCACTGCCCAGAATTGGGGTGAATTATCGGGTCGGTTTGCAGCGCTATTTCGCGCGCCGTTTTCTAGACACAGATCCTTGTCCGCTTTCGATCGGCGAACACATGCATCAAGCAGCGGCGATCCACCTCTTCTGGTTCGAGGTCGGATATCAATCCGGTCGTCTACAGATCGACACCACTTATGATCCGAGCATGGTCGATTATGAGGCGACCCGCCATGTTTGCACGGTCTTGCAACAGGAGCTGATGCAGACGATCAATGAATTCGTAGAGCTGAAGACGGCGTGAATCATGGACAAGTGCAATGCGGAGCTCGTCGTCAAAAGCAATCGCGATGCGATGCCGAAGAAAAACCGGCACATCGATCTATCGGACCAGAAGCTCCCGGGCCTTCTTCTGCGGCTTGCCATTCCATCTGTTATCGGGTTGTCGATTAACGCGTCGCAGCAGGCCCTTAACGCAATCTTCGTCGGCTCACTCGGCGCGCAGGCGATTGCAGCCGTCAGCATGACGATGCCCCTCATCGTCCTGCCCGCAGCGGTGGGAGAGGGGATCGGTGTGGGTACTGCCTCCTTCATATCTCGTCATCTTGGTGCTGGTAATGCGTTGGAGGCGAGCCGGGGGGCGAGTACGGCGCTTGCGCTCGCCGCTCCCATCGGTGTGATTATGACCATCGCCCTGCTTGTCACTCTACGAAGCATCTTCGTCGCGCTTAGGGCAAGTCAAACCATCCTGCCCATCGCGCTAGACTACGCCACGATCCTCTTGCTGGGGTCTACTTTGATGCTCCTAAATATCGTCAGCGGCTTCATCGTAAGAGCCGAAGGCAACACACGTTTCAGTATGTGGACTATGCTGAGCGCTTTCATATTAAACGCCGTGCTTGACCCCATTTTTATATTCTTACTCAGCTGGGGCGTGCGGGGCGCAGCCATAGCAACGCTGATATCTCAGGCCGCCGCCATGAGCCTCTATATCGTGTATTTTACAAAATGGCCCGGCACTGTGCTCGTCGGTATCTCTCAGGTCTCGTTGCGAGTAGATCGGATCAGACAGCTTGCGTTCATTGGGGCGCCGGCGACCATGACGAGTATCCTTTCTGCTCTTGGTGGTATGTTCTTGTACGGAGCTGCTGCGCCGTTCGGCGACGAGTTCATCGCGGCGGTAGGAATAGCTGTGAGAATCTTGACAATTGGCGCGCTGCCTATCATCGGCTTCTGTATCGGCTCGCAAGCTGTCCTGGGGTTCGGTTGGGGGGCGCGCGACTTTACGCGTGTACTGAAAGTTGCGAAGATCATGCTCTCTGTCACGGTGGCGCTTTCCTTAGTTTATTCCGCGGCAGTTATGGTTTTTGTCCGACCTTTGGTCGGGCTGTTTAGCGACAACAAAGGGGTAACGGATATCGCCGTCTCGACCTGCATTGCCTTTCATCTGTTTTTTGGACTTTACGGTATTCAGAGTTTCGCAACAACAATGCTTCAGTCGCTGGGCAGAGCGCGCCTCAGCGCGGTGGTGTCTTTCGCAAGGCAGGGATATCTCTTCATACCGTCTGTACTTCTCCTTCCATTCGTATTGGGCTTCAGCGGAGTACTGGTTAGTCAGGCCATCGCTGAGCTGGGCGCTGGATTTATCGGCTTAGTTGTCATGTTCCGTCAGTTCGCGGAGCTGAGACGAAGAGACCGGCGCCGTTATACACGAAGCGAGAAGCATCTTTGAGGTGAAGTAGCCATGAGAAAGGGGGAAACTGGGCAAACGCGCCCGATGACGTATGTCTCCAATATGTTGTCAAGTGCAATTATGCTGATGTCGCCGCGGAAAGCGAAAGAAGAGAGGTTGAGCAACCCGAACGAACCGTGACGGGGCTTTTAGCGCGGATCGTAACTGCTATGTGCTTGATTGGAGTCGCCCTTACCTGGATTCATTGTTTTGCGGCGCTGCCGTGTGCTCGCTTGTAAGACGCGGTGTTGCGAACTCGGCGGATCAGCCAGCAGTTGGGCGCTCGCCGGCATTGTAGAGCTGGACTGTGGTAAATCGCGAATTTTATGGCAGCGATGGTTATCTTAGCCTTCAGTGAGTTTCACGGCCTGCCAATCTATATTATTGAGACTCTAGCTTCTATATTCCCAGCAATTGGGAGAGCAACGAGAGGTGGGTTCTTGCCCAGTTGGACGGTGAGGTATCCTGCGTTTGACGGCAAACAGCTATCACAGCTTGGTCGGTATTTTGCGAGCGCACCACGGGCAAGGCAGATCCGAACACGCGCTGTGACAGCGCCACGATTCGAGCCATTGGACTAAGTTTGTTAGGCGCGCCCTCACCGATTTACCCACAACGCTGCGAACTGTGCCATCGGTGGACGTGGTTTTGGTTTGGCACGTTAGGAGACGATTCTGCTTTGCCCAAGTCTTTCCTGGTCAGGGCGAGTTTGCTGATAGGCGGCATCGAGCCGATACTGGTACGCGGCCGGTGCCAATTGTAGCCGTGAAGCCATCTCGGCAGGTCAGCGGCTCTCTCGTTTGATGTGTTATAGGCGCGAGCATAAGCCCATTCGCGCATACTGGTCTGGATGAAGCGCTCGGCCTTGCCGAAGCGCTTGGCTGGGAATACGTGCACGTCTGCGTCGACGGTGCTTCCCAGATCGCCTTCAGCAAGGTCATGAAGAGCGAGCGACGGAGCTGTGCCGTGGCCTTCCTCAAGGTCGCGATCGCCTACTACGCAAGCCTGGGCATCAAGGTCAAGCGGGTGACAAGCAACGGCTCGTGCTACAAATCCATTGCCTTCTGCAAAGCCTGCAAGCGCCTTAGACTCAACACATCCGTACCAAGCCCTATAGTCTGAAGATTAGAGCCCGTAGGTTGCTCTGCCCCGTTCAATCGCCGGTGAGGCGATGGCCGATACGATGAACTTGCCGAGTTTTTTGATGTCGATGTAGATCAGCTCGCCAGCATGTTCACGCTCATAGCGTCGCACCGGCTCGACCGGTTCCAGATCGCGCAATCGGTTCAATCCGAGCCGCCGCAGGATACGGCTGACGGTCGCTGGCGAGATGCCAATCTCGGTTGCGATCTGCTTGCCTGTGTGGCGCTGCCGGCGCAACAACTCGACTTCAGCGTGCCGATTCCGACGAGTCGCCCGGGTGTATACCGATATTGACCTGCCACTGAGTATTTCCTGCGCGGCGGCGATGAGCGTGAGGCTCTCATCCTGATTGTCGCGCTACACCAAGCTTGCTGAAGCGGCCAATGCCAGCAATCGAGCACCGAAGTGCTGATTGCCCATCTCAAGCTCGAGATCGGGAAGCTATGACGCACGATATATGGCGCTCGCTCCGA
This sequence comes from Bradyrhizobium sp. 87, assembly GCF_023073015.1. Taxonomy (NCBI): domain Bacteria; kingdom Pseudomonadati; phylum Pseudomonadota; class Alphaproteobacteria; order Hyphomicrobiales; family Nitrobacteraceae; genus Bradyrhizobium; species Bradyrhizobium sp. 87. The sequence goes on from NZ_JADPIQ010000041.1 coordinate 28,702, forward strand.
GCGGTCGGCGCGGCTGCTCGTCAGCTGGAGCTTGAGCTTGAGGAACTCGAGGCGGGCGCGACCGAGGATGAGCTCGCTGCCAAGAGGGCGGCCGGGAAGACGCAGACCGTGCGTTCGTTTGAGCGCAGGCGGCCGGTGCGCCAGCCCTTTCCCGATGATATCGAGCAGGAGCGCGTGGTGCTGCTGCCGACGCAATGTCCCTACTGCGGATCGGCCCGGCTGTCGAAGCTCGGCGAAAGCGTGACCTCGACGCTGGAGGAGATCCCACGCCGGTTCGAGGTGATCGACACAGTCCGGGAGAAGTTCAGTTGTCGGGATTGCGAGGCGATCACGCAGCCACCAGCGCCGTTCCATGCCACACCCCGGGGATCAGCCGCTAAATCGACAGACCCAGCGCCTCAAATGTGAGGGGATCGCCCTGTCGGTCTCGACGCTGGCGGACCAGATGGGCGCCGGAGCCTTTGCGGTCAGGCCGATCTTTGAACTGATCGAAGGCTATGTGCTCTCCACCGACAGGCTCCACGGTGACGACACCAAGATACCGATCCTGGCGAAAGGGAAAGCAAATACTGGCCGGATTTGGACCTATCGATGGACGGTCCCAGCTTTGCAAGGCCATTTGCTTTGTTCCGGCTAGCGATCGTTTGCAGCTATCTGATCCGGCTCTATGGCGATGCCACGATCCTTGATGAGATCCGCGGATCGGCGCCCAATTACGTTGGCGAGCTCTGAAGCTCGATAGGTCCAACGGGCTTAGCCGACCCCGGTCCGACCGGTTGCCATCACTCTGTTATAGCGCGACAATCTGGATGGGAAGCGCGCGACAATCAGGATGGCGAGTCGGTGTCGCGGCGAGGTGATGATTGCCGCGATGATTGTCGCGCGCAAGA
>NZ_JADPIQ010000073.1:0-27890 GCF_023073015.1 Bradyrhizobium sp. 87
CGTTGTCCAGCCGCATCAAGAAGCCGGATATACGTCAGCAGTTGTGGCCGTCGATCCTGATCAAGCCAGTCGTTGCAATCGGGCGGGGTCCATATACGTTCCACATATGAGGGGCAAGGTCATCCGGTACCCAGGGCAGTTGACAGCGATTAGACGACAAGAAACTGTTCCGGCTCTACCGGGAAGAGAGGCTTGCGGTGCGCCGCCGTGGCGGGCGCAAGCGGGCGATCGGGACCCGGGCGCCGATGATGGTGCCGATGGCGCCGAACGACCGCTGGTCGCTTGACTTCGTATCGGATCAGCTCACCGATGGCCGTCGAACCCGTATCCTCACCGTCGTCGATGATTACACCCGCGAGACTGGTGGCCGACACCTCGCTCTCGGGAACTCGCGTAGCGCGGGAGCTAGACTGGCTGGTGATGGAACGCGGCAGGCCGAAGATGGTGGTCAGCGACAATGGCAGCGAGTTCACCAGCAACGCGATCCTAACGTGGGCCGATCAGAGCCGTGTTGCATGGCATTACATCGCGCCGGGTGATCTGAGGCCGGCAAACTGGACCATTTTTCGCTAGAGTTGCGCTGCGTAAATCCCCTCGGCTGGGAGGAGCGGACAACGATGAAGGCCTCGAAGTTTTCGGACGCCCAGAAGGCGTTTATCCTGAAGCAGGGCAATGACGGGGTCCCGGTTGCGGATATCTGCCGCAAGGCCGGGATCAGCCAGGCGACCTATTTCAACTGGAAGAAAAGGTACGACGGACTGCTGCCGACCGAGACGCGCCGGTTGAAGCAACTCGAGGACGAGAACGCCAAGCTGAAGAAGCTGGTGGCGGACCTATCGCTCGACAGGGAGATGCTGCAGGACGTGATCCGCCGAAAGCTGTGAAGCCTGGTCGGAAGCGCAAGCTCGTCGACGAGGTTTGTGGTGAGTGGCAGGTGTCGATCCGCAAAGCCTGCGCGACCCTCGAGTTCGATCGGTCGACCTACCACTACAAGTCTCGTCGCTCCGGCCAGGCGGCCTTGGAAAAACGGATCAAGGAGATCTGCCATGTTCGCGTGCGCTACGGCTATCGCCGCGTTCACGTGATGCTGCGGCGTGAGGGGTGGCGTCACGGCCAGAACAAGACCCGCCGCATCTATCGCGAAGTGGGCCTGCAATTGCGCAAAAAATCGCCCAAGCGTCGGGTCATGCGGATTCCGATCGATGTCGCCCAGCATTCCGAGATGATCTCGCCCACCATTCCGATTTGAAGTCGCCCACCCGTTCCGAGATGATGTCGCCCACCATTCCGGGATGATGTCGCCCGGGGTATCGCAAAAGCGAACCCGGGGTGACGAGACCTCTTCTGGCTCTCATTAGGGTCAACCTTTCGGCTTTGCGAAGGGGGACCCTGGATGCCGACGGAGAGGCTTGCGATGCGCCGTGTGCGCGATGTGATCAGGATGAAGGCGGCTGGGCTGCCGAGCCGCGAGGTTGCTCGGCGGATGGGCGCAGCGCCCTCGACAGTGCGGCTGACCATCCGGCGGTTCGAGGCCGCAGGCCTGAGCTGGCCGTTGCCCGACGAACTCACGGACGCGGCCCTGGAGGCCCGCCTGTTCGCCAAGACCGGCAACGGTAACCGGCAGGGTCATCGCCGCATCGCCGAGCCCGACTGGGCGGCGGTGCACCGCGAGCTCAAGCGCAAGCACGTGACGCTGTCGATCCTGTGGGAGGAGTACATCGGCGCCGAGCCCGGCGGAAACCGGTACTCGCGCTTCTGCGAGCTTTATCGCGCCTGGGAGGGACGCCTGTCGGTGACGATGCGCCAGGCGCACGCGGCCAGTGACAAGCTGTTCGTCGACTACGCGGGCGACGGCGTGCCGGTGGTGGTCGACCGCCTCACCGGCGAGCGGAGGACGGCGCAGATCTTCGTCGCCGTGCTCGGCGCCTCGAGCTTCACCTACGCGCAGGCGACATGGACGCAGGGGCTCGCCGATTGGATTAGCGCCCATGTTGGCGCGTTCGCGGCGATCGGCGGCGTCCGGCGCTCTTGGTGCCTGACAACACCAAAGTCGCAGTCATCAAGGCGAGCCTCTACGACCCGCAGTCAATCGCACCTATGCGGAGATGGCCGCGCATTACGGCACGGCCGTCTTGCCGGCGCAACCTCGCAAGCCGCGCGACAAGGCGAGCGCTTCATACTGCACCTCATTCCTTTGATGGCGCGGTGATGGCGGTGAGCTGCGCCGGGCGGGCGCCGCGCCCACCGCAGCCCTTGCGGATCGTCATGCCAGGCGGGATCTCCCACAGGCCACGGTTCAGGCTGTCGGTATAGCATTTTGAGATGAGCCCCTGGCGACCCCACGTGTGGACGGCTGTCTCGGAGACGCAGAACTTGGCGGCGATCTCGCGCGTCGTGAGCATACCACGTCGACGCAGCCGCTCATATCGGCTCGCAAGTTTATAGGCGCAGCGAATGAAGGCAACCTTCTTCAGATTAAACGCCTTTGCCTCCCATGTACGATGCAGCGCGTCGCCAGCATGTCGAGCGGATGCGCTATGAAGCCGAGCTTGCGCGTCGACGCTACATGAAGGTCGATCCGGACAACCGAATCGTCGCCGATTCACTCGAGGCCGAATGGGACGACAAGCTGCGCCGGTCATGCCGATGCCGCCGAAGACTACAAGCGCCGGAGCAAACAGCAGGCTGCGGCACTCAGCGCAGAAGCCTAGCGACGCATCCTTGGCCTCGCTGAGCAGCTTCCGCGGATCTGGCAAGATCCGCGAGTTGACTCCCGCGAGTGCAAGCGCATCGTCCGTCTGCTCATCGACGACGTAACCTTAATCAAGTCGCAAACCGTCACGGCCCATGTGCGCCTGTCTGGCGGCGCCACGCGCACCTTGGTGCTCGACCGGCCGTTATCCATCGCCCAGATCCGCAAGTTCAAACCTGAACTCGTCGCCGAGGTTGATCGTCTTCTTGACCATCATTGCGATCGCGAAGTCGCCGAGATTCTCAATAATCACGGATGGCGTACGCGCGCCTCAAGCTCGCGCTGCACCTCAAGGGTGACGGCCAGCGTCATCGGCGTCATCAGCTCGATCATCAGGTCTGCGATCTCCGCATCGACGATCTTCCCAGGAACCGTTTGGCAGGTCCGTCCCGCGGCGTACCGCGTTCGCCTGGCACAGATAGGTTGGGACGGTGCTGCCCTGGCTGTAGCGCACACCCATGCGTTCGCCACACAGGCCACAGACCACGCGACCTTGGAGAAGCGCCGGTCCCTCGCGCGCCGGTCCCGACCGCCGCTCGCCACCGAAGGCACCAGCGTTGTCGGCGAGCCGCCGCTGGTTGACCTCGAAGCGCTCCCAGTCGATGTAGCCCTGGTGCATCCCCGGCATAACGAACTGCCAATCGGCCTTGGCAACCTTGACGACACTGGTGCCACCATCGGGTCGGTGCCGTATGCGAGTTCGGCCATACGCAAAAGCGCCGGCGTAGCGCGGATTGTGGAGCACCTGCAGAACGCGCGCATGGTGCGGCGCCGCCGACAGGAGATCACCCTTGTTCTGTCCTGTCCGGAGTCGGCGCGGGAACAGCAAACCTTGCTCCCGGAAGAAGCGGAGTGTCTGCATAGCACTTCCGGTCTGCTCGAAAGGTATCGAACACGAGACGGATTGCGTTCTGCACCTGGAGGTCGGGATCGAGGCCGGTCGTCCGATCGTTCCGGTAAACCAGCCCGACCGGAGGGCACATCTCGAGCTCGCCGCGACGGGCCTTGTTGAGCTGACCACCACGCATGCGTGCTTTGAGGATGTGCAGCTCGGCCTCGCTCATGGTACCTTTGAGGCCGAGCAAGAGGCGATCGTTGAAGCTGGCTGGATCATAGATACCGTCTTCGTCAAGGATGAGCGTCGCCGTCAATGCGCAAAGCTCGATGAGCTGGTGCCAGTCGGCCGAGTTGCGCGCAAGGCGCGAGACCTCCAGCCGCATGATAATACCGGCCTTGCCGAGCGCCACCTCGCTCACCAGCTGCTGGAAGCCGTCGCGTGCTGTCGTACTTGATCCGGCTTGCCGAGATCGCGATCGATAACGCGAACGCGCTCGACCGACCAGCCGGCCACAACTGCTCGATCCCTCAACCCATATTGGCGCTCGGTGCTCTCGCCGTGCTCGGCGACCTGGCGAAGGGTCGATTGGCGGACATAGAGGTAAGCGTCGCGCTTGAGATGGTCGGCGGTGACTTTAAGCTCAGGCATGGAAGGGTTCATTGCGATTGCGACGACGATGCCGGCGATGAGGCGCGCGACGTCGCTTGTTGCGGGCGACCGATTGTCTGGGACCGATGCGCGAGCCGATGGTCGTGGCAGGCCGCCTCGGTATCGACCTCCTGTCCGCGCGCTCGGATCCACGCTGCCAATTCCCGTCGACGAAGAATGGTGAGACCCGGGCAGGCCGTGAACTCGGCACGCAATGCGGCGTCGCGTAGCTTCTCGTAGCTGTCCGCTGCGTCCGCAGGCGCGACGATCAAGCTGGGTTGAGTCGTTTTTTTTTGCGCGCCAGCGCCCGCTCCAGGCTGCGTCGGTGCACCTTGACGCCGAACCGCGCCTCGATCGCATCGACGCAGTGCGACGTCGTCAGTTCGGGTCTTGCTGCTTTGAGAGCGGCGACGAACGCAACGACCTCCGCGGAGACCTTGTGGCCGCCTTTGGGGCCTCGCCGGTTCGGCAACAGGCCGGCAAGCCCGGCGGTCTGCAGGGCGCTCTGCGCCTTGTAGAAGGTCGGGCGCGTCACGCCGAATGTCTCGGCGGCCTCGCTGATCGCAACGCCGTCGACCTGGTGACGTCGCACCATCTCGTAGCGTACCTGCACCAGGTCCTTCGCATCGAAGAATGGGTTGCTGACGAACGAGGGGTCGCGGACGGCTTCCGGATTTGGATTGAGGACGCCGTCTTGCGCCAGCGCCTCGCTCTTCGAATCCCGCTTCTTCGCCCTGGCCATGCTCGGCCTCAATCTGACGTAAATACAAATACGCCTCTATATTTTGGGTGTCAATGGCGACATCGACGCCATATGAAGATCTCGCTGATATGTGACGGTAATACGCCCTACCGCGTCCATGAAATGGCGTTATTATCTTTACACGTGGGGATATTTATCTTTACGCATCGCTGGCGCCCATGCTCTCCGCGAGCCGGTCCAGCGCGTCACGAAGCGCCAGCGGGTCAACCACGCAAAAGGCTGCCCTGCCTGCAGCGATCAGCCTGAACCCATCGGGTGGATCGATATCGGTCCAGGCGCTCGCGATCGTGCAAAGTCGACCGTTCTGGCCCTCATAGACCACCCGGTCTTCGCCTCAATGACGGCGCCGACAGATCAGCTCGAACGTGCGACCGCAAAGCGGATGGAAGGGATGCGTGATCCGCACCTTTTGCTGGATCGTACCCGCATGACCTGCAGTCGACAACTTTTGCCAAAGCCAAGGTCGAAGTCGGGGTCCAAACCGTCGGGCGACGGATTCTGGCGCGTCTGCGCAACCGTCGCTTCTTCTCGCTCGCCGCCCTCAACGAGGCGATCCACGCGCTCCTTGTCGAGCTGAACGATCGACCTCTCCGGAGCTGGGGACGAAGTCGCCGCGACCTGTTCGAGGAGCTCGATCATCCGGCGCTCATCCCTTGCCGGGTGAACCGTACGAGTATGCCGAGTGGAAGCGCTGCAGGGTCAACCTCGATTATCACCTCGAGATCGCCAAGCATTACTACAGTGTTCCTCACAACCTCGTTCATCAGGAGGTCGAGACTCGTATCACCCGAAAGACCGTCGAGATTTTCCTCCGCGGCAAGCGAGTGGCGTCGCATCTGCGCAGCACCTTGCCGCATCGCCCGACGACGATTCCCGAGCATATGCCGAGCTCACATCGCCGCTACCGCGACTGGACCCATGAGCGCATTCGTTCCGAAGCCGCCAAAGTCGGCCCCGACGCCGACACCCTGATCGGCGTCATCCTGCGGTCGCGGCCCCATCCGCAACAGGGCTTCCGCTCGGCGATCGGCATTCTCGGACTGGTCAAGCGATACGGCCGTGAACGCGTCGACGCTGCCTGCGCCCGTGCCCTTCTGCTCAACGCCCGTTCCTACAAATCGGTCGCCGCCATCCTCAAGAACGGCACCGACAGAACTGCTCCTCCCACCGAGGAGCGCCTATCCTCTTCCACGCCAACATCCGTGGGCGAAGCTACTACAACTGATCAGGAGATCATGGTGCTCATTCACCCCACTGTCGATCGCTTGCGCGCCCTCGGTCTCACCGCCAGGGCCGATACCCTCGCCGAACTGCAGAACAATCCCGAGGCGGCCGAGATGCCGCACGCCGACTGCTCGGCCTCCTCGTGGATCGCGAGGTCACCGCCCGCGACAACCGCCGCTTCACGCGCCGCTTAAGCAGTGCAAAACTCCGTCAAGCTGCCGTCATCGAGAACGTTGACTATCGCACCGCTCGCGGCCTCGACCGTTCGCTCTTCCAGAATCTCGCCACCAGCCAATGGATCCGTTATGGCAACCACCTGGTCATCGTCGGCCCAACCGGCACCGGCAAGTCGTGGCTTGCCTGTGCGGCCATGCCGAGAAGCGCCGCGACCGGCCGTCAGTAGAGCGGCATCAACGTTCTGATCCTCTGGGGGCCACCACCGAACGCGCATTCACCGGTCAAAGCTGGCTTACCTTCCGCCAGGCGCTCTCGCTCGGCGGTCACGTCCGCAGGGGCGAACGTGGGACCACCGTTGTCTATGCCGACCGCTTTGTGCGGGTCGACGAAAAGCGGCGCGCGAGCGAAACGGGCGACGAAGCGCAGGCCATTCCGTTCCTCAAGCGCTTCACGGTCTTGAATACCGATTAGTGCGACGGTTTGCCATCGGAGATCGCAATGACGGCGCCGCCTTCGCCGCCAGGCCCGATCGAGCCGCAGGTCGAATATCTGATCAGGGCGAGCGGGATCGACTTCCGTATTGGCGGCAACAGCCACGCTCTGAACAATGCTACGCTGCCTTTTGGCCTGGCTCTCGCCAACAAAGGATTTGCGGCTGTCCTGGAAAATCCGCATCTACGTGCCGGGCTGAATGTCTATCACGGCCGGCTTACTTACGAGGCTGTAGCCGAGAGCCTCGGGCTGCCATTCTTCCCGATCGAACAGGCTGCGGCCCGATCCGAGGGCCTCTAGGCGACATTTTCTCCGATTTGGCGGGCCGCCTCCTTGGAAGTGGTCCGCCTTTTTTGTGAGCTGCCGAAGGTTTTGATCTCGGAAAGGCTGTGTGTCCCCCGGCGCTCGTTCCTCATTCAATTGATTCTCTGATGCTGTCGATTCGAACATTCGAACGCCAAGAAAGACTATGGCTTTCTGACGTGCTCGTCGGCGGCCAATAATTTATGGCGGGAAGGTCGCAGGCTCGACGGGTGAGTTGGCGTTCCGAAGAGTCTAAAGCGCAAACCGCTCATTAGTGTTGTCTGATACGGCCACCACTCCGATTAGGGCGATCTTTGCTTTTGCTCAAGCTTGCCCGTCGGGCGCCCTGCTTCGGCCAACTCGTCAACGCCAATCAGTCCTTGGCCACGCACTAATTCCTTGACCGTGCGATCAGGCTCATCGTCGTTCCGGCGCACCGATCCGAACGGGCGCTCCAGCATGCGGCGGACACGTAAGGGTTCAGGGCCAACGTGGAAAGCCGCTGCCTGCCTATCTAGGGAGCGATCCGACTGCGTCGACCGGTTGCGCTGTCGCAGATAGTCTAGCCATGTTGGACAGTGGTAGCGCTCGGTCCAGAGTTCGGGGTCGGCAATGTCGCGCGCAATCGACCAGCCATAGGCGCCGGTGCGCTGGCGGAATAGCTGCACGTCCTGCATCACATTGTGAAACGCCCGCGCATTCTCCCGCGATACCCGATACTCAATCTCGACCACAAGCGGACCGCTGCGTCCAGAAAGTTCGAGCCGAACTTCGGGATCGGCCAGCATCTCGGCTTCTTGCTCACGAGCGCTGATGCGTGGCATCGGTAACCAGACCCCCAAAAGCGGTGTCACAAGCATTAAACCGGCCGAAATCAGCAGGGTCGTTTGTACCCCCGTGACATCGGCTAGATAACCCCATGCCCAGCTGCCAATGGCAATTCCGCCCGATCCTGCCGCCTGGTAGGCCGCCAGCGATCGGCCAGCGACCCAGCGCGGCGCCGCCAACTGCACCCCAATGTTAAACAGCGCCCACGCAATCATCCACACGGCGCCCGCAAGGAAAAGCGCAACCGCGGTCAACACTGGCTCGCCGCTCAGCGCTACTGCTATAATCGCCCCGCCCATCGAAAGCGCGCAAGCGCGGATTGCCGCTTCGCCACCCATGCGTTTGCGCAGATCGGTGATATTCAGTGCTCCGAGCACTGCGCCGAGACCAAAGGCACTAAGCATGGTGCCATACGTTTGGGCGCCACCATGCAGGAGGTCGCGAGCGATAAGGGGCATGAGCGCGATTATCCCGCCACCGATCACGCCCATCACCATGGAGCGAATCATCACGATCGTGATCGACGGCGAATTGATGATATAGCGCACACCCGAAACGATGGCGCGGCTAAGCCTCTCGGGCGGCAAACGATTCGGCACAGAGGTACGCTTCCAAAGGAACAGCGCGACGATCAGCGGAAGATAAAGCAAGGCATTGAACGCGAATGCAGCGACCGCACCCGCGGTTGCAACCACGATGCCGCCTATGGCGGGCCCAAGGCTTCTCGCAATGTTGTAGCTGATGCTGTTCAGTGCCACTGCTGCTGGAAGAGTTTCGAAGGGCACTTGCTCGCTGACCGAGGATTGCCAGGCCGGATCCATCAGGGCCATGCCGGTGCCGACCACGAAGCACAACGCCAGCAACAAATTTGGCGTGATCAATTCGAGCCAAGCGAGTGCCGTCAGTGCGGACGCGCCGGCGAGCGCGATACTGACAGAGACCAACGCAATGATACGCCGGTCGTGCATGTCGGCGATCGCACCAGCGGGCATAGAGATCAGCATGACCGGCAGCATCAGAGCAGTCTGCACTAGCGCAACCTTGTCGGCCGACGATGTCATCTGCGTCATTGCCCAAGCAGCGCCGACACTCCGAATGAGAGCGCCGAGATTCGCGAGCACACTCGCCAGCCAGATGCGCCGGAAGGTGGGAAGGCGGAGCGGCGCGGTGATGCCATCAGCGCCAAACGTCTTCGGCTTGGACGAATTCGTCATCTCGGCCCTTGCTTCGCATCGGAAGATCGGATTGGCCCGGCCGTTAACGGTACGAAAGGCTTCGCCAGCGAACGGCCAGACACTTCATCTGATTTGCTCATCTCGAGTACGAATGCCGTAAGGCAACAGCAGCCGTGGATCACAATCCCACACCGTTCGTGCATGAGAGCTCGCCTGCCGCCACTTAAAGGTAAGCGCCAACGAGTTTCGGCACTTGGCTGTCGATGCCACTGATAAAGCCGTGAGGTCGGGTTGTGGCACGCTCTTGATAAGCTGATGAAGGTCAGTGGCGGAATAATCCAGTCGCGACGTTGATAGTGTTGGCGAGCAGGGGGCATGCGCGCCGCCGCCACGATCTGCCGGAGCAATTTGAGCCACTCCGTCAAGCGAACCGCAAATGACTTCCGCCGCGTTCTTGTCTTTTGCATCGTCTTGTCAGAGTGGATGGCTTATGCGATCGATTTACAAGCCACTTGATCGAGCTGGATTGCTTAGAATAATCAATCCGAAAGGAACCCGCCCAAGAGAGCGGATAAAGTAGAGCATCGAGGCGATTGTTTTTTGCGTTGTACGCAAATGAGCGATGAAAAACCGCGCGAAGACTAAGCAGAGGAAGGAGCGCCCCGTTCAGTCCTCCGAGGGAGACTCGATCGGAATGGCAAAACCTGTTTTCACACGATCCATAATAACCATCGTTTTGAAGCCTTTGATATCCGAGTTCTCATAGAAGAAGCGGCGCGTGAACTGCTCATAATCCTCCATGGTGCGAGCGGTAATGTAGAGGACAAAATCGGCGTCGCCGGTGACGTAAAAACCGTTGACGACCTCAGCCGAGGATTTGATGGCCTTCTTGAACTTGTCTATGATGTCTGAACGCTCTCGTTCCAGGCTGACCAGCACAAGCATCTGGATGGGCCGCCCCACCGCCCTTGCGGAAACGATCGATACGTCGGCTTCGATTATTCCGTCCGAGCGTAGTCGCTTCAACCGGCGCTGACATGCGGTAGCAGAAAGCCCAGCCATTTCACCGATGACCTCGGAAGTCAGCCGGTTATTCTTCTGAACGATCTCCAGGATGCGGGCGTCTATCCGGTCGTATTGCATTATTGAGCTCCAGCCTTCAGGTGCATTCCGTCGCGAAGTGCATATGCGTTGCAGAAAATCGCCCGATCGACGCGGAAATGCGACGCAAATCTCTATTCACTATTAGTATCCTGATTGCATGTACAATTTCAACAAATGACCGCGTGGGACCCCCAAATGGTGTTTCAAAGTACCCGGCAGAAACGTCCTCACTCGGTCGGTCTGGCTAGCACGTATCTACAAAATCTGCGCCGTCGCGATTTTCTGTCTGGAGCGGCGCTCGTCGACGGTCAGTGGGTGTCCGGCGGCGAGCGGGACCATGTGATCGATCCCGCGACGGGCGAGGAGATCGCGGATGTTGCTCGTTGCGGGGCCGCTGAGATGGAGGTGGCGGTAGCTGCGGCTGAACGGTCGTTTCCCGCATGGCGAGAACTGTTGCCGACAAGGAGAGGTGCGATCCTCCGGAGTTGGGCCGCATTGATGCTCGAGCACGAGGAGGAGCTCGCGATCCTGGTGACGAGCGAGCAAGGGAAGCCGCTTGCTGAGGCGCGCCAGGAGATCGCGTACGGTGCTGGCTTTCTTGAGTGGTTCGCAGCAGAGGGGGAGCGTGCCTACGGGGAGACGATCCCGAGCCATAAGCTTGGCAGCCTGCTTCACGTGCGAATGCAGCCAGTAGGTGTCGCGGCGGCGATAACCCCGTGGAATTTTCCTATAGCGATGATCACACGAAAGGCGGGGGCGGCCCTCGCCGCCGGATGTCCAATCATTGTGAAGCCTGCTCCCGAGACGCCGCTGTCCGCGCTGGCGCTGGCTAGGCTTGCCGAGCAGGCCGCGCTCCCGCAAGGCGTGTTTCAGGTGCTCGTCGGCAATCCCATCGAGCTTTCGAAGCCTCTATTGAGTGATACGAGAATACGAGCTCTCTCGTTTACGGGTTCTACGGAAGTGGGCCGCCTGCTTCTTGAGGGTGCAGCCGAGAGCGTCAAGAAGGTCTCACTCGAGTTGGGGGGGCATGCTCCCTTTCTGGTGTTCGACGATGTCGATGTTGAGAAAGCCGTTAAGGGTGCGGTGGCGGCAAAATTTGCCACGTCCGGACAGGACTGTTTGGCTGCTAACCGCATCTACGTGCAAAGAAGTATTTATGGCGCCTTCGTTGAACAGTTTGCCGCCAGGATAGCCCAACTGAGAGTTGGCCATGGTCTGGAGCCTACAACAGATATCGGGCCAATGACCAAGGTGTCCGTCGCCGACAAATGCAGGTCTCACATCGATGATGCTGTGAAGAAAGGGGCGCGCGTTGTATCGCCACAGCAGGGCGCGAGCTTAGGTCGCAACTTCGTCCGTCCGACCTTACTCAGCGATGTCACCGAGGACATGCTGATCGCTCGCGAGGAAACATTCGGGCCAGTGGCGGCCGTGCTTCCCTTCGACTCTGAAGAAGAGGTTATCGCCCGAGCAAACGCTAGCGAAATGGGGCTTGCTGGGTACGTCTACACGGACAATTTACGTCGAGCGATACGACTGTCAGAGCGTATCGAATGCGGCATGGTCGGCATCAATACCGCCTCGTTTACTGGCCCACCCATCCCGTTCGGGGGATGGAAACAATCCGGGCTCGGTCGCGAAGGGTCGCGACACGGATTAGCGGAATTTATGGAACTGAAATACGTCTGCTTCGGCGACCTGGCGACTTAGGAGAGTGAAATGATGGACATCAAGACCATTGCTGAACGGGATCGCTCAAGTGTTTTGCATCCTTTCACTCAGCTCAAGGACTACGCCACCGGCAAGATTGGTGACCCGACGATCGTCACTGGCGGAAAGGGTATCCATATCAAGGACGCAGAGGGCCGCAGCTATATTGACGGCTTTGCTGGCCTTTATTGCGTAAACATCGGCTATGGTCGGACCGAGGTAGCCGAAGCCATCGCGCGCCAAGCTTACAGCTTGGCGTACTACCATACATATGCGGCGCACACGACCGAAGAACTGGCCACGCTTTCGGACCGTCTCGTGCGCATGGCGCCTTGCAAGGCAAGTAAAGTATTCTTTGGGCTCTCGGGATCGGATGCAAACGAGACGCAAGCAAAGCTCGTCTGGTACTACAATAATTTACGCGGCCAGCCTAAGAAGAAGAAGATCATCTCGCGTGAGCGCGGGTATCATGGTTGCTCGGTGATCTCCGGTTCGATGACTGGCATGTCATTTTATCACGATCACATGGACCTGCCTTTCCCGGGTGTTCTGCATACAGGAACGCCGCATCATTATTGGGGCGCCGAACCGGGCGAGACCGAAGAGGACTTTTCGCGCCGGCGAGCGGCCGAGCTTGAGCAGCTAATCGTGGGAGAGGGTCCAGAAACGGTCGGTGCTTTCATTGCTGAGCCGGTGCTCGGCACGGGTGGCATTACGCCGCCGCCTGCGGGTTACTGGCGCGAAATCCAGGCAGTGCTAAGACGGTACGACGTTCTTTTGATTGCCGATGAGGTTATCTGCGGATTCGGCCGAACCGGCGCGGACTTCGGCAGCACGCTGTACGGGATCGAGCCGGATCTTGTCACAGTCGCCAAGGGGCTGACATCCGGGTACATGCCGCTCTCGGGAGCAATCGTCGGCCACAAAGTTTACAAGGTCATGGAGGAAGCCGCCGATCGCATCGGAGCATTCTCCCATGGATATACTTATTCCGGTCACCCGATCGCGGCAGCAGCCGCCAATGCGGTGCTCGACATCGTCGAGAAGGAGCGACTAAGCGATCGCGCCGGAACCGTGGGCGCTCATTTTCAAAAGCGGCTCAAGGAGCGGTTTGCCCACCTGGAAATCGTCGGAGAAGTTCGCGGCGTGGGCCTGCTAGGCGCAATCGAGTATGTTGGCGATCGTCAAACGAAGCGGCGATTTGATCCGGAGCTAAAGGTGGGTGCCCGCATCTCGAAGGCGGCTCGCGATCGTGGGCTTATTGCACGGGCGATGCCGCATGGAGACATTCTTGGTTTTGCACCGCCTCTCGTTGTGTCTGAGGCTGAGATCGACGAAATCGTTGAGCTGGCCTATCAAGCAACCAAACAGGTGATGGACGAACTGGCGAATAAGTAGGCAGTCTCGTAACTCGGAACTCTTTCGTGCAGGCTCAACATCGCAATCAGCAAGCTATCGTCCCTCCAAAGTGGACGCACCATAGGAACGGCGACTAAGCGCCTCGCTTGCTGGTGGTGACGGGCCGCATCCGAAGTTAAGCTGTTAAATCCACAAGTCGCTTGAAGTGACCGGGGCCGAATGGGAAGGGTGAGTAGAAGGGTAAATTCTTGCAGCACACGGCCAGAACAGTTACTCATTCCCTTGATCTAAACGCTGCAGAAGGCGAATTCGCAGGTTGACGATCCTAGGACGACCATGCCTTCGAGATGCACAGAGACCTTTCTGGCATCGGACCGAGCCGGATGGCTCAATTGGCTGCGCCATTCGGGTTCAGAAGAAGCACCCGAACGCCGCTAGGAACGTCCATGGCGGCTGTTTCATGACGTTCGCTGGCGATTGCCTTTTGCGATAGCCGCGCCTGTGCTTCAGGAGACGGGCGTAACAGTCGATTCGGCTGCCAGTTTCTGGACGCCGGACGGGAGGGCGACCCCATCCTGGGTACCGGCGGAGTTAGTCGTCCGTTAATAACCCGGTTGAAGCGATGAACGGTCGCTTGTGGCTGCGATGAGGGTGGCCAGGAAGAGGCACCAAAGAACCCTCAGCCAGGCGAGGATGCGGCGGAAGTTGTGGCCGACGGCAGAGAGGATGACGTTGGCCGCATCGCCGGCGCGGCCTTTGAGGTAGCAGCGGCCGAGGTGACCATCGGCCTTCAGGTGTCCGATAATGGGTTCGATGGCAGAGCGGCGGCGCAGCTCGCACTTCATGACACCGAAGACGCCGCGCTTCTGGCCGGAGATGAAGACACGGCGCGGGTTCTGCGCGTCATGGCCGCGGTATCCCTTGTCGACATAGGCCCGCTCGATCGCACAGCCGGTGATTGTCTCGGTGCGGTCGATGACGTCCCGCAAGGTGTGACCACCGTACGGGTTATCGGGGAGCGCCCTGGCGTGCAGCACGAACAGGCCGCCGGGAGCCCGGCGGTTGTTGGTGACGATGGAGGCTTTGACACCGAACTCGTAAGGCGCAGCTGCTTTGCCCTTGCCGATAATACAGCTTCCAGCCGCGCTGGCGCTGCTGCTGCGAGCGGATCTGGGAGGCCCGGCCAAGCGGGAGGGCGAAGGCGTTCTCCAGCACTGCCTGACCTTCGATCTTGCGGCGGATATCGCGGATGATCCGGCCCAGCCGGCTGCGCAGGAGACGCAACTGCCGCTGATGGCGCCTGAACTGTTTGGCATGGGCGTAGCGGGAAGCCATCATGGCCGCGGTCTTGGCAATGCGAAGATAGGACTGCCGCAGCCTGATCCCGTGTGCCGATTCCGACGATGGCGCGCATGTATTCCGATCTGATGCCGCGCAGCTTTCCGATCTGATCGCGCGCAGGTGGAGCACCTGATCGTCGTGGCAAGATGTCACCGTGTTTGGGGTCCGGTCAAGCGGCAGCGGGGATGGTGGACCTGCGCATGGATTCGCCGCTGAGTTCGAGCCGGTGAGCGTTGTGAACCAGGCGGTCGAGGATTGCATCGGCGTAGGTGGGATCCCCGATCAGATCGAACCAGCGGGCCACCGGGAGCTGGCTGGTCACCAGCGTTGAGCGACGCCCGTACCGGTCTTCGAGGATTTCGAGCAGGTGGTGACGGGCATTACCGTCGAGCGGTGCAAGCCCCCAATCCTCGAGGATGAGGAGATCGACCCTGGCGAGGCTTTTCATGCGCGCCGCGATGCGGCCGTCACCCTTGGTCAGGGACAGGTCATCGATCAGGCGCGGCAGCCGGGCGTAGTGGACCGAGCGATTGTCACGGCAAGCCTTGTGGCCGATGGCGCAGGCCAACCAACTCTTCCCGACGCCGGCCGGCCCGATAATGGCCAAGCCCTCATGGGCGGCGATCCAGTCGCCCTTGATCAGCCTGTCGGACAGTCGGCGATCGAGACCGCGCGCCGCGCGGTAATCGACGTCCTCGGGCACGGCGTGGTGGCGTAGCCGGGCATGACGAAGGCGAAGCGCAAGGCGCCGGTCATTGCGGTAGGTCGCCTCGTGATCGAGGAGAAGGGCAAGCCATTCGGCGTGGCTGAGGTTGGCGACATCGCCGTTGCTTTCAAGTTCGATGAACGCATGGGCCATGCCTGCCAGACCGAGTTGGCCCAGCAGTTCGAGAGTCGGGTGTTTGAGCATTGCAGTCCTTTCAGTGGTAATATCCGGGGCCCCGGATGTTGGTGTGGAAGATCGGCGTTTGCTCCGGGGCTTTGCGCACCGGGATCTTGTCGAGCCCCTTCTCAAGGATCGATTTGACCGAGGGATAGTTGCGCGCCTGGATCTCCAGCGCGCGCCGCGCGGCCGCTTCCAGGCGTTCGGCGCCGAAGCGCTTCTCCAGTCCGATGATGCCGAGGCATGAACGGTAGCCCTGCTCGGGATGCGGCCGATCCTCGATGATATTCTCAACCAGCAGCGACAGCATTGGCCCGATCCGCGCAGCTCCTTCCCGGATTTTCAACGGTGTCCATTCACGGTAGCGCCGGTGGCTGGACGGCATATGTTCGGGGATCGTCGTATGCCGCCCGTTGCCGCTTCCACGCATGTGGGTGGCGATGCGTTCGCCATCAAGGAAGATTTCGACGGTGCGTGCGGTAATGCGGGCCTCGACCTCGCGGCGGGCGAAGCGCCACGGCACCGAGTAATGGTGGTGCTCGATCACAATGTGATAATCGAGCCCAACCCGGCAACGCTTCCACTCAGCATGGATCCACGGTTCGCTCGGCAGCGGCTTGAGGTTCGGCGCGTCGATCTCCTCGAACAGCTGACGCCGCGTTTTGCTGTACTGGCGCAGCACCCGTGTGTCGTTGAGATCGGCGATGCACTCGGCGACCGCAGCGTTCACGTCGGCCAGGCTGCAGAAGATCCGGTTACGCAAGCGGCCCAGAATCCAGCGTTCGACAATGCCGACGCAGGCCTCGACTTTCGCCTTATCCCGCGGCTTCCTCGGCCGCGCCGGGAGCACCGCCGTGCCGTAATGGCGCGCCATGTCGGTATAGCTGCGGTTGACCATCGGATCGAAGTGACACGCCTTGATCACCGCGACCTTCGCGTTGTCGGGGACCAGAAGATGGGCCACGCCGCCGAAGAATGCGAAGGCGCTATTGTGCGCCTCGGTCCAGTCGGCGAACTGCTCGGTCCACGTCGCGCAGGCAAATGACAAGCTCGATCCGCCAGCACCGCCACAAACAGATGGGCATCGCGCACCTCACCGGTCCGGCGGTCGACTACAACCGGCACCCTGTCGCCGGCGTAATCGACAAACATCTTCTCGCCGCCCACGTGGTTCTGCCGCATCGTCAGAGGCAGGCGGCCTTCCCAGCGCCGGAACAGGTCACACCAACGACTGTAGCGATAGCCACCCGGGTGCGCGGCGATATATTCTTCCCACAGAACCTGCAGCGTCACATGCTTGCGCTTCAGCTCACGTGCCACCGCCGACCAGTCCGGTTCCGCCTGCTTGCGCCGGCCGGGCTTAACCTCAGGTAAGCCGTACAGGCACGCTTCCAGGTCGGCATCGCTTATCTCCACAGGGACTGGCCAGCTCAGCCCGGAGCGGGCAAACCGCTTCAGCATATCCCGGACCGTCGTCGCCCCGACCCCGGAACGCTCGCCAATCACCCGCGTCGATAGCCCTGCTTCCAGGCTCAGACGCAAAATCTCGCGCACGTGGCGCATCGTAACCCTCCTCGTCGGCATCCATTTCTCCGGTCGCTATCCGACCGGAAAATGCCCCAACGATCAGGTTCTCCTACCTCCAAAGTGCGCGCGATCGCCTCGGAATCGGCACCCGTGCTTCCTCGCCAGACGGTTGAGCCCCTTGATCGCCGCGTGCAGCAGCTTGGCATCGGTCGGGAAGGTGATGGCCTTTGGCTGCACCGTGGTATCGACTGTGACCCGCTTGAGGTCTTGGCCGCGTAACGCGCCGGCCTCGTGCGCCACCCGCAGGCTCTCGGCCAGCAGCAGTTCCAGCTTGTCGCCGAGCCGCTTGCGCCAGTGGCTCAGGTCCGAGCGCTCGTGCGGGAAGGCGTGCTGGAAGAACTCTTCGCCGGTGAAGTACTGGAAATACGGGTCGTGGACCCAGCGCTCGCACACCCCCTCATCGGACAGGCCGTAAATGTGCTTGAGCAGTAGCAGCCCCGATCATGAAGCGGGTCGTGATGCCGGGCCGGCCGTTCTCGCTGTAGAGCGGTGCGATCTCGCCGTCGATCCAGTCCCAATCGACCTTGCCGGCGAGCTGAACCAGCTCGTGCTTCATGTTGATGATCTGGTCCAGCCTGGCCCGGAACAGATCGCCCGATCCCGTCGTCCTGTGCTTCTTCGGTCGCATCGCCACCTCCGATGCCACCACGGAATCATGTCCGGTGATTCGACGGAATCCTGAAAATGAAATTGCAGGGTTCTGATGCCCGAAGGATCAAAACCCTGCAATCCAAAAACAGTCCACAACCACGAATGCGATTCTGGCTCAGTCGCTTAGCCAAACTTCACAGACGACGAGTTACGCGCGCCGGCGGCTCGCTGATCTTCGTGCACGGTCAATTGACGGTTGGAAAGCGGACCTTGTTTACCTTCTCTGGCACGATCAAGCGCGGAAGCAAGAACACCATAGCATAGCTTGTGCCACTTTTTTACCTTGGACGGCTCAAGCTGCGGCTTGAAGTTGCAGAAGAATATGCGACTGCGTTGTTTGCAACCGATTAGGCTTGAGCAGGGTCTCTTGATCGCGACGTCGATCGCGAAGAACGGCGCGAACGAGCTGTTATGCGTCCGAGCCATTTGAGACTGCACCGGCCTGGACGATGCTTCGACCTGGTGTCTGCTCATATAGATGGTGTATCCTTCCGTATCGAAGAGTATTGAAATGGAACGTGTGGACTGAACGCTGCAGGGTCCGTCTACATTGCGCATTGGCCAACCTTTTCTCGGTAGCATCTGCACGGTCCAGGATATCTACGGCGCGTCTGGTTCCGCAATGACGCCAGGATCAGCAGGCCGCCGACCGATTAAAACAGTTCTATCGGCGGAAGACGGTGGCTGCCGATGAGCGATCCATCCTAGAATACAAGAACGTCCAAGACTGAAAAGCGTGCAAGCACCGGCTGCCCAGGCGCAACTCCCGGCGTCCTCCCGACGTTCTTGCGGATCGCCAACAGCCTCCCTTTCTCGGGCAGCTCGACGACAACATGCACGTCGGCCCCAAGAGACGCCACATCGAGAACCACCCCCCTCAAAACGTTGTGCTCTGCGTCTTGAAGCGGCTCCGGCGCGGCGCCAGTCAATAGCTCAATATTTTCTGGTCGCACGCAAAGATCGGCAGTGCTGGAGTGGCCCGATTGCGACGATCGTGCTCGAATCTCAACGCCACCATTGGCGACGAAGGAGCTGAGGCCCTGATTTGAACAGCCGGTTCGCGCTCCATTGAACCAGTTTGACCTTCCTACGAACTCGGCGACAAACTTGTCGGCTGGGCTCTCATAAATCTGCGTCGGCGTGCCACGCTGAACAATCCTGCCTGAATGCATGACGACGACTTCGTCGCCCAAGCTCAAGGCTTCCTCTTGATCGTGGGTAACAACGATGGTGGTGGCGCCGACTGATCGGAGAATCTCCTTCAGCTCGATGCGCAATTCGAGACGAAGCTTAGCATCAAGTGCGGATAAGGGTTCGTCGAGAAGAACAATTTTGGGATCCGTTGCGAGCGCTCGGGCAAGCGCAACGCGCTGCTGCTGTCCGCCGCTCAGCTGATTGGGATATCTGGTCTCCATCCCGGAGAGTTGTACAAGCGACAACATCTGCCTGACCCGAGACGGAATCGCCGCAGCAGAGGATCCTCGGTACCGCAGTCCGTAGGCTACATTCTGGGCCACTGTCATGTGGGGAAAGAGTGCATAATCCTGAAACAGAAGCCCTACATTCCGCTCATACGGCTTTAGATGCCCAACGTCCTCCCCCGCGATTCGGACGGTTCCGCCATCTGGCGCGGTGAAACCGGCAATGATGCGCAGAGTCGTCGTCTTGCCGCAACCGCTTGGCCCCAGAAGAGAAAGGACCCTTCCTTGCTCTATCTCCAGAGACACGTCGTCAACTGCGGTGAAGCCGCCGTACCTTTTCGTGATGTCTTTCAATTCAAGAACATTCATCACCGAGACCTATAGGTTCTATGTCCAATTGCTCGCTCGAGCCCTAGCACGCGGTCCAGCACGATCAGCAGAACAAGCGTAAGGCCCATCAGCGCCACGGCGGCCGCCGCGATCGTGAGATCAAAGCTCGATCTGATCAAACTCGTGAGCGCAACAGGCAGCGTGTATGTATTGAAGTCACTCAGGAATAGGCTGATCGCCACGTCATCCATTGAGGTCGCAAAGGCAAAAATTGCACCGGCAGCAATACCGTTCTTGGCGAGTGGCAAAGTGACTGTGAAGAACACTTGGCGCTCGTTCGCACCAAGGGATAGAGCTGCCTCACGAAGCGCTTCACTGATTCCGGAAAGGCCAACCAGTGTCATTCTAATCGTAAATGGAATCGTGATGATAAGGTGCCCGGCAAACAGCTTTGGAAAGACCGGGAGCAGATCGAAGCGTGAAAGGAACATGAGCAGGCCAAAGCCAATGATGACCCCGGGTAGAACGAGAGGCGACAGAAACGTCGTCGTCAAAAGGTCGCGCCATCGAGGAGACATCCAGCTTGTCCCTAGAGCTGCCATTGCTCCAATTATGGTCGCAGCGATGGTCGTAGCAACTGCCAGTAGCAGGCTCGTGTTGAATGCTGACCACAGATAGTTGTTTTGGAGCAGCTGGACGAACCATTGCGTCGATAGGTCTGCTGGAGGGAACGGGCCAATATAGTCGCGCGCGTCAAAAGCCATGAAGATGGTTACGATGACTGGGAACAACAAGAAAAGTGCTGTTATGGCGATGATGGTGGCCACGCCGAAGGCAAGAATGGCATCAGCGGTCCGCTCGCGAGGCACCGTTTTCGCGCGCGCAACGCCTTTCGTGCCGAACGCCGTTTCCGCGCCGAGCGTCTCGTTGTTGTTAAGCATCTTATTCTCACGCTCGCTCAAGCGACGTCGCCAGTCTGGACATGATGAAGATCAGAAGTAGCGAAAGAGCCATCATGACAATTGAGATCGCCGCGCCGCTTGGATAATTGGCGATTTCGCTAAACCGGCTGTAGATGAGATTCGAAATGAAGAGCACGCGTCCTCGTCCCAAAACCCAGGGTATTACAAAGGCGCTTACACCCAGGGTCATCGAGACCAAAAACGCAGAGACTATTCCGCGGATGCACAGAGGTATTGTTACAGTGATATGAGATGTTAGCGCTGAGGCGCCAAGTGACTGAGCCGCTTCGGTCAAGCGCGGGTTGAGGTTTTGTATCGCTCCGATGAGGATCAGAATCGACATGGGTATCGCATAGTGAAGCAATCCCGCGACGATGACGAAATTGATATACGGCCGGCCATTGGTGTTGATGTCGACGGCAGACACGAGCGGAGCGAGTATTCCGGCGGAGCCGAATGTTAGCTGGAGCGCATAGACCCGAACGAGGGCGCTCAGGAACATGAGCCCGACGATTGCGGAGATCGACGCTTTGCGGACTCTTGCGGACGCAATTCTGGCAATACAATAGGCAATCGGAAAAGCAAACATGATCGCGATGACGGACGCGCAGAATGCCAAAAAATATGTCTGGGCAAAGTACTGCCCATAGACCGGTAAAAAGAGCTCCGCATAGTTTGCCAGAGTGAGCGGAGCTCCTTCTACCGACCCAATGCGACCCGGCTCGAATGTATGGAAGCTCTCAGTGAGCACCATCAACATCGGCACGACCAGGAAGAGAGCGAATACTGCTGCTGCCGGGAGCAGAAGCAGGATTTTAGGTCTCGCAGCCTTCATTCGTTCTCTCCAGCCTGAAAGGCTTACAGCCTAGGCTAACAATCGTGCAGCAGCTAAAGCAGTGGTGCGATCTCCTGCTCCCAGCGCTTCATCCAGGCGTCCGTCTGCGTGGAAAGATAAGCCCAATCCGGAATATAGACATATTTTTCCATCTCCTCGTTGTTGAACGAGATGGGCTTGATTTCATCCACCACCTTTGACTTGACGTTTACGGGAACCGCGCGGACAGCCTGGTTGAACTCCGTGTTCGTTTCCGGGCCGATTGCAAAGTTTGCGAACTTGAATGCCGCGTCGGTATGTCCGCCCCGCAGAACGCACCATCCCTCGTGGTAAACGAACGTCCGGAATCCTGATCCTTTATCCATTTTGCTCAAGTAGCGGATTCTAAAATCGCGTCCCCGCTCAATGGGGCCGGCGCCACCTTGCATGGTGATACAAGTCTCTCCCGACGTGATCGAATTGGTGATGTCACTGTCCGCGTTTGCGACGCGCCCAATGTTTCCGCTCTGCGCGAGTTTCTTCATGAACTCCCAAGCCGGCTCCATATTTCTTTCGTCACCGCCGTTGTGCAGGGCCAGCGTCAGCATCTGGAGGTTGGAGCCCAGTGAGGGAACGGGGAAACAAATCTTCCCTTTCAATCGGGGGTCCAAGAGATCGCCGATCTTGGCGATCTGGAATGGGGCCTTGTCTTCCCGATAGAACCAGATCATCGCCGTGATGGTGCGGGGAATGTTTACAATATTTCCCGCGCTGTCTTTGACCAGCAGCTTTTGCGGAATGTCTGCTAAGTTAGGAACTTTTTCCGGTGTTACGGGCTCTGCCCAGCCCTCACGGGCAATTATTTGCCACGATGGATCCCATCCGGTCAAAAGGTCTATACCGGGGTTTGGCCATTTTGCTTTGATCTTCGGGAGGATGGCCGTGGCGCCACCAGCATGCAATTGCCAGTTGATTTTGACGTCAGACTGCTTGGCTGCAAGCTTCTTCATTTCATTGCCGTAGTTGCCACCCCATTCGACGGCAGTAATTGTCTCTTCGGCCCGAGCCCCCGTAACACCCGCTAAGGAGATGCCAGCAGCAAGAGCGGCAGTCGAGGCAGCGCCTTTCAAGAATTCGCGGCGTGATCTGGACATCTTCGTTCTCCCTTGTGAAGGTGCATGTCTGATTGTTCGAGAGCATGCACCCCCTCATGGAGGGAATTTCTCTGGAGTGAGCCCCAGCATAGCCGAAATTCGGCTCTAATTCCGCAAAATTCGAAGTTTTTATGTCATGAATAGGTGACATTGGGGGGCGAGATCCGCTAGGCCCGAAGCCTTCGAACAGAACCAGAGCGCGAGTCCGAGGCTGCTAAAAGCCAAGGTGCTGTTTGGCCCGGCGGCCGGCAAATCCCAACCAGTGTCGAGATCGTGAAGCCCTGAGCAGTTTGACGATCCGAGACTGAACCTCGGGTGATACTCTGACAGCGGACCCTACCCTCTTGCAAGACGCATGAGAGGTCGGGCCAGCATTTGCGCCTTGATTTGGGCGTGGAGAAATCTTTGTGAAATGACCCATCTCGTGCAGGAATTCGTACCCACGACGCGGAAATGGGGCTTAAACATGTATGCGACGCAAGTATCCTAACTCGTCTTCCAAGAAAGGAGACGGAGGAGAGCGCAAGCAAGTGCTGCTTTGTCCCCAAAGAACAGCCTTGTGTGCGGCTCGCGAAGCCGGCCCGCGCGGGGTGCGCATCTCCTCACAATTTGCGCGATAGAGGCGCTTGGCCGAACTGAAGCAAGCGGCAGAGGATATTGCGCAGAACCGAAATTCAGTGATCTGCCGTCACAACTGAAGAACGCAATGCCCAACAAAA
Organism: Bradyrhizobium sp. 87; assembly: GCF_023073015.1. Taxonomy (NCBI): domain Bacteria; kingdom Pseudomonadati; phylum Pseudomonadota; class Alphaproteobacteria; order Hyphomicrobiales; family Nitrobacteraceae; genus Bradyrhizobium; species Bradyrhizobium sp. 87. The sequence continues at coordinate 23,236 of NZ_JADPIQ010000073.1, forward strand.
GGAGTAAAACTCATGGCAATGCCAAAAGCGCCGCAGGCGTTCCCGCGAACCGAATATCTACGAAGAATCGCCGCCGTTAAAGCGGAAATGGAAAAGCGCGAGATCGACGTGCTGATGGTCACAAGTCCGGCCAGCATCACGTATCTCTCCGGCTACACCAGCAAATCCGGATACGTGCCGCAAGGCCTGATCCTTTCGCTAAAGGAAGAAGAGCCGACCTTTTTCACGCGGCGCATGGATGCACCGGCGGCGATGCATCAAATGTTCTTCGATAGCAGCCGCGTCATCGGTTATGCCGAAGATCTCATCGCCAATCCCGACTTGGACGGTTTCGATTCGATCATCGACTTCCTGCATGACAAGGGCCTTGCTAGCGGGGGAGTCGGGCTTGAGACAAAGGCCATCTCGGCCCAAACAGCCGAAAAATTCAAGGTCAGAATTTCGAAAGGGAGGATTGTCGATTTCGCTAATGGAGTCCACTGGATCCGGGGAATTAAATCCGATCTCGAAATCGCCGTCATGCGGGAGGCCGCAGCGAACGCCGATGCTGGCATGACGAGAGCGACAGAAGTTATCCGTCCGGGCGTCAGAGAGGCAGACGCGGCCGCTGAGATCATCGGGGCACTGGTGCACGGCGTTGATGGCAAGCCAAGCACGGACCTTGCGGGCTTCTTCCTGTGCGCCTCGCCGCGTTCGGCCACGGCCCATATTCGTTGGACCGAGGATGCTTTCCGACAAGGATCGCAAATCAATCTGGAATTTGCCGGAGTGCGTCATGGCTACACGTCGGCGCTGATGCGAACCATGTCAATTGGTAAGCCTTCAGACCGCTTGCGCCGCGTCCATGAAGCTGAGGTGGCAGGTCTAGAGGCCGCACTCGCTGCTGTCAAACCGGGGGCCATCTGCGGCGATGTCGCCACCGCATTCAACGCGGCCATGAAAAAGCACGGCGTGCAAAAGGAATCACGGTGCGGTTACGCCATCGGAATCGACTGGACAGAACCGACGGCCAGCCTCAAGGAAGGCGACCGCACAGTCTTAAAGCCGAATATGACTTTTCATCTGATGCTCGGGAATTGGATCGACGAAGACTTCGGTTACGTCATTAGCGAGACGTTCCGGGTCACCAACACTGGCGCCGAGGCGTTCTCAAAGCTGCCGCGGGTCATTTTCGAGATCTGAGTTTGGAGACCGAGGCCCTGACGCGATGCGGACCTGCAGGGACTTTGTAGGTTCGTTTTCGCAGCATAGTGGGCTGCCAATGTTAGGCCGGTATTCTATGACGTTGCCCCCAAGTTTTATCCAGTCCTGAGTTCGCCCCGGCTGTTGGATTTACCCGAATGGGCGGTGGTAGCGACGGGAGCTGGTGCGGAGCCATCGGCATAGCGCAGCTCCAGATCCCGTCGCGGGTTGCAGGTGAAGGCAAACTCCGATGGTGTTTTCCATCCGAGTTGCGAGTGAGGTCGCGTATCGTTGTAGTCGGCCCGCCAATGTCCGAGTTCGACCCGGGCCTGGGCCAGCGACGTGAACAGCGTCTCGTTCAACAATTCGTCTCGGAGACGGCCATTGAAGCTTTCGATGAAGGCATTCTGCGTCGGCTTGCCGGGCGCGATGTAATGCCAGGCGACGCGGCTCTGATCGGCCCATGTCAGGATGGCGTTGCTGGTCAATTCGGTGCCGTTGTCGCTGACCACCATTTTGGGCTTGCCGCGCTCGATGATCAGCCGGTCCAGCTCCCGCGCCACCCGGGAGCCCGACAGCGAGGTGTCGGCCACCAACGCTAGGCATTCGCGCGTGCACTCGTCGACCACGGTCAGGATGCGGAAGCGGCGGCCATCGGTGAGCTGGTCGGAGACGAAGTCGAGCGACCAGCGGTCATTCGGCGCTATAGGCACCACCATCGGCGCCCTGGTCCCGAGCGCCCGCTTGCGGCCACCACGGCGACGGACCGCGAGCCTCTCTTCCTGGTAGAGCCGGAACAGTTTCTTGTGGTTGACCAGATAGCCCTCCCGCCTGAGCAGAACATGCAGGCGCCGATAGCCGAAGCGACGGCGCACCTCGGCAATCGCTCTCATGCGTTGGCGTAGGGCCGCGTCGTCCGCCCGGGTCGTCCGATATCTGATGGTCATGCGGCAACAGCCGATGGCTTTACACGCCCGCCGTTCGCTCATCCCGTGGGCGTCCACGAGATGGGCGACAGCTTTCCGCTTCCCCGCGGGCGTCACCACTAATGGGATGACCCGCCCCGTCCTCTCAGTCAGACTGAGTTGGCTTTTGAAAGGAGGAAGCAATGAGGACACGGAACAAGCCCAGGCCGGCAACGGTGTTTGGGATCGACATTGGCAAGAACCTTTTCCACGTCGTTGGGCTCGACGCCGCCGGAATGCCGATCCAGAAGGCGACCTTTCGGCGCGATACGCTCTTGCAGTTCTTCGAACGTGCAGGGCCGGCTTTGGTGGGGATGGAGGCCTGCTCCGGCTCGCAATGGTTGGCCCGCAAGATCGCCGCCATGGGGCACACCGTTCGCATTATCCAGCTCAATTCGTGAAGCCATATGTGAAGTCCAACAAAAATGACATCATCGATGCCGCGGCGATCGCCGAAGCCGTGACGAGACCAACGATGCGCTTCGTCGAGCTAAGGTCGCCTGAGCACATTGACCTGCAAGCGCTGCATCGTGTTCGCGATCGGATGATGTCGCAACGGACGTGCCTCATCAATCAGATGCGCGCTTTTTGCCTGGAATATGGGATCGCTATTCACCAGGGCGCCGGCAAGTTCAAGGCTGATCTGCCGAGGGTTTTGGCCGATCAGTCGAATGATCTAACCTCGGCGATGCGTCGCATTCTTGCATCTACATTCGACGAGCTGCGGCAGCTGGAGCTGCGGATTGCCGAGGTCAACCGCGAGATTGAGGCAATTGCCTCTCAAAGCGATACCGCACGTCGATTGATGACCATCCCGGGCATTGGTCCGCTGGCCGCGACGGCGCTTTTGGCAGCAGCTGGATCTGCCCGCCAGTTCAAAAAGGCCCGCGATATGGCAGCTTGGCTAGGTCTTGTCCCGAGAGAATATTCTACGGGAGGCAAAACGAAGCTGCTGGGGATAAGCAAGCGCGGCAATCGATATCTGCGCCGGATGATCATCCATGGCGCCCGTTCCTGCGTGACTCATCTTGATCGCTCGCGATACCGCCTTGGCGCGTGGCTTGATGGACTTCAGGCACGCATGCACACTAACAAGGTCACCGTCGCCTTGGCGGCCAAGATTGCGCGGATCGCATGGGTGGTGATGACCAAGCCCGGCGCAAGCTACGAACGGCGGGATCCGGCCTTTAGCTGATCCGTTTGTTCCAGACTGCGAGGTTCGTGAAGGTGATGACGAAACAGTCGATCGGCGCGCCGTAAACTCTGTGCAAAAAAGCGGGCTTCGAGCCCGAACCATTTATCTGGGAACGGCACGCGCGGATCTCATCATGGCCTGACCGCAACAGCGGCCCACTTGCAAGAGGCCGGATACATTTGTGCAGACTGCATCGTCCTCATTAAACGACCTTGCACGGGCGGGGCGGGTCATACATTCTTTCCCAGGAGGTCCTTTAACGCCGCATTGTCCAGCATGGCGTCGGCCAAAAGCCGCTTCAGCCGCGTGTTCTCATCCTCCAGCGTCCTCAGCCGCTTGGCCTCCGAGACCTCCATCCCGCCAAACTTGGCTTTCCATTTGTAGATGTGGCATCGCTGACGCCGTGCTTCCGGCACAGATCGACAACCGACACGCCAGCCTCGTGCTCCTTCAAAATCCCGATGATCTGCTCTTCCGTAAAGCGGCTGCGCTTCATGCTCTGGTCCTCATATGGGCCAGAGCGAACTTCAATCTGGATTAAGTCCAGGGGGCAAGGTCATCTAGAGGCGGTTGTGTCGAATTATTGGTTGTTAGTGAGGAGGATCATTGCCCATTCCCGAAGCGTTAGAAGGTCGATTTGTTCTTCATAACACCTCTTTGGCAATTTCTACGTGAGTGGCCGCAATCCCGCGATCGATCCCTTTAGCTTGGCTCTTGCAATCGGGGCTCTCAGCCGCGAGCCAGTTGCGGAACGCTGGAGGCAGTAGAAAGGGGCGACTACCGAAAGCTCCCGGATGGCACGAAAGCTGTTCATCTTAAGCACGTCGACTGTCCAGCGAAACGAATACCTTGAGAGGCTTTGTCCCGGGCCATCCTACCTTCGAGCCCGTTACGCGCTTGCGAGTTTAAGACCGGATGCGCGGTACAATGCAGTCAGTACGCAGGCTAGCGGGGCTTCCCCTTTTTGGCGAAGAACTCCTGCGTAAAACCAAGAAATTCAGCTGGATGCATGGGCCTCCGAGCGAGAAGATTGCCGATTATCGTTTTCCTGCGAGTGTTAGGGTTCAGACTCAATTGATCCAATAAGCGACGAGAGCGGCGAGGTGGACGGCGGCCAAGAAGTTTCTGGCAAGTTTGTCGTAGCGAGTAGCAACACGCCTGAAATCCTTGAGCCGGCAGAAACAGCGCTCGATAACATTGCGCCCTTTATAGAGGCGCTTGCTGAAGCTGTGGAGGGTTACCCGGTTGGATTTGTTTGGAATGACGGGTTTCGCGCCGCGATTGACGATTTCGGCGCGAAAGCCGTCGCCATC
>NZ_JADPIQ010000150.1:0-26010 GCF_023073015.1 Bradyrhizobium sp. 87
CCAGATCTAGACCTATCCGAACGACCTGCATAACATCCTCCTTCGCTGCAGTTGACGCTTGAGATTCCACCGCCGCAAGGGCGGGGTCCATACCATTGGCCCGGGCTGCAAGATCTTTCTCTGGTCGAACAAGGGATGACGGTGCGGTCATATATTCGACCGGTAAACGCGGCGCCCGGCCGCTGGCCACGATGATATCCGCGGAAGCAACCGCCAATCAATTTCTCGCGCTCGAAGCGCAGTGAGCCAGGCGGTCTGATTGCGACCGGGAATGTCGTCATTCGGGGTTCATCCAGATTTGCACCTTGCCTCCTCGGCAGCTTTTTTCTTCCGCCGGAGAGCTCTTAAGATTAGGATTTCAGCATTGCGGCCGGCGCCTGATAGATGCCGCCTCTGACCAGCAAGGCCCATATGGTGCGCGCAATCTTATTGGCGAGCGCGACCGATACGACCTTGACCGGCCGTCTTTGCAGCATGGTCCGAATCCAGAGCGGGACTTTCAAGCCTCGCTTGCCAAGCTTGATGATTGAGGTCGCACCAACGATCAAGAGCGTCCGTAGTCGCCGATTTCCAGTCTTTGATACCGCCCCGAGCCATTCTTTCCAGCCGCTCGACTGTGCCCTCGGTGTGAGCCCCGTCCAAGCCGCAAAATGTGGTGCAGTCGCAAAACCGCGACCATTCAAGACTGGTGTCCGAACGCCAGCGCCCTCTCCGAGCACTGATAGCGTTGAACAGCTCGGTCGAGAACCGCCCCTGACGGTCCCGCGGCACCTTCACCCGGGGTGATCAGCGAGCCGGTAGGAGCGATAGCCCAGCCGCGCCTCGCCGCGTCCAGCGCCTCCGCCATCGTGGCTTCGAGAGCTTCCTGCACCGCACCCTGGATCAGCGGTTTCAGGATCCCTTTCCGACGCAATAAGCTGTTTGACGGCAGAGCCATCCGTCCTAATCTTCGTCACGGTCTTGGTGGCCTTGGTCCGCTAGGGGCGGTGATCTTCGCAAGTACCGGATTTACTATGACCGATTCAGCCGCTCAGTTTTTGCAGAACCTCCCGCACACTACCACCGGATATCCCGATGGTGGACAAGGTCGCGCAGCGACAATTCTCGTGTTCTGGAGCCGATTTACGAGACGTACGTCTCGCCGTGCTTGTGCGGCGTCTGATCAGACGATCGGTCCAGCCTCCTTGCACACCGGCGTAACGGCTGATTGAGCGGTATCATCTTGGGCCCGGCCCTTGCGCAGGCAAGGTACCCTCCCGACGCGGCATCTCTGAAGAGTACGGGGCTTCAGTTCGCCCATCCCGAACGATCGTCGCGGAGGCGCCGCGATATAACATCAGCACAGATTCCCGAGACGGCATCTCGATGGAGCGAGGTCGCGCCTGCGCCTCCGCCACAAGACCATTGAGCGTCTGATCCACGAGTGCGATGAAGCGTGGTGGACCGGACGCAAGGACTAGGCCATTTCCCGGAGCCGATCTCATGATGTAGCGTTCGTCGGAAATGGCGAGCGCATCGAGGGTTGCCTTGAGCGCGTCGCAGCTGATTGAAGTTAGCAGAAGCAGACGAGTTTGCGCTTCCTTTGCGGTAGAGACGTAAAGCACGAGCCCATCGTAATACCATTGAAGATTGTAGACTTGAGTCAGATGATCAAGGAACTCGCGCGGTGGCAGGTCCGGCATGTGCCCGCGAATCCGACCCTTCACCTCGGCGCTGATGGTGACTTTAATATTGAGGTTGTTGCCGAATTCCTGCAGCGCGGCAGAAAGCTCCTGGTCCAGAACCGTATATCGATAAGGGGTCGAGGGCAGCGACAGGGGAGCGCCGCGCGCGATCTGTGTTCCGCCGGAAACGAAAACGGCGACACACAGAACTCCGTTCAAAACGTGCGGGATTATGGATCGGATGAGCATTCATGGTTCTCTTTGACTTAAACTAACAGCAGTACGTTCGGTACGTGAACGCGAAACGTGATCTTTAGATGGCGATGTGCGGGCGAACTCGTCAGCTTGTCGTCAGCTGGCCTGTCTAGGACATTGAGCCGCTGCTTGAACGGCTGGTCGTATCACATCTCGATGAGAGCGAGTCTTTCCATGATGATGTTAGGCGCTGCGCCGATCTCTCGTAATCTAGAAGGCCTGTCCAAGGCCTGTTCGGCAACAGCGGTCGACGAGCAGGTCCAGTTTCAGCAGAGTCTCTTGCAAGCGGCTTCGGTTCAAGACCTTGCGCCTCCAGTAACGGGAGCGGCGGCGGTTCCGCCGACATCCGAGGTATCGCGTGCAACAACACAGGCGAGCCCGCTGGGCGATCGCATCCTCCAGAATCTTTCTGCGATGTATCCGGTCAATGCAGTTCCAAAAGGTGCGGAGACCGGGTCGACGTCGGAGCCCCTTTTGCTGCAACCGGGCAAAGCGGAAGCAGGTGTGCCGGGCGCCCCCAGTGGCGCAGGTGACTTCGAGGCGATGTTGGCGAATCTGAAGGATGTTTCTGACAGCGTCATCCACGTAACACTCATTTCAAATGGCATCGGTAGCCTCGGTTCATCTCTGAATAAGCTGATATCGGCGGGCTGAGTGGGGCGAATGATTGGTTTAATCGATCGCGAAAGCGGTCAGGCGCGCCCATTCCGCAAGCGGCTTCAACTTTTGGCTCTGCTGCCGCTCCTGCTTGCCCTGGTTGGTTGCAAAGCCGATCTCTACACGAAAGTTCAGGAGCGTGAGGCCAATGAGATGCTTGCGGTCCTCCTCAAGAACGGGGTCGATGCGCTCCGCGTTGCTGCTAAGGACGGGACTATCACGATCCAGGTCGAGCAGACTCAGATTGCTTCCGCAATCGACCTGCTGAATGGCGAAGGGTTGCCGCGCCACGCTTTCAAGAGTCTAGGCGAAGTGTTCAGCGCGGCGGGTCTGATTGCTTCGCCAATCGAGGAGCGCGCCCGTTACGTCTATGCGCTGAGCGAGGAATTATCGCGCACGATCAGTGATATCGATGGTGTCCTCTCGGCGCGCGTCCACGTTGTTCTGCCAAAGAACGACCTGTTGCGACGTGACACCACGCCATCTTCGGCGTCGGTTTTTATCCGACATGACTCGAGGGCAAATCTCTCAATCTTGCTGCCGCAGATTAAAATGCTCGTCGCCAACAGCATCGAGGGCTTATCCTATGACAAGGTGGCTGTTGTTTTCGTCTCAGTCGAGCGGCCCGCACTAGAGCCGCGACCGGCGGCTGCGGCTGGTCTCGCCCAAGCATCTGGAGTCATTCCGACGCCATTGGTTGCGGTTGGCATGGGTCTCGGCGGGTCTGTATTCGGCGTGCTGTCCTGCGTCTTGCTGAGCGCTCGTGGGCGTCAGCGCAGGCAATCATCTCAGAAAGTTAGCGCTGTTGGTGGGCGCTCGGCTGTCTCTGCTATGGAGATGATTCGCAAAGCGATTAAGCCTAATGCGGCGTAGTGTGGTATCCGACGTGACGAGACCGAATCCGTCTGCCGAGCGGCATGATCCGCTGAATCTAGCCTCGGTAGGTATGCGTAAGCTTGCTGCCACGATTCATCCGACCCGCCTTGCCGCGCGACTTGACGCGAACCTCTCGTCCGCGACGTTGGTGCGACTGCAGAAGAGTCCTAGGCTGCAGATAAGACTGCAAGCGTTGCTGCTTGAAGATGAAATGGGCTTGAACGGAGGTGACTTCGGGCCAGACCTTCTCCTTGGGCATGATCCGAGCAGGGCTGCCCTGCTTGCCGGCGGCATTTGGCATGCCCGTTCGCTGACAAGGCTGATTTCAAAGCATGATGTCGCCGTTTTGGTCGAGCACGTCGGCACCGAGGTGCAGGCTTTCGGGATCCGACATGCAGCGCATGCGGTTTCGACCAGATTGATTGCTGATCCTCAACAACTCGCGCTAGCGATTGAAGACGACGGACATGCCTGCCTCGGCGCTTGGCTCGATGAAGCGTCAACGCTTGATTGCCGCCGCGTGCTTCTACGCTTAGCTGTCGGAACGGCCGCCGACAATCCGGCGACTGAACACCGCGATGCCGCGGGCCAATTGTTTTCGCCGGTGTTGGCCCATTTGGCGAGGGAGGCCCCAGCGGGATGACAGACGACGAAACTGCGCCGCCCGTCGCTCCGCACATCCGCCCCCTTGGGCCACTCATAGCGGCGAGGGATCTCGAGATTTGGCAGAGCGCCCTCGAGGCGCGTGCCGTGGCCGAGCGCAATCTGAAGCGCGTTCGCGGCTGGGCGCGCAGAGCTTATCAGAAGGAGCGTGCCCGCGGCCATGCCGAGGGGGTGAGGGCCGGCGCCGAGGAAATGGCACAGCTGGTCGCGCAGGCCGCCTCGGAAGTGGCACGACGAAAGGCCGTTTTGGAGCAGGAACTGTCAGCGCTTGTGATGGACATCGTAACTGATCTACTGGGCGATTTCGATCCCGGCGAGATGTTGGTGAGGACGGTTCGTCACACGATTTCGCACAGATATGGCGGGGCGAAACTGTCCCTTCATGCGTCCCCCCTGGATGCTGATGCGCTTACGCGCGAATTTGCTGCCTGCGACGGACGGGAGGACCGGCCGGCAGTCCGAATTATTCCGGACCCGGCGCTGTCAGCGAACGAATGCGTGCTGTGGAGCGAATTTGGCAATATCCATCTCGGACTTGACGCGCAGCTCCGCGCACTGCGTTTGGGGTTTGGATTAGATCATGAGGCAGACGAATAGTGACGGCGCCGAGACCAGACCATAGCTGTCCTGATGGAGATGGGACTCTGCACGCGGCGCTGGCGCGTCTGCGAACTACGGCAAGCCATGTGGACACGCGTGCCGTACGCGGGCGGATCACGCGTGCGATCGGCACGCTGATCCATGCAGTTTTGCCGGATGCTCGTATTGGAGAAGTTTGTGTGCTCAAGGATCCGCGCACTGGATGGTCGCTTGAGGCCGAGGTGATCGGTCTGTTGCAGGACGGCGTATTGCTGACGCCGATCGGTGACCTGCAAGGCATGTCCGGCCGCGCAGAAGTCGTTGCCACTGGCCGAATGCACGAAGTGCCGGTCGGCCCCAATTTGCTTGGCCGGGTGATCGACAGCTTCGGCCGTCCACTCGATGGCAAGGGCGCAGTCAAAGCCATGGAGACGCGCCCGCTGCGTGGCAAAGCGCCAAATCCAATGACCAGGTGCATCATCGCTCGCCCTCTGCCACTCGGTGTTCGCGCCTTGGATGGTCTTCTGACATGCGGCGAGGGCCAACGCATCGGCATTTATGGAGAGCCTGGTGGCGGCAAGTCGACGTTACTGTCGCAGATTGTAAAAGGCGCGCTCGCTGACGTGACCGTGGTTGCGCTGATAGGCGAGCGGGGACGCGAAGTGCGTGAATTCATCGAGCGGCATCTTGGGGAGACTGCCCTCCGCCGTACGGTCGTCGTCGTTGAAACCTCCGATCGCTCAGCGACGGAGCGGGCGCAATGTGCCTATACGGCAACCGCGCTCGCCGAATATTTTCGCGATCAAGGCCTGCGCGTCGTTCTGATGATGGATTCATTGACGCGATTTAGCCGCGCTATGCGGGAGATCGGGCTTGCTGCCGGTGAGCCACCGACCCGCCGGGGCTTTCCTCCCTCTGTCTTTGCAATGTTGCCAGGTTTGCTGGAGCGCGCTGGTATGAGTGAGCGTGGCTCAATCACCGCCTTCTATACCGTGCTTGTGGAAGGTGACGGCACGGGGGATCCAATCGCTGAGGAAACGCGTGGCATTCTCGATGGTCATATCGTTCTTTCACGCTCTCTCGCGGCGCGGGCGCATTTCCCCGCCATCGACGTACTGTCGAGCCGCAGCCGCGTCATGGATGCCGTCGTATCTGCACCGCATCGCAAGGCAGCATCCCTCTTCCGTGATCTTATCTCCCGTCATGCAGAGGCCGAATTTTTGATCAAGGTTGGCGAATACAAGCAAGGCAGCGATCCGCTGACGGACCGAGCTGTCGCTTCGATCGATGATCTGCGCGAGTTTTTACGCCAGGGTGAAAACGATGCGTCCACTTTTGAGGAAACCGTCACATGGATGTGCCGTCTGACCGCATGAGTTGCATATACGTTTCGAGCTTGCGGCAAGTGAAGGATATGCGCGAGCGCAGTGCTCGTAGTGAGTTCTCCAATATGGAAGCCAAGCGTCATATCGCGACCTCGGCCGCGGAGCACGCATGGCAGGAACTTGGAATTGCTGAAAAGCATCATACAGAGGCCCAGGCGGAGGTTTACCAGCAGTTGATGTCGGTCGGTACCTTGACAGTCGTTGAACTCGATCATTGCCAGCTCACCCTTGAGAGGCTAGCGATTGAGATCGCCTCGAAACGCCGCACACTTGAGGAGGCGCGTATCACTCAAAAGCAGGCCGAGATAGCGGCATCCGAGAGGCGTGCGCACTGGGCGAAGCGTTCCGCAGCGACTCATAAATGGCGACAGATCGAGACCAACGTCCGGCGTGCGGCCGATATCCATTCGGAAGTAACAGCCGAGCTAGAGGCTGATGATGAAGTCTTGCTTCGCCATGGGAGGGGTTTGCCCACGCTGGTGGCGGGCTTTCAATTTGATGACCGCTAGTCCAGTTGGGAACCAAATGCGCTGCCCTGTACAGTCGCCTCCTGCAACTCGCACGAACGCATACGCGAAGTACGAGCCGACCCAGCGTCTAACCCAGAGTCTCGTCTCATGGCTCAACAAAAACGTGCGGCCCTCCGCCTTTTTGCGGAGTAACCTTTGCGACAAGCCGCTATCGGTGCGACTGGAACGAGTTGTGTGGCAGGAGGAACCTCCGGTTCTGTCGATGCTCGATTGCGTTTGGCGCCTCGGCGATGATGCGCTCGTGTTGTCAATACCGCATGCGCTTGCGGAGGTCTTGATCTCGACAGTACAGAGTAGCCTAGCTTTACTTTCCGAGCCAAGTCGTTCGCTGGTTCTCGAACTTGCACTTGAACCGTTGCTCGCGCACCTGGAGACCGAGACAGAGCAGCAACTGCGACTCCTTCATGTTGGAAAGGCCGAGAAGAACGGGCCTTATATCGAACTCGACATCATCTACGGTCCGGTCAGGGGCAAAGGTCGCCTATTTCTTTTCTCGCCTCTTGACGGACCGATACCGCCGGCGTTCCGCGCCTTAGGCGAGCTGCTCGGCCAATTGCCGCGACAGTTGTGTGAGGTCCCCGCACAGCTACGCGTTACAGTTGCAGGAGAGGTCGGCTCCCTCCGGGCGTCAGCCTCGCTTCTTCGCAAAACACGTAAGGGCGACGCTTTGTTGCCGGATGTAATGCCATTCGCCCGCGGTCAAATCATCCTCACTGCCGGCCCGTTATGGGCCGCGGCAGATGTCACTGGCAACCGCCTGATCCTGCACGGACCGTTTCGCTTGCGGCCGCGCCCTCTGGAGTATGCGCATATGACGACACTGCCCGGTTTACAGCAGCCGCCTTCGGAAGCCGATCTCGACGATATTGAGATTTCGCTTGTCTTTGAATGCGGCCGCTGGCCCATCACGCTGGGAGCCCTGAGAAGCATCAGCAAAGGATATGTATTCGAACTTGGCCGGCCGGTCGACGGCCCCGTCGATATCCTTGCAAACGGCGTACGCATCGGGAGTGGCGACATAGTACGTATTGGGGACGAGCTCGGCGTTAGACTGCGTGGCGGGTTAGTGGGCAATGACTAACATTGAACCAGCAATACTGCCGCTTCTTGCGGTCACGGCCGCGCTCGGCTTGTTGGTCTTCGCTGTCGTCACGACCACGGCGTTCGTAAAGGTGTCTGTCGTTCTCTTCCTCGTTCGCAATGCGCTTGGGACCCAATCGATTCCACCGAACATCGTTCTATACGGCGCAGCATTGATGCTCACCGCCTTCACGAGCGCCCCCGTCTTTGAGCAGAGCTACAATCGAGTCGCCGATCTGCAGCTCCGCTATCAAACGCTCGAGGATTGGGTAGCCGCTGCGAAAGTGGGGCAGGAGCCGCTGCGAGGCTATCTCAAGAACTTCACCAATGAAGAACAGCGAGGCTTCTTCCTGTCCTCGACCGAGCGTGTCTGGCCGGAAGAGATGCGCGGCAGAGCGACGGCCGATGATTTTGTCATTCTCGTCCCATCTTTTCTAATCTCAGAACTCAAGCGTGCGTTCGAAATCGGGTTTTTACTATACCTTCCGTTTATCACTATCGATCTGATCGTAACGACCATTCTGATGGCCATGGGCATGTCAATGGTGTCTCCGACAGTGATCTCAGTTCCTTTCAAGCTGTTTCTGTTCGTGGCGATTGACGGCTGGTCGCGGCTTATGCACGGGCTAGTGCTGAGCTATACAACACCCGGAGGGTGAGCATGGATGAGGCCACTATTCTTCCTTATATGAGCCGATCACTGGTGCTTTTCATGACCTGGGTTCTGCCTCCGCTCATTGCAGCGGCGGTCGCCGAAACCATCATCGGCATCATCCAGGCGGCAACGCAGATCCAGGATCAGACATTGCCACTGACTGTGAAGCTTTTGGTCATTGTTGGGATTATAGGTTTGTTTGCTCCGGTGCTGAGCGCCCCGCTCATCGAACAAGCCAAGCAGATCTTCACTGATTTTCCCGCGCTCACGACGGGCTACTAGCAGCAGCCGTCATGTATGATCTGTCAACCGCCGACACGCCAAGTCTGATCCAGGCGACCATCGAACTCGTCGTTGCTGCCGGCCTTGGTGCGGCCCGCCCCGTGGGCATCATGCTGGTGCTCCCGGTATTTACGCGTCCGCAGATCGGCGGCCTGATCCGCGGTTGCCTTGCCGTCGCGCTCGAACTACCATACTTGGCGCACATCGCCGATGGCCTGAAGGAGCTAGATCCGGACACTCGTCTGCTCAAGATCCCGCTACTCGGTCTTAAGGAGACGTGTGTCGGCCTACTGATCGGCGCCCTCCTCAGTATTCCCCTCTGGAGTCTTCAGGCCGTCGGCGAGTTCATCGACGCGCAACGGGGCATCAGCAGCGTGGTCACTCCCGCCGATCCCGCGACACGCAGTCAGGCTTCGGCGACGGGACTTCTTATCGGGACCACCGCGACCACGATCTTCGTCGTATCGGGGGGGCTGCAAACCATGATCAGCGGGCTTTACGGCAGCTATCTGGTTTGGCCGGCTTATCAGCTTGGACCCACGCTGAGCATGCAAGGGACACTGGAGTTGTGGGGCGTGCTCGACAGCATCATACGTACCGCCGTCCTGGTCTCTGGACCTGTGGTAGCTTTCCTCTTGCTGGCCGACATATCAGCGCTTCTGCTCGGGCGCTTTGCGCCGCAATTCAACCCGCGGGACCTATCGTTGACGATCAAGAATATAGGTTTTGCGATCGTCATGGTGACTTATACGCTCTACCTCATCGAATACATGCAAGCTGAAATCATGCAGTCGAGCCGAGAGCTGGAGAGGCTTGAGAGGAAACTGAAGTGAGCGACACGAGCGAAGAGAAAACGCTCGCCCCCACTGAAAAGAAGCTAAGCGACTCGCGCAAGAAAGGCGTGGTTCCGCATAGCACGGATTTAGTCAGGGCCCTCAGCGCTTGCGCCGGTCTCGGTTATCTCTGGTTAGAAGCGAGTTCCATCTACGATAAATGTCGTGAAGCGCTCATGCTGACTGACAAGCTGCTTGATAAGCCGTTCAATATTGCGGTCGATCTTGCGCTCGGCGTCTTGCCCGAACTTGCACTGGGAATTGTTGGCCCGCTTCTTGGGAGTATGGTCACCTGCGCAATTCTGACGACGGTCGTGGCCAATGGTGGATTAGTGTTCTCCTCCGAGCCGATGACGCCGAAATTCGAGAACATTGATCCCATCAACGGACTGAAGCGCATCGCCTCTTTGCGTTCCCTCATCGAGCTTGGCAAGACCTTGTTCAAGGTCTTCTGCCTCGGCACGATCTTTGTCCTCGTCGTTGTCGGCGCGTGGAAGACACTGATCTATCTGCCGGTTTGCGGCACGGGCTGCTTCGAGTTCGTGTTCATTCAAGTCAAACTGTTGATCGGGATTGCGAGTGGTGCATTTCTGATCGGCGGATTGATCGATCTCCTCGTCCAGCGGTGGTTGTTCTTGCGCGGCATGCGCATGACTAAGAGCGATATGAAGCGCGAGGACAAGGAGCAGCAAGGCAGTCCGGAGGTGAAACGCGAACACCGACGCCTTCGGCGGGAGCAGGCGAGTGAGTCTCCACTCGGCGTGCGTCGCGCGACATTGATCTTGACTGGGCGCGAGCTGCTGGTCGGGTTACGCTACATCCGTGGCGAAACGGGCGTCCCGGTCCTGGTTTGCCGCGGCGATGGGGAGGCGGCTTCACGGCTCTTTGATGAAGCGAGGCGCCTTCGTCTCAGTATCGTCGAAGATCACGTCCTGGTCCGTGAGCTAATCCACAACACTAGCCTTGGCAATTCCATTCCTCTCCAGTATTTCGAGGCTGTCGCAAAAGCACTCCTTGCCGCCGGCCAAGTCTAGATCGTGTTTGAATGAGGTCGCATCGGAATGCCTGATGTTCTCGCTATCGAGGCGGCTGCACGGTCTGGGTGCCGGCAGACGTGGGATCTGATAGTAGCTTGTTG
Organism: Bradyrhizobium sp. 87; assembly: GCF_023073015.1. Taxonomy (NCBI): domain Bacteria; kingdom Pseudomonadati; phylum Pseudomonadota; class Alphaproteobacteria; order Hyphomicrobiales; family Nitrobacteraceae; genus Bradyrhizobium; species Bradyrhizobium sp. 87. The sequence continues at coordinate 10,598 of NZ_JADPIQ010000150.1, forward strand.
TTAGCTACACCCGAGTTGCTGTTATTGCCGGCCGCGAAGGTTTTGTATGTGGCAACGGGAATGGCCGCACGATTGCCATCACTCGGCACAACGGCCTGATTGTCAATCAAGTCACGCGGATCGTTGACCATGCCGGCCAAGTTGTTGTGGATCGAGCAGCCAAGCGTCGGATCGAAAGAATTGTCGTTCACTGAAGGGCCGACGATCGCAATCGACGGACAAACGGGAGGGTGCGCCTCGTACGTAATCGCCTCGATTCGGGCGGCAGAGCCATCACGCCTATCGACGAATGGACCGTACAGGCGGATGTTGTGAGTGTCGACGCCCACTGCGCGTGCCTCAGCTGCTATCTGCTCCCCGAGCCGACGTGAGCCGACGATATCAAGATGGAGCGCGTCGTACCGACCGCGACTGGTACTCGCTATGAAATAACGCAGACGCTGCCGTTCGGGCCCTCCAAGGGTCTGTAACAGTAAGACGGTCTTCTCTTGTTCAACCAGGATCGCTTGCGCGGTCGGCTCGACGTAAGTCGGCGCGGTGCTTGCGCAGCCACCTAGACTGGCCGTCAGACCAATGAAGGGGCGCACGAATCGTAATCTCATTGGTCGATCCTCATTCGATGATGTGGCCGGTGCCCCTTGTCGCGCCTGGTACGCTTATCGGGGGAGCACCGCGAACAGGCGAGCGCGTTGCCAATGTGTTGGTCAGACTGCGCGCGAGGTCTGAGGGCGGAGCGATGCGGTCGGTGGGCGCACTCATCTGCTTCGAGTTCGATCTTGGCCGCACGACGTAAGGCGTGACGATGATCACGAGTTCCGTCTCATCCTGTTGAAATGACGATGAGCGAAATAGCGCACCAAGAATCGGAACGTCGCCGAGCCAGGGGAAAGCCGTGATCTCAGTGCTGAAGTTGCGCCGGATAAGCCCACCAATTGCAAAACTTTGGCCGCTGGCGAGCTCGACAACCGTGTTCGCACGCCGGGTGGAGAGAGCAGGCACGGAGATGCCGTTGACGTTGACGGCACCTTGTGACGATAGTTCGCTGACTTCAGGCTTCACGCGGATATTGATCTGATTGTTACTGAGAACGGTCGGCACAAACTCCAGGCTGACGCCGAAGTGACGGAACTCGACAGAGACCTGCCGATTGTCCTGCAACACCGGAATGGGAAATTCGCCGCCGGCGAGGAAGCTGGCGGATTCGCCTGACATTGCGGTGAGGTTCGGTTCAGCAAGTACGGAAGCGAGGCGCTCGTGAGCCAGTGCATCGAGCATAGCGCTGACGTTCACATGGCCAGTGTTGACTCCCATCTTCGCCGTACCGCCGCCCTGCGCCGCGCCGTATCCACCACCACTACCACTGACCAAGCCGAGAGTGAAAGGGCCAGCTTGCCCCGAAGCGGAGAGGTTGACGCCGAGCTCCTTCATGGCGCTCCGGGAGACCTCCGCCACTCGCACGCTCAGATTCACCTGCAATGACCCCGCCACCTGAATCTTGTTGACGACGAGCGCACCAGACCCAAGAAACTGCTCGGTCACTTTCATCGCTATATCGACGATCTCCGCATTGGGCGCCGTACCGCTAAGGATGGCCCCGCGCGGGGTGTAGCTTACCTGGATGGGATAGTCGCCGACCTGGGCTTTCAGCGTGGCGCGCAGATCCTCGATCGGCTGCGTGACGACAACACGCAGTTCAGCGAGAGCCTCCCCGGCCTCGTTCAGTGCGAACAAGGTGGTCCGCCCGGATTTTTTGCCGAAAACAAAGATGGTGTTGTTCGAAGGTGCCTGATAGTCCGCGACCGTAGGATCTGCGACAAAGATGCTCGCAGCTGGCGCTGGCAGATGAATCGTCTTACCCAGCGAAGAGGAAAGGGTCAGCGTTCCGCTAATGCCGTCGGGAGCCGTACGCTGCGGCCCACCTCCATCATCCCGCTTGATCTGAGCTACGGCAACAGCCGGGAATAGCAGGACGACCACGCACAAAGCATGCAAAAGGCAAGGAAGAAAGGTGGACGAAAGGCCGTTGGCGGTGATCGGTCCTCGATTGACGCCAGCATGCTTGTCAAGAATGATGCTCAAGATGGTGTTTACTTTCAAGTTCGATTGACTACGCGGTCGATGCCGCGCATTTCAATTCAAGGACGTAGCCAATCCCGCGTGCGGTTTTGATCCGTAGCGTCGCACCGGATTGACTCAAATGACCGCGCAAACGATAGATTCCGACCTCAAGCGCATTGGTGGAGACCTCGTCGTCAAATGCATAGAGGCTATCCTCCAATGCCGCGCGAGCCACGGTACGGCCGGCGCGGCTGAGCAGATGTTCGAGAATGCATACCTCGCGGCGCGCAATCTTCAGCGGTCGACCATTAACCGACGCCTGCCGACCGATAGGATCGAATCGTAGATTGCCAAAGGTAACGATGGGCGCCGTCATTTGCGTTGATCGGCGCAGAGTAGCGCGCATCCGTGCGATGAGTTCATCAGTAGATACGGGCTTGGGCAGGAAGTCGTCCGCACCGGCATTGAACACCGCTATCCGCTTACTGAGTTCGTTAAAGTGGCTCATCATCACGGCAGGCATCGAATGACCGTCACGTCTCAACTGCTTCAGCCAATCCAAGCCGTCTCCATCCGGTAGAACCAACTCGAGCAAGAGAATGTCATAGCTGGCGCAACAAAAAGCGGCGGCCGCCTCATCCAGGGTGCACGCTACATCAACGGCAAAACCGCAATGGGAGAGCGCCTGTTGTACAACGCGCGCTGGGTCCGTCTCATGATCAACGATTAGCGTTCGCATTCCACCTCCTATCACGCCACGCCAAGACACCCACCACGTCTCGTTCAAGCATGACGGCCCCGAGCGGAATTGAACAGTCCGGCCTCCGCGTAAGCGTTTGAAGCTGGAATAGACGAAGAGCTGCGGTACTGGCGAATCGCATATTGGATCGGGATTCCATTGTGAGCTCGACTGGCGTTGTTCACTGTCTCACGTGGCGCGCGTGAATCTTGGTGACGTCGAATGTGCTCTTTCCACCGGGGCGTAGGCGGCAATCAATACAATGCATCGATAGGCGGGCAGCACCCGCTCAGCGCCGGAACAATCGCGGCAGTTGTCGCCGACATCGTGAAGTCGAGATGATTGCCGAGAACACATTGATTGGTGAAATCGATGGTTTGGTTCGATGCATTCACATGGTGGATTAGTGACAATGCCGTTCCATGGTCTGGATCTAAATCTCCTCATCACGATCGATGCTTCCGATGGCGAGCGCAGCCGCACGGCCGCAGGTTTGATCGGGGAGCAGCGATGATATGCGATTTGCATCGCGGCCCTCAATTTGCAAAGCCTCACACGCCGGCAGGCGTTCCGTGCTTGAGCAACGAACTTCCTCATTCGGCCAAAAAGGTGAGCCTCCTTCGTGCTCCGATCACCCGAGCGACAGTGATGGCGAAGCGCGGCTACGCTCAGCTGGAGAACGCCATAACGATGCCGTCCTGCCGCGCCTTCCCATTTTTGACTTCTATAAAATCACCGAGACGCTTTGGAAAGAACTGCTCAACGGCCGGACAATCCAAAGACGGGGGGTGACATGAACTTGGCCGCACCGGGCAAAACCGTGCCTACAATCCGATCGCGGTGTCCATGATCACGTACTCATCGCAGCTTCGCCGACAGCAAACCTACGATGTTGCGTGATGCACGGCGCTTTCCCTACCCGGCAGCACATGAAGTGTGAAATCAATTCTTTGGATAGATTGCATTCACATCCTGGATAGTGACAAGACGTCTGAGGTCTGTGTCTCAGTGTCCTAGTCGCACCTGATGCTCTGATGACCGAACGCAATCTGTCGCTGACAGCTCTGGTAGGGTGAGCGATGATTTTGGTGATTTTGCATGACGGCGTCTTCCTGCAAGGCCACATTGGGCACCGACTCTTCTGGACTAGCAAACCCAGTCATGGTCACTCGCCCAGCAATGTCGGTTTTGCTCCATCCGGACGTGAGAAAAATTTTGTTCTGATCGACATTCTACGTCTGATCAGAATGTGCGGCATCTCGGAATCGGTGGGCGACTTGCTCCGGAAATCGCATGGTGCATGACCGCGCGTCTGCAAGTTGTCCCGTCTGAGCCGAAGCGCCCCGGTCCTAGAGAGCTTGACGGCCAATAAGTCTTCCGCAGAGTGCTTGGCCGGCGCATTGGAGCGCGGACAGCTGCTTTGGTCACGTTGTGGTCAGCTAATCTGTATATCCTTCTGGCAAAGCTTGCCGCGCACGAGCTCAATCGCGTGCCCTTTGCCAATGCGGGAGCGATCTGATGTATGGCAGAATCGGTGGATCCGTTTGCGGAAGCGGTTGCGGCCTGGAGCGAGGTGGGTCGTCGTCGGCGGGCGCCTCGCCATACTCCTTGCGTTCCAATCCGCCCATTATCAAGATCGTCGACCGAGAATCTCTCATGCGCAAAGTGAGATAGTCTTGTCCAGTGACATCATGCACATCGCCAGTAACCCGCAGGAGTATTCGGATTTTGTCGGAGAAAGCCGAGCCGGCTGCAACTGCCGGTGAAGGCTATTCCAGTACTTACGGTGATCCGGATAAGCCGGCGCGATTTTTCAGCTATCAGGTCGGGTGACGAAACTGTGAGCCGGAGGCTCGGTCCGGATCGAGCGAGACCAGTTTCGCCAACAGTTCGGGCGTAACGTTATCACGTCCGTGGTAGATCTACGCGTCACTCATCCGCTCGACGAGCACGTGGGCGATATCCTGCTGGAGCATGAACTGCGAATGGACGGCGATCATCCGTTGGTCTTATCACGTCCTGGCGTAGGAGGTATGGAACCCCGTCTAGCGGAAATGGGTTTTGTTCATGGCGGGTCGCAAAAACTGGGTGCTTGATCCTCAACAGCATCCCAAAGTGTGGACGGAGAACGAGAACGACCAGTGGCACCGAGTAGACAGCCCTACAAAGTATCTTTCCAAAGTCGAGGATAGCGATGGTCAAGAGAGCTGCGAGACGGATTTCGTCTGACGATGATCCCTCGTATTACCTGGAGCGCGCTTTTCGAAGATTGGCTCTGGGACAAGGCGATTCGGAATGATGAAAGCTGGCGGAACCGACTGGTATTTCGCTATTGTAGGGGCCGGTTCAGTAGTGAACTTGAAGGAAGCGCTCGCGCCGAATAGTGCTCCTCGCGCGTGACAGATGCCCGGTTTGGAACGTCAAGTTTGACTTCCTCGGCTACCGCTTCCGACCGCGACGGGCAAAGAACTTACAAAACGCCTCGGCATTTTGCAGTTTTCTGGCTCGGCTCAGCGCTTCGGCGGTGAAGTTTATGCGGGTGGCAATCCGGGATTTGGACCTGCGAAAACGGACCCATGTGTCAATGGTGACATCGGTCGGCAGCTCAATCCGCTCCGCGGGCGGGGATTGTGTATTACGGTCGATTCAGGCGGGCGCCTCTGGGGCAATCCTCCGATACGTCAATCAGACAATCGAGGCTTGGATGATGCGGAGGTCCAAACGCTTTATGGGTCGCAAGGCGAAGACCGGCCGCGTTCTCGAACGGCTATCTCGCGAACGTCCCGGTTTTTTGCACAATGCAAGACCGGCATACGCGGCTCGTTCGCCTGATGGGAGCCCAGTGACGGGAGAGTCTCACGCTGGGATCCATGAGAGCCCGGCGGTGAGATTCCGCCGGCCTACTCGCCAAGCCGTCTGCCCGGGTGTGTGAGGGCAAAGCCAAATGGCCTCGCTACTCGACCACGATCCAATGCGATGTGGGTTTCCTGTGCAACCGGAAAAACGCCCTTCGTCAGCTACTCGTCAGCCAGCCTGTCTATCCAGACAGGCTACGCATTCTCGACTTGTTTGGAGATGGAATATGACGGGCATTGGCCGATCTGGCAGATCGCGCATTGGGGATGCTGGAGCCGGATCGAGCAGTTCACGCTCGCACTCAAGTCTAGCCCCTGGGGAAGGCAGTCAATCGTTCGATTCCGTCGTGGAGCGGATGCGCTCTGGGCCCCAAGATAGAGGGACGCCGTCCGCTAGCACGGCGCGCGGTGCCGACGATGCCCTTGGCGACAGGTCTTCCGGTCCCTCCGTTGGCCCAGATCGAATCCTAGGCGCTGCGGCACGTGCAGCCGCTGCGCCACGTGGAGCCACTGCGCGGCGGCGCGGCTTTCCCTCAGTGTCCGAGGGTGGAGACACGGCGCCGGTCGCCAGCCAGCCGCCAACTTCCGGTGTGGCAGTCCCCATTTCCTCGTCAGAGGAAGAAATCAACGCAACAACGCGACACATGGACCGCCTGCGTGAGGACTATGCCGCTTGCCGTCAGCCGGGCGAGGATGCCGAGCTGAAGGAGGCGCTAGAGCTGAGCGACCGATTCGTCAAAGCAGGCTCGGCAGTTCTGGAGTACTACGCGAGCCTGCGCCCGGCCGTGGCGCCGAGCATTCTGTCCGACGCCGAGGCCCGTCAATACTGCTATGCCGTGCTCCATGCGGGGCGTCAGGGCAACATGGTGGGCTCGGCGATTATCCTCGAATTAGAAGAGCGCAGACAGGAATCGGCAGGCCTGTTCCAGCGGATTTTCGAATCCAACGCTACCCCCGACCAGCTGAGCCGAGTGGCTTCCAGTATGGTGAAGGACCATGTGCCTGTCATCGAGTGGTGGGGAAAGAAGCTGTTACGCTCGGAACGGATGGTGTCCGTCTGCGAGACCGCTGCCAACTTGCCAAGCACGACGGCCGAGATGCGGAAGTACATCGAGGCCGCACTACGCCTGCATACCGGCTCGGCACTTTATGATGGGTGCTTGCATCTGGAATCGCGGATTAAACTCGCGAAGCTTCTGATTGAGTCTCAGGCGAGCACGTTTGAACCAGCCGTGAGGGACGCCCTCATGGATGAGAAGGGGCGGGTGCGTCTGCTCGGGACCTATATCCAGGATGCTTTTCCGGCATTCAACTCGACGTGCAAAGCCGTTCTGAACGAGGACGGAGAACCACTCGACGCAGAGCACTGCGCCGTTCTGGAAGGAGCCATGGAACGGCATTCGGAATTTGCCTCAGGGGTGGAACGCATCGTTGCCAGCCTAAGGGATGCTAGAACGGATGGCGACCTTCCATTGGAACAATTGGACCAGATCGTGGAAGGTGCATGGGTCACCGCGCACCAAGTCACGCGACTTTTGGCAGTGCAGCCAAACAGGCAAGTGGAGCCGCCTGCCCAGACTGCGATATCGGAAAAGACCGACTTAGCGGCTGAGAACCACGCGGCGCGCAGGAAGGGGAAAGGCAAGCGCACACCGGCCGCAGGCGAGGGGAGTTCAACTGCCAGGCTGCGCGAGCCGCAGCTCGCCAGGCCCGACGCTGCCACGGTTGTCGTACTCTCGGATCTGGGTACGAAGAAACTCGCGAGTGCAGAGGAGGCACGCGCGAGGGCGTCGTCATCGGCGACCGGGCACCTGGACATGTGGAAGGCTCCGCCCTCCAGGAACGCAGTGACGGGATTACTCAAGCGATTGGACGAGCTGCTGGAGTTCGATCTGCCGGCTCAGCAAAGCGCCGTCTCGCAAGCGCGCCAGATGAAGCCCGAGGACGCCGACCACGTCGTGGATCTCGTGCTTAAGCGCCTGGAGACGCAGGCCGCCGAGATTAAGACCTGTGTAGCCGCGCTGGAGGAGCCCCGCCGACGTGGCCTACTCACGCCTGCGCAACTGACCGAAGTGCACAAAAAAATAGTCCGGCTTAAGGCGATGTTGTCCGAGGTTCAGGGACAGGCAAACTCATTGAACGCGCACAAGGCGGCGATCACGATCGATTGCATGAAGACCTACGCGTTTCCATCGCAGAAGTACCTTGAACACTTGCGGGCGGCCGAAGAACTTGCGTCTGTGTATCCACCCCACGCATTGAAGATCGAGCCAACGACGCTGTTCGAGGTCGAGCTGCAGCCCAAGGCGCTGCGCAGTGGTAGGATGCCAAATCCGATGTGGGTGCACATCCATACCAAGCTGCCGGTACATGCCTTGCAGTTGGCGACGCTGGGCGTCGCCGACTTCGCCGCTTGCCACGTGAAGTCCAATGAACAGCGCGGCTACAATCGGCAATGGCAGAGCGCTCAAGCCCGCACGGGGCACAAGAACGTCGTGATCCACCGCGGCAAGCTCGCGCCTGCGTTCTGTAAGTCGTTGTTGAGCATCGCCTCCCTTCCCGAGGCGGAGCACGCGTCGATGCAGTTCGCGCGCCTCAGGATGTAGTTACCTGAGTGTCTCGCGCCAGAGCGTCGCTGTGCTGACACCATCAAGCAGACCGTATCACCGAGAGGAAATCCTCGATGCACTCGAAGCCCGCGCGGGCTCCTCGAACAGATCGACAACGGGTCCGACTGAAATTCGATCGGGAGCGTGGAGACCCCGACTTCCGTTCGCTTGAAAAACAGCATCGCGGCCCTTGTCGCCGCGCTTGCGATGGCCGGGTCCGAATAGCCTAGGATCCGGCTATGCTTCAGATCGTGAATGAAACAGTTTTGCGCATTTGTGTTCCAGATCCCATCGCCGATCGCTTCGTAAGTGTCTGCGGCGCCGTGCTTAGCGCCCTACCAATGATTGCGCTTCCCGGCCTGGAGCACCAGAATGCGGTGTAAAGAGACTCGGATCGATAACCAGCTCGGTTCTCTTGGTCGATTAGCCGTCACCTAAATGCAATGCGATCAGCTGCCCGTCGCCGGGGTTATGGTCCTTTCCGAGATCGCAAGCGCCTCATGATGATGTCCGGATCGGGTGGGTCATCCTCTGCAACGGCGGGCGGGCGAGCTCGCCACCAGTCGATTGACCGAGGTCACCACGACCACCGTCTCAGCGGGACATCGCCGGCCCGGCGGACCGGGCCAGAAACTTGCAAATTAAGGCCGGGCCGGCGCGTGGCCCCAGTCAAACGACGTGCCGTCGACGGAAATGCAGTGGAGGATCACAGAGATATTGTGCGCAATGGCGACGTTGCCTTTTCATACTGACACGCTTCGCGAGCTTTATTCCCAAGGCCTCCGCGTTTCGCTGATGGTGAGCGGCGATTTCAGCGATGGTGAGCAGGCATTTCGCGCTATCGGCCGCGCCTTTGAGCTGATCTGCCGGCGCGTCAAACTTTTGTGAAATGCTCGGGCGAACTCGATGCAATGGTGAGCTTGCCATACCGAAGAAGGTCGGCAAAGGGAGCCGAATTCATTTTCCGCAGCTGACAATAGAAGGCTATCAGATCGAACGAGTTCGCCAGGCGAGCGCTGAAGCGCTGCGCAATGTTGACCTGGAAGGCGTCACCCGACAGATCAATCACGCGTTGTACAGCCGTGACGGCCTGGCCTGGTGTAAAGGAGGGGGCTGAGACTGTAACCAGCCCAACAAATTCTTCGACTGTTCGGCGAGCTCTCTCACGCCGGCGAACCGGATCCTGCTCCGGCCACCCGGTAGAAAGGACCAGCATTTGTCATGGCGGTAATCCAAGCTTATCACGCCTCGTAAAGATATAGGAGTGCCTGAGGCAAGCGATGCCTCCCGACGGTATCGTTCCAGCGTCCTGTTCAGCTCGTAGCCAAAAAAGCCGGCGGCGCCGCCCTGGAATGCCGGGAGATCGGCGCGACGGCCTTTCCGTTCTCGCCAAAATCCCGCACGCACGCCGGCTTGAGCTCGCTCGCAAGCGCAAGAGTGACCGGCTTGGCAACGAAATTGCCGTGATCGTCTGCGGTGAATTCGAGGACGAAGTCGAACTCGAAGCCTATAAAGCGCACGAGCTTTACCAGGAGTCGATCCGGCAGTAGCTCTCGGAGCGGACTGACCTGAGCGAAGTCAATCCGCAACTTCGCGATGAACTTTGAGTAGATGCTTCCGTGGAGGTCATTAGCTTCGCGCGGATCGACGCTCGACGACTGGGGCAGAAGACACTCGATGTGCAGGAGATCGAGTGCGGCAACGCGGAAGAAGCTCTTCAGCTTGGCTCTGCGGGGGAGGCAAACCAACCGATCGAAGTCTGGTGTGGCCCACGGCGGCTCGGTCGCTTTGAGCCAGAGCGAAGGTAAGCGAGACCGCTGCCGCCCCTCATTCTTGACCTTGGCCGAGCGTCGCCTTCATCAAGGCGAGCAACACATCAGCCAGCAAGAGACGGTGATAACCTAAACGTCGATCGTTATGGCTGCACGATGTGCCATCGCGGATGGGTGACGAGTACCGCGGATACGCACGGGCAAATGAGAACCCGTCAGCCCTACGTCGCTGGCGGGTTTTTCTTTAGGGACGCAGCCGAAGTCCTGCTGCTCGGCAGAGTGATCGCTTACCGCCTGAGAAGGACTAAAGGGAGAGCGAAACAGTGCAGGAACGTCGCAGGACAAGAGCGCGTCGAGACAAACGAGTCGCCTACACTGGTTGGGTGGGGAGAACATCGTACGGTCGTACGATGACCAGCCGAGCCGTTCTGTAGACCTCGCACCATCATTGCCCGCTTCGTGCCCTTATTGTGCCCCCGCTTTTTTGGGGCACATACTTGGAGAACCTCGCCGCTAAGTGGCTGATTTAGCCAGGTTAATGGTGGGCGCACAAGGGATCGAACCTTGGACCTCTCCCGTGTGAAGGGAACGCTCTCCCGCTGAGCTATGCACCCGAAACCATCATGCAGGCGACCCGAGTTTCGGCCGCCGATGCTTTGGAGCCCGCGATTTAGAAGTGCAGGCCGAAGGTGTCAAGTTTCGAGGCGCTGCCGGGCCGGAAAACCTTCCCCCGGACCCGCAATTCGGCGGTCAGACCATCTTGGGGCCGCTTACGCGCCCTGCTGGCGGGCGCGGGAGGCGTGGGCCTGGAGCGCGCGGATGCGTTCGGCCAGTGTTCCGCCGCCTTCGGGCAGGGTGCCTGCGGCGGTGCCGTTGGCAGGGGCGTCGTTGGCCGGGCGTGGCGCCGGCCTCGGCGGCTGGCCGGCCTCCGCCGCGAGCAGGGCCTCGATCGGCGAGTTCGGCCCTTCGAGCTGCATCGCGAGCTTGGCCACCTCGGCTGCGATGTCGTTGATGCGTTCGCGCAGCAGCGCGTTCTCCATCCGCTCGGTCGCCCAGGAGCTCTCGGCCTGTTGCTGGATCGCGTTGATGTCGCGCTGGAGCTTGGCGCGCTCGTCGCGGGCGGTGTGCAGCTGCTCGTCGAGCGCGGTCTTTTCCGCGCGGATCGATTCCATTGCGGCCGAGGACTTGCCGCCGCTCAACGCCGCGATCTCAACGCGCAGCTCCTTGATGATGCGCTCATTGGCCTCGTTGGCCTGGCGGAGCTGGTTGTTCTCATAGTCGCGTTCGGCGAGCAGCTTGCCCTGCGTGGCAAGGCGTCCCTCGAGATCGCCGACGCGGCCCGACAACATCTCGGCCTCTTTCACCTGCACGATGAGTTGGCGATCGAGGTCGGTGACGCGCTGGCTCAGATTCTCGACGCGGCCGCGGGCGTCGCCGAGCTCGCGCGAAGCGGTCTCGGACTCGGTGCGCTCCTGCGCCAGCCGCGCCTGTGTCGCGGCAAATTCCTTTTCGGCGTCGCCGACGCGGTGCTTCAGCTCCTCGATCTGCGCACGGACCGCGACCAGCTCGACCTGACGGCTCTCCGCCATCATCGAGCGGTCGGACAGTTCGGAATTGATCTTTGCGAGCTCGCCCTGCTTGTCGGTCAGCGCGAGCTCGGCGGCGCGCAGGGCTGCGGTCTTGGTGTTGAATTCCTCTTCCGTGGCGCGGAGCTGCTCCTTCACCGCCTTCTCGCGCGCTTCGAGCGCGAAGATCGTGGCGTTCTTCTCGCCGAGCTCGATCTTCATGCGGTTGATGGCGTCGCTCTTCTTGCCGAGCTCGGCGAGCTGGCTCGTGGTCTTGTTCTTGAGCTGGTCGACGCTCATCTCCAGCCGTCGCGCCGACATGGCGAACTCGGCGCGGAGCTGGTCCTTGTCGGCCTGGATCTCGGCCATCGACAACGGCGTGGCGGCCTCGAGCCGGCGCGTGGTCAGGCGCACGGCGCGGTTATGCACCAGCGGCACGATCGCGAGCCCGCACAGCATCGAGAGCAGGAAACCGATCGCCAGGTACATGATCGGTTCGACCATGGGCCAGAACTCCCAAAGCTAAGGAAAAATTTACCAAGGACATTGCATGCGGGGCCGGCAAAAAGCCAGCCCCGACATGTCGTTAACCTTGATCCGTCGCCGGAGGGGAAAGCGGAACGCTAGAACGGGTTCCAGGTCGCGCGCGGGGTGAATTTCAAATAGCCGATATTGGCTCCCAGCCGCAGGCCGAGGCCCGAGCGGATCGGCACCAGCACGATGTTGTTGGCGGTGAGCGCCGTCATGCCGAAGCCGCCGATGATGTAGGCCGAGCCGTCGAGGCCGGCGAAGCGCTGGTAGATCGCGTTGGTGGCGGGCAGATTATAGACCAGCGTCATGGTGCGCGCGCCGTCGCCACCCCAGTCGAAGCCGAGCGAGGGACCCTGCCAGTAGACCCTGAGGTCACCGGCGTTCTTGGTGTAGAGCGTGCCTTCGCCGTAGCGCAGGCCGGCGACGAAAGCGCCGGACCCTTCCTCACCGAGGATATAGCCGTTGGGCAGGCCCCATTGGCTGACCGCCTTCTCGATGATCGAGGCGAGACCGCGCGAGACGTTGCCGAAGAAGCGATGCCCGGCGTTCACGAGTTCGTCCGGCCCATAGGTGCTGGGCGTCTGGGTCCGCTGCGGCGGCGGCAAGTCGGGCGGCGGCGGCTGCTGGGCGGAAGCCGGACTGATCCACCCGACCATCGCGGCAAGCGCGACTGCGGCAAGGCGTGATGCGAAAGTCATAAAAGAACCCCTGGTATCGAATCCGGTCGCTTCCTTAACCTGGCGCCAACAGGCGCGGCTCTAGGTTGCGCCGGATGTCCCCTCGACTCGGATGTTATCCGCAGCAACTATGACGGCACAACGGCAGGAAGCCAGCCCTTTGCGCCCCGGAATTGCCTTGATCGGCCTTCTGGTCTGCATGCTGTCGGGCATTTGGATCCTCTGCGCGGGGTTGCCGGCGCAGGCGGCCACCACCGAGCGGATCGTCGTCAACCGTTTCAGTGGCGTGGCGATCGAGGGCTTCGACCCCGTGGCCTATTTCGTCGCTGGCACGGCCGTGCAGGGGACGGCCGAGTTCGAGGCGAACCTGTGGGGCGCCGTCTGGCGCTTTCGGAACGAGGGCAACCGGGCGTCTTTCCTCGCCCATCCCGAGGTCTACGGGCCGCAGTTCGGCGGCTACGATCCGGTCGATATCGCCCGCGGCGTCATCATCGCCGGTAACCCCCGCTTCTTCGCGATCGCGGCGCAGCGGCTCTATCTGTTCAGCCGGGAAGCCAATCGCGACGCCTTCGCCGCCAATCCCGAGCGCTTCCTCTATGAGGTGGGCAAGCGCTGGCCCGCCCTCCAGGACAAGCTCAGCCAGTAGGCCCCTTTACGACCTCAGAGTCTTGCCGCCTGCGGGTCACCCCAAGCAATGAACTCCGGGATGATGAAGCCGCCATCGTGCCGCTCGCCGAAGCGGAGCGCGCCGCCCTTGCCGTCGGTCACGCTGCCGCCGGCCGCGGTCACGACCGCGTAGCCGGCCCCGACGTCCCATTCACAAGTGGGCCCCAAGCGGGGGTAGATGTCGGCACTGCCTTCCGCGATCCGTCCGAATTTCACGGCCGAGCCGACCGCCTTTCTGACGGCGCTGGGGCGATGATCGATGAACGCCTCGGTTCGGGGATCTCCATGCGAGCGGCTCACCGCGGCGATCCAGGGTTCGCCCAGGGGCGGCAGCTTGCGGGTATGGATCGGCTCGGCAGCGCCGATGGTTGCGCCGTCGAACCCGACGCGCTCGGCGCCACGGCCGACGATGCCGCGCCAGAGCAGCCCGAGTGCCGGCGCGCTGACGATGCCCAGCAGCGGCACGCCCGATGTCACCAGGGCAAGGTTGACGGTGAACTCGTCGCGCCCGGCGACGAACTCCTTGGTGCCGTCGAGCGGGTCGATCAGGAAGAAGCTGGCGCGGAACGGCGGCGAGGCGAGCTGGGTCCGCTCTTCCGAGAGCGTCGGGATGTCGCCCGCAAGCTGTGCCAGCCCGTCCGCGATGATGCGGTCGGCCGCAAGGTCGGCCTCGGTCACCGGCGAGCCGTCCTGCTTGCCGTCGACCCGCATCGCTGCGCGGTTGACCGCGAGGATGGCTTCGCCCGCCTTCACCACCAGGGCGGTGAGCGGCTCCATCAGGTGGGAGGCGGCCGCGCCGTCGATGATCCGCTTCACCTGCATGCCTCATTCATCGGCAATTCCATCCCTAAGCGAGTGATTCGCCGCGGCATTAGGGCCGCTTCGAACCGATCGCAAGCTAGCTGCCACGTGCCAGCGAATGTTAGAACCTGCGGCATTCGTCAAGCATGCTTGATTCGCCGCGTCCGCGCCGTGCAATTCCAGGAACCCTTTATGTCTGACGCTTCGTCACCCGCTACCGCCACCGCTCCAGATGCGCTCGAACTCGCTGCGCTGCTGTGCTCGCGGGTCTGCCACGATCTCATCAGCCCTGTCGGCGCCATCGTCAATGGGCTCGAAGTGCTCGACGACGATCCCAAGCCCGACGACCGCGAGTTCGCACTCGACTTGATACGCAAGAGCGCGAAAACCGCCTCCGCTCGCCTCCAGTTCTGCCGCCTCGCTTTTGGTGCGGCCGGCTCGTCCGGCGCGCAGATCGATCTCGGCGATGCCCAGACCATGGCGCGCGGCCACATCGAGGACGGCAAGTGCTCGATCACCTGGAATCTGCCGCGGATCTTGCTGCCGAAGAATCGCGTCAAGCTGCTGCTCAACATGCTGGTCGTTTCGCAGCACACGATCCCGCGCGGCGGCACGCTGACGATCGATCCGATCGGCGAGGGCGAGACCATGAGCTTCCGCATCACCGCGACCGGACATAATGCGCGCCTGCCGCAGAACATCTCCGAGCTCCTGAGCGGCGAGCGCGGCCCGGCTGCGGATGCACATGCGATCCAGCCTTATTATACGCGGCTGTTGGCAGAGGCTTGCGGGCTGACCGTGAGGCTCGCGCACGAAGGCGAGGCCATCACCATTATCGCGTCGTAGACACGCCGCCGCTCTCAAACGTTAATCGAATCTTTACGAGGCGCTTCGGCTTGTCCGGAGCGCCTTATCTCTTTGTTGGTTCCGTTCTTTTCCACATACTCAACCATTATTAAACGCTTTGCGGTGAAGCTGGCCCCATTCCGAATTGGCGCATCACGTCTTGTGTGCGCGCCCTCCCTGTATGAAGGCCTGTTTTCATGGATGATCTGTTGCGGGAGTTTTTGACGGAAACCAGCGAGAGCCTGGACACCGTGGACAATCAGCTGGTGAAGTTCGAGCAGGAGCCGAACAACG
>NZ_JADPIQ010000071.1:0-23584 GCF_023073015.1 Bradyrhizobium sp. 87
AGCTACGAGGACGTTCCTGCGTTGAGCGCCGCAGCGCCAAATCGACGCGATTGGTCCGTAGCTGACCTACGGAGCGCGGCCAGTCGAGGACCGCTAGTGGGCCCAAAGCGGACTCCAGCGCATCGCGCTGCCCCTGAGGGAGTAGCGAAGCCTCGAATAGCCTTGGAGCAACTTATGGGCGCACTTTCGTGACCGAGCCCGTTAACATAGTTAAATTGATTTGCTGGTTTTTCCCGATAGTTTTTTGCGCAGGGGAGAACATTCATGCGAAGCTCTCGCGCAATCCTTTATGCCCAACGACTTAGCGAACTCACCTCTCAGCTCTCAGAATTGGAATATATTCGAGGTCTAGTCGAAGAAGCAGAGCGAAGCGCCCGCAGTGTGCCTCCATTACGCTTGACACATCCTGCTTCGCGCCGCCTTCGAACTCGTGAACCAGGCGCCCTGTCTGTCCGCTTCCGTCGCCGCGCGCCACCAAGCTGGAATGCAGGCCCTATCAGCCCCTGACAACGACAACCAAGTCAATCGGACTTTGCTGGAGCCATTCCCCGACGGATGGTGGGCTTCCTCCTAAAACCTCTCCAAGCGCTCGCCTTCACTCCTGCTGAGAAGGAGGGGACGAGAAGCGCCAGCAATGATAAGCGACTTCGCACATTGATACGCATCGCCGGCCGAGGGTCTAACCGTAGGCGTCGGTGGCTGAGAGACAATTCCGCGCTCCCGCCTGCATGTTAGGAGCGCAAAATGGCCGAAGAATTCAGCGCCGAGACACGTGCCTGCTCGAGCGAGCCAACGAACCATCGCTCAAAGTCGTCACTTAGCCACGGAACATCGCCCACTCGTCCCTGAGTGCGAACTAAATCTCCGACACAGGCTGCTCAACATAGTCGCCCTGCATACTGATGACCGGAGATTGCCGGGTCCGCGCACCTGACGACGCTTGAGGGCTTCGGTCCGCTGCCCCTGAGGAAGTTCCGAAAAGTGCGAAGCCGGACGAAACTTATTGTCGCACTTTGTGACCGGACTTATTAACATGGTTCAATTGATTTAATAATATTTAAGGTATTTAATCTCTGCGCCAGCTCCGGAGAGACCCCATGCCCGACGAAGACGATGACCGCCGCGAATTTCTGAAGACCTGCGGAAAGTTCGCGGTGGTGACACCTCCAGCCATAACGCTGCTGCTCTCCACCTCCCTCACGTCCGATGCAATTGCTAAATCGGGTGCGAGCGCGGTCCATCACCACGGCAACAATGGCTGGGGTAACGGCGGCGGCGATGGTAGTCCCAACGGCAAGGACGACAGAGGCCGCTGAACATTTGTAGGCGGAACGGCAGTTTGGAACGACTCGTCAGTTACCAAGTTTTCCCAATGCCCATCCCCAAGTGGGTGATTCAGTCGGGCCCCAGCTCTTCCCCCATTGCCCCCCGGGAGCTGGGGCCCATTTTGTTGCGCCTTCCGGCGCCGGTTTCGGAGCTTCGACAACATTCAGTCATGAAGCAACAAGGAGGGATCCGCATGCCGATCCAAGTCGTGATGGACAGTACCGGCGACAGCCGTCACTTTTTCGACGCCAACGATGCACGAGAAGTAGCCAAGGCGGAGCAGCGATTCCGCGAGCTGAGGAACGTCGGCTTCACCGCCGCGGTCCGGACCGGTTCAAATCAGGTGTCGCAGATCCGATCGTTCGACCCCACTGCGGAAGAAACTCTCTTCTTCCCCAGGCTGGTCGGCGGCTGAATCGCTGAGCCGTGTGGCTGTTCAGGCCGTCCCGGCCGGGTGAACGCTCACGGATGAGGGCTGCAAAGGCGCTGTTCATTAGACACGGCGCCGAGAGCACTCCCGAAGGACGCGCGCTGCTGCTGCTGCGGCATTGCCTCTCGCCCCTCCAGCGGCGGCAATTCACGCAAACAGGCTATTTCGATGTGGTCGGCGGCGATACGGGCAACCGCTATAGGATCTATGCGGGAGCGGCTGCGAATGTCTGCGAGATCGGCGAAAACGGTCGCCCAAAGATCGGCTTGTGCTTCCTGCCCGTTGGCGATCTTCCGATTGGCGACGTCATGCTGGCCCAGAAGATCGCGCTCGAAACGTGCGAGGCCAGCGCGCTCGCAGTAGCCCGAAAGTTCACTCCCAGCGGTTTCTTGTTCAGCCGGTCCCGCCCGCTTCGCTAGCCGCGGTGTTGCGTCAGTCAAGTTTGGGCGTCGGTGACGTCTCCCATTGGCCCATCTGCGACCTCGAAGGCCTTCAGGTCTGCGGCCGATGTTGGCGGTAAACCGGACATCTGGCGGGCGGCCGCTTAATGAGTACACGCCCTGGCAGGGCGGAAGCGCATGCTTCGTCTCCATCGCGGCGGATAATCCAGCGGGCATCCGAGCTGCTGGTGATCGCCGGCCGGTCGCGCGCATCAATGGGCGTGCGTCTCTCAGGGACGAATGTGGATAATCGTATTCCCCTTGCGTCGCTTGGTCGGATTTAACGCGGCGACGGCATCATCGAGGGTCGAGACGTTGCCGATGTTCGTCCGCAGTCGTCCGTCCCGCACCCGCCGTACGATCTCACTCAGTTGGGCTCGATCGGACTCGACGACGAAGTCGACCGCCAGGCCATCGGAGGGCCGCGTCTCGGCCGGCCCCACGATCGTCACCAATGTTCCTCCGGCTCGGATCAGTGCTGCGGATCGCTTCTGGATGTCACCGCCGATGACATCGAAGACCAGATCGACTTTGCCCACGTCCTTCAGGGTATCGTTGTCGAGGTCGACGAACTCCTTCGCGCCGAAGTCGAGCACCGTCTGACGGTCGGCGGCGCGTCCAGAGCCGATGACGTAGGCGCCGGCCTCTCGTGCGAGTTGCGTCACCATCGATCCGACTGCGCCGGCCGCGCCGTGTGCGAGGACGCTTTGCCCCGCCTGAAGGCGGCCGTGTTGGAACAGCCCTTGCCACGCCGTCAGGCCCGAGATCGGCAGACTCGCACCTACCGTAAAGTCGACGTCGCCCGGCAGCGGTGCAAGGTTGCGTGCCTCGATCGCCACATACTCGGCCAGCGTGCCGTCGCGATACCAGTCCGCGAGGCCGAACACCCGCTGTCCGACTGATGGTCCCGTTGTGCCATATCCGAGGGCGGAGACCACTCCGGCCAGCTCGTGCCCAGGGATCGACGGTGTTCGGTCACGTTCGAGGCGATCGGTCCAGGTCGAGGGCCACGCCAGCTCAGTCGGTACAAATCCCGACGCATGAACCTGAACGACGACGTCGTTTATCGCTGCCTGCGGCTCGGGCCGGTCCATGAGCTTCATCCCGGCCCTTCCTGCGGCCTGGTCCGTTACAACGATCGCCTTCATGGGAATTATCTCCTCGGTCATTTGTCTCTTGGGCGAATAATGCAAAGAGCGTGGACGCACCGGCATCCACAGAATGTCAGGCTGTGTGGAACTCGTGTCTTCGTGTCCGCAATCTCCGCTCTCCGCATTGACCGGGGCTCCCACTCATCCTGATGGATAGGGATCGCTCCGGTCGCCGGTCGTCAGCGAATAGATGCGTTGCGCCCGGCTATAAAACAGGACCAAGAATGCCGATTTTGGCTGTACCAAGCGCGAGGGCCGCCTCCCGATACAACCCGATTGTGCCAAACGGCTCCACTGGCTGCCGAGATTTGCTCGGTGATCGAGAGCGCCTTGAGACGGCGAACAGGAATCGAGGTTGCGGACGGTTCAGTCTTTCGCGCGCAGCCCCGCTTCGATGCGCTGGATCAGTTGCTCCCGCAGCGCAGGCACCACGTTTCCGAGGACGACGAAGGTGCGGACGATAGGCAAATACGGCTCCATTGCCGCCGTCAACTCCGCCAGAGACATGCCGGCCAGCCGCGCATATTCGGATTGCGCCGCCGCATTGGTCGCGCGCGGCCGCTCCGGATTGTCGGCTATTTTCGGGCCGAGCTCGGACAGGATGACATGCAAGAACCCAAGATCGAGGGCGGCGGGCCCGCGCATCGCGAAGGTCCAGTCGACGAGCTTGGGGCCTTCCGCAGTCATGATCACGTTGCCGGGGCTAAGGTCGCAATGGCAAAGCCCGCCGCCGGTCGACAGGCGATCGATCAGGGTGAGGATGTCAGTGGCGACGTGCTTCGGGACCTTGCCGTCGTCGTGCCGCAACTCGCTCTCCATATACGCGCGCATGGAGGGGAGCTCCGGCGGTGGCGACGTCTTGTGAAGAGACATGGCCAGAGCCGCGATGATCGCGCCCGCCTGTTCGAACGTCACCGCGCCGGTGCGCGAGAGATGCCGCAGGGTCGGTCCGTCGAGGCGCTCCAGCACGATGCCGAAGCGCCCGTCCAGCGTCACCTCTCCCAACACCGCCGGCACGGGGACGCCGGCGGCGTGCACGGCGCGGATCATGCGTACCTCGTGTCGGCCGAGCAGATGAGAGACGCCGGCCTTAAACAGCTTCACGACCTGACCGGGCGCCCAGGCGTAGGCCTCGGAGAAGGCGCCTTCACCGATCTTTTCCCCCAGCGATCCCTGCATGTCCGTTCTCCGCCGCGCAGATGAAACACCGGCGGCGAGAAAAAAGGAACCCTTCCCGTCGCGGGGGCAGCCGGACATTATCATCGCGTTTCAACCTGCAGAGACCTTCGATCGCAGTCGCAGCCTCGGGGCCGTGATCGGCCACTTGTGACGTATAGCGGTCAGACGAAGTCGGGGATAAAACAGCGTTCAGGAAACTGGATCCAAAACCCATGGCTTTTTGGACAGCGGGCGCGGTTGGGTTGTTGATCGCCTATCTCCTTGGCTCGGTCCCCACGGGCCATCTGGCGGGGAAGCTGCTCAGGGGCATCGACATCCGAAGGCATGGCTCCAAGTCCACCGGGGCAACGAATGTCTTGCGCACTCTCGGCAAGGGGGCTGCCTTGTTCGTGCTCGTCGGCGATGTGCTGAAGGGCGTGGGTGCCATCATCGTCGCGCGTTCGTTCTGCCCTTGGCTGTACGCGGAAATATCCCCGCCGCCGACAGCGTCTGATCTGCATGTCTGGGTGCCATGGGCTGTTTGTCTGGCTGGACTTGCTGTGCTGTTGGGACATAGCCGATCGATCTGGCTGAACTTCACGGGCGGCAAGTCGGCTGCCGCGGGGCTCGGTGTGTTGCTGGCGATGTCTTGGCCCGTCGGATTGGGGGCTGCAGCCGTCTTTGGCCTCGTGCTGGCTATGACCAGGATCGTTTCCTTGAGCTCGATGCTCGCGGCTTTGACGTCAATCGTTCTTGTCTGCGCGGTCGAGCACCCATTGCCGTATCGGTTGCTGGTGATCGGAGGCGGCCTCTACGTGATCATCCGCCATCGTGCCAACATCCAAAGGCTTTTGGCGGGAACGGAGCCGCGTCTGGTTCGAAATGGCCAGGGTACGAAAGCGGAAGTGCAGGTTTAGCAGACGACTTATTTGCCGCGCTTATTGAGGTGCAGCAACGCTCAGTTGTCGAACGGCGCTGAGCGATATCAATTCACAATAGCGAACCCAACGGAGGGAACATGGCCTTCAGATCAGCGAGCTTTGTCCTCAACGCTGGAACATGGGAGGCCAAGGTAGGAGACCGTCCGTTTCACGGTTATTACTCATCCATACTGACCAGCGAAAATGGACAACTGAGGATTATCGAAGAAACGGTTGCAGTCGCAGCGCCCTGATCGTCTCGGTGATCAGCCGAAGCGGGAGCGCATAGCGGAGGCGACAGTTCCAGAAGCACGCTTCCTCGCGCTCTCGTGCCCCGGCGCAGCGCGGCGCTTCTTTAGCGGTGCGTTGCAGAGCCGGGGCCCAGTCGCTGGTTGTATTGTGTGGCTTTCTGGGTCCCGGTTCTGCGCAGCAACGCTTGCGCGTTGCAGCGCGCCCGGGACACGCGAGCGCCCAAGACGGGCCAGAAAAAGCCCATTCAAGCTCCGTGACGTCCGCGAACTTACGACAGGAGAGCTAAGTTCAACTGCGCCAGAAAGCCGGCGGACGGGATGGACTAACGCGTGCGTCCTGACCGCTTGAGATCGGCGACCTTAAACCTGTTGCCGGCGGCCAGACTGCTGCACAACCAGTGAGCCTTGTTTCGGTTGTCGCCCAGGAACGTCCTGGTTTCGACGCAGTCCAGGTAGGATTTGTGGGTGATGGTGTCTCGGCAGGTCGGCGAGAAAGGTCCGTAGTCTATGTTGCCGCCCGACACGCTGCATCCAACCCAGGGATCTTTGCCGCTTGGGAAGCTTGATGCACAGCCACCGTTGCAGCTGCTGGCGACTTTCTCCAGGCTGGCAATCCTCCCCATCACAGAACCCGGCGCATACGAAGGCGTTCGCGCGACTGACGTTTGAGCTGTTGAGGCAGTCCGACGCGGCGCAATTGTGTTTGCTCCTCGCTCCGACACGTGCGGCCTTGCCACCTGTTTCGGCGCGTCGACCGTGACGGGAGGAATCGTGGCGGCGGAGCCGGTTGGGATTTGCGACGCTGCCGGCGCGCACAGCAAGACGGTCGACAAGACAGCGATGGTTGAAGGCACGACAAGGCTTGATGCGAATCTCATGACCATGTCCTTCCAAATCCGGACGGAAATTTCCGCCCGGCAAGTGCACGGTAACATACATTCGGGAGCGAGCAACCGAAGGTTGAAAAAAATCTGGCCATGACTCGCTGTGCCCAGCTCGCAGCGTAGCGTCACGTCCACGGGGCGCTGCTGCGTATCCACGAGAGAGGGGCCAAAATAAAACGGGACCCGAAAGGGCCCCGCAAAAGTCTTCTACGTTCCGCGATCTTACTTGATCTTGGCTTCGCGGAATTCGACGTGCTTGCGCGCCACGGGGTCGTACTTCTTCTTGACCAGCTTGTCGGTCATGGTGCGCGAATTCTTCTTGGCGACGTAGTAGAAGCCAGTGTCGGCCGAGGACACGAGCTTGACCTTGATGGTGACCGCTTTGGCCATGTTCAGAACCTCAGGAATGAAGGGAATCTGGAGCCGGCCAAATGGCCCGCGTTGGCCGGCAACCTAGCCAGAAACCGCCTGATGTCAAGATTTTAGGGCTCGAAAAGCACCCAGATCAGGCCGATTACGCCTCGAAGAACCGGTTTTTGGGCCGAGGCAGGCCCAGATTCTCTCTCAAAGTGGGCCCTTCGTACTCTTTCCGGAAAATCCCGCGGCGCTGCAGCTCCGGGACCACCTTGTCGACGAAATCGTCGAGGCCGGCAGGCAGGAACGGGAACATGATGTTGAAGCCGTCGGAGCCGCACCCGACCAGCCATTCCTCCATCTGGTCGGCGATGGTTTTGGCCGTGCCGACGAAGGATAGCCCGCCATAGCCGCCGACGCGTTGGGCGAGCTGGCGCACCGTGAGCTTGTCGCGGGCCGCGAGGTCGACCATGCGCTGGCGACCGCTCTTGCTGGCATTGGTCTCCGGGATTTCCGGCAATTGCCCATCCGGATCGAAGCCGGAGGCATCCGTGCCGAGGATGACCGAGAGCGAGGCGATGGCGCTGTCGTAATGCACGCGGCTGTCGAGCAGCGCGCGTTTCTCCCTGGCCTCGTCGACGCTGTCGCCGACCACGACGAAGGCGCCGGGCAGGATCTTGAGGTGTTCAGGATCGCGGCCGACCTTCTCCATGCGGCCCTTGATATCGGCATAGAGTTTCTGGCTGTCGGCAAGGCTGCCGCCGCCGGTGAAGACGGCTTCCGCGGTCTCGGCGGCGAGCTGCCTGCCGTCCTCGGAGGCGCCGGCCTGCACGATCACCGGCCAGCCCTGGACCGGGCGGGCGATGTTGAGGGGACCGCGCACCTTCAGATATTTGCCGTGATGGTCGAGCACATGCATCTTGGCGGGATCGACGAACACGCCGCTTTCGACGTCGCGCACGAAGGCGTCGTCGGCAAAGGAATCCCACAGGCCCGTGACGACGTCGTAGAACTCGCGGGCGCGCTTGTAGCGCTCGGCGTGCTCCATGTGGTCGTCGAGGCCGAAATTCAGCGCCGCATCCGGGTTCGAGGTGGTGACGATGTTCCAGCCCGCCCGCCCGCCGCTGAGATGGTCGAGCGAGGCGAAGCGCCGTGCGACGTGATAGGGCTCGTCGAACGTGGTCGAGCCCGTCGCGATCAGGCCGATCCGCTCGGTGACGGCCGAGAGCGCCGACAACAGCGTGAAGGGTTCGAACGAGGTGACCGTGTGGCTGCGCTTGAGCGCATTGACCGGCATGTTCAGCACGGCGAGGTGATCGGCCATGAAGAAGGCGTCGAACTTGCCGGCCTCGAGCTTCTGGATCAGCGTCTTGATGTGGCCGAAGTTGAAATTGGCGTCCGGCCAAGCCCCGGGATAGCGCCAGGCACCGGTGTGGATGCTGATCGGGCGCATGAACGCGCCAAGCTTGAGTTGCCGTTGTGCCATCGCCCGGTGTCCGTTCTTGGTGTCGTTCCCGAAGACATAGGCACGCCGCGGAACTCCGCCATCGGGGGAGGCAGGAAGATTATTTTGTTTTTCGCGACGCCCTGAGCACATTCGCGTCATTCCGGGCCGCGCCCGGAATGACGGAGGAGTCCCATCGAACCGATCCACGGCTCACTCCGACCAAGCCATGACTTTCGCTCCCGAGGAGACCTTCGATGGCAGGTGCAATGACCGTGGACGGGCGCATCGTCCGCATCGACCGGCCCATGCCCTGGGTCGGGCGGCTGCTGTCATTGCCGCTGCTGGCGGCGAGCTTCTATCTGCTGTGGAATGTCGCGCTCGGCCTGCGGCAGGATTTCTCCGGTTTTGGGCGGCTCGCCGATGATCTGTGCCGGTGGTGGTGTTCACGGGACTCGGGCTGCTCGTGGGCATCCCCGGAATCATCCTGCTCACCTTTCGCACCTTCGTCGTGCTGAACGAGACGCTGCGCCAGATCGTCATCACCAGGCAGTTCGGCCCGCTGAATTTTCGCAAGCATCGCGATCTCGCCGATTATCATTTCATCAGCATTACCGACGACGACGATCCGGAGCTGACGACATATGATGTCAATCTCTGCGGCAACAAAGGGACCGAGCCGATCACGCTGATGAGCTTCACCAAGCGCGAGGAAGCCAGTCGCTTCGCCAGCGAGCTCGGGCGAGTGCTGAACCTTCCCGCGCGCGACTATGTCGGCACCGAGCCCGACGCGGACAATGCGGACGTCACGAACTGATCAGCTCAAAATATCCTTCTGCATCTTGCCGCCGTAGAAATGGAAGAACGGCACCGGCGCATCGTGGCGGAGCGGGCCGGTGGCAAGGCGCGCGTCGAGCTCGTTGAGCACATTGCGCGTCATCGGATGCAGATCGGCGAGCGGCTTCGAGCCGAGCTCGACCCAGACCAGCTCGACAAGCTCGGCATCGGCGTGGATCACGCCGTCGACGCGATGGGTGATCGCGGAGGCGTCCGCCGTGAAGAAGCGCGTGTCGAACCGCTTGACGCGGCCGGGCGGGGTGATTGCGCGCGCGATCAGGAACAGGCTGGAGGGATCCGGCAACAGGCCCGCATCCGCGAACGGCTTCCAGGCGCCTTCGAGTTTTGTCTTTACCTCGGCCTTGCGTCCGAGGCAGAGACCCGTTTCCTCGCAGGCCTCGCGGATCGCGGCGATCGCCAGCGATTTTGCGCGGGAGGCCGGCGTCTTCGGGCTGCCCTTGGCGAGATTGGCTTCCAGTTCGGCGGTGATCGGCGCCGCGCATGGTACGCGATAATCGTCCTTGTCGACGCGGCCGCCCGGGAAAACGAATTTTCCGGGCATGAACACCACCTTGTCGTGGCGCTTGCCGACCAGGACTTTTGGAATGGCTCCGCTGCGGTCGACCAGGATCAGTGTCGCGGCATCCCTAGGGCGGAAATAGGGATGATGATCGGCTTCCTTGCCCTCGTGGATCTTTGCCTTGTCGGCTGCCTGCGACGTATCCGTCATGTCCTCACCCAAACCACTACTTGTTTATTTTGCTTACACCGGCGGAATACCATCCGTCGGGTTCTCGTCAAACCCGTGCATGCGCAGAGCCCATTGCAATCCGACCACGGCTCCCTTCACCGGCTGCAGCAGTGCCAGCGAGGCGACGAAGGTGAAGGGCAGATAGGCCGCGAAGCTGATCCAGACCGGCGTCGTATAGTTGGTCTCGATCCACAGAATAGTCGGCACCACGATGTGCCCGACAATGACGATGACGAGATAGGCTGGCAAATCGTCGGCCCGATGCGGCGTGACATCGAGGCCGCAGACGGAGCAGTTATCCGCGGTCTTCAGGAAGGCGCGGAACAGCTTTCCCTCGCCGCAGCGCGGGCAGCGGCCGCGAAAGCCGCGCCTCATCGCAGCAAAGACGTCGCGCTTCTCGACGAGGCCGGTGTCGCGGGTCCAGATCTTCGGCGCCGTGCTCGTCGTCACCATGCCTTGCCCTTCTGGCCCTTGCCCTTGCTTTTTCCCTTGGCCGTTTTCCCCTTGCCGGGCTTCTTCGGCTTGTCCGGCTTGCGCTTCTTGTCAGGACTGCGCCCGGGGTGCGCCTTGAACGAGCGGCGGCGTTGCGGACCGGAGGACCTGCGGCCCCGCGGTGCGGTCTCGCCGGACGAGGACAGCAGCTCGAAGCGCAACGCGCCTGCGATCGGAGCCGCCTCGATCAGGCGGACGTCGACAACATCACCGAGCTGATGCATGGTGCCGCTGCGGGTGCCGACCAGGGCGTGGCGGCCCTCGTCATAGTTGAAATATTCCGTGCCGAGGGATCGGATCGGGATCAGGCCGTCGGCGCCGGTCTCGGCGAGCTTGACGAACAGGCCGGCGCGCGTGACGCCGGAGACGCGGCCCTGGAAGCTCGAACCGATGCGGTCGGCGAGGTGATGGGCGATCAGGCGGTCGACGGTCTCGCGCTCCGCTTTCATCGCGCGCCGCTCGGTCACTGAGATATGAGCTGCGACCTCGCTCAACGTTTCCGGCGTCTCGGTGTCGGGCAGCGCGCCTTCGCCGAGGCCGAGCGCGCGAACCAGCGCACGGTGCACGACAAGGTCGGCGTAGCGGCGGATCGGCGAGGTGAAATGCGCATAGCGGCGCAAATTCAGGCCGAAATGACCGTAATTCTCCGAAGAGTATTCGGCCTGTGCCTGGGCGCGCAGCACGACCTCGCTGACCAGCGGAAAGTGGTCGTGGCCTTCGAGCTGCGCCAGCACGCGGTTGAACAGAGCGGGGCGCAGCGCGCCGCCTTTCGCGAACGGAACGTCCAGCGTCGCCAGGAATTCCGCGAGCGCGTGGACCTTTTCCAGGGTCGGCTCGTCATGCACCCGGTAGATCAGCGGCAGCGACTTCTTCTCGAGCATCTCGGCTGCCGCGACATTGGCGAGGATCATGAACTCCTCGATCAGCTTGTGCGCGTCGAGCCTGTCGGGCACGACGACGCGGTCGACCGTGCCGTCGGGCTTGAGCAGGATCTTGCGCTCGGGCAGATCGAGATTGAGCGGATCGCGCTCGTCGCGCGCGCGCTTGACGCAGGCATAGGCGGCATAAAGCGGCCTCAGGATTGGATCGAGCAGGGGGCCGGTGGTGTCGTCCGGCCTTCCGTCGATCGCGGCCTGCGCCTGCGCATAGTTCAGCTTGGCTGCGGAGCGCATCAGGATGCGGTGGAAGCTGTGCGACCGTTTCCGCCCATCCGGCGCGATGATCATCCGCACCGCGAGCGCGCCGCGCGGCTCGCCCGGCACCAGCGAGCAGAGATCGTTGGAGATGCGCTCGGGCAGCATCGGCACGACGCGGTCGGGGAAATAGACCGAGTTGCCGCGATCGAGCGCATCGCGGTCGAGCGCGGTGCCCGGTCGCACGTAGAAGCTCACATCGGCGATGGCGACATCGACGATGAAGCCGCCCTTGTTGTTGAGATCAGGATCCGGCTGCGCGTGTACCGCGTCGTCGTGATCCTTGGCATCCGGCGGATCGATGGTGACCAGCGGCACATCGCGCCAGTCCTCGCGCCCCTTCAGATTGGCCGGCTCCGCCGCTTCGGCTTCGCGCTCTGCCGCGGGACGGAATTGCAGCGGGATGTCGTGCGCGTAGATCGCGATCAGGCTGATCGCCTTCTCCGACTTGACCGAGCCGAGCTTCTCCTTGACGCGGCCTGACGCCAGCCCAAAGCCGCGCGAGCGGATGATGTCGACGCTGACGAGATCGCCGTCCTGCGCGCCGTGCGTCTCAGTCGGGGCGATGTTCAGCTCGCGGTCGGCGGACTTCTTGTCGACCGGGATGATCCGTCCGCCGCCTTCGGGCAGGCTGCGGAAGACGCCGAGGATGCGGCTCTTGGTCTTGTCGAAAACCTTGATGATGTGGCCGCGATAGGCCGGGCCTTCGGTCTCGTCGGATCGCTCGACCCGCAGCAGCGCGCGATCGCCAACGCCGGCCGCGGTGCCGGGCTTCGGCCGGCGCGGCATCGTGATGAGGATCTTTGGCGGCTCGCCGCTTTCGACCTCGTCCCATTCAGTGGGGGAGGCGACCAGCTCGCCGTCGGCGTCGCGGCCGGTAATGTCGGCGACCAGCGTCGGCGGGAGGCTGTCCGGCTCTGAAATCGTATGGCGCTTTTTCTTGACGAGCCCGTCGTCGGCGAGCTCGCGCAGCATGCGCTTGAGCTCGATGCGGTCGGCGTTCTTCAGGCCGAACTCGCGTGCAATTTCGCGGGTTCCGACCTTTCCGGGATTTGCCTTGATGAAGGCGACGATGGCTGCCCTGTCGGGAAAGCCACGGTCATTCTTGCGTTTCACTTAGCCTCTATTTGGTGCCGGCACTTTTCTTGGCCGGAGCTTTGGCGCCAGCTGCCTTGGTCGGTGACGTTTTGGCCGTCGACGACACGGCTGCGCGCGCCTTGCTGGTGGATTCGGATTTGGGTTTGGCCGCCTTCTTCGCGGCCGGCTTTTTGGTTTTTGGTGCGGCGTCATCGCCGTCGGCGGCCTTCGCCGCAGCCTTCTTGGCCTTGGCCGGCTTCGCCGCTTTCTTCGGCTTCTTGCCGCCGCCCTTGGCCGCACGCTCGTCGATCAGCGCGATTGCCTGCGGCAGCGTGATGGCGTCTTTCTCGATGTCGCTCGGGATCGTGGCATTGACGCCACCCGCGGTGACATAGGCGCCGTAGCGGCCGCCCTTTACCGTGACGGTGCCGAGGGTGGGATGATCGCCGATCGCCCTGCCGGGATCAGCGCCGAAGCGGCGGCTCGGGCCCTTGGCGATCTTCTCCGCGATCAGCGTCACCGCGCGGTTGATGCCGATGTCGAACACCTCATCGCCGGCCTCGAGGCTGGCATAAGTCTTCTCGTGCTTCACGAACGGCCCGAAGCGGCCGAGACCCGCGGTGATCGGCTCACCGGTTTCCGGATGCTTGCCGATCTCGCGCGGCAGCGACAGCAGCTTGAGCGCAAGCTCGAGCTCGACATCTCCAGGGGACATCCCCTTCGGAATGCCTGCGCGCTTCGGCTTCTCGCCCTCCGCATAATCCTTCTGCTCGCCGAGCTGGATGTAGGGGCCGAACCGCCCGGCCTTGACCCAGACATCGCGGCCCGTATCCGGGTCCTGGCCGAGCGAACGATCGGCCGTTGCCTCGCCGTCGGCGGCGAGCTGACGGGTGTAGCGACATTCCGGATAGTTCGAACAGCCGACGAAGGCGCCGAACTTGCCGGCCTTGAGATTGAGCCGCCCGTTGCCGCAGCTGGGGCATTGCCTGATGTCGCCGCCATCGGTGCGGGGCGGGTAGATGTGCTGTCCCAGCATGTCGTCGAGCACGTCGAGCACCTGCGCGACGCGCAAATCCTTGATCTCGTCGACCGCGCCGATGAAGCCGGTCCAGAAATCCTTCAGCACCTGCTGCCAGGAGATCTCGTTGTTGGAGATGCGGTCGAGCTGCTCTTCCAGATTGGCGGTGAAGTCGTATTCAACGTAGCGGGCAAAGAAGCTTTCGAGGAACGCGACTACGACGCGGCCCTTGTCCTCGCCGTGCAGGCGCTTCTTCTCGAGCTTGACGTAGCCGCGGTCCTTCAGCACCTGGAGGATCGAGGCATAGGTCGAGGGCCGGCCGATGCCGAGCTCTTCCATGCGCTTGACCAGCGAGGCCTCGGAGAAGCGCGGCGGCGGCTCGGTGAAGTGCTGGGTGACGGCGAGCGACTGCCGCTTCAGCGCATCGTTGGGGCTCATCGCGGGCAGGCGGCGGGAGTCCTCGTCCTCCTCGTCGTCGCGGCCTTCCTGGTAAAGTGCGAGGAAGCCGTCGAACTTGACGACCTGGCCGGTGGCGCGCAGGTCCAGCGTGCGGCCGCCGACCTTCGCCGTGATGTCGACCGTGGTGCGTTCCAGCTCGGCCGATTCCATCTGGCTCGCGATGGTGCGCTTCCAGATCAGTTCATAGAGTCTCGCCTGGTCGGACTCGAGCTTGCGGCTCATGCTGTCGGGACGGCGCGACATGTCGGTCGGCCGGATCGCTTCGTGGGCTTCCTGGGCGTTCTTGGCCTTGGCCTGGTACTGACGCGGCGCGTCCGGCACATAGGCGTTGCCGTAATCCTCGCCGATCACCTTGCGGGCCTGGGTGATCGCGGACGGGTCGATCTGCACGCCGTCGGTACGCATATAAGTAATGAGTCCGGTGGTCTCGCCGCCGATGTCGATGCCTTCATAGAGCCGCTGCGCGATGCGCATGGTGTGCGCCGGCGCAAAGCCGTATTTGCGGCTGGCTTCCTGCTGCAGCGTCGAGGTGGTGAAGGGGGCCTGCGGATTGCGGCGGGCCGGCTTGGCATCGACCGCGGTCACCGCGTAGGCGGCTGCTTCCAGCGCCTTCTTGAAGTCTTCGGCTTCCGCGCCGGTGCCGATGTCGAGGCGCTGGATCTTCTTGCCGTCGGCGCCGACGAGACGGGCCTCGAAGGCGTCGCCGCGCGGCGTCAGCAGGGTCGCGATCAGCGACCAGTATTCGCGCGCAACGAACTTTTCGATCTCGAGCTCGCGGTCGCAGACCAGACGCAGCGCCACCGACTGCACGCGGCCCGCCGAGCGGGCGCCCGGCAGCTTGCGCCACAGCACGGGGGAGAGGGTGAAGCCGACCAGATAGTCCAGCGCGCGGCGCGCCATATAGGCGTCGACCAGCGCACCGTCGATCTGGCGCGGATTCTTCATCGCGTCCGTCACCGCCTGCTTGGTGATGGCGTTGAACACCACGCGCTCGATCTTGTGGTCCTTGATCGCGCGCTTCTCTTTCAGGACCTCCAGCACGTGCCAGGAGATGGCCTCGCCCTCGCGATCAGGGTCGGTGGCGAGAATCAGGCGATCGGCGTTCTTGAGGGACTTGGCAATGTCGTTGAGCCGGCCGGCCGCCTTGGGGTCGACCTCCCAGATCATCTTGAAATTGGCGTCGGGATCGACGGAGCCGTTCTTTGCCGGCAAGTCGCGGACATGGCCAAACGAGGCCAGAACCTCGTAGGACGAGCCCAAATACTTGTTGATCGTCTTGGCTTTCGCCGGCGACTCCACAATGACGATATTCATGTAGTTCCAGTAACTTATGGGGAAATTTGGGGCCGAATTCGATGAGATTCGGGTCGGCCCTTTCGTCCCGAACATGGGTGGTGAGGCCGTCGCTGTCAAATCGAGGGCTGTTGAGAGCCCTCCCGATGGGAAAAGTTTCATATCGAGAAAGTTGCAAAATACCACCTTTGAGTTGCGGTCGATGTCGGCGTAATGTTGCCGCGGGGCATGGATTCGGGTGGGGGCTGGTGACTAAGCCAGGAAAGAAACGGGCGGGCGCCGCATCGCGCGCGGGGGGAGGCTTGCGTCACGAGGAACCGGGGGAGGGCGGCGTCGAGGAGGCGGTCGCCTTCATCGCCGAGCAGGTCGGGGCCCTGCGCAAGCTTGCCGAACGGCACAGGCTCGACGTGCTGCATTATCTCCTGGGAATGACCAAGCTCGAGGCGGACGAGCATCTGCGGCTGAGGAGCAAGCGCAGGCTGTCGTGAAGGGGGCGATGTACTGCTCCAACGACGGTGCGGTTAGCCGTTGCGGCTTGCCATTTTGGCCAATCGCAGGCCGAGATATGCGGCCGTGCCGAGGTCGCTCTCCGGCAACGAGCCGTCAATCAAGTGTGTTGCCAGACCAAGCTGGCTGCCCAAACGATTGCGGCCGCTCGGATCCTCGCCACCGGGAATATCCAGTCCGCACCAGAGCATGCCGTGCTGCGCGGCCAGAATGGAAAAGTAGGACAGTGTGTGGAGTTGATCGCCGCTTGCGCAGGCGCCCGTGGTGAACCCGGCTGCGATCTTGTTGGCCCAGCGCTGCTGGCTCCATCGATCACTTGAAGCATCGGCAAACGCTTTGAATTGAGCGGCTGGCCCGCCCATATAGGTCGGGCTGCCAAACGCAACTGCGTCGGCGCCATCGATCGTCTCCAGTAAGCTCTCATTCTGAAAGCGGCCTGACACGATGTCGCCGCCGGTGATGCGACACAGCGTGACCTGCGCTTTGCCATCTGCTCCGCGCGCAACCGCATGCGCCAGCTTCTCGGTGGTGCCCGAGATGGAAAAATAGGTGATGGCGAGCAGGGGCATGGTGGTGCCAGTTTGGTGGGACCTCGCCATCTTTGACGCTGTCGATGGCTTGTACAAGTCCGCCACGCCATATTGCGAGTTGGGACGCTCGGGTACATGCCGACCCGCCTTCGATGAAAGTGGGTCAACCTGCGGAGCAATCGCGGGCTGTCGTAGCCGCGAAGACCGAGCGGAATCGGTCGCCAGGACGACGTTGAAGAGACAGCGCACCGCTATCCCGCTGACCGTCGCCGCGGCGCAGGCCGCGGCTTCAGCGAGGTGTCCGCGAGGCTGAGCAATCGCCCGTCCTCCGCGCGCAGTTCGAGCTTCTTCACCGGTCGGCCTTTCTCGCGATCGACCAGGATGGTCGCGATCTCCGACGGGCGATCGTCGAAATCCTCGCCCCATTGGCGCAGCGCTACCAACACCGGGAAGACGCCGCGGCCTTTCGGCGTCAGCACATATTCCTCGTAAGGGCTGCCGTCGGAGGCGGGGGCCGTGGTCAGGATGCCGTGATCGACCAGCGCGCGCAGCCGCGTCGACAAGATGTTCTTGGCCATGCCGAGCTTGCTCTGAAACTCACCGAAGCGGCGCAGCCCAAACAGCGCCTCGCGGATGATCAGCAGGGACCACCGGTCGCCGATCGCCTCCAGCGATCGCGCGATCGGGCAGGCGTCCCCCTCGAAGCTCGTCCGTTTCACCATGATCTGGTCCTTTCGCGATCGCACGGTCCTGTCACCGTTCACGCGCTCTTGTGGTTGCATCTTAAAACCAGGTGGCCTAGATGGCAATCGTAGTTTTATGATGAAACCACTGGAGGCGAACGTGAGACTGAAGAACAAGACGGCCCTGATCACCGGCGGCAATAGCGGCATTGGACTGGCAACGGCAAAGCTGTTCGTGGCCGAGGGCGCCAAGGTGGTGATCACCGGGCGCAAGAAGGAGACGCTCGAGGCGGCCGCGAAGGAGCTCGGGCCGAACGCGCTCGCGCTCGCCGCCGACGCCACCGACATTGCCGCGACCGAATCTGCGATCAAGAAGGGCGCCGAAAAGTTCGGCAAGTTCGACATCCTGTTCGCCAATGCCGGCATCGCCGGCGGTACGCCGCTGGGGTCGGCCACGCTGGAGGTCTTCGAGAAGGTCATCAGCACCAATCTGACCGGCGTGTTCTTCACCGTTCAGTCCGCGCTGCCTTATCTCAACGACAATGCTTCCATCGTCCTCAACGGCTCGGTGATCTCCGTGCTCGGCATTCCCGGCTATTCGGCCTATGGCGCCGCCAAGGCCGGCGTGCGGGCGATGGCGCGGATCATGGCCTCGGAGCTCTCGCCGCGGGGCATTCGCGTCAACGTGGTCGCGCCCGGTGCGATCCGCACGCCGATCTGGGGACCCGCGACCGCGACGCCCGAAGCCGAGAAGGCGTTCGAGAAGCGGATCGCGCTGACGACGCCGCTGGGGCGCATTGGTGAAACAGATCACGTCGCCAAGACGGTGCTGTTCCTCGCCTCCGACGATTCCGCGCATGTGCAGGGCCAGGAAATCTTCGTCGATGGCGGCGCGGTTGCCTCTCCGAGCGGCGCGCCGATCTATCGCGGCTGATCAATCTTGGTGCAAATTGAATCGGTCGGCGCAGCGGCGAGCGGTTGCGCCGGCCGGTTCCCATGTCTCGCGAGCTGTATTTTCTGAACGTTGCGGGAGGCATTGAACCTTCGCTTGCGCTGCCAAGACACTTTTACGGGCAGGGGGTCACGAAGACTCATTTCAAGGGAGCCCGATATGCCAAAGGCAGCTCGTATTATTTCCCCGATTTCAGCACCGCGTATTTACACCGAAAACTCCGCCGTTCCTGCCAAGCGTTCCGACACCTCCGAGTTCGTCGGGGTCGCTCTTTTCTCCGGCATCGGCCTGTTCGTTTCCCTCGTCGCCGTCATCCTGGGCATTCAGGGCGCCTGGTTTTAGCTTCGCCGATCGCGCACCGGTCGATCAGCCGCCGCAAGCGATGTTGCGGCGGCTGATGATGTGCGCGTTATCAGGCCGCGCGGAGGGCGGTCGCCGCCTCGAGCGCGCTTGCGAGCGACTTCTCGCGATGCTCCGGGCCGACCTGGATTCCGTCGGCGCTGATGAATTCGGGATGATGAATCCCCATGAAACCGAACACGCCACGCAGATAGCTTTCGAGGTGCTCCAGCGACGCGGCGGGCGAGCCCGCGCCGTAATAGCCCCCGCGCGAAACCGCGAAGATTACGCGCTTGCCGCCGGCAAGGCCCTGCGGGCCGTTGGCCCCATAGCTGAACGTCTTCCCCGCCACCAGGACCCGGTCGATCCAGGCCTTGAGCTGGCTCGGAATGGTGAAATTGTACATGGGCGCGCCGATCACGACGATGTCGGCGGCAAGAAACTCGTCCAGCGCGGCCTTGCTGGCGGCGAGATCGGGGCCGAGCTCCGCCGGCGCAGGCGCGCCTTGCGCGGCCGCCAGATGCGAGCCGGAGAGATGGGCGAGCGGGCTCTGCGTCAGGTCGCGATAGACGATGTCGAGCGATGGCGTCGCCTGCCTGAGACGGTCGACGATGGCGGCGGAGACTTGCCGCGAAACGGAGTGGGGGCCGAGCACGCTGGAGTCGATGTGGAGGAGTTTCATTCGGGATCACCCTGGTATAAGTTTGTAACCAGAGCTACATGAGTGACTATCGAAATCCCCGCAAGAACGCACCTTTTTGAGCCATGGGCACATCCCTGAAACCTGCGCACATCGATTTGCCCGCCTCACCAAGGCCGGATCCCAACCATGCGGACTGCCGCGGCGTCGCCTCGATCCTCGCGCGCGTCGGCGACAAATGGAGCGTGTTCGTCATCATGATGCTAAGTGACGGGCCCAAGCGCTTTAACGAGCTCAAGCGCATGATCAATGGCATTTCGCAGCGGATGCTGACCTTGACGCTGCGCGGGCTCGAGCGTGACGGCCTGGTCACACGCACGATCTTCCCGACCATTCCGCCGCGGGTGGATTACGAGCTGACCGATCTCGGCCGGGGACTGCAGCAGCCGGTAAAGGCACTCGGCGAATGGGCGATCACGCATCAGCAGCAGATCGCCGCGGCGCGTACGCGCTTCGACGAGCGGACCACTCCTTAAAGCAGCGAGACCAAGCCACCGCCGTGGCGTTCGAGCCGGCCGGCGAGCTCGAGTTCCAAGAGCACGGTACGCACGATGGCCGGCGAGGCGCCGGACATCCGCACGAGATCGTCAATCGTGACAGGGGCAGGGCCGAGCAGGCCGGTGATCTGGTCGCGGTCGTGCCCTTGAGGATCGCTCTCGAACGGCTCGCTGTCGGGCTCGCGCGCGGTACGCATCAGCGGCCGCTCCATGATCGGTGCGACCGCGTTGACGACGTCGGCCGCTTCGGTGACGAGCGTCGCGCCCTGCTTGATCAGATCGTTGGTGCCGGCGGCGCGCGGGTCGAGCGGCGAGCCCGGCACGGCGAACACTTCGCGACCCTGTTCGGCGGCCATGCGCGCGGTGATCAGCGAGCCCGAGCGGTGCGCCGCCTCCACCACGACCACGCCGAGCGCGGCGCCCGAGATCAGCCGGTTGCGGCGGGGAAAGTCGCGGGCGCGCGGCTCGTGGCCGAGCGGCATCTCGGAGATCGCGGCACCCTTGCGGTCGAGGATCGAGGCCAGCAGATCGCCGTGCTCCGGCGGATAGATGCAGTCATGTCCGCCGGCGAGCACGGCTATGGTGCCGCTCTCGAGGCTGGCGCGGTGCGCGGCCTGGTCGACCCCGCGGGCAAGGCCGGAGATGACGACAAAGCCGGCTTCGCCAAGCTCGCGGGCGAGCTGACCGGCGAATTTCAAGCCTGCACCGGAGGCATTGCGCGAACCGACGATCGCAATCATCGGCCGCATCAGCGTTGCATGGTCGCCGCGCACGGCGAGCAGCGGCGGCGCATCGTCGAGTGTTGCCAGGCGTGCCGGATAACCGTCCTCGCCGGGCGCGAGCCAGGTGATGCCGAACTTGCGGCTCGCGGCGAGCTCGGCTTTCGCCTCGTCGGCGCTACAGATGCGCGCCGATCGCTGCGCACCGCCGCGGCGTGCCAGATCCGGCAGCCGCTCCAGCGCCGCGCGCGCCGTGCCGAAATGATCGACCAGCGACCGGAACGTGCGCGGCCCGACATTGTCGGACCGGATCAGCCGCAGGCGGTCGATCCTGTCGGCTTCGGTCAGCTCTACACTTGGATTGATGGCGTCCACGGCGGCTCCTTGCAGGGACAGCATGGAACAACCTGAAGGCGTGGGCAACAGCGACGTGCGCTTGCGCGACCTTGCCCCGATGCTAAAAGCGATCCCAATAAGAAGGGTATTGCCATGATCTCACTCGCCGACCTTCAGCGCCGCATCGAAGCGGGCGAGCTTTCGCCCGAGGCCGCCATCGCGCAATCGCATGCAGCCATCGAGGCGCGGGAGAAGGAGGTCCACGCCTTCGTCCGTTACGACAGCTCGGCGAAGGCGCAAGGCGCCGGGCCGCTGCGCGGCATCGCGGTCGGGATCAAGGACATCATCGACACCGCCGATTTTCCGACCGAGATGGGATCATCGATCTATCGCGGCTGGCAGCCGCGCGCGGACGCGCCTGTGGTGATGATGCTGAAGCGGGCGGGCGCCACCATCATCGGCAAGACCACGACCACGGCATTCGCCTCGCGCGATCCGACCCCGACGCTCAATCCGCATAACCTCGGGCATACGCCGGGCGGCTCGTCCTCGGGCTCGGCCGCGGCCGTCGGTGCCGGCATGATCCCGCTGGCGCTGGGTACCCAGACCGGCGGCTCGGTGATCCGGCCCGCCGCCTATTGCGGCACCGCCGCGATTAAGCCGTCGTTCCGCATGCTGCCGACGGTCGGCGTCAAATGCTATTCGTGGGCGCTCGACACCGTCGGTCTGTTCGGCGCCCGCGCGGAAGATCTCGCGCGCGGACTGCTGGCAATAACCGGCCGCACCGAATTCGCCGGCATCGTCCCGGCGAAGGCGCCGCGCATCGGCGTTATCAGGCAGGAGTTTGCCGGCGCCGTGGAGCCGGCCGCCGAGGAGGGGCTGCAGGCCGCGATCAAGGCGACGCGGGCTGGCGCCAGCGTGCAGACCATCGATCTGCCGCAGGCGGTGCAGGAGGCCTGGCGCATCCACCCGATCATCCAGGACTTCGAGGCGCATCGCGCGCTCGCCTGGGAATTTTCCGAACGCCACGACGAGATCGCGCCGATGCTGCGCGCCAGTCTCGATGCGACGGTCGGTCTCACACCCAAGGAGTACGACGACGCACGCCGGATCAGCCGCCGCGGGCGCCGCGAGCTCGGCGAATTGTTCGAGGGGTTCGACGTGCTCCTGACCTATTCGGCGCCGGGCACGCCGCCGGCCAAGGAGCTCGCGAGCACCGGCGACCCCCGCTACAACAGGCTTTGGACGCTGATGGGCAACCCTTGCGTCAACGTGCCGGTGCTCAAGGTCAATGGCCTGCCGATCGGCGTGCAGGTGATCGCGCGCTTCGGCAACGACGCGCATGCGCTGGCGACGGCCTGGTTCCTGGAGCAGGCGCTGGCGAAATCAGGCTAGCGCAGGTTCGAGAGCGACGATGCGCTGGCCGGATGCGGCCGGCGCTGCGCTGTGATCTGGACCTTGCTTGAGCCAGCGCCCGGCAGCCTCGCGGCCGCTCCGGTGCAGCGCGCGAATGAAGCCGCGGCCGAGATCGGTCGATGAGCGCTGCGCCAGGCCGTCGACGAAATCTTCCGCGGCGATCCTGGAGAGCCGCAACGACGATGCGGCCTGCGATTGCGCCCATTCCATCGCCGCGATCTCGGCATTGAGGGCGGCGTTGGCCGCGATCTGATCCAGCCTGCGGTCGATCGCGGCGAGTGTGATCGGCACGTAGCTGTCGCGCGCCGGCGTGACCTGGACCAGCAGGATTTCGGCGCTCGTCGTGTCCTGCACGAGCCGCAGCAGGGGCGGATTGCCGCCGAGGCCGCCATCCCAATAAGCCTCGCCGTCGATCTCCACTGCGCAATGAACCAGCGGTGGACAGGTCGAGGCCAGCGCGACGTCGGCGGTGATCACGTCGTTGCGGAAGATCTGCTGCTGCCCGTCGCGGATCCGGGTCGCTGCGATCAGAAGCTTCGGGCAGCGCGCCTCGCGCAAGGCGGAAAAGTTGATGTCGCGCGACAGCGCCTGCCGCAGCGGATCGAGGTCGAACGGATCGAACTGGCCGGAGCGTAGCGTCGGACCGAACGCGACCGAGCTCCCCGCCGGCGAGAAGCCGCCGATCAGCATCAGCGATCGGAACGAGGCTTCGTGCATCAGCCGGATCCAGAAGCGGTTCAGCCGCGCGCGGGCGCCTTCACGGCCGCCCTCGGCGAAGCCGGAAGCGAGCAGCAGCGCGTTGATGGCGCCGGCGCTGGCGCCGCTGATGGTGTCGATCGCGATCGATGGCTCTTCCAGCAGCCGCTCCAGCACGCCCCAGGTGAACGCAGCGAAGGTGCCGCCGCCCTGGAGGGCCAGCGACAATTTTCGCGGCGGCCATTGCCGCGGCGTTCGATCGTGTGTGACGGGCGCTGCGACAGCTACAATTTCGACTGGTGTCCGCGCTTCCACGATCGGTTCAGGCTCGCGCGGTGGAGGCGGGACGGAAGCAGGCGCTGGAGCGACAAGCGGCGAGGGCGCACTAGACCAGATGTCCGTCGTCGAGAGCAGCCGGCTTGCCGCGGTGCAGGCAGCACCTCGCAAATCGCCATCGTCTTGCGCGCTGACAATCTTCTCGCTCATTCTGAGCAACCGCGTAGAGCTATGCCCACGATCAGGGCCAAGCCAGGAACCCGTTCGTCCATACAGCCGTGATTCGGCTGCAAGTTGCGAACACCATTTGCGATATAATGCAGAAGGGGTGCCGCGGTATCCGTGG
This sequence comes from Bradyrhizobium sp. 87, assembly GCF_023073015.1. Classification (NCBI taxonomy): domain Bacteria; kingdom Pseudomonadati; phylum Pseudomonadota; class Alphaproteobacteria; order Hyphomicrobiales; family Nitrobacteraceae; genus Bradyrhizobium; species Bradyrhizobium sp. 87. The sequence continues at coordinate 23,476 of NZ_JADPIQ010000071.1, forward strand.
ATTCCCGGCTTAGCATTACAGTTGCTTTTGTTGCGGGCTTCTGAATCCATGGGCAACCATGATTCGAATGTCGTGGGCGCGGGCCGCGTCGGTTGAGGCGACGCTTGCG
>NZ_JADPIQ010000068.1:0-23485 GCF_023073015.1 Bradyrhizobium sp. 87
GACAATCCGGGCCTTCAAATCATCCGGCCACTGCTTACGGCCTGCGCCGGCGTACACTTCGATACGCTGTGTCAATGGTCGTCTTATGTCGTCCGAATGGTCGTCCATTATGAGCACCCTTGCAGAAGATGACTCTTCTAACGGTGCTCCCAAGATCGCGCACAGACAATCTAAACGGCCGCGGCGCTACGCTTACGCTCTGGAGCAACGTCAAACACGAGGAGATGTGCCCGCTATGACAGCGTCAGCCGGGCGCGCAGCCCGATCGGCCTATATCTCAACTTCCATAACAGTAGGCGTCCCCATTCCAGTCATGGCGGCAGCACGCCGGACCAAGCCTACTTTACCCGCTGCCATGCCGTATGGCAGCCTAACGCCCCGGCAGCGGTCCCATCTATCGACGCGGAAACAACCCGGACCAGCTCTATTTCACTGGAGGGACATTTCAACGGGGACACTCTGCCCATGCTGCAATTCCCCGATCTGTATAGGTCAGCAACCTGCTCGGTCATGAAAGTCGCCCTGAAAGAGGAAGTGCGCGAATAGCACGATCAACGTCACGTGATCCCCCAACCAAGTCTGCGGTCAACCGAATCAATGCACGGCAGGACCATCGTTCGGCTCACAGAGTCCCTTGCGGTTCTCTCCTCCCGGAGACGTCAGCCTTTCGAGGAGCAATTGGCAATTAAGGGTTTCCAGGTGTCGCGCAAAGCCGAAGAGCTTCGGCTGGCGCGAGAACAACTCGCCAGAGACAGGCAGCAGGTTGGAATGACATTTCGAAGCCGCCTAGCCGATTGGGCGACCAATGCGCGAACCGCCGCTGATCTCTTCAAGCCCGCGCCTGTGCATGATGGCCAGACTCCCACCTTTCGGGCAAGTCGATCCATATATCAGCAGGACCATGCAAAAGTGAATCTTGATCCGGTACAAAGATATTGTCAGGCACTCTGAGGCCGCGACCAAGGGCGACTCCACTGATTATGAAGGGAAGCTCGATCTGCTTCTGATCTTCAAAGCGGTCCGCGCCAACAATGCGAAGAGATTCCAATTCAAACCGTCGGAATGTGATCAGCGGTCTTGCCGAATCTATCAGGTCTTGGGCGCAAGATACTCCCCGCGCGGCCTCTTTTCTCAAGTGGTCCAGCGCCAGGAAGAGGGACGAAAGCTCGTCCAGCTCGGAACGATTGAAGTGTCGCAAACGTGACGAAATAGGCACTCCATTCTTGTATCGTACTGTCGGCACAAATCGTATCTCGCAATCAAGAAGCAGATCTGCCACCGCTCGCTTTACGAGAAGAGCCTGTCCAATATCCTTCAGGCCGAAATAACTGCGAGATGGTCGAGCGAAACAGATCCATCGGATGCATCCGGTGATACCTTCCATGAGGAGCCCATGAGGCCCGTTCGCACGCAGCGGATAATCCCCTTGAGACACAAACGTTCGATATCCTGGCGGGAACATCTCCGCGTCCGTCGTCGAAATCACAGCAGAAGCGCCCGCTCCTAGCGCAAGCGCAATGTCATCATCCAAATTGAACTCGTATTCAGGACCCGGGCTGAGCTGGATCTTGTTCGGATAGACCGTGACAATGGCCACATCGTTCTCGACTGCGGCCCTTCTGATCAATTCCGCGTGCCCCTGATGCAATGCACCCAGAGTATGTACTGTGCCGATCCTTCGACCTCGTCTTGCCATGTCCGCAATGAAGGCCTTGCCAGCTGAAAGAGACGCTAGATGCATATTTCCTGCTCCGCTCTTGTTGATTACACAGCAGCTGGGCTGCTCGATCAGACAGGAAGCGTGGTGAGAGCGACCTCACACTGGCCGCGCAAGAGCGCCTGGGAGCGCCGCCACAGCGGGGCCCATCGTGCTCTTCCATCTTCCTTCTGGGATGACAGCTGGTTTAGGTCGCCATGCGCATTTCGGCTTAAATCAGCTAGATCCCTCTCGACCGCGTCTCATTAGCGATGAGAAGTCAGCCAGATACTCTGAAGGTTTGTATTTCTGATCTTCCACCCCCTCCAAAGCGGCCTGGAGCCCAGGACACCTGTCGGCAAAGAACGGCGGTTCAAAAGTCGTTATCTCTGCATCCGAAAAATCAGTCTTTACAAAGCTTGCTTGGAACGGCGTAACTCCACTCAAGTTGGCCTTGCGGAGGGACGATTGATTCATTCGAACATATGCGGTACGGGCGGCCTCCAGGTTGCTGCCGGTCATTCCTGCTGCAATATATGACTGAACAAGGTTTGCTCCTTCGAAATTGGCGCGATTCAAGGCCATAGATTGCGGAGGATCACCTGTAATCATTGATCGATAGAGATACGCCTGTGAAAAATCTGCATCATCGAGATCGCAGTCGCGTATAAACGCACAGCGCGCACGAAAGCCGCCCAATCGGGCGTAGCGCATCGTGCTCTCGGTGATCGAAATGGTTTCTCCTGATGCGCGAGATAGATCAGCCCCATCGAGCTGGCAAGAGCGTACAGATACTCCGTTAAGCACCGCGCCGACGAGGTTGGCGCTGGCTAGATTCACAGACAGAAGTCGCGCCTCAGATAGGTCTGCCTCCTCAAGCTCTGCCTTTGCAAGATTTGAGAGGCTGAAATCCGAAAAAGGGGCGGCCAGCGCTTTGGCCAGGATGCGACCGCTCGCCTTTGAAAGCCTGAAATAGGGAAGATGAGCGTTCTCTAGAACAAGACCGTCGACCGAAGTGGGGCGCAGGATCGATAGACACTCTCCCCTTGACTGCAGAAGGGTGCTGCCGGTGAGATGCGCCTTGGTCATTGTAACCTGGCTCAAATTGGCAAAATGGAAGGACGAGCGAGGCAGGTAGCATTCATTGATGGTCGATCCTTGCAGTTCGGCGCCATCAAAGACAGCCTGGCTTGCGTCACACTGATAAAACAGGACGCCACTTAGGACTGCATTGTCGAAACGCGTTCTCCTCATGCTGCATCCGTGGAACAGGCTACCTGTTGCATCGATGAGATTGCGCAAACTTGCATCGTCGAAACTGCAGACCTGAGCGGCAATTGCATGCATATACGCAAAATCGAGCTTGGCTCCGCGGAAACTTGCTCGCTCTAATCCTGGGCAGATAAGGTTGGCCTCGGACAGATCGGCTCCATCCAGCTTCGCTCCGTGAAGTTGCGCACGATTGAGAATGCATCGCCGCAACGGAAATCCGGATAGATCGTGACCGTTAAAGTTCTGGCAGGATAGCTGCAGGCCGATGCCGGTCTTCTTGATCGCTTCCTGGGTTCGCTTTCCCACCGCAGCCAACGCAGACGCGCGATCACTGTTTCGGCTCCAGTAGCGGACAAAGTCACCATCTGCCGAGGATTGGTTTATCGTCGTTGGACGGATTCCCAGCTCCTCATGCACGCTGAACTGGCTATTGGTATCGGTGGCTTGCGTCACTGTCGAACTTTTCCTTTCTCGATGACGAGCGCACTTTCTCAGCCTCCTGTGCAGGCGTTATTTTGCATGGCCTGCGTGTTTCAGGTAGCCTCGAAATGCGCCCCATAGCGCTCGTGGGATTTCTTTCTGCGACACAGGCATCATCACTCATCAGGGCGTAAATTTCCTGGCTGGCCCTTTGGAATTGTGCCATCACGAGCCGACACGCACATAACCGAGCAAGTTGTGGCAGACGGAGTTGATCTCCCCCACGACTTCCCCATTCGGATACTTATCAATGTGTCGACAGCAGACCGAAGAAGCCGCAACTTGGGGTACCTCCACAACTTCATGCAGTCGTTATTCTAGCAGTCGGCCTTTACGACGCACTTCAATAGCAATGTCTGTGCCAGCCCTCACCTATCCTGAATTGACGTTGAATGCGTGTCCAGAAACGGCGCGGCGGACGCCGCCAGAATTTCGTAACTGACAGCACTCGCGTCTTTGTCACAAACCGGACATGGTTCGCAACGCTCGAGACGGCACCGATTGTTCTCTATGCCTTCGACCGCAAAGCGGATGTCGCTCTCTATGACGATCGAGTAATAGTTGCCTTCGATGCACGTACGCGCATTCTCCAGATGTCGGGCCATTGAGCCACAAATCGCCGCCCGCCTTCCGTTCCTCAGTTTTCATCCCGGCGACGCAGTTCCGTCCCGGAAGTTCGCCGACAAAGTCGCGCGAGGTACTGGAGGGTGGAGTTGGGACTAGCGGTCCACATGAAGGGGCGTGAAATCGCAAGCGCGAGAAAGCTGCCGCTTTTTTTACGACGTCGGCCGTGCCGGATGGGCGCGTTAGTTGATGAGCGTGAAGAAGCGTTCGACCTGATCGAGGCAGGAGGCATGGGTGGTGTGAAGTGAAGGTGCCAGCGCGGACATCGGGCGAGCCAGATCCTGACCTTGGATGGTTCAGTGGAGTGCTGCCCAGATGGGGGCCAAGTTGGCCGGCACATTCGTTTCGATGTGCCGTAGAAAGGCCCGCAACTCCTGGTGACTACGCGGTTCAGCATCTTCTTCCGAACCAAACGGCTTGCCTCGGTATGAAGGCTGAGCGAACACTTAGTAAGTAGCCTCGCATTTCTAAGATTATCACTCACCAATAACCGTGATTCACGCCATTGAGTGACGGCTCTGAGAGCACGCCTGCTCGCCAGCAGATGGAACCGCAGGATGAGGAGCCCCGCGTAGATGGTTGTCCCGATTGACAAGCCAATCCAGATACCGATTGCACCAAGCCCGATCTTCAAACCAAGCACGTAGCCAAGTGAGAAGCCGATCAGCCAATAGGCAATGCCGACGAACAGAAGCGGCACCCGGGTGTCCTTCAGTCCGCGCAGACCGCCCGCCGCAATGCTCTGCGCTGCATCAGAGACAAAACGGCTCGCTGCGACGATAAGGAGCTCTGCAGTCAGTCCGATCGTTGCGTCGGCATCTCCGGCCGATTTGTCCAGAAACAGCTCGGCGATCTCAAAACGGGCGACGATCACCGCAACCGTCAGCAGGGCAGCGATGAGGGTACCGAGCAGTATCGCGACCAGGCCTGCCCGCTGGATGCCGGAACCGTCGTTGCGGCCGACCGCATGGCCAACGCGCACGGCCGCCGCCATGCTGATGCCGAAAGAGATCATGGATGTAATCACGGTGATCTGAAGCGCGATCTGATGAGCAGCGAGTGCACTGGTGCTGATTAGGCCGGCCAGGAGCGCGGCAGCCGACAAAACTCCGTACTGCATCAGGGAGGCGATTGAAATCGGAGTTCCGATCACGATCAGCTGCCGCAAGAAGGGCCAATCGAGTTGCCAGAGATCTGCAAGCACGTGGTAGTCACGGAAAGGACGACGCATCGTGGCAAACCACAAACCGGCCAGGAACATCGCACAGTTCACTAACGTGCTCGCAAGCGCGGCCCCGAACAGCTCAAGCCGCGGCAGCCCGAGCTTCCCATAGACCAGCTACATACACGAGCAGGGCGTTGCGGGGATAGCCGCCAGTGTGACCCACAAGATCGGCTCCGGCCGATTGACCGCGCTCATGAAATTACGGATGACCTGAAGCCATAGCGCCGGCACCACGCCCAAGGCCAGTCCGAACAGATATTGCTGGGCGAGCCGCGCCGCGTCTGGCGTCTGACCGAAAGCGAGCAATATTTGCTTCCGCCACCCAAACAAGCAGTGTCGGAGGTCATCGAACGAGAACATTCTGCGCTAACAATTCCGATCCAGATTGTCTATCTCGCAAGGGCGGGGAGAATGTCCTCATGAACAAACGAAAGATCGTGTGCTAGGGGGGCTGTTCGTCGTCCGATTCTGATAAAGCGAGACTCACCAGGCTTTTGAGAAGCGCCTCCGGCTCGGCGGTCGATTAAGTTGACGACGCCCGATCGCCACCATGAGAATAACTTTCTTGCGGAAGGTAACGTCGGCCGGTCGATTGCAGATGGCCGGTAAGCCGACCGAGACAACCTATCGCTCGTTTCACGAGTTACCTGAAAGAGCGAAGCGCCGGACGTTTCCAAAGTGAAGGTCGTAACAACTGCTGCTTCGACCAACTCATTGCCGGGCGCCCGCCGCAGCGGATCGACCGGGACCCTCAACGCGAGTTGTCGATTCGCCAGCCTCAACAAGACTCGCCGACACGCTCGGGCGCAATCGACTCGCGCGCGAGATCGAATCTGAGGAGATCTTCGAACTTATCCGGCCGATCTATGAGCGTGGCGGCCGCTCTATGGCGGATCACGTGCGGCTGTTACATCCACGCGGCCTATAGTTGGGGGATGAAATCGGACAACGACTATCGGAATACATCCCCGCGCGGCGCGCGCCTGCATGTCGATCAGTGGGATGCACCGGAGAAGATCATCGATTGGTCCAAGACTAAGAACCTTCAGCCGCACGCCGTTCCGGTGCCGTCGATCGCCGCTGAACTGATTGAATCGATCAAGCCAAACAAGTACGGGTGGTTCTTGCCTTCTGCGAAGGACCCATCCCAGCCCGTGAGCCACGGTACGCTCTATAGCTTCGTTTGGCGGCCGCGAGATGGGCATGATTCCCTGTGCAACTAACCGGGACCTCCGGCGAACCTTCAAAAACGCTGGCGGAAAGGCCGGTGTGTCCAAAGAAATTCGAGATCGTCTGGAAAATCATGCGCTCCAGGACGTTAACTCCAAGAACTATGATTCCTGGCATTACATGCCCAAGAAGCGCGCCGGAATGGCAAAGTGGAACAAGTTCGTGCGTAGCAGCGGGAGTCGAAAGGAGGGGTGCGGACAGCTGCCAAACAGCCGGTGTCCAATCCGTGAGTCTCCGCCGCATTTGCACATAGCGTGGAGATGATGGCGCAGTGGTGTCATTCTGCCAAAGGACGGCGAGGTCTTAAAGGAAGTAGCGCAGCGCGCTGTTTAGCGCGACGCGCAAAAGGGAGCGAGATGGAGCATCGCGACGAATTGTCGGAGTCGCGACACCCGTCCTACCCACGACACGCGCCAAATGGGAATTAGCATGGATATCAGTGCGTCCCTTTGGCACGCTCTTTGAAGTGAATGAAGGCACATCCCGTCGTGTGATCACCCATGCCAAAAACAGGTACTGTTAATGAGTGTCCCAAATTTGACGAAACGAGCAAATGCCCTCGGAACCGACAAGGGTGATGAGGTCGGCGACACCCATGGCTACACCGGCTTCTACTCTCTTCTGTTCGAGGAGTTCCGCCACGAACCCTTCACAATGGTCGAGATTGGATTACAGCACGGGAACGGCTCTCTCGATCCAGATTTACTCGTTGGTCGCAAGGTTGACGATATTCCGTCTATCAAAATGTGGTTGGAGTTCTTTCCCAAAGCTGAGATCGTCGGCTGCGACATTGCTGATTTCAGCGCCTTTAAGATGGATCGGTTCCGTTTCGAGCGCCTTGACATGGGCGATGCGGTAGCCTTGGAACGCCTTGCGAGTTCGCTCCCGCCTGTAAGGATCATCATCGAGGATGCTTCACACGCAGCTTACCACCAGCAGCTTGCTCTAGCGAAGCTGTTTCCCATCGTCGAGCCTGGCGGTTTTTACTTTATCGAGGATCTTCATACCACGCACGCGATTGCCGCACGATTGCCGCCCTGCAATTCAACTGAGACGGTAGTGGAGAAGTTCACCCAGACGCGTCAGCTTGACATTCCGTTTCTGACCGCGATTGAACGCAGAAACCTCGAGACCACAATTAGGAAGATGTTCATCCACCGCAACGATAAGGGGGGCGTCAACCGCTGGACCATGAAGATGGTGGGATTTGGAAAGTAATAAGGAGGCAACTGAACCTTCCGGGCCATCAAGTTGCCTATCTGGGCGGCTGTTTTGGCTTGCGCAGGTGAGAACTCCAAAACTCCAAAACTCCAAAACCTGCATCTCAACAATGTGAATGGGTTGAAAATGGCGATAGGTGTGATTGTTTCGCTAACCTGAGTACCTCGGGGGCTTCTCATTGATGTTGCTGTCGCGCGGCGCTGCCGCTCGAACTCGTTTTCGACGACCATGTCTTTGGAGTTGAATGCTGCGGGGGAGGGCTACGACTTAATCGACCATCGCCGCACCTGTCCGACAACAACTTCCGAAGGTACAACCTGATTCTTTGCCGACTTCAACGCCATGAACTCGCCGGCGCAGCGACACGTCACGCAAGGACCTCGACAGGTGCGCCGCTGACGACGGACAATTTGGAGACTTAGCGCACCTCCAGCCGGTCCAGGGATCGCGTGCGGCACTCTCTTCACTTCGGCTGTGTATACCGAATCCCGACCAGGCATTCCGATCGATCGAGACCACCCATTCCGGCCGATTGCGGCCGGCCTGTGGACGGGTGTACGGGCCCGGTCGCATGATCCGGGCTCCGCTGCAAACGCCACGAGCGAGATTACCTATCCGCAAAATCGGCGGCATGCTTCGGCTGTCTGCTGCTGGCTTGCTCCGATTGGCGTTGGCGCAAATCGTGCACTGCGCTACGCGCGGCATCTAGGAATCAGATCTCTGCGCTAGGCTCATGCTGCCGATGCCGAAAGAGACATCGACATACGGAATGACACGTTGATCAAGATCGAACGAGCAGCGCCAGGAGATGAGTCGGCCACGACGACCGCTTGCTCGCATGCTCTCGGACTCCGACTTGATCTTCAAATCACTCGAATTTCCGGTTAAACATGGAGGCACTATGCGCATCTGCGGTATCAAGCTGACGCACGACGGAGCGATCGCCCTTGTCGAGGACAACCGGCTCGTTTTTTGCGGCGAGCAGGAGAAGCGGAGCAATAATCCGCGTTATCAGTCGATCGGCAACCTTGATGCAATCGTCCTCGCCTTGGCGGAACACGGTCTAGATCCGCAGCAAGTTGATCAGTTCGTCATCGACGGCTGGGCAGGGAAAGTGGAATCGCAATTCCAGGTCCTCAGCGGAACGACACCTGTCACTCTCAAAGGGGCGCCGTATGTTGAACGCCATGCAGAGGGTCTTCTCACCTCGCGCGACGGTCTTGGCCTCAGGCTCGACGGCAGAGATTTTCCTTATAGGAGCTATCCGCACATCACAGCCCATCTGGCTTCCGCATACTGCACCAGCCCCTTTGCCAAGGCGGGACAGCCCGCTTTTTGCCTCGTCTGGGACGGCGGCACCTTTCCGCGTCTCTATCATATAGAACGCGAGGGCGCACGGTTCCTCGAATCCCTGTTCCCGCTTATTGGACACGTATACGCGGCCGCGGGCCTTCACTATGGACCCTACAAGCAAGCGAACCGCGCAAATTGGGATCTAGCCGATCCCGGCAAGCTGGACCCAGGCGGTGCCGGCAAGCTCAACCTGGGCATTGCCGGCAAGCTGATGGCCTATATCGCCCTCGGGTCTGTTAGTGAAACCATCGTCGCGGTCTTTGAGGAACTCTATCAAGAGCGCTTTGCGGCGGACACGAAGTTTTCCGCTTTCCGTACGGACATCGAGAGCATGGGATCGGCGCTTGCGAGTGTACGTGACTTCTTCGATGCCAGTACGCTTCGGTTGAAGGCCACGGCACCTCAAGATGTGCTCGCATCGTTTCATTGCTTCCTCGAGCGCCTGCTAATCGGCGAAATGGCGAATGCTTTGCAGCGGCATGCGCGTTTTGTGTCGCGCAATTTGTGCATAGCCGGTGGCTGCGGTCTCAACATCAAATGGAACAGTGCACTACGTGCGTCAGGCCTGTTCGATGCTGTCTGGGTACCCCCTTTTCCGAATGACAGTGGCTCGGCGATCGGTGCCGCTTGCTGCGCAATGGTAGCGGACAAAGGCTTCGTGCCGCTGGAATGGTCGGTATATAGTGGTCCAGCCCTGCAGCCTAGCGATGTGCCGCCCGATTGGGAGGCTGCGCCGTGCAGTATGCATGAACTTGCAACCATTCTGGCCAGCAACCAGCCCGTGATCTTCCTTGCAGGCCCCGCCGAGCTTGGACCGCGGGCATTGGGCAGCAGAAGCATTCTTGCAGCCGCGACTTCGCCGCAAATGAAGGATCATCTCAACGACATCAAACTTCGTGAACACTTCCGACCAGTAGCGCCGATATGCCTAGAGGATCGTGCGCCAGATATTTTTAATCCCGGAACGCCGGACCCTTACATGCTTTTCGATCACCAGACACGAACAGAGTGGCGGGACAAAATCCCGGCCGTTGTACATCTCGACGGATCTGCGCGGTTGCAGACGATTTGCAGGACCTCTCAGCACAAAGTCGCCGAGCTTCTCGTCGAATACGAAAAGCTCACGGGCATCCCGCTGCTTTGCAATACGAGTGCCAATCAGCATGGACATGGGTTCTTCCCGGATGTCACAGCGGCTTGCGAGTGGGGACGCGTTGAGCACGTATGGGCCGACGGCATACTGTGGACGAAAGCTCCATAAACGAGCGATTGGCGTCCGAAGGCGCGTCTCGCGCGAACATGAACGCATCTCCGGAGTGGCGACACCATCTCGAGCAAGTCGATATGGTTGAAGAGTGCTCCGCCCAAAGATCGGTGCGGGCAGACGCACAATTGCGTGGTCGTCGGCATGGCACCGCCTGAGGATGTTGCATCGAAGGGACCGATGCTGCCGAAGATGCACAAGACGACAGGATCGAATGGCCTGTTACGGCTGCGATTGGGTTCAGATCGTGTCCGTGAAGCACGCCCGGTTCTGCTTGTCGGCAACTTCGACTGGATTGGATCGGCGTCGAGATCGCTTCGGCTTACGGCGAGAACTGCGCCGCGTCTTCGACGTCATCAGGCGCGACCTGCGCGGGCGGCGCCGCCATCCCACCCATGATCGAATCGGACACTTAAAGGCCGACGGTCACCTCAGTCGCCGCTAGGCCCTGCCGGCGGTGCCGCCAACGTCGTCCTCTCAGCCATAGGCGGCAGCTTTGGCCGCCTCTCGCCTGGCTCAGACAACTCTTCCTGGTTCCTGCGATTGGTATGCCAGACGCTCGTCTGCACCCTGAAATCCGGCTTCTTGAGCAACCACTCAAACAGGACTATTCCAGAGCTGGTGCCAGAAACTTAAGATGCGAGCTAGCGCAGACGTTTCGGATTACCGCGGACATCACCTGCCGCACCTCCCAGCGCGACGTGGCCGAGATCGAGCTCATATGCGTGGTTCGCCACGTGCATGCGGGACCAAGGGCGCTGCTCGATGATGATTACCGCAATCTCCTTGGCGAGCTCAATCAGCCGGTTGGTGATCTCCTCAATCACGCCGATCCAAACTCCCTCGGTCGGTTCGTCCAGCAGCAGCAGTTTTGGATTTCCCAATAGTGCGCGCCGATCGCCAGGACCTTACGCTCGCCGCCCGAAAGCGTCCCACCCGGCTGATCGAAGCGGTGTTCGTCCGGTCGAAGAGGCTTGCAAATTGTTGGGACCGTCCGCCCGGCTACGCGTGACCGGCTTCCGATCCTACCGTTTACCTGCGGCAGGAGCGCTAGGAACCGCTTACATGTCCAGACGGTGCCGGCTCTTGCTCCTGTCCGGATCGCTTCAGGCCAGCTACGAAATTATCGACGTGCCGCAACGGCCGTGTTCACCTCCTGCGCAGCACGCAAGGCTGGAATAAGCGAGAACGAGCAGCGGCTGTCGTGTTCGCGATGAGCGTGACAGTGAGGTTATCCATGCCGCCAGGGTCACGCCCTCATTCGTCCCTACGGCCCTCGCCAGCCGACTATAGCTGGCACAACCCTCGACCTGGAGGATGAGTCCTCGGCGGGCTTGGCGCGGCGCGAGCTCGCCATGCTCGCTCATGTGAGATGACTACCTCGAAGCAACCACGAGCGCGAGAGCCTCCGACGAGTCGTCGGGGCTTGGCGGCTTTCGGACGAAGGCGTCGCAATTCGGTCAGCATGTCGGGACACGGACACGCAAACTCATCCCGGGCAGCCCAATTGTTTAAGCTTCTCGAATTGCGTCGTTCCGTCAGCGCGAGCCGGGTCGCCTGAGGACTGGTATGGCGCTTGCTTAAACAGAGCGGAGCAACTTCTTTCGGCTAAGTACATTCGCCTGTGATGCCAGCCGGAACATCGGCGTTTAACACGAGGGGTAAAGGTATGTCCGGCGTTGCTGCAGCCTTTCTATGCCCCTCAAGCCATTCACCATCGACTGCTTATGATCGGCTCAAGCACATGATTCCGAAACTTGCACTTCGTGGGCAGGCGGGGGTCGGGGTTGCCGCTTTCATGCACAAGCAAGGTTTTCGATATGGGAGAGCGCTTCTATCATCAAGCGGTTCAGTGCGCATTGAACCCAGCGAACAAGATCGAAGCTTTCGGCCTCATGTTGCGATCGCTCATGTCCGTAGCCGGTGCAGCGAACTCAGTGATGGCGGTGACATTCGGCCGATTCAAAACAATGGGAGCACCCACCGCCATTTGGCAGTTTCTCTGGACGGCGCTTTGGTCAATGCTCGTGAACTCAGACGAGAATTCCTTTCGAAGCAACAACGAACAACCGTCAACACAGATGCTGAGCTCTTGCTCAAGTGTATTGAACGCTGTTGTGAACGAGATTATTGGCGCCACGGTCTAGCCGCTAACTACGAAACTGTATTTCGAGAGATTGATGATCGTATCGATGGCGCTATCAGCGCGCTTTTTTTGGACGGAGACGGAAACCTCGTTGCATATCGCAATCGGACCGGTTTGCGACCATTGGAGGCTATGCAAACAGATGACGGGTTTTTGCTCTTTGCTTCTGAAAATTGTGCCTTTGCCGCTCTAGAGGGTGATACGCAGCAAATCTTGCCAGGCCACATAAAGTATGTGGACGGGAAAACGGGGTGCAGCGTTGATCACTCGGTGAGCAACGGGCGACATAAGGCCACGCTCTGCACCTACGAAGCTCTCTACTTGGGCAGTCCGAACACGTCGATCGAAGGCCAGTCACATCTCGAAACCCGCTACAACATCGGGGTCGTCTTGGGGACACTCGTTGCGCGGCGACTGCAAGCGGAAGCGGGCCCTGCGCCCACAATTGTTTCCTCCATGCCGCATACTGGTGGCCCGTACGCCGATGGCCTGTTTGCATCTCTAGCTGAATACGGGCTGTTGGCCGAGCGTCGTGAAGTGGTCGCGACGACACTTCTTCAGCGGACTCTCATCGGCACACCTGGCGGACGAAAATCTCGCATAGCTCGAAAATACCGCGTGTCGGACACCGACCTTGCTAAGGCCAGCATAATAGTTGTCGACGAAGCCCTCATTCGCGGCGATACCAGTCAAGCAGTAACGAGTATGCTCCTTACCGCTGGAGCCAAAGCCGTGCATTGGGCGATCGGTTCGCCGCCTATAGTAGCTCCGAACTACTACGGCATGGGCATCGACACACTAGATGAGCTCGCATTCTGGCAGGTTTGGAAGCGATTGCCGTCCGAGCAGCGTGCTCAAAGCATCCTCTTCCATAAGATGGAACCCCACGTTCTCAGACTAATCGAAAGTAATATCGCGGCATCGATCAACGCAGCCACGACAACGTATCTGCCCTTCCCGCTCCTAGGATCGTTGCTGCCCGGCAGACTGGAGAACTTCGATTTGTCACCTTTTACATTCGAAATGCCAACCCCGGCGGGACAGCAGCGCGCGGACAGGAACTTACGCAAACTAACCGCCGATCTTCCTTGTATGCAATCAATCCGCGCTTGAGGTCAGTTCATGAATCCCGTCCTCGTCTTTAATTGGAATGGAACGCAGCTCGATGATGCGCACGCGCTCTTCCAAACGACAAATGCCAGTCTCGACCGCTTTGGTCGTGCGACGATCCACATGGACACGTTTCGGAAACATTGCGATGTTCTGCTATCACTTCTTTATCGCAGTCTCGGAATGTCGCGGGACGAGGTTGCGGAGGTGGATCGCGATGGGAGCGCCGCCTCTCACGAGCCCTATGAACCTCTTGCGGATAAGGCCGATCTGCGCGAGGGCCCACATAGACTCTTGGAGCTGGCGCGGCGCGAAGCAGCTTTGTCCATCATCGTGAGCAATCATATCGTCGCCCCGCTCCGGTCTCAATTGAGACGACTTGGAATCGACAACTACATTAACGAGGTTCTCGCCTTTGAAAGCCGCACCACTCAATACCAGTCGATGGGCAACGGAGAGCGGCTTCGTCTGTACATGCAGAAGAACAATCTAGAGGCGGCGTCGATCTTCATCATCGGCGATATGCCGTCGAAATGGACATTGCACGCCATTCTCGGACTCAATGCGTATGGATCACCCGCGGTTTTGTTTCGGATTCGCGCTTGCACGCGGCGAATCCTGACTACACGATTGACAACCATCATGAGTTATCGCCGATCTTACAAAGGCACGGCTTCTTTCAGAATGCATAAATCATGACCGCCGAGCTATTACCCAACGCACGTTCAAAAGCTGCGAACCAGAAAATAGGCCTTATCGGGGTCGGGCGCATGGGAACCGGAATGGGTCTCTGCCTGTTGCGGCACCAAGTTGAGCTGCATATCAAAGCGAACAAAAGTCGTTTCGGTGCGGATCGATTGGCTGCGGCAGGCGCCCGTGAGCATCCTTCCATCGCTGAGTTGACGCCGCATGTAAGTGCGGTGGTGTTGTCCCTGCCATCAAGCCGGGAGGTTGAGGCAGTGTGCCTTGGGCAGGACGGGCTTTTTGTCCATATGTCCCGTGGAGGTTTAATAATTGACTGCACCACGTCTTATCCTGGCTCGACAGTTGCACTGGCGGAGCAGGCTCAAAAACGCGGCCTCGCTTTTATAGATGCCCCAGTAACACGGAGCCCTGAACAAGCAGAGCTCGGCCTTCTCAACGCGATTGTTGGATCGAACGAAACGCTTTTTCCTGTGGCTGAAGGCATTCTTGCTACTTTTTGTGAGACCGTTCTTCATGTCGGAGATGTCGGACAAGGTCATGAGCTCAAGCTTGTTTACAACAGCATGACTATGGGCATAGCGGCGGTAGCCTCAGAGGTCTGCCAATTCGCGAACGCTCTTGACATCGATCTTGTAACACTCCGCTCTTTAGTTAGTCGCGGTTCCACTAATAGTGGAATATTCCAAGCCTTCGTGGCCTTTTTGTTGGGCGAGAAACCCGATGTTCTGGCAGTCTCAATTGCCAATTCTGCAAAGGATATTGGGTGCGCAGTGCGTCTGGCGGGCGAGAGCGCTGTTTCGGTACCGATCCTGGCTGCCACCGCCCACAAGTTAAACAACGCAGTTGCCGGGGGTAAAGGCGAACTGACACTACCTCATTTGTCTCACCCATAAGTTCTCGGCTATCGAACCGCAACGAGGATCGGTGGCGACCAGATCGATCCTTGCCTCGCCCGACGTTCTCCGATGTTGTTTAATCCCAAGCTTTGATGGTGCATTCTTGTCGCACGATTCGAAGCATGCGCTATGGGACTGTTTAACACGGCTGCGCCACCACGACCGAGGCAGTCCGTCGAGGGAGATGTCCCGATCGCTGTTGAACTACGTCGGGGCCGACGTTGCCGGAATGGATGTTACGCGGCGCTCGGACGTGGGCAACGGACTTGATTGTCATGCGATCGTGGTGAAGCTTGAAGGGTCGCACCCAGACCGACAATTACTTATGCGCCTTCAATCGTCGGAAGCCCTTGTTGGCCTCGATCATGCCGGCCGCGGCCGATCGCAAGGCCACGCCGGCATCCTACCAGCTTTTGACGTTACGCGTGACGCGGCGAATGGTGCCCATCATGTTCTCGGCGATCTTGGTAGAGGCGAGCGATCGTCGCAGCTCCGTTGGCACCTTCAACCGGACGGCAGTCAGGATTCCCTCGAGGCCTTGGATGATGGTGGCCGATACGCCGGGCCATTGCTGGTCGAGTCGACGCGCGAGATTGTGGATCAATTTTTCAGCCTTGTCGGCATCGAGCTCCCAGGCCTGGCGGAGCACGCGACATGTGGCCGCATGATGCTCTTTCGGCAGGCGTTCCGTGATGTTGCGCGCCTTGTGGATCTGGCAGCGCTGGATCGCGGCGGCCGAACCGAAGGTGCGGCGGATCCCTTCGACAACGCTTTCGCGCCGTCGACGATGAACAGTCTTGGCACTGTCGGGCGAGCCCGCGCGAGACCACGTTGTCCAGCATGGCCTGAACCGTTGCGGCGTTCTCGGTCGCTCCTTCCACCAGCGCGAGCGGATGCTTGTTGCCTTCCGTCAACCCCGATCGCGTCGACCAGCACGAGATCATCGCCGAGATGCAGCGCGTCGATTTCGACAGAAGGTGGAGCGCGGACAGATCGGCAGCCATGGAGTCGGCCAGCCGCGCCGCCGGCGACGCCACAAACCTCCGCGAGGCCGCCGACTTCGAAAGCCCGCGATCCGGGCGGTGCCGGCACGTCTCGGGCAGCCGGACAGCGCGACCGAATCGGCGCGTCGACACATTGATCAGCGTCAGGCTCATCGCCCAGCGACCGAGCCGGTCTTCCTGCGCTGCCGGTTCCAGCTCGGGATCGTCACCTCGCGGCCGTCCACATCCCGGACCCGCGGGCGCTCGCCTCGATCTTGCCGCCGTGGAAGCCGATCTGTCCCCGCGTTCGGCCCCAACGGTTCACCCGCCGCGCCGCGTCGCGACCGTGGCGCGGCGCGCAGGCGGCCGTGACATCCGCCTCCATCATCGTGCCGAGCGCCTCGTCCCTGCCGCAAGGCAGGACTGGTCGAAGCTCGCCCGCACTTCTGCGAACGTTTCGTCCACAAGCCTCGGTCGCCGGCGAACCAGCCGGTGTGATATCTCCCGTCTTGGCGTTGCTCTCGTTTGTGGACTCAGCACCCCGAGCCTACCGGCTCAAGGTGGGCAACGCCAACCTCTTCAGAAAATCAACAGAACACGGGACAACCTCCCGTCGAGCAATACAGAATAGTCAAGAGAGCCCGAGAGCACTCTGTGCGATGCCAAGAAAATGGGGGCGAACATCGCCGGCGAAGATCAGCATCTCTGGACCAATGGCCTGGTCGAGCGCATGAACCGCACGATCAAGGAAGCGACCGTCCAACGCTACCATGACGATCGAGACGATCAGCTCGGAACTCACCTTGCCAACTTTCTCACCGCCTAAAACTAAGCTCGGCGGCTGGAGACCCTGAAGGGCCTCACACCCTGCGAATACGTCTTCAATGCTGGATTTCCCAGCCAGCACGATTCAAACTCAATCCGCTGCAGCAAACGCCAGGACGAAACACCTAACTGGTCTAAAGCAGTGTATAAGATCGGCCATACGGCCGGAGGCGTAAGAATGGGTAAAGTCATCTGCAAGCTTGCAACACACTTAACGGCTGCGCCTAATGGCGCGCCCTTGGAAATCTACGCGCCGTCCCTGCGAAGCCTTCCAGCAGGCTCCATGCTGGTGATGGCGACCTTGCCTGTCATTGACTGGAATGACTGCCTTTTGCGCGATTTGCGCAGCCTCGGCAAGCAAACGTTCATTCATGCCTACGCAGCAATGGTAATGATCGATTCCTTCGCCTGTTGGGAGGATTTTGCCGATTTATTAAAAGAGGCGAGAATTTGCGGCGTCGTAAATTTTCCACCTGCATCTATCATCGAGCAGCCTTCGGCTACCATGCGGGTTAACACCGGACTGGAGCTTGAACTTCGGCGTATGGAATGGTTTGCTAGCTTGGGATTCAATAACTTGTTTGCTGCTGTCAGTGATTCTGAGGTCACAGTGGCAGAGAGAAGACTTGGTTCGCATCTCAAAGGTATTGTGCATTTGCCCGAAGGGGCTCTTGAGTTGAGGATTCGCGACGAGATGGAATTGGTCCGGCTTGACCAACAGGGGTCGTCCACACCAAAATTCTCGCTTTTGGATGCGACGGCTTCAAAACAACCTATTCGCAAGACATGATCGTAGGCTATTCCAGTATCCGCAGTTTCTTATTTTGTTGTAAAGCGTCTTCCTTGAGTGTGATGGATCCAAGGCTGGATTGTGAAGTCCGTAGCGGGCAAGATCAACGCATGAACAGCACCTCCTCTTCACCAGTCAATGCGATCGCAGCCGAGCTTGGCCGCCTCGATCCCGCATACGCGCCGACGCCACTCCTGAACCTTCCGGCGCTTGCGGAGGGGCTCGGAGTGGCGCAGGTGCTAGCGAAAGACGAGGGCCGCCGCATGCTCGGCAGTTTCAAGTCGCTTGGTGGCACCTATGCCGGGCTGCGCGCGCTCGCCCGGGCCTCGCGCATGCAGTTGGCCGACCTTCTCGCGGCCCGACCTAAGGGGCAGCCGACCCTGGTCTGCGCCAGTGACGGCAATCATGGGCTCGCGGTAGCTGCCGCCGCGCGCTTTGCCGGGGCGCCTGCCCGCGTGTTCCTGCACGAGGGCGTGCCGAAAGCGCGCGCGCGCCGCATCGAGAATCAGGGTGCCGAGATCGTATGGGTGCCGGGCACCTACGACAATGCAGTTGATGCGGCCGCAGCCGCGGCCTGCCAAGGCGCCGGCATTCTTGTCGCCGACACGACCGACGATCCGAACGACCCCATCGTTTGCGACGTCATGGCGGGGTACGGCGTCACGGCGGCGGAAATCCGTGATCAGGTGGATTTCGCCGGCCTTGGGCGTCCGACACACGTCTTTATACAAGCTGGGGTCGGCGGACTCGCCGCTGCCATCGCCGAGGGCCTCTCGGGCTGGCTGGCATCTCCGGGCTGCATCGTGACGGTCGAGCCGGAAACCGCAGCGTGTCTCGGGCCCGCGCTCGCGGCCGGTCGCCCGATTCGGGTGATGGGCGATCTCCGAACATCCGCGGAGATGCTCTCCTGCGGCCAGGCGAGTGCGGCCGCCGTTGCGGTGCTCAGGCGTCACGGCGCTCGCGCCATCACCGTGCCAGAGGCGGAATTGGTGGATGCTGTCCACGTACTCTCCGCCCATGATGGCCTTGCCACCACGCCGTCCGGTGCAGCGGGCCTGGCGGGTGCCATGGCTGTCCTTGCAGACCCGAGCCATACAAGGGATCTCGGACTCGACCGGTTGAGCCGCATCCTCGTCCTCCTCACCGAACGCGCCTGGGAGGACCGAACGTGAGCACCGCAATCTTCGCTCCTAGTTCGACTTGCATCCTCTCAGTCACGCCATGTCTGGCAGGCTCAACGCTTCATCACTGGATCATCGGCGGTCCGTCTCCGGCTCGAGAACCCAGCGGCGCGCCCCCGACGGAAACGGGCCCTTCTGCTTTAGGCGGGCGAGTGGCTCTTGTAGCCGGCCTTGAAGCGGCCTGGGCTACTGGCGGACGAATATCTGCAGGAAGATGCGCAGCAATGTTCTGCAGAGACTCAATTCTTGAGGTCAGGGCTGCGATTTGATCTAACATGCGTTTCAAATCGGCTTGCTGCGCATCGATGTTGCGGTTGAGCGCTGAAATCTCCTCGCTCACCTGCTGTTGCCCCGACCGAATCTCCGAAAGGGCCGCTTTGTCTTCAGGTGACAACGCCGGCATTGGGACGACTTCACGTGCCACTAGCGCCTCGATCATTCGGTCGATATGGGGCCGGTAAAATTGACCCCCAACGCATAACCCGATGAAGATGGCGACAAATCCAACAACCCACGGAAGGCGTCTTGATGACGTCTGCAAGACGGGCGGCAACTCCGAACCGTTCGCTTGATCAATCACATCCATCATTCTTTCTCTCGATCTATATTGGCTCTCGTTGCCGCGGTAGTAGATGACGGTCAAGAGCGTCCATGCGAAACTAATTGGTCATGTGCACAAAGATATCGGGAAAGATCATGCCGCTTCAGCGTCCAACACGACTCTGCTCGTGCAACGAATCGATGTTTTCCAGCGCCAACAGGCACTCGGCGCATTAACGCTGCACGGGCAACGAAAACACGCACGATACGATCGCGTCCATAGCTCTAAGTACACTCGCGATGGCGCGGGCTCCTCCGCACCAGCGGCAATCTGCCGGGAGCGCTGTCGAAAGATAAACAAGCACGCTCGCAGAAGGCGGGCTCAGCTAGCTTCTCAGATCAACTCTGCGCCCGAACCGATGGCTACAGGCAAAGTTAAAGCTAGCCGACTGAGAGATGACGAATCGCGATCCATAAGAACGGGCATTATCTGCGCGAGTCTAACAGCGAGCCACTTAACCAGGATCATGAGCCAGGAGCCACGGCTCCCCTATGCCGGAATTTACCGGTGTATGGGCTGGCATCGTGAGATCGGCATCGTAGCGGGGCCACGTCTTACCGCCACAAGGACATCATACGCACGCGGTGCATTTTTCAAGCGTGACCACCCGGTTCGCAGACTTACTCGAAAATACAAGGAATATCGATTGGCGACTGAGTGGGCCTATCTTTTCGACTTGCAAGCCTAACAGCCTGCATTGAACGCGGCGGCATTTTCGCGGCGAGCTTAGAGCAAGCCCATCAGGTGTCAGCCGTTTCAAATTGCGATGGAATTGCTGGGGAATTCTTCGGAATGCGTGGGTTTCTGGTTTTTGTGGCGCAACAGTGTGGGCAGCACGCGGCGGGCACCAAGATGGCTTTGTGCCGCGGCTGACCGCGTCCATGCCGCCAGTCACGTACCCTAGTCTGACGATCGCGGTCGAGTAGCTCGGCCATTTGGCTTTGCCCTCACAGACCCGGGAGCCGGCTTTCCCGCACCCGGCTCTTCCCGGGAGTAACCCGCGTCATTCATTGGATAGATAAAAATGACCTGGGCAGGAAATACCGCGCTCGGCCAAGCCGGTTCTGTTTTGTGATCAGCCGCTTTTTCACCGTTGTGGATCCGTGGCGCGACGCGCGCCTCTTTCAAAGCACTCGACCCGGGCATCCGGCCAAAGTGGGTCATGCGCCGTCATAGTGATGGCGACGCTCGAATGCTACGAACCCTCGCTAGCTCGCGATAGTATTCAACCAGAATGCCAGCCTCACTCGCGTCTCACATGATAGCCCCAACATGAACCGCGGTTCGGACCGACGCCCGGCATACCTGCTAAATCGCTTCGAAGTACCGCTGGCGTTCACAGTCGGAGAGTTGATGTTGAACGGCTTCCCACTCCCATTGCCGGGAACGGGAGAACGCTTCAACTTCCCGTACCGCACCACGTAGCCGTTCGCACTTGCCACGAAGCATCAGCTTCCTTCTAGCATTGAGATGCAGGTTTGAGGGCCACCATCTCGCGTCGCTCACAGGCAAATCAGCCGCTCTACTTACGTGTGAGCGGCGTCTTACGATCCGACGGTGAGCCAAACGCATCTGCCGGACGCGCGTTGCTGTGACCCAGACACAGGGAGCTTCACGGCACTCGTCGATGACCGGGCTCGCCTTGCGTGAGCCTCGGATTTGGGACATTCGCACTGTATGTTGCTCGTTGGGACGGGCTTCGGGTGCCGAAGTCTGTCACCGCCCATTTCGACACCTTACATCTTGACGTAGGGTGCGATTCAAGCCCCTCAGATAGCTTATCGTGTGAAACTTTTCGGACAATGCGGCTGTGTCGCATGTAATCCGAGGCGCCACCGTATGTGTACGATGTCCAAGATGACTCCTATCAAGCTTCAAAGCCTGTACAATCATCGTAACGGGTGCGCGTGGCGGCGAAGTGGCCGCTAAGAATGTCGGCTTCCTCCACGCGCTCGTTAGCGAAGAAGCGGTAGGCTGCCTTCGTGTTCGCCCAGTCTTGGCACGCGAACGGTATGCTCCCGCCCATGCCATCACCAATTTGCCTTAACAGCTCGCCAAATCGTTGACCAAGACGGGCATCCTTGAAGGCAGTCTTGCCGATCTCGCGCTCAGTCCAGTGTGCGACGGCGCTTTCATCACGATCATCCTGGTGACCATCCGGGCCCGGCGACCGACGAGATATCGCACCGCTCGAACACATGAAGGCACCTCGCCGTCGCGATTCAGGTGCTCAACAATGAATCACAACCGATTCATCTGATTCAAGATTCTTCGATCGAGCCTCTCGCAAATGAATCAAGCACTTGTGGGTAATTGAAAGCCGGCGGCCGCCGTCTTTTTAGTTTGAAGTCTAGCTTTGAGGTCACGTAGCGATAGGGCGCCGAACGTCGGTGGCGACGGAGCTGCGACGAGCAGGTTCGGCATTTGCAGGCTGGCGAGACGGTCTGCGGCCTCGCGCGCCGGTACGGGGTGGCTTACAGCCTGCTGTTCACCAGGCGCCGACAAGCGCACCAGGGCGACCGGGCGGAGATTTCGTGCCAGCTCTTGTTCCTGTCGAGATCCACACCCACGCTGGCTCCGGTATTGATCAGCACGCCGCCACCGGCGTCTTCACAGCTCGCCCATCGCTTCAGCATTTAGTTGAACGGTTGGCCAGGTCATGGTCGCGGGACAGCTCGGCGAGCTGTTCGCGCATATAGACCTGTCGCGATGCGGGCAGAGGCCCTTTCGCGCAAACCGGGGACATCGGCGCGCTCGCTGTCTGGAGCACGGGCGAGCCGTCCAGCAGCGACCTCGGCGCGCAAAGGTGATCTGAAACTGGACGAGGTGCCGAACGATCTGAGCACATTCCTGCGCTAGCTCGCGCAGCCAGTGTTGCCTCGCCTCGAGGTGCTGAGTATCGGATCATCGATCAAGCGGAGCGATACCCCAATTCGCGACCTCTGCGTCAGGTTCTAAACGCATCCCAATCTTAGAACGAAGTCAGCCGACGATTCGCATTTGAACCGGCACCAGATCGGCGGGCCTTTACCACCTCGAATTTAGGGCAGAGGAATTGAACGGTTAGGCGGGATTGGGTTGAGACGCAGAGCCGTACGACTCACTCAGAAGAAGGTCGGGTGCTCGGCGGCAAGCCGAGAAGTGATCTGGGCAGCCACAACAGAGATCCGCCCGCCCAGCGGATTTTTCCTGCTACAAACACTTGTTCCGCAAAAAATCGGTCCTATTTCAGCTGCGCCTGCGTTGGCACTCGCGGGCCACGATTGCTAGCAATCGGGAAATCTTCAACTGAAGTAAACTCTTAGGAGATCTGCATGGAATTCCGTCCGCTTCACGACCGCGTCGTGGTCAAGCGCATTGACGCAGAAGAAAAGACCGCTGGCGGCATCATCATTCCGGACACTGCCAAGGAAAAGCCTTCGCAAGGTGAAGTCATCGCCGTCGGCCCCGGCGGCCGCGACGAGAGCGGCAAGCTGATCCCGATCGACGTCCTGGTCGGCGACCGCGTCCTGTTCGGCAAGTGGTCCGGCACCGAGGTCAAGATCGACAACGCCGACCTGCTGATCATGAAAGAGAGCGACATCCTGGGCGTTCTCACGGACGCGTCCGCCAAGAAGAAGGCCGCCTAAACCATCGCTCGCACCGCTCATCCTGAGGAGCCCTGCTGGGCGTCGTAAAGGGTGAGACCAAGTAAAACATTCAGGAAGACCCACATGTCAGCCAAAGAAGTCAAGTTCGGCGTAGACGCCCGCGACCGCATGTTGCGCGGCGTCGAAATTCTCAACAACGCGGTGAAGGTCACGCTCGGTCCGAAGGGCCGCAACGTCGTGCTCGACAAGTCGTTCGGCGCTCCCCGCATCACCAAGGACGGCGTCACCGTCGC
>NZ_JADPIQ010000010.1:0-718 GCF_023073015.1 Bradyrhizobium sp. 87
GCATCGACCCCGCCCGCGCCGGCGGATGCCGAGGGAAACCCTGTGCAGGGCGGTGGCGCGGACAGCGCGGCCCTCATCATGGCCTTCATGCAGGAAATGCGGCGCGACATGAACGTGCTCGCGACCGCTTTCAACACGCCGAAGAGGCTGATCCGTGACCCGCAGACCGGCGAAATTGTCGGTATCGCCCCCATGGGAGCCCAGTAAATGGCTGTTGTGGGCGTCACGCATGCCAAGGTCGTCACGATCCCGGACGACCCCAATTATCCCGTCGGCAGCGACGAATGGAATGCAAATCACGTCATCACCGGGCTTGAAAACGTCGATAACACCTCCGACGCGAACAAGCCTGTTTCGACGGCGCAGGCGGCCGCTGATGCGGCTGTGGCGGCCAATGCGGCGAACGCAACCAATCTAACGGGCGGCACGGTTCCAGCAGCACGCATGCCGGCGCTGACCGGCGATGTGACGACTTCGGTTGGGGCAGTTGCCACGACGCTGGCGACCGTCAATTCCAACGTCGGGACATTTGGCAGCGCAACGCAGTCGGTTCAGTTTATCGTCAACGCCAAGGGGCTGATGACGGCGGCGGCCAACGTGACAATTACGCCCGCGATTGGTAGCGTGACAGGGCTTGGCTCGGGCGTCGCAACGTTCCTCGCTACGCCGTCCAGCGCCAATCTGCGGGCTGCCCTGACGGATGAGGTGGGTACGGGCG
>NZ_JADPIQ010000005.1:0-23374 GCF_023073015.1 Bradyrhizobium sp. 87
TTTGCTGTCCAATCCCATCCCAAACCTCCGTCCAAGCCGGAGGCTTCTTTCGCACGTTCATTCGAATTCTGAAGCAAGGGTATCGGCTTCGCGCTTACGGACTACTAGGTAGTCGCGACTTTTATTTTCAAAACCGAGCAATACCAAAGCCCGAAAGTCGGCTGGTGACCGCGCGATTTTATTGCGGTCGAAAGAGAACCAAGTGCACGCTCGCAAATGCTGGCGCGTTGACGCGGCGAGTTTCATGATTGGTAGAAAGTCCCGTGAAAACTTCACTTGCAAAGTGACACTTCTAGAATGCCGCGCATTGGTAACTAAGAGATCGACGCCGGTATCCTTCGAAGGAAGCCAAACCCTCTTGTCCTTGAAGCTGGTCTCGATGTGCTGACCGACCAAGAATTCGCCAGCGTGGACGGTGAACATGGGACGCATTATGTCTCTCTATACAAAGACTGAAATCGGGTCTCCCACCACAGAAAGCAGGTAAAATCTGCTCGGGGTGCTTAAATGCACAATGGCATACCTTTGCCAGACCAAGCCAGAGCCTGCCAGCTCGCGATATATTCGACCATCCAACCCCACAGCACACATGAAAATAAGGCGCCCAGGACGAGATCACCTTGGTGTAGGAGCTGTTGAGCGCTCAACTTCCAAGGCGGGGCGGATTTTCTCCTGTGGCGCAGCCCTACCAGCGAAGTGCCAAGAGGCTGGTGAAATTGGAAGTTGATCCGAATTGCCGCCGGAACCCCCCGCTCTGGCGAGCGAGTTTGGTGGAAATTTTCGAGACGATTTTTGTGGCGTCGGTGCTTGCGGTCTACTCACATCGTGGGCGTGCCTCTGGACCTGGTGCGGTCCTCTCTTTACTCACGGTGTCCACTCACTAAACTTCTCTCATTTCTTCGTTCATTTAGAGGAGTTTTCCCATGTACCGCGCTGCCCTGGCCCTGGGGCTGCTCGTCACCCCGGCCGTAGCTGACGAGATCACCAGCTCAGAGGCTATCAAGCTGCAGATGCTCGGCGAGAAGGCCAAGAGCGATATTCAAAAGCATTTCGAGAGCAAGCACCTGAAAGTGACGGGCGTAGAGATGATCTGGGCCTGCGGTTTCAAAGATGTTGAATGTACGGCGAGCAACAAATTCAAGTTTACTGGCCGCGCCGTCGTGGTGCCGCCCAGTGGTAGCACGCAGGTAGCGGATTGCGAGGCGACGGCAAACCCGGAAGAGACTGACGTCGTTTCGTCCTGCCGGTTGTTCACTCAAAATCTTAAATTTAACAAGGACGAGTGCGCCACCATCAAGGAATACTTCGAGCTGTGCGCCAGGGCGGACGAGGACTACGTGGAGTACCGCGGCGCCGTGAAGGTCTGCCTTCCACAGGTGAACTACAAGGCAGGCTGGGCGCCCGAGATCAGCAAGCTGCTGCTGCGCCACCACATGCCGGAATACGTGGCGGGCAGCCCCGATAAATTCAGCGGGCTGTGCTACCAAATCTGTGATGGCAAAACGACGGCCGCCGAGGCTGCCAGGCAGTTCTGCCCCCGGACCAAGACCTATCATCCCATCATCCCATCATTCAAAAACCAAGGAGGGTGAGATGAAAATGCAATTAATTGCACTGGGGCTGCTGATCGCCACCCCGGCTCTTGCACACGAGCTTTATTGCCCTAACTACCGGCCCAGCCCATGAGGTACCTCGTTCTTGCTGTTGCTGCCGGTCGCGGCGAACGCGAAGGCAAAATTCGATCCGCAGATTTGCGTTGGCAATGGACTTTGCCATGTTAACCCGAACGGCGATATTGAGATGCACATCAGCGGTCCGCCCCACTGCTACTACATCATCGCCACGAAAGACTGGGGCAACCCGACAGCCAAACCGATCATTTCCACCTGCGCATGGGATAATTGCGTCGTATATCTTCTGTTCCTCATCGATTTCGGTTTCGTCTCTCTTCTCGATCCTAAATGCGATAACTTCCGGTTTAAGAAGTGCAAAGCTTTTTCCAGCTTCTCGTTCGCGCGCTAGGCTGGTCACCACCGATCTTGCCAAGAACCGGTCGCGTTCAGATTTTTTCAGATCGCCGACTATTTCTATTGACTGTTGATCGACGCGACGACTTTCGATCCGGGTGTCATCGTTGGGCAGCCGCCAGTTGAACCTAATTCGGTCCCAGCGCGCAAAGCGCTTCGAATGCTCAAGCATCCGGAAGGAAACAGGGTATAGACGGAGCCAATTCCCGTAAAGATCGAGGCCCGCGCAGCAAACAGTTTCCCCATGCCGACGGCCTACCTGGGGGGCTGCCTTAACGATGACGATGGTTTCGGTGCTACCCGATGTAGGCTGCTGTCCTGTCATCAGACTTCTTCGCGGAAAAGCGTTTAGCCGTTAATTTGTTGGCTCGCAAATGAACAACGGAAAACTCGCCTCGTCGCAGCATGGAGCTGGCCACGATGCTCCGATGGCAATTTGTGTGGTCGTGCTCAAAACAAAGCAAACATGCGGTCGTTTGCGACGCTGCCAAGATGGCTTCCTTGAGCGCCTTCTGCGCTACACTGGTCAACATGTGCGCGCCAAAAATTGAACGGAAGTCGGAGTATCGTCCTTCCCGGGCAGCGATCCGCCCCGGTTTTGGATCACCAAGCCCTTTGAGATGTAAGTATTCAATCCCGACACTTGTCAGCCCATCGGCCAGTGCGCCTTTCGAAAAGCCTCGCTTGCGCGAAATCGGCGCATCGCGGAACGTCGATTAGCAGCCGTACCCCGCTGCGCTTTAGATCGGCAAACAGACCGTCCGGGTTCGTGCCTTCGTATCCGATCGTAAAAAGCTTCTTCATCGCAAGCGGCTCCGCGAGAAGCTTTCATCATGTGCGCGATAGGTTGACAATAGGTTCGCAGCACCAGCCCGGCGACCGGCCGAACGGAAGAAGGCATAGCCCCAGTTTGAAGCATTTCCTGCTCCAGCCCATTTGGACCGACGGAGAGGCTTGGCCTCCGCGCGGGGGAATTGGACGCGGTTAGATCGGTACGAGGTATGGAGGGTTCTGTCTGCAATGGACGATCAGGGTGAGGAATTGGCACCCCGATTGCAATTAGTTGCACGGGGCGCCCGACTTTACCCAAAACAAGGCTCTTTCTCTCTTTTCTGAGCGATTGAGAGAGGGGGCGCGGCTCGATACTAGCCTGCCCGAGATGGCGCAGGGCACTAGCCTAGCGCGCTGGAAGTCGGTTGCGCTACAATAATCCGAAGTCTGGTTGCTACGACAGGCGCCAAACTGGCTAGACGTCTCTCACCGCCGCTAATGCTGATCGTGGCCGAACTGGCTGATCTGTAATCGAATATGGCGGAGGGGGCGTATCATCGGCCGCACGCTTTGAATTCAAACGAGTTGACGAGGACTTGTCACAAAGATGATTGAAGTCAGGTCGCCCGAGCCAGGGCTGACAGAGCTTGGCCTTGAGATGGCAACCGCTCTCTAGAAGCCATGCGGTAGTCCTTCCAGACCTTGTCAAGGTCAGCACCGCTTTCGATGAAGTCTTTCATTTTCCTGCTGGCATTATCGGAGAAGCAGGCGATCTTTGTTTTGCCGAACTCGAACACGTGACAGCACGATGGGTCTTGGTCCATGTCGAGCGTATGCCGGATGGCCTTGGCTTGGTTCGAATTTACGCCGAGCAGCTTTGCCAGTTCAGATGCTCGTAGATGATACTTCTTGCGAAGATCGACTTCCCGTACGGCTGCTGCAGCCTCCGGATCGTCGCCGCCCACGTAGCGAACAGGCGCGCCTTCTTTCTTCGAGAAGCGTACCGTAAAGGTTGCCCCTTGCCCGCTGCTACTTGTCCCCACAGAGATCAGGCGCGGGAAGACAGCGCTCAGCTGCTGCTCTTCGCGAATGCCCCGCTCCACCCGGTTAATATCTTTCTCAGACACTTTAACACTGTCGGCGACCAGGGCTTCCATGGCGAGAAGCGCTCTAATGCGCGCTCGTGCCTCGTCGCGCCGTCTTCTTCCGGGTTTCAGCAGATCATGTATGAGCTTGTACTCGCGATCCACTAAAAATGTGAAGTCGCCGGGGGGCAAAGTCGAGACCGGAAGCACGCGGGGCGGTATGTGGGACCGAAGGTCCGTGTCGAGATTACGTTTTAGAAACTCATCGAACGCCGTGACCAGCGCGCGCGTGTGGAGGTAAAGCAGGTCTTCAGCCACATAGACGAACCAATGTTGTGCGGCATCTCGAAGGCTGTCGATCGCACGCATCGTGCCAGCCTGTTCGGCGCTGAGCCCATGGCCGTTCTGGCATAAGCGGAGGCATTTTTCGAAACCTAAAGATTGACCACTTTCTTTGTCGAATACCTTCACCTTCGCTTGCACGAGCGCCGCCTTAAGCAACATCTCGCTGGCGTGCTGAAGATGCAACAGCACTGTCGTTATCCGGCCGTCATCGTCATATGAGTTGAAGGTCATCATCGCAATCCGCAGTGAGGAGATCGCCTTACTGCGTAATGTGCGCGCATCTCTGACAAGTTTCATGGCATCTCCCCCATCGGACACTATTGGCGAGCCAGGGCTCACTCAGCCGTTCGCACTGCGACTTTCAGCGCGCAGGACATGATGGCCAGTAATGCCATACAACAATGCCATTTAATCAGACCATTGAAGGTGCAAAGAGGGTTCAGGTCAGCTCGAACTCGTGCTATTCCGATTTCTCGTGCCTTGGCCTCGCTGTTGGCGCGCTCGCTTATGATCTCTCGAACTCGTGCTTCGATGGATGGAGTCCTGCAGAGCCTACTCGCATTCGCTGGTTTATAGACGTAACCAGCCGCCCGGTAGGCATCCGCTTGGCTCATCCCTGACGCAAGGGAGTTGGCGATAATTTCGTGCGTCGGCTTCGATAGTGTTGGCATCGGGCGTCTCGTTGTCCTTATCCAACCTTATCACGAAATTATCTGATCCAAGTCCTTAGTCCTCTCGATTCGAGTTAACGGCCGACGTAGTGACGTGTCGCGGGTATTTCCGTTCTACTTCCGATTTTGTTGCAAAAGCAGGACGCGACTGTGCGAGCGCGCATCCCGAGAGAGCGCCTAGCGATCCGCGGCGCTCTACCCACGCTCCGCATGTGCCCCGACTTTCGAAAACTGTGAATTAGCTGGATAAGCGAGCAGGTGCCGGCCAACGCTCGTCTAACGTGTCATTCTCGAAGCCGTACGAATCACCCGTCCTAAGGGGTAGTAACGTAGAGCACGGCTCGCGCTGCACGCGCCTAACAATGATTGAAACTCATGCAATTTGTCGCTAACGGCCCCGACATTCCAGACGCTCTTTTGCAAGCACATGAGGAAGGCCGGGTTGTTTTCTTCTGCGGCGCAGGGATTTCCTATCCTGCTGGCTTGCCAGGTTTCAAGGGACTGGTCGACGAGATTTACAGGCGCGTTGGCACCAGCCGCTTGGCCATTGAGCAAGAGGCCTACGAGCGCAATCAATTCGACGCCACTCTCGATCTGTTGGAACGCCGACTACCTGGAAATCGAATCCCAGTTCGACAAAAGCTGGCGGAAGCCCTCAAACCTAAGTGGCGCCGCAAGGGTGCCGCGGATAGTCACGAGGCGCTGCTTGAGTTAGCGCGCTGTCGCGATGGCTCACTGCGTCTGGTGACTACCAATTTCGACCGCGTGTTCGAACGAGTAGGAAAACGTCCCGGCAAGGCATTCGACGCCTACGCCGCGCCGATGCTTCCTATACCGAAGAACAGCCGGTGGAACGGACTAGTTTATCTACATGGTTTGCTACCAGCCAAACCGGACGATACCGCGCTCAACCGGCTGGTGCTCACCAGCGGCGATTTTGGCCTAGCATATCTGACTGAGAGGTGGGCGGCGCGGTTTGTCGGCGAGTTGTTCCGAAATTATCTCGTATGTTTCGTCGGCTACAGCATCAACGATCCGGTACTTCGCTACATGATGGACGCACTAGCTGCCGACCGCATGCTGGGCGAATTCATTCCGCAAGCCTATGCCCTCGGCGATTGCGAGCGGGGGCAAGAACACGCAAAGACGATTGAATGGGCGGCGAAGGGTGTCACACCCATCCTTTACGAGGTCCGCTCGGGCAGTCACTCGGCGCTGCACGATACATTGAAGTTGTGGGCCGCCACCTATCGGGGCGGCACGCTCGGCAAGGAGGGGATCGTCGTTGCGCACGCTCTTGCGCGACCATCCGGCAGCACTCAGCAAGATGACTTTGTGGGGCGAATGCTTTGGGCAGTGTCCGACGAGTCAGGCTTGCCTGCGAAGCGATTCGCGGACTTTAATCCCGTACCGGCGCTCGAATGGCTAGAGGCGTTCTCGGATCAACGATACCTGCACATTGACTTGAATCGCTTTGGGGTCCCTCCACGTAGAGAGGCCGATGACAAGTTACGGTTTAGCCTGGTCCAACGCCCTGCGCCGTATCGACATGCGCCATGGATGACAATCGTCTCAGGTGGAGTTGGCGGCAGCCAATGGGACGACGTGATGTTCCATCTGGCCCGCTGGCTGGCCCGACATTTGAACGATCCAGCATTGCTGATTTGGCTGGCGCAGCGCGGCGGCCAATTGCACGAGCGCTGGACGTGGCTGATCGAGCAACAATTGAACCGCTTTGCTCAATTACTTCGGGAAGGAAGGACGGCCGAACTGGACGAAATCCGTTCCCAATCGCCAAACGCCATTCCCAGCCCATTGATGCAAACAATCTGGCGCCTGCTGCTCACGGGCCGCGTAAAAGCACCATGGCGCGAGCTAGATTTTTACCGCTGGAAGGATCGTCTTAAACGCGAAGGACTGAATACACCGCTGCGGCTGCAACTCCGCGAGCTACTGTCGCCGAAGGTTACGTTGAAAAAGCCTTTCCGTTGGGGCTCAGAAGAGGGCACGGAAGAGGCAACGCGCATTAAGGAGTTGGTCGACTGGGAACTCGTGCTCGCCGCGGATCACGTCCGTACGTCCCTTCGTGATCTGGCGGATGACCAATGGCAAACGGCGTTGCCCGCCGTTCTGGATGACTTTCAGCAATTGCTGCGCGATGCACTGGATTTGCTGCGGGAGTTAGGCGAAGCGGATGACCGAGATGACCGTTCGTACTGGGATTTGCCATCG
Organism: Bradyrhizobium sp. 87; assembly: GCF_023073015.1. Taxonomy (NCBI): domain Bacteria; kingdom Pseudomonadati; phylum Pseudomonadota; class Alphaproteobacteria; order Hyphomicrobiales; family Nitrobacteraceae; genus Bradyrhizobium; species Bradyrhizobium sp. 87. The sequence continues at coordinate 7,132 of NZ_JADPIQ010000005.1, forward strand.
ATCACGCCACATTGGCAGAACCGGGGTTTCCGCGACTGGGTGACGTTGATCGAGTTAGTGCGGGATGCGTGGCTTGAAACCCGCAAATCCGCGCCCGAGCGCGCCCGGCACATAGCGCTAGCATGGTTCGATGTACCCTATCCGACATTCAAGCGGTTGGCACTGTTTGCCGCCAGCCAGGATGACGTTATCAATTCAGAAAAGTGGGTCGAATGGTTGGCTTCGAACAATGGTTGGTGGCTATGGTCCGGGGGCACGAAGCGCGAGACAATGAGATTGCTAGTGCTTCAAGGATCGGAGCTGTCGCCTGCAAATAGAGCCACATTGGAGACGGTAATTTTGGCCGGCCCGCCACGTCACATGTATCGAGAGGGCCTCCCCTCGGGGGATTGGGAATCGATCGTAGGGGACGCAGTTTGGCTGCGTCTCGCCAAACTACGCGAGAGCGGCGGCTTGCTAGGGCAAGACGCTTCTCTGCGCCTCGAAAGCTTGACGGCCGCAGAGTCTCGTCGCCGGTTGGCTAAAGATCAACAGGACGAATTCTCCCACTGGATGAGTGGAACGGGCGACCCCGACTTTGAATCGAAGCGGCGTGTCGACATCGCACCTCGTAAGCGGGCGGACTTGGTTCAATGGCTCAAGCAGCCGCAGCCGAAGATGTCGTCCTTTTATGATGAAGACACATGGCTGGATACCTGTCGGACTCGGTTTTTTCATAGTCTCTTTGCTTTATGCGATCTAGCCAGCGAGGGAATTTGGCCTGCCGGGCGTTGGAGAGAGGCGCTACAGGCGTGGAGCGAGGGGATCCTAATTGCTCGGTCGTGGCGCCATGCGGCCCCCTGCTGGCCAGGATGCCTGACGCGGTTATGCAGGCGACCGCTCACAGCCTTACTTGGTTGATGAGGGCGGCCTCTAAGAGCGCTGATCCACATGAGACGGTCCTGCTCGACCTTTGCGGACGCCTGCTCTCGGTATTTCAGGACCCGGATACTGGGATCAGTAAGGACGGAAAGCCAATCAACGAACCTGTGACGGATGCCATCAATCATCCGATCGGCCACGTCGCGGAGGCACTGCTGAATCTTTGGTTCGAACGCAAGCCCAATGACAATGAAGGGCTGCCTGCTGACATCGAGCCGTTTTTCACAGCGATGTGCGATATTGGAGTCGCGCGCTTCCGTCACGGGCGGGTGTTGTTGGCGTCACACCTGATCGCGTTGTTTCGGGTAGATCGTCCATGGACCGAGAAGAATCTGCTGCCTCTTTTTGACTGGGAGCACAGTTCGAGCGAAGCAAAGGCAGCTTGGGAGGGGTTTCTGTGGTCACCTCGGCTGTACCGCCCCCTCCTCATTGCTTTCAAGCCGCAATTCCTATCTACGGCGCATCACTACCAAAGTCTCGGCGATCATGGCCGACAGTTTGCAGCATTCCTCACCTACTCCGCCTTGGAGCCGGCGGAAGGTTACACGTCCAAGGACTTCCAAGACGCTGTTGGATCCCTGCCAGTCGAGGGCTTGCAGGAAGTGGTGCAGGCCCTCTCGCAAGCGCTTGGAGGTGCTGGTGCGCAGCGGGAGGATTACTGGACAAATCGAGTTCAACCCTTCTGGCAACAAATTTGGCCAAAGTCGCGCGACATAGCGTCGAACAGCCTTTCTGAGTCACTCGCCATCATGTGCATCGCGGGGGGAGATACGTTTCCTTCCGTGCTGGCTGCTATCGCAGATTGGTTACGTCCGATCGAGCACCCTCACTACGCTGTGCATCAGCTCCATACATCAGGACTATGCGCCCGATTCCCAGAAGCTTCACTACGCTTGCTCGCGGCGATCTTAGCGGATCAGTTTTGGGCACCGAGTGAGCTAAAGGATTGCTTGGAAGCTATAACACAAGCGAAGCCGCCTTTGCTTAATGACCATCGGTATCATCGGCTAGCTGATTACGCCCGACGGCGTGGGCATTAGTCGCGATAAGGCTCACATTGGGGTGCGCGCTGCTAACCGGCTAATCGTGGGCTACGCCGGGCTGGGTTCTCGATGTAAGTGCAGCCGGTGTGCTCCGCGCCAGCAATTCCAGCAAGGCCCACGCCATGAGGTCTGCTGACCGAGGTATAGCGGACCAGATTTGCTCACCTTGAGTTTTTCGTATTCTGACCCTTAGCGGCCGCTCCAGCGGCTTGGCCTTTGCGCGGCAACTTTTCAAGTACTTGCAGCGTTTCGTTTGCTGGCCGTCCGGGGCCATCGGAACAAGCATGTGAAGTGTGCGTCGTCGCTGAAGGGCCATGGCCGAAACGACTGGCCGACGTGTATCGCAGCGCAACGACGCTCATGACGCGAACCCGAAGTCCCAGAATGTCCGCTAACACGGAGTTCAGCCGGAATCGGCTTGTTCAAGTCCGCAGCCGAAAAGAAGACGTCGTTAACCGGTGATTTACGAACACCGCTCAATCTAAAACAAACCAACCAAAAACAGCGAGTCGGCACTCTTGGATTCAAAGGTGCGGCTGCAACGTCGGTCGGTTCGTCCGTGGCCGGTCTTACGTCACGTTCGTGTTTTCCCCGGTCATGCCAATTGTGAACTGGTTTGGGAATCGACGCAACGCTTGCCCGTTCGCCCGGATTCCTTGTCGGGCGCGCCGGCAAAGGAGGTAAGGATGGCCAAAGTCTTGGTCGTGACGTCAGGTAAAGGCGGCGTTGGAAAAACCACTTCCACCGCCGCGCTCGGTGCAGCGCTCGCCCAAAGCGGAGAAAAAGTCGTAGTTGTCGATTTCGACGTCGGCCTGCGCAATCTCGACCTCATCATGGGGGCGGAACGACGCGTTGTATTCGACCTCATCAACGTCGTGCACGGCGTTGCAAAGCTTTCGCAGGCGCTGATCCGCGACAAGCGGCTCGAGAATCTATGGTTGCTTCCTGCATCCCAGACTAGGGACAAGGATGCCCTGACCGATGAGGGGGTCGAGCGCGTCATCGCCGATCTGCGAACCAAGTTCGATTGGGTGCTCTGTGACAGCCCGGCGGGCATTGAGCGAGGTGCAACCCTTGCGATGCGCTATGCGGATGAAGCGGTTATCGTCACGAATCCGGAAGTCTCGTCCGTCCGTGATGCTGATCGCATTATCGGGATGCTCGATTCCAAGACTGCAAAGGCAGAGAAGGGCGAACAGGTGAAGAAACACGTGCTGATCACCCGGTATGACTCGGGCCGCGCAGCACGAGGCGAAATGCTCAGCATCGATGACATTCTCGAAATCCTCACCACTCCACTTCTGGGCATCATTCCCGAAAGCCAGGACGTCCTGCGGGCGTCAAACGTCGGCTCCCCGGTCACGCTGAACAACGCCACAAGCGCGCCCGCCCGAGCCTATGCCGATGCGGCGCGGCGCCTGAATGGCGAGACAATTGCGATGATGGTCCCGGTCGAACGCAAGGGCTTTATGGAACGGCTGCTTGGACGGAGGGCGGCATGAGCATGAACTTTTTGCGGTTGCTCCGCCGCCCCGGTTCCGCCCCGGCTGCCCGGGAGAGGCTGCAAATTCTTTTGGCGCACGAACGCGGCCTGCGCGGCCAGCCGAATTTACTGGGGATTCTGCGGGAAGAGATACTTGCCGTGGTCTCGCGACACGTCATGCTCGATCCGGAAAAAGTTATCGTTCGGATGGATAGAGGTGAAAGTGTGTCGACGCTTGAAGTCGATATCGAGCTGCCCAATGACTTCGATAAACGGTTCGCAGCCGCAGGCTGACGCAGGTCCTGCCCCTGAGGAAAGCACGGGGTCATTTACCCGGGAATACCGCGTGGCTTTCGCGAGGCTGCAAAGCTCGACGAGGGAAAACCCGGTCGGCCCGGGATGCTCGACGCACTCGCCAAATTCTTTCAAGCGTTTGCGGTCCTCAATCCGTCACTGCTGCAAGCGTTGCGTCTTCCCGTCGATCAGCCGATCCCCGCCTAGGAGAAATCGAAATGAGCACGTTATCGCGAGAGGCGGCCATAGGGCCAACATCACCTTGGAGAGCACGAGGCAAAACGCGCTCGCGGCGGCTAAGGCAGCCTTCGACGGGACTCCGGCCGCATACCGACCTACGCAGCGGCGGTGAAAGCCGCGGACGTCGCCCACCGCGGGGCGGCCATTGCCAGCGCCGCGGCGAACGGCTTCGATGTCCCACGGCAGACGCTACATGATCTCACGGGGTATGGGTGTGAGAGCTCCATGGGTGTGATGACGCCCTGCATCCGCGACGGCTGCTCACCTCGGCGTGGTGCATTGATCGTGCGCGGACCGGCAGTCTCAGCAGCCGGATCAAGGCTGATGCGGCTCGATCGAATGGCGCGACCGACGGGCACTTTTGTTATCCACAGTGTGAGTTGCGACACACCGTACTGGCGCGATTCGTTATAAAGTTTAGCCCGCGCCTTCATGGCGCTTTCCTCCCTGACCTTGAGCCCGTCGCAAATGACGGGCTTCCTTCGAGGGGCATCGCAGGAACGCTACATCTGCTGCGACGGAATCCGGCTGGGCCTGGACAGTTGCAATCAAGTCCGTGCGGCATAGATCCCGCACGGACTTGATTCATTGGGAACTGGGCTACTCAAATTCCGCGGCCATCACAGCTCTCGATCCATTGCTGGGTGCCTGCGGTTCTTCACCTTGTCAGTGCTTTTGCGTGCCGCCGCGGTAGGGCCGATCGCGATGCTTCGAGACGAGACCTTCAAGGCCCATGCGGCAGGCCGCCCGGAAAAGCTCCGGTCCGATCTCGGCATGCTCGAACGGCGCCACCGTTAGCATCGTGTCCGCGTGGGTTTCTTGGTCAGACATCAGTTTTAGCTATCCATCTATCTTGATCAAATATACTGGGAGGCCAGCATCTGCCGATCGCGCCGCGGTCTGCTCTCGGTAAAGCTTCTTTTCGTCGGAATTGGACAGTCGCACGCGCAAGGTTGCGAGTTCGTCACAAAGAGGTCTGCCGTCCGAGCGAGCCGAACTGAGCTTGTCGCGGACTCTTTGGTCGGCACAGATCGTCTCAGCATCCGAATATTTTCGAGTTGAAAAAGCAATGACCGGGTTTCGATCCACCTCGATTGTGAATACCGAGAGCGAAAGCTTGCCGTCCATAATGCCTTTGTCCCTAAGCTTCACGCCCTTTTTCGCTGCACGACGGTCATCAATCGCGCTAGGCGCCTGATCCGCCGGACCCTGTTAGCGATGCCCTCGCTCCTCCTAAGTCTTGGGCTCGTCGGCTCCCAACTCATGGGCACGAGAGACAGAGAGCCCCCAATGTTTCGCTACACTAGAAGCGTCCACGAATTCGCTCAAAGCAATGACTGGATGACTCAACGGCTTCGGCGTGGCGCTCAGCAGTAAACGTCCGGTCTGCCCCTATGAGCCGAGATTTGGCTACACCGCCCCGAAGAAAGCGATGGCCGAAATGGCGACATTCGCGCCGTGGCAGGGCGCCATCAAATCAAGCAACGATGAGCGCCCCTTTGCATATCCTACTTGGGGGCCGGCTTGTCGTAGAGCGGTTTGCCCTTATCGACGATGTGCACCGTCAGCAGCTTCACCGCCTCAACGACCTTGAAAGACCCGTGGGGAGTATCCCGAATATTTACAGCAGCAATGCCGGTTGGGGCACTTGTTTGCCATCCGGAAGTTCAATGGTGCCTCCTTCTAAAACGTAAAATGACTCTTCTCCATGATGGATATGGAGCGTTGAGGTATCGCCGGGCTTGATCTCCGAGATGCTGGTGATGACCTCCATATTTGTGCCGGTCAAATCCGCTCGCTTTAATTCCTTTCGAAATGGCGAGTCTTGGGCGTTTGCTGCGAATGTGAAAAGTGACGCAAGTGGAGTCGGTTCAGTACACTCCCACCGGGGGTTGCCCAGCGTGGGTGCTCGGTCTAGGCTGGTGCTATTGCTCAAGCGAGGAGACGGACGTGGCGACAGGTACTGTGAAGTGGTTCAACTCGACCAAAGGCTTTGGGTTTATTCAGCCAGACAACGGCGGCAAGGATGTTTTCGTGCACATTTCCGCTGTCGAAAAAGCGGGACTGAGCACTCTCAACGAGGGTGCGAAGGTGAGCTACGAGGAAATGAGCAACCGCGGCAAAACGTCGGCCGAAAACTTGAGGGTTGGCTAGCGATAATATGCCTGCCGGTTCACGCTGGCGGGCCTATTGGCTAAAGCGGACTTCGCTTGATTTAGGGTCGACCCGTTTATAGTCTGAGCCTCATGGCACCCGTGCATCCAGATCTGGATGCAGGACGAGGCTCTCCTGAGCACTGGCTTCGTTGCGGGAGCCCATAAAGACCGCCGGTGTCGCCCCGCGATTGACTGCTACATGCGGCACGTTAGCAGGGATGAAGACATAGTCGCCGGGCCGAACGCTGTCGCAATGTTCCAGCTCCTTTCCGGTCCAAAGCTCAAGGACATCTCCGCTCATCATGTAGAGCGCCGTTTCGTGTTTTGCATGTACGTGCGCCTTGGTGCGAGCTCCGGGCGGGAGCGCCATCAAGCCGAGCCAGATTACCTGCGAGCCAGCTGTTTCCGCACTGATGCCTGGCTGATAATCGGACCCTTGTTCAGTCCGGTATCCGGACGCCCCCTTTACCACCATACCGCGTTCGCTGGGCAGGAGATACGGTAACGTCGCGGTTGCGCTGCTCATGATTGGCTCTCCTGTCTCGTGTGCGGCAGTATGATCTCCCGGAGTCGATGGGGAGTCCTTAAAGGCTTTCCGAAAACTTCCAAATTGTTCCAAATGGCCGCTACGCAGCCTGTCGTACACAGGTTAAGCTTGCGGCATGAAATTCAGCTTCGGTCCGTTCGTCCTGGATACCATGCGCGGCACGCTGACGCGCGACGGACGCCTTGTGCCTGCCAACCAGAAAGTGGTCGCGCTACTCACTGCGCTCTTGCGGACGCCGGGGGAGACGGTGGGGAAGACCGAGCTCATGGACGCGGCGTGGCCTGGCGCGGCCGTTGAGGAGAGCAATCTGTCGGTTCAGATTGCGGCATTGCGAAAGTTACTCGGAGGCAGGGGCGACGGCGGCGAGTGGATTACGACAGTGCCGCGCGTCGGTTACCGTTTTGCCGGCTCCTTGTCGGGCAGTGACGGCAGCTGCTTGGGCTCAGGTCAGGAGGTGCGGCCGCTAATCGCCGTGCTGCCTTTCAGCATTGCCAGCGACGAGGTGGGCAAAGAGTATCTTGCGCACGGTATCACCGACGACATTATAACGGCGCTGTTCCGCTACCGGTGGTTTCGTGTGGTGCTGCGCGCTCTGGCTCTCTCACAGGGCGAGGGACTAATGGATGGCGCAAGTGCCGCCGCTAATACGTCCGGCGTGCACTATGCGCTGCATGGCAACGTACGACTTGCGAGGCAGAGGCTGCGCATTTCGGCACACCTTATTGACGCACAATCTGGCGAGCATCTTTGGGCCGAGCGCTACGATTTAGCGATGGCCGATGTCTTCGCGATTCAGGACGAGATTGCTGAGCGCGTGGTCGCGGCGATCGAGCCCGAGCTCTTGAAAAGCGAATCGCTCCTCGCGGTCACCCGCCACAGCGGCAACGTGACCGCCTGGGATCTCGTGCGGCAAGGCATGTGGCATTTCCACAAGGTGACGCGAGAGGGTCATCGTGCCGCGCGCGAACTATTCCGCCACGCTTGCAACATTGATCCTGAATTACCTGAAGCCTACAGCTGGCTCGGTCGGGTTAGCGCAGGCTTGATTGCTTACGGCTGGACTGACGACGCGAGCGCTGATGGTCGGGAAGGAGTAGCGGCTGCCACCCGTGCGATTGTACTGGATCCTCGCGATCCGTATTCGCATTACGCGTTCGCGATTGCGCACTGTTATGCCGGCTCTGCCAACACTGCTGTGCTTGCGGCGCAAAGTGCGATAGGGATTAATCCGAGCTTCGCGCTTGGCCACCTCGTCCTTGGCATGGCGTTGCTCTTTGATGGCGACGCTCGACGCGCTATCGCACCGCTTGAGCATGGATTGACGCTGAACCCAAACGATCCGCAAAATGTCGCTTGGTATGTGCTTCTTGCATACGCGCAACTGCTTGCGAATGACCCCTGCGGGGCACTCGATAGCGGTAATCGCGCGCTCGCTGTGCGGCCGCACTTTCGCCCTGCATTTGAGGTCCAGGTTTATTCTGCGGCTGCCCTCGGTTGCCTGGACGAGGCAAAACGATGGCTCGCGCGAATGCACGAAGTCGGCGGACCGGGTAGCTATTTCGTGGTACCACTTAGAACAAACAATCCAAGCTACGACGTGCGCATTACAGAATTGACTAAAAAGGCGGTGCTATAGCCGTGGACCACCCGCCCAGCCGTTCCCATGTTGCGTCCTCGCTGTCCGCTTCTGGCCCGAACGCGAAGTCTAAGTAGCGTCCCAGGTGGTCGGCTCATAGTGGATGACCGGAAGAAACCCGCCGGCAGTCCTAAGGGCGTTCATGACCCGTTGCAGACGAACCGTCTCTCACTCAAAATCGCGCTGTTCCAGCGTCTAAACCAAGTCCAAGGCGTCCGGCAGTGACGTAGATCGAAGGATTCAAGGCGATATGCTTGGTGGCGGCGTGCACATCGCGAACGGCGCGTTCCAGTGCGCTGGTTTCGAAGATCGAGCCTGCGCCGGCCTCCGTCGCCACGCTGTCAACGATGCGACCTGCGGTCTCGCCCGCATGGGCTGCGGCCATCCGCAATCTCAGGCGCGCGTCGACGAGGCGATGGCCGCCAATATCAGTCGCAGTCATCAGCTCCGTCATCGCCTCGAGAAGGAATGCTCGTGCGGAGTTATGCAGCGTCTCGGCGCGACCGATCACTGCCTGCACGACTTCCCGATCGCGCATGAGACCGGCAGTCCCGAGCCGCCCCTTGTTGCCGCCCGCCAGCTTTGCAAAGCTCTCCATGGCACCCCGTGCGATGCCCAGTGGCACCACTGCAATCGTCCAGGCGAATGATGAGAGAGCTGGAATGCGATAGAGCAGCCCACCTTCAGCGGGTTTGTGGTCAATAAACGGGTGCATCCATTCGGCAGGAACGTAGGCATTGTCGACTTCCCAGTCCGAACTTCCGGTGCCGCGCAAACCTGAAACGTGCCAAGTGTCGTGAATCGTGACCTGCTTTCGTTCAAAATAACAGCAGAAGCGCGGCTGGTCAGGAGCCTGATTTCCGCCCATTGTCACCAAACCCATGAAGTGGGTGCCATGCGGTGCGCCACTTCCGAACGGCCATCGTCCCGAGACGCGGACTCCGCCATCGGCAGGCATGGCGATCCCTACGGCCCCCGTTGCACTCACGATAAACGTGCGGCGGTCTTCGAACCAGCGGCACACTACGGCAGGAGGCAAATAGCCGCCGACGCGGCTCATACCGCCTCCATTGCCAACCAGCCAGCCGACAGCTCCGTCGAGCGCTGCTGCGCGTTCTACGACGCTCATGAAGGCGAGCGGCGACAACTCAGGGCCGCCAAGGGATGCGGGTAGCCAGAGCCTGAAGAACCCTCCATCGGCCAGCGCTTTAACAACGTCTTCATGCAGTTGCCGTTCACGATCGAATGCCGCCCGATGTTCGGCAATCAACGGCTGGATACCTTGAAGAGCCTCCAGAAAAGGGGCTGCACTGTCATCTTCTCGCATAAGTCCATAGTCGGCATTTGCTTCCGGGGAGCAAGTCCGAACATTTCATGTGCAGATGAGATGATTTCATCTACATTCTCCCAATGCGAAAGTTACCCCCCTTGACGGAGTTGCGCGCGTTTGAGGCCGCGGCACGTCATCTGAGCTTCAAGCATGCAGCGGGTGAACTTGGCGTCACACCGACAGCCATCAGTCATCAAATCAAGCTTCTGGAGCAGCATTGCGGCCGTCCGCTATTCCGTCGCCGGCCGCGCCCGCTGGCGCTGACCTCGGCAGGCAGGCAGTTGTTTCCGGTTGTTCGGGACGGATTCGGAAGATTTGCCGAGACGCTTTCCAATATCAAGAGCAGCCACGCGGGCCGCCATCTGCGCATCACGGCGACAAACGCCTTTGCCGCCCGCTGGCTATTGCCACGGCTGCAGTCTTGGCGGGCGGCGCATCCACGGCTCAAGCTTGACATTGTCGGCACTGACGTCGTGCTCAATCTCGAGTCGGACGAAACCGATGTTGCGATCCGCTACGCTCTCGGGCCACCGGCCGATGGAAATGTTGTCGAGTTGATGCGCGACACCTTCTACGTGGTAGCAAGCCCAAAGCTCGTGGACACGCGAGCGACGAAGACGCGGCCGGTCGATCTGGCGCGACTTCCGCTCATCGAGGCTGCATGGCCGCCGGGCGATACACACGCGCCGACGTGGCAGCGCTGGCAGCGGGCGGCACTCCCCTTGTCCAAGCGCAAACTTGCTTCGCTTGTGAGTTTGCGGTTTCAAGAGGAACTTCACGCCATCGAGGCCGCCATCGCCGGTCAAGGTGTAGCCATCTGCAGCGATGTCCTGGTCGCCCCCGAATTGGCGAGCGGCCTGCTCGTTCCGGTATCGCCGGTCGCTCTGAGTGGCTATGGATTCTACATCGTCCATCGCGCGGGTGCCGGGAATGGTCCTACCATAAGGAAGTTCATCGCTTGGGCCCGGGCCGAGGTCTAGTTCGGCGCTACGTCGACGGCAATCACCGCTTGTACGCCCGTTGCCGCCATTGGTTACTGGGGCCGCAATGTCTGCCTTCAGGAGATTAGTCGACCTCGGCCCAAGTCGGTGCGGAAGTCAGCCCGTGACCCGGAGCTGACATTCGCATCGGTGCATGGCCTCAGCTCCCGCAGCCGAGGTCTTGTTACGGCATCTTCGAATCCTGCTGCAGCAATCAGTCTGACGGCGCGAAGTGCATCCCAGTTCTTTTGGTCAGCCTCATCAAGCGCTGATTTGCGAGGAGTCCAGTCAAGCTTCCTGCATCCCCTTCGCTGCAGGACAGACAGCCCGATGCATGCAAACCCTGCTCCATCTGGCCGGAGCGCGAGGAAGCGATCTTCGTTGCCGAAGAATCTGGAACGCTGGCGAATTTCATGCTTTACTGAAGCATCACCGGCCGAGGCTTTGTCCGTAGGCGTCGGTGGCTGAGAGACGCGCGCTCCCGCCTGCATGTGCAAGGGAGCGATCATGCCGCACCGCAAGCTAATAGCGCGCCTACAGGCAGTCGGCGGTCTGTCCGAACGAGATAAGCTTAGACTCGCGCGCATGCCATACAGGGTGAAGTCCCTGGCTGATGGCGAATACGCGGTGCGCGAGGGAGACAAGCCCGGCAGCTGCATCGTTGTGATCGAGGGCTTTCTTGCTCGGCAAAGAGTGGTGAATGATCGAAATCAGATCTCGTCGTTCTACCTGCCTGGGGACATGCCCGACTTGCCTACCCTGCACTTGCCGATCGCCGATTGTGATCTTTGCAGCGTAGGCAGTTCGACGATAGCCGCTGTGCCCCATTCATCTCTGAGAGAGATGATGGCCGAATCTCCCGGACTTACACACGTTTTTTGGCGCGAAACGCTGTTACAGGGTGCCATCTATCGTGAATGGGTTGAAAATCTCGGAGCGCGCCAGGCCTTAGGTCGACTCGCGCATCTTCTTTGCGAGCTTACCACTCGCATGGAGTTTGTTGGACTGGCGGACAACGGCAGCTTCCGAATTCCGCTCACGCAGCAAGATGTTGCGGATGCATGTGGGCTTTCAATAGTTCACGTGAACAGGACGATCCAGGAACTCCGGGGTTTGGGCATCATTGAATGGGAAAACCACATCCTGACTCTGCTCCGCGCCGACGAACTACAAGTTGTAGCCGAGTTCAGCCCTGAATATCTGCATGAGTTGAACCCAAGCAGAGGATCTGTCAGCAAAGCTGGCCTAGGGTTTTAGGAACGTCCGGGCATTTACTCATTTTCCCCAAATGCCGCGTTTTCATTTCGACTATCATGAAGCGGAGCGGGTCACTCGCGACGAGTTCGGCCAGGAAATACAGAGCCTTGCTGCAGCTCACCGGATGGCGATGATTGCCTTAGGCGAGGCCGTGCGCGATTTTACTTTTGCTGCTCGTCCGGGCACCATCGCGATAGTCGTTAGGAATGACGGCGGCGTTCTCCTGACAGTCTCTGCCACTGTTGAGCAGACTGAAAGCTGGTGAACCGGGCGGCGAGAAGCCGTTGATCGGTTTCGATGGTGCATGCTGACCGTGCTCGAAAGCGGCATGATGTGCCAGAACTCAACTCTTACGAAACGACAAAGAGAAGGGCCGCCTCAATTCCCACTGGTCAAAAATTCCTCTTGATGTTGCGGCGCAGCGAAGGCATTCTCTGATCCTCGTCGGACCCGATTTTGATCGGGTGGCTCGGCCGGGCGCCTATCCTCCGGAAACCCTCAGCGAATAAGCAATCTGCTAATCATGGCCAACCGGGTTTTGCCCGCCGCCTCTCGCTGTTCATATCGGTTCCAGAAATGAGTTTTTTCCAATCGTTGCGCCGTGAGTGGCTGAGCAACATCCCAACCGAACTGCTGTCGGGCATCCTCGTCGCGCTGGCTCTCATTCCGGAGGCAATCGGGTTCTCGATTGTCGCCGGTGTCGATCCCAAGGTGGGCCTCTACGCCTCGTTCTCGATTGCCTGTGTCACCGCCGTTGTGGGTGGCCGACCAGCCATGATTTCGGCGGCCACCGCCTCAACCGCCGTTCTCATGATCACCTTGGTGCGCGACCACGGCCTGCAATATCTGTTCGCGGCGACGGTCCTGATGGGACTGGTCCAAGTAGCAGCCGGCGCCTTGCGGCTAGGTCTGTTGATGAAGTTCGTCTCGCGCTCCGTCATGACTGGCTTCGTCAACGCGCTTGCCATCTTGATCTTCCTGGCCCAGCTTCCTCAACTGATCCACGTCGGTTGGGAAACCTACGCGATGGTCGGTGCGGGTCTCGCGATCATCTATCTTTTCCCCTACATGACGAAGAGGGTGCCGTCGGCCCTCATTAGCATCATCGTCCTGACCGGCTTCACGATCTATTCCGGTATCAAGCTGCGCACGGTTGGAGACATGGGTGAATTGCCCTCAAGCCTTCCCTTTTTCGCTGTGCCTCAGGTTCCGTTCAATCTGGAAACGCTGAAGATCATCCTGCCTTACTCATTGACGATGGCTGCGGTTGGATTGCTGGAGAGCCTCCTGACAGCGTCAATCGTGGACGACATGACCGACACCGGCAGCAATAAAAATAGGGAATGTGTCGGCCAAGGCGTCGCCAATTTTGTCACGGGCTTCCTTGGCGCGATGGGCGGGTGTGCAATGATCGGGCAATCCGTGATCAATGTTACCGCCGGTGCTCGGACACGACTTTCAACGTTCTTCGCCGGTGCATTCTTGCTGTTTCTGATTGTTGTTCTTGGCGATTGGGTCAAGCAAATCCCTATGGCAGCATTGGTCGCGGTGATGATCATGGTCTCGATCAGCACTTTCAACTGGTCGTCCATCATCAACTTGCGTTCGCACCCTGTAAGCTCCAGCGTGGTGATGCTGGCGACGGTCGTCGTCGTGGTGGCCACTGGCGACCTTTCGATGGGCGTGCTCACCGGCGTCGTCCTAAGCGGCGTCTTTTTCGCTGCAAAGGTGGCTCGGTTACTCGGGATCGTGACCGAGCTGTCGGCAGATGGCCGGGAGATTACTTATTTTGTCGCCGGGCAGGTGTTCTTCGCGTCATCCAATAGTCTCGTCGATGCATTTGACTATCAGGATGTGCCAGGGCGCGTTCGCATTGACGTGACCGATGCGCATTTCTGGGACATCACCGCAATCGGCGCGTTGGATGACATCGTCCTGAAGCTTCGTCGACACGGTGCGCATGTCGAGGTGATCGGCCTGAACGAGGCGAGTGCGACAATGGTGGAGCGGTTTGGCACTCACCATAAGCCAAATGTGCGGCAGAAGCCTGCGCACTGAAGCGTTTGTCTCCAAAAAGGAAGCCTGGGCGCGTGCCTGGAACCATGCCGATGGAAAGTTGAGACGTCGCCTGTTGGCCCGTCGCCGACCTTCGCTTACAGGGCCGCTATGTCTGCCTTGAGGAGATAAGCCGACCTAGGGCAACTCGGTGCGGGGGTCAGCCTGTGTGAAGGGTTTCGGATGCCGGCCGCATGATTGACGGCGCGGCACATTCGGGCGGCCGGCGTCCGAAAGCCTCCAAGGGAGATGCTATGCAGCAGACGGCGGCGGTGAGGAAGGTAAGGATATGGCATTCATCGGCGCTGATGTGAACCGATGGAGCACCCCATGCAGAAGTTGAACGACCTGAGCCGATCCCTCACGTCCCTCAAACCGGACGGCACGCTGATCGCCGTGATCGAGATGAGCCTGTCGAGCTGGCTCGTTGCGGGGATTGTGCCTGGCGTCGAACGCCAGCCGTCGAAGAAGCTTGAGGTCGACGAGAACGCCTTGCTGAAACTGCTCAATCGCTGGCGAGAAGAGGCGCAGAAGAAAGGATACGGAATCGAACGCATCGCGGTCGCTTTCGAGGCCGGCCGTGACGGTTTCTGGCTGGCCCGATGGCTCAGGGCGCGCGGCATCGAGGCGCATGTCATTCACGCATCGAGCGTAGCGGTATCGCGCGAGCACCGGCGCGCCAAGACCGATCGTCTCGACACCGAACTGCTCAAACGCAGCTTTCTCGGCTGGTTGCGTGGCGAGCGTGATCACTGCAAGATGGTCGCGATCCCGACAATCAAGGACGAAGATGCCAAGCGCCCCAACCGTGAGCGCGAGAGCCTCATCGGAGAACAAAGTCGGATCGTCAACCGAATGAAAGCGGCGTTGATCCGGCTCGGCATCCGCGGCTTCAATCCCAAGCTGAAGAAAGCTTCCGAACGCCTTGATGGCTTGCGCTCCCCCGAGGGCGAGCCGATCCCGCCCAACACCCTGGCTGAGCTGCGTCGCGACATGGCGCGCCGGCGGCTCGTCGGCGATCAGATACGGCAGATCGAGGACGCTCGCCTGGAGCGTCTCACGCAAGCGCCCAGTGATGGACCACACGCAATGGTGCGGCTGTTGGCGCGGGTGATCGGGGTTGGTGTCGAGACCGCCGACATGCTGGTGCAGGAGGTACTGTCGCGAAGCATGCGCGACCGACGGGCTGTAGCGCGTTATTCCGGCCTCACCGGCTCGCCCGACGAGAGCGGCAGAAAACGCCGGGAGAAAGGGCTGACCCGTTCCGGCAATGCTCGAGTGAGACGGGGCATGATCGAATTGGCGTGGCGATTTCTCAGGTTCCAGAAGGACAGCGTCTTGGCGCAGTGGTTTCGAAGCCGTACCGAGAACGCCCGCGGGGCGCGCAAGACCATGATCGTGGCCTTGGCGCGCAAGCTACTGATCGCCCTGTGGCGGCTCGTGCGGGAGGGCGTAGTGCCGGACGGCGTCGTTCTGCGGCCGGCATCATAAACACGGAGGTCACTGAAGAAGACCCAACAGTTTCGGCCTTGTCCGTCCGCTGGTGACGGTATCGCCGATGACGGTTCGAGGTGGCGGGGTCCCGACGCGTTTCCTTGGCTTCAATGCCGAAAGGGAGAATGGGTCCGCCGCTTCGGAGCTTCGCTGCCGATGCGCATGACTGCATCATGGTTCGGGTCCTTGGACCCACCGGATACAAGGTTGTGGCGCGATTGATCGCGCCCGCAAGCGGGCTCCCCTCCGATCGTCATCCCGATCGCACCAACCGTGCCGTCGTGCTCGAAGCTGTCAAGGTGTGGCCTGGCAACGGTGGAGCCTGTCGTAAGATTCGCGCGACGGCCAACCTTGACAGCTTCTGCGCGCGCCAGCGCAAGCGAAGTGCGGGTCGGGACGAAGAAACGGCTCTCAGATCGAACAAAGAAAGTGACGAAGGAAAAAAGATGCGCCGACCTATCGCCTCTTGAAATGCCGCCTCCTTGACAAAAGCCCATACAAGGAAACCGCGCATGGTGGGCAGGACTGATGCGGCAGGCTCTATGGGGATTTGAGCGCTGCAGGCGAGCTTGGTGATGGAGTTCGAACCGGTGCAGCGCGCGGCACGACGCTGTCGCTATCATCGAATGGGCGGTGGACGTTGTCGAACGCGATCAATGATCGACGGATGGGCGACGACCGATGAGCGTTCGGGTGCGCTGCGCCGTCGCCGGTCGATGAGCGGCGGGCATGACGAACAGCTTTGCGGAATGGCCGATGCGCGGTCATGAGGTGTCGATCCTGATGGCGCTGATTGGCGCGGTCGAT
>NZ_JADPIQ010000034.1:0-22911 GCF_023073015.1 Bradyrhizobium sp. 87
GGATCGATAGGTAGGTCTTGACCGTGCCGGCGCTGTAATTCTCCGCCGCAAAACTCGCTGCGAACGAGCCAAGATGCGGCTCGATGCAGGTCTGCAAATATTGAGACATGATCTTCGTGCTCCTTGTTGTTGGAGCGACGAAGATTATGCCGAATGGGATTGGCGGGATCATGCCGCCAACCGGGCCCAGCCGAGCAGATGCGGCATAATCTGGATCGCGGCATTATGCGCCTTATGCCGATATCGGCATAATGGTCATTGGACTGCGCCAGCGCATCGCGTCAATCGCGATCTCAGCCGCTACGCAAAGGATCGCAGCGAGCGCGCCCGTGAAGAGCTGGTTGCGGAACTTGGCGCGTGCTTCCTCAGCGCGGACCTTGGTATCGTGCCCGAACTCGAGCCGCGTGCCGATCATGCGAGTTACCTTGCATCGTGGTTGGAGGTGCTGGCCAACGACAGGCGTTTTATCTTCAGCGCGGCCGCCCACGCGCAACGCGCGGTGACTTACCTGCACGGTCTTCAGCCCGAGCCGGCCGAGGTCGACCAAGCGGCATGAGGCGCAACGATCCGTGTCTCGGCCGCTTTGCGCTCATCGTTCACCTTTCTAGACAATGACGAAGGCCTCATCTCACGGCGGGGGCCGCTCTTTTGTGCGGCGTCATGCCTGTGCCGGCGACTGGAGAGGCGGCGCTTCCCATCCCGACGGCATAGGCGAGATGCGCCGGGCGGGTTCTTCTGGCTTCCGAGATGCCCGTCTGTTTCTGGGCGAGCGTCTTTCCGAAGCCGCAGAAGGCTGGTGTCATCACGATACGACAGTCCGGGGTTGTTATTGCGTCCGCTGGACTGGCGGAAAGCTTACGCGACGCGCGCGAGTGCCTTTCACCGATGCGCCCGTCGTCGTGCGGTGTGGCTTGCCGGTCGCTCGGCAGTATCCTCATCGTTCGGCCTGTCGCGCCCAATGCGTTCTCGATTTGGCATGTCTAACCGAAGGCCGTCGTCGCTGCGCTCCGCCTCGATCAAAAGACCGCAACGGCCGTTGTCGGCTTTCTTCCCCTGGTCGCTGCGCGTCCATTCCTCGCGAGACAAGAAAGCCTCCCCCTGGCCGCCCTCTACTGCGTGGCGGCCCTTCGGGTGCGGTCCGATCGCCTCCGGTCAACGACAGCCATCGAGGTCGCGATGGTCGCGGCCCGAGAACGAAAGAGGACACGAACATGGCTACCATCGGCAACTTCACCGTCAACGGCAACGGCTTCGTCGGCACCGTCAAGACCCTCGCTCTAGGCACCGTCAAGACCAAGATCGTTCCGGCCGAACGCACTTCAGACAAGGCCCCGGACTACCGCATCTTCGCGGGCGCGAACATCGAGTTCGGCGCCATGTGGAAGAAGAAGTCCCAGGACACGGGCCGCGAGTACCACTCGGTCAAGCTGGACGACCCGAGCTTCCCGGCTCCGATCTACGCGACGCTGGTCGAGGTCGACGGCGAGGAAGGCCACTCGCTCATCTGGTCTCGCCCGAGTCGCGACTGAGACGCCGCGCAGGTGGCCCCGCCGCGAGGCGGGGCCTTCACCCGTAGGCGGAAAGGAGAAACGATTTTGAACGCGCGCGTAAAGTCGACAAGCGCTGCCTCATCGTGCCGCCTATCCCTTCATGGATAGCTGATGGGGCGGCCGGAAGGGCCTCGTCGGCAGTCACACCGCATCACCTGCGGCGCGTGGCGACGGCCCACCTACGCTCATCCAAATAGCCGGGCCAGCGCATTCGATTGCTCGGCGAATTTTCGGGCGTTGGTCTTCCGAAGCCTTTCCAGGTTTTGCAGCTTCCATCGCACGCCGGGAAGCTGCTCCAAGTGCGGCACGCCCAGTAGCGACCATTCAGGCTCTGCGGCGACCAGCGACAGCAGGAAGCGGCGCTCATCGGCGTTCAGACCTTGCTGCAGTTCGCGCATCATTCGCTCGCGCGCTGCCAAGAGCGCGTCGAGTTCAACGGGCTCGGTGGTCATGCCCGCGAAATTGTGTTCGAACTCCTGGCGGAGATCCCGCAGCGATGGAAACAGGACCTCGTGCACCGGCCGGTTATGGCTCGCGAGATAGACGACGAAAGCGCGGCGAATGCCCGCCGTGATTCCCTCGTGCACAAAAAGCTGCGTGACATCGAACAGATCGCGGGGATGCTGCCGGTCCATCGCCGCAACCAGTTTGCCGCCATATACGTCTTCGAACGACACCACCGGGATTTCGAGATCCGCCTGCAGCGTATCGCGCGCGGCCTCTGTCAGCGACGCCATGTGCACCGGATGGACGGTGCCGCGCATGACGAAATTGACCTCGATCTTGACCTCAATGCCCCCTCGCCGCACCATCAGCTTGGTCTCGCCGGATTCCGTCGCGGGGCCGGCGCATGGGTCAGAAAGCCCTGCTTCTGCAGGCGCGCTGCCGACTGACGGATGGCCTCGTTGATGCGCCGCAGAGCCTGCTCGCGCGGCAGTGTGTGGTCGGGAAACACCAGATCGAGATCGACCGAGAGCCGCGGCATGTCGCGCACGAATAGGTTGATCGCCGTGCCGCCCTTGAGTGCGAACGTATCGTCGACGAGCACCAGCGGCGCCACGCGCGTCAGCAACCGTGCGCTGTCGAGGTAGACCTGGTTCATGGCTTCAGCACCAGGAGCCCATCAGCGGAGCGGGACACCCAGGCCCGGTCGCTGCCCTTGGGCAGTTGAGACGGATCGAGCTTGCTGGCCCAGGGCTGAGAGAGTTCGCGGCCAAGCTGCAGGCACAGGCGCACGGTCTTGACGCTGGTGCAGCGCTTGAGCAGGTCTCGCAGCAGATCGGCACGCAGGCTGTAAGTGCTTTCGACCAGCTCGCGCGCTTCTTGCAGCGGCTGCCGGACGCCGACTTCGCTCAGCACCTCCAGCAATGCGCGTTCCGGCGCCGAGACGAGCGGGCCGCCCTTGCGGCTCTCGAAAGGCCGGACATGAAGCAGCGCGCCGGGTTCTTCCTTGAAGAGTCGCTTGCGGTGGTACTCGGCCGGGAAACGCTGGGTGAACCACTCCGGAAGGCGTCCGGCTTTCCAGCCGTATAGATGGAGGACGGGCCGCTGGGAGACGTACTGGCGGATGCCGTGCCAGTCGAAGGCCGACTTGCCGCCGACATGCAATCCTTCGAAGCTCCGCTGCAGCAGGACGAGGCTCGGGTGCAAAGTGGGCGGATCGTTTGGCCGGCAATAGACGCCGCGTGCCAACCGTTGCAACCAGCCGGCACGGACATAGTGGACGGCAAGGTCAGCCGATATCCCGAGGGCGGCGAGGTCACCGGAGGTCAGCGGCGCTCCCGGCGCCAAGCGGGTGTAGAGTCTGCTTAGCTTGTTTCTTTGGGTCGTAGCCATGCTACGATAATAAGAATAATATCAATTTCTGCAAGCTTGAATTAGAAGTCGAAGTCGTAGTCAGGCTACGATAACCCCGATTAAACTAAGAAGACCCCAAGATCAGCTGCGGTTGCGCTGTGCTCGGCGATACCCGCCAGGCACCACGTGGTGCGCAATTCGGGTCTACTCACCGGTGCACGAACGCGCCTACTCTCTGCTGACAACCCCCTGCCGGCGAATACACCCCATGCAGAAGTCACCTTCCGATCCTAATGTCGCCGATGCCGCGCCGACCGCGCCACTTCTGACTGGGTATGACGAGCAGCACCTGGTTACCTATCTCCGTCTGCTCGACGCCGCGGCCGATATCGACTGGAAAGAGGTCGCGCGGACCGTGCTGCATATTGACGTCGCGCGCGAGCCGGATCGGGCGCGCCGGGCGTGGGAAACCCATCTCGCCCGTGCCCGCTGGATCACCGAGTATGGCTACCGGGATCTGCTGCGGGGCGGGGCACCGCACTGAGGGCGCTTACAGAATCCCCCAGGCCCGATATCGTCCCCTGCCGGTCACCTCCCGCAGGTCAAGCTCGCCGACCAGGTCCTGAGCGGCGCGCGGCGTGATCTTAAGCTCCTTCGCGATCATACCGGCCGAGGCGATCGGCCGGGTCAGCATATAGTCGAGCAGCGCCGGCAGTTTTGACGTGGCGCGACGGCCGGCGAGTTTTCGGGCGAGCAGGGTTCGCTGGTTAAGCCAGCGGTCGTGGTCCTTGAGACCGACCGCCGCGGCAGCGGTGATGGCCTCGAGTTGCACGGCGAGTCGCGCCGCCGCGTCGCGCGGCCGCCGGCGTTCGCGGGGGATGGCCTTCAACCCGTCATGCAGGCAGGGTAGATGCCAGCGGGTCTTGGCCCGCGCGCGCAACACGCTGGCTGCCAGCAGCCGGCCGAGCCAGGGCGTGTGCTGCAGCGGGGCGATGGCGTCCCAAGCCTCAGTCGCAAGCGCGGCCGCGAGCGTCGGCGGCAATATGCGGGTCTGCTCGACCACGGCGCGCCAGTCGTCGAGACGCGCGTCCTCGTCCCAGTCGGGGTCGTAGACCAGCGGGTCCCGCTCGGACTGGGTGCGACTCCCGCCGGCGAGTGTCCGCTCCGCCTTGGCATTCGCGGCGTCGACCGCGGCGAAGGCGGCGGCTAGGTGCGGGTCGGACTCGATGCCGCCAAGCGGCGTGTCGAGATCAGCGTCTCCGCTATCGTAGCCGCCGACGAAGCTTCGCTCCCCTTCCTTTCGGATGCCCCTGCCCTCCTCCCACTCGCCCTGCCCGGTGCGGCCGCGCAGCCTGTCGAGCCCCGCCGGCGATGGCGCCCAATCCGGCTTCGCGTCGGCGATGCGGCGCCGGGTCCGTAGCACGGCGTGGGCGCGGGTGAGTTCGTGGGTCGGGGCGCGGATGTCCATGCCGGCGTCGTGGAGAACCAGATCTTCGAGGTGGACCAATTCGCCTTCCAGCCACAGACTGGCGCAGGCGTCAGTATAATGTGTGCGCGCAATCCAGCCGTCGCGGATCGGGCTCTTGGCCAGGCGTTCGTCGAGCCGGGCAAGCGCGTCCTCGGCGATGGCGAGTGGGCCGGCTAGCTGAGCCCAAGGCAGTGGATCGGGAATTGAATAACCGTTTTGCAAGGTCTTGATAACCTTAACAAGAATCGTTCAAACGGAAGCTATCACGGGAATAACTTCGGTCATAGCGACAGGCTGGTTCCCCGTAGCGCTCGCTGTCAATAACCACTGCTTATCGATTGAGCAGGCCGTTAAAGCGCATCAGCGATCCGAGGGCCCGCTGCCCGGTAAACTCCCTGCCCTGGTCCGGACACAAGCCCCCTTCTTTCCGCGCGCCGCGGCCGCCCCAGCCGGGTCGCTTAGGCGGCTTCGATATCGGTTTGCGGAAAGTCACCGCCCTTGAACATCAAGGGCTGCCCCAGATGCCGGGCGCAAGCGTAGGCAAAACAGTCCCCGAAGTTGAGGCTCGCCGGATGCCGGCCCTTGCCGAATCGGTCGAAGGCGTCGAGAGCGAGCCTTGCCGTTTCAGCCGGCACCGCGACAACGGCGATCTCCATCAGCGCCAAATACTCTTCGATCGCTTCGGCGGCGGCGCTGACCGAAAGATCCAGCACGCGCGCGACCGCGACCGCCGCCTCCCATACCGCCAACGGTGACGTCAGACGCGTTCCGGTCTGCTGCAGGCGAGCCAAAAGCTCTCGTGCCTCCTCCTCGTCGGTCAGGAGCGCGGTCAAAGCCGAAGCGTCGATGAACATCAGGTGTCCTCATACAAACTGTCGCGGAACGCCTTATCGGCGGGCTGTCCCTTGGCGGCGTCGCCCCTCGCGCGTAGATCCCGGCAGAACTGGACGCCAAGGTCGACCAAAGACGGCTTGCCCTGCTCGCGCTCGAGCTCATGGGCGAGCGCCACGTGCACTGCTTCGGTGAGGCCGAGTTTTTTTAGCGAGGCCACCTTGCGAGCGAGCGCGTCGGTCTCAGGGTTCTTGATGTGGAAGGCCATGGCGCGCTCCTCTAGACCGCATCGTGTATACCTGTATATCATCACAAATACACCAATGGGAAGGGCCGGCCTCGTCGTTTGCGCCCCGGAGACGTGCGGCCTTCGTGACGTGTGAGGGCAACTTTTATGGTTAGTTGTCTATGAACACCTGCCCTCTCCCTCTCCGGATGCTGCTTCCCTCAGGGTTGTCCTCGCAGATCATCTGGCCGTCGGGACAATAACGACCATCCCACCCTCGCCCGCTCCTTCCTCGCTTTGAATTCTGCGCGGCGCGGATCGACGTCGACTACCGGTGGGTACCGATCGTGACTTGACTGGTGCGACGCGCCTTGGCGAATTGAAGCGGCTGACGACCGCAGGTCCCAAATTGTTGTCGGCTGACAACATCCATCCTTGGTAGGGCCCTGTTGTCAGCTGACAACAATCGCCCGGCGGGTCGCTGCTGTCTGCCAACCCTCATCCAGGCGTCCGCGGTCAGATCGGCTTCGTTCGAGAGCCACGCAGCTCGATTTCCACGCTAGCACCCATCGAGAGATCGTATACGTTCGACGGCCTTGCCGCTCACCAAAGGAGCACCCCCAAGCCGGACGCCTTCCGATCAACCTTCCATTAGACCGGGTATTCAACCGCGAGGTCGGCCTGACCTCGCCCAGGGGCCTGACTGCGTTCGCCTGCTTGGCCCCTCACGTCGGTCCATTGTTGCCCTGGTCGATTCGAGTCAACAGGAGGTCCCGCCTGGCGATGCGATGCGGCGTTCGAGGAAAACAGTTCCTATCTGAAAGCCTGGACGATCTCGGCCAGCGTTGCCGCGAATGGATCTGAAGGCCCGGCGTCGAGCCTCCCCGGCTCGAGATTGATCCGCACTACGGCATGCTCGAGGTGACGGCCCGTTGCCGTTCCCTCGCCGGATCCACGCGCCCGGATGAAGCGATGACGAGCTGCGGCACTCCTGCCTCGCTGGAAAGGGCAAGAAGACACCGTTACCAGCGCCGCGCCCTGAGGTCGATGTCGCGGCTGACGATCCGTCGGTGTGGCCACACGGCAGTGCAAGAGAAGGGCCAGCGTGGATGACCTGGGATGTGTCTGGTCGGTTGCGACCTGTTCGTCCGGCCGGCCGGTGGCCCCCTGCGACGGTACGGTTCTTCTGCTTGCCCTTTTTTGGGACGAGCGGCGGCGCAGCGAAGTGACGCGCCAGCCCCCGTGATCGACACCGGGAACGTGCGGAGCGCCGCCGATCCAAGCGAGACGACATCGTCGCTTTACGATGCTTCGCCATCCAGCTCGGGCTTCTGATGCCATTGTCGTGAACGAGGCGGGGAGGGTACTTCTCGCGGGACCGTGGCGCCAAGCGTCGGGCGGATGACGGGGGAGCCGACGCTACAAGGCGGCGCGATTCTCTAGAATTTGCGGTACATGACCTGAGATCAGAGCACTCAACGGAGGTTGCACCGGGGCGTGTCCCGTCGCCCGGGCTCCAACCGTGGCAGCACCCTTCAACGCAGCGGTTGGCGAGCTACAAAATGACGCTCTGGGGACTCGTGAAGGCGAGCCGACTCACGCCATAGTCGAGGGGTCATCCCGTTCGCTCTGAAGCCGTTGTTGTCAGCTGACAACAGCAGGGCGGTGCGCCAAAAAAAGGGCCCTCCGCGCCGTTTGGCACGTCCTCGAGCGTTAATAACTCGTTAACCCTTTAATTCTTGCTCAAATCACAGAATCGTGGCCATCTCTCAAGACGGAGACTAGGCGTCTGACGAGCAGAAACCGTCTTGAGAAGGCAAATGGCGATCTTAGCGGAAGATTCGGCTACCATGAGCGAGACTGCGTCTGCGCGCATCACTCGGCACGCGGGCATTCTTTCCGGCCAGCTTCGCTCGCTCGCGACAACTCTTTTCCCGCCTTCAGCGAGCAAGTCGCTCCGGTCGTTCACCTCTGGAGAGGTTGCGCGAATTGCGGGCGTGTCCGATGGGTACCTTCGACAGCTTTCTCTCGACGGACTTGGACCGACCCCAGCAACGGGCATCGGGGGCCGACGATCTTATACTCTGGCTCAGATCCATGAGTTGCGCGAGTATCTAGCCACTGCGCGGCCCCGCGAAGCAATGGAATTCCTTCCGCGCCGGCGCCCAGGCGACAAGCTCCAAATCATCACCGTCGCAAACTTCAAAGGCGGCTCCGCCAAGACGACGACGGCATTGTATCTGTCGCAATACCTCGCCCTTGCCGGCTTTCGGGTCCTCGCGATTGACCTCGATCCGCAAGCTTCGCTTTCAGCAATGTTCGGGTACCAGCCCGAGTTTGACATTGGGGCGAACGAAACCCTGTACGGTGCCATCCGATATGACGAACACCGCCGGCCACTGCGCGAGATTGTCCGGCCGACCTATTTTGACGGGATAGGGCTCGTTCCAGGCAATCTCGAGCTTATGGAGTTCGAGCACACCACGCCTCGAGCAATGGTCGAGCGGCGTGAACGCGGACACGACCTGTTCTTTCGCCGCGTCGCCAGCGCCATCGACCAGGTCGCAGACGAATACGACGTCGTTGTGATCGACTGCCCACCCCAACTTGGTTACCTGACCATGGGCGCGCTAAATGCGGCGACCGCTATGCTCGTGACCATCCACCCGCAGATGGTTGATGTCGCATCCATGAGCCAATTTCTCCTCATGACGTCGGACCTCATGTCCGTCATCGAAGAAGCTGGCGGGCGTCTCGATCACGATTTCATCCGGTACGTCATCACGCGTCACGATCCCAATGACGTGCCTGAAGCTCAAATCGTGGCTCTCCTCCGCACCCTCTTTGGGTCAGATGTGCTCCAGGCGACTGTGTGGAAATCGACCGCGATCGCCAATGCTGGTCTCACCAAGCAATCACTTTATGAGCTGGAGCGCGGCGCCGTAGGGCGGGGCGCCTACGACCGGGCATTAGAATCGGTCGACGCGGTCAATGCCGAAATCGCGCAACTTCTTAAGAAGGTGTGGGGTCGATGAGCAAACGTACTGACACGATCAAGAGCCTTTTCACGGCCCCGCAATCAAGTGCGTTGTCAGCTGACAACATGCCCGCTGCCTTGCCGCGGGTCTCGTCGGGCTCGGTTCGCTCGTTGAAAGATTCTTTCTCCGAAGTGGAGAAAGAGAACGAGGAACTTCGCGAACGAATTGCATCCGGGGCGGTGATACTTGAAATCGACCCCTCGCTCGTCGATCCGTCGCCGCTGGCCGACCGTTTTCGCGATCAGGATGATAGCTCGTTCGAAGCGCTCAAACAGTCGATCGCACAGCGTGGCCAAGAGGTGCCCATTCTCGTTCGGGAGCATCCTGAAGCGAAAGGGCGCTATCAGAGCGCCTATGGTCATCGCCGCGTCCGCGCCACGCGCGAACTAGGTATTTCCGTCAAAGCGATTCTGCGACCGTTGTCAGATGAAGCGCTTGTCGTGGCGCAAGGCCTCGAGAACGCACCGCGCGAAGATTTGAGTTTCATTGAGCGCGCCAGCTTCGCGATGCATATCGAGGATGCCGGGCATAGCCGCTCAGTCGTGCAAGATGCGTTGTCGGTCGATCGGGCGGAGGCCTCGAAACTTCTTGCCGTGGCTCGATCGGTTCCTGCCGAGGTGATTCAAGCAATCGGGAAAGCTCCGAAAGTTGGCCGCGGCCGTTGGCAATCATTCGCTGAATTGATCAAGGATTCCGCGGCGCTCAAACGGGTCAGAGCGGTGATCGCCGAACCTAAATTTGCAGAGCGCGAAACCGACGCACGATTTCTTGCAGCATTCTCCGCGGCAACCCGTCCATCTCGCGGGGAGCCCTCGAAAGAGCCGGACGAGAAGCCGGTCTTTTCCGTGTCCGGGGAAAAGATTGCGCACGTGCGTCAGGCCGAGCGCGAATTGAAGCTTACCATCGACAAGAATGTCTCGACGACATTCGCGGCATTTCTTGTGGACCAACTCCCGGCCCTGTTCGACGCCTTTTCCAAGAAGAGCAGTGGTCAGGAAAGTACCGAGGCCTGACGGTCTCGTCCCGTAAACACGAACCAGGAGCAGACAAGGCAAAAGAAAAAGGCCCCCGAAACGGAGTTCCGGAAGCCCTTCTCTTCAAGTTTGGCGACTGACAGAGAATCACTTTCGCGAATCGCAGTCAAGAGTATCTACGCGATTTTATCGTCGTTTCGGCGAGCGGATTTTCTTTGCCCAACTGAGGCAAAGACATGCAGTCACACTCTCCAACGACGCCCTTTGGGCGGCGATCGCTGACGCTTACCCATGTGGCAAGCCAAATGGTCGCAACGGAACGTCCTCCCGAAAAGATCGTGCACAAATGGAAGATCTTCCACGCCATCTGCACGGCACGGCCGCGCCTTGGGGTGTCGGAGCGCGCGCTCTCGGTGCTAAACGCACTCCTAACCTTCCATCCCGAGACCGCGCTGACAGGAGAGGATGACCTGATCGTCTTCCCCTCGAACCATCAGCTCGCTCGGCGAGCGCACGGCATGCCGGCATCGACCCTGCGACGCCACCTCGCTGTGCTGGTCGACGCGGGGCTAATCGTTCGGCGCGACAGTCCAAATGGCAAGCGATATGCGCGGAAGGACGATGCTGGCGAAATCGAGCTCGCGTTCGGCTTCGATCTGTCACCGCTCGTCGTGCGCTCGGAAGAGTTCGAGAGCCTGGCGGCTGATATCGAAGCCGAGGCCCGCGCACTCAAGCTCGTGCGTGAGCGGATTACACTGTGCCGGCGCGACATCGCGAAGATGATTGCAACTGGCATCGAGGAAGCCGTCCCGACGCGAAGGGGAGGGCAGGGGCCTGCCGATTGGCAGGTCGTGCACGCTGCCTTCCGCGCGATCGTCGATCAGATTCCGCGCACGGCGACGCGCCAGGAGCTCGAGCCGATCGCCGACGAGTTGTCTCAGCTAGCCGACGACGTGCTCAATCTTCTGGAAACACATATCAAATCCAAGAATCCGAGCGCCAATGAGTCCCATTCTGAGCGCCACATACAGAATTCAAATCCAGATGCCCTCATTGATCTTGAACCTAGCCTTCGAGAAGGCAGGGCGGCGGGAGCTGAGCCAAAGCCTCAACCATCGCGAGTCGGTGAGGGGACGTATCCGTTGGGAATGGTCCTGAGTGCATGCCTGGACATCGTCGATTATGCGAAGGGCGGGATTTCGAACTGGCGCGATTTCCTGGCCACAGCGGCCGTTGTACGATCGATGCTAGGGATCAGTCCGAGCGCCTGGGAGGAGGCGCAAAAGGTTATGGGCGAGGTGCCGGCGGCCATCGTCGTCGCGTGTATCCTGCAGCGCGGGACGGCGATCAACTCCGCTGGCGGTTATCTGCGCGGTCTGACGCGAAAAGCCGAGGTCGGCGAATTTTCGCTTGGCCCGATCCTGATGGCGCAGATCAATTCGCGCCGGCGAGACAAGCAGCGGGCGTAAGGCGATGAGGCGCCGTTCCCAGGTTGCCTTTTTGGTGTGATCAAATACCCGCGCTAATCTGGCTGCTGCGCCGGGTCAACGCAAAGCGTTCGGAGAGATCGTCATGGAAAAACACCCTGCAATCATCCTCACGCCGTTTTTCCAGCCTCGTGATGAAGGCGCCGCGGAACAACAGATGTATGTAGCGGGGTTCGCGGACGAGTCGGCCGACGCCTGGGGGACGCTGATTCCGTTGGATGCGGAGATGGTCGAGCACGCCGTTCTGGGACAACAGACATTCGGCGTCTGGTGCAATTCCGACGGACGCATCCAACCGCAGCCGAGCAGCGACAATCTTTTTGAAGATCTTCTGGAGAAAGGTCAATTGAAGGAAACGCCCCTCGATGAGCTCGTCGCCGAAGCCATCGAGCAGGGCAAGAATGAACCCAATAATGACATCCTCGATATGTTCGAGACCTGCATGAGCGGCTGGTGCAGGCGCAGGGCATGGTCGCTGACGAGATCGCGCGGCGCCGGCGATGACTCTTCGCGGTGCGCGTGCGCGGTTTCATGCTCCGGGGTGAGCTCGTACTAACGCGAGCACCGCGACGGCGGGCGGCCGATACCCGGACCGGTCGATGAAAACATAGAAAACCGACGACCGGGCCGCGCTCCGACTAGTCTTAAGCTTCGCCGGAGCCGGAAAACAGCGCCGTCGGTGGCGTCGCGCGCGGCGGCGGGAAAGTCCGACCACCCGAGGCTCCCGGTTTGCTCTTGAGATCGTATCGCTGGGCTAGGTCGAGTAGCCGCCGCTTGGTGAACGGGTCCGCGTTTTCCGCCAGATCGCGCGCCCGCTGCGCGAAACCTCTATAAAATTCTTCCACGACGCAACCCCCGCAACATCACTGAAAATCGGATTTCAACGTGAGACGCACTCCGCGTCAAGCGGCCTGGTGCATGCGGACAATTTTCGTCGATTGACTTGTGCTCGCGGCGCACAGGGAACTAAGCTGGTCGCGGCAGGCAAAAACCACGACTCCGCTCTACCTCAGCCGGAAGCTGTGCCCAAAGTGCGGTAAGCCGACGACGTCGCGCCCGGCCGGCCGCGCTACGTCTGCCTGGTATGCGAGGACGATCCGCGGCGCGATCCCGCCGCCTGGAAGTGGGCGGAAAGCCCGCTGCGACCGCCGGCCAAATAACGGTCGTTGAAATCGAGCCGGGCAGCCGGATTGCTCGAGACCGATTGCGCTCACGCCCCTCTCCAACGCTGTGGCGTTGCAACACGAACGCCCAGCTTCGTTCCATCGCGCGTGCCAGCGGAATCGTCCCGGACTCGGAGGTCGGCATGTCCAACGAGGCTAGCTCCTGTTTCACGCCTCGCAGGGCCGTCGGTCGCATGGATGCGGAGGGTGGGGGTGCATCCAGATGGCGATACGTCGCCAGCCTCGTTATCGCTCTTGCCATGGCGAGTTCGACAGGTGCGCCGACGTTGCTGACAGCGACGGTTTCCATTGCGGGTGATGACCCGGCGCTTAGGTTGGCCTGCCTAAGGTGAACTACGTCTCGCTGCGACGCCCGTTTCGGCACGGACAGATTCTCGCTTCGGAGGCAAACGGCGTCCAATGAGTTTTATGAATCGGCCGGGCAGATCGATTCATTTTATCGATAGGTCGATTTCGCCGGAAATGCTGCGGCCCGTCCTATTACCGAATTGAATCTCTCCTCGACGGAGACTTCGCGATCGGGACGCGCGTCGCATGCTTAGCTTGCAATTGCGCCAGTCCTGATCACAACAGCCGCCCGCAAGAGATCGGCTCTTAAATTCAAAGGTTCCTGCGGCTCTTCGAGCATTGCCTGCTTGGGCGAGCCCCTTTCGCGGACGGCTCTACTCGCGCCGCCGCGGCGACGCTCCCGGAGCCCACAAGCGGTCTCCGCGCCTTCGCGTGACGATCCTCTCGCGACCGCGTCGCAGAGCGCCCAGCAACGAGCATAATCCAAGTCTCGCGTCCCAGAATTTGCTCCCCTCGAGGGCTATGGACTGACCTGACTCTTCTGGCAGGGGATTCGCCGGATGAATTCCGGGATCGTTCTGGTGACCGGATTCGCAGTCGTCTGTTGGTTCAAACCAACATCCGCCACGACATGATTGGACGAGGAAATGCCGCCCGCGCCGTTAGACCCATTTCGGACCTTAAGATGAAGACCATTGTCATCAACAATCAAAAGGGCGGGGTCGGCAAGACGACGCTTGCGGTGCATTTGGCCTGGTTCATGGCTGAAGCGAATCTCCGCGTTCTGGTGATCGACGTTGATGCGCAGAGCAATGCGTCGGATACGTTGAGGCACTACGCCGGTTCAACGTTAGCCGCGGATCTGTTCAAGCAGGGGACACGGATCGCAGCTCGGGAAGACGAAGGCCTAACGCTGGCCCCGGCCGATAGCTCGTTGACTGATCTCGATCGCAGCAGTGCGGCCGCCATAACGACTCTGCAAGAGAACCTCGCTATCGCGTCGGCTCAGTTCGATGCCTGCGTCATCGATACCCCGCCATCACTGGGACTGCGCACTGTCGGCTGTCTGGTTGCGGCCTCGCATGTGCTCGCCCCCATCTATCTGGAGGACTATTCGATCAAAGGCGTCAAAGGGCTGATGCAGACCGTGGTCGGCGTGCAGAGACGCTATGGCCGCCAAGATACGAAGTTCCTCGGGTTGCTGCCTTCGAACTTCAACACGAAATCGCCCCGTCAAAGGACCCATCTTGAGCAACTCTTGCGCGAGGCTGGCAGATATGTGTTCCCGGGCCAGATCGTTGCAAGAGACGGCTACGCTGAGGCTGTTGCGGAACGCCTGCCGGTCTGGAAGTTGAAGCGCCGCTCTGCGCAGGAGGCTGGTCGAGAAATCCGCGAGGTTCTCGCCAAGATCGTCGCGCAAATGGACGAGACCGCACATGGCGCTTGATCTCAGCTTTAAGCAGCTCATCGACGCCGCGGAAGATGGTGCCGCCACAATCGGACAACCCACTTGCATCGCCATCGATCGTATTGACGAAGATCCGGACCAGCCTCGTCGCGGTTTCGACGAACAGAAGCTCGGGGAGCTTGCGGAATCAGTCCGCCAGCATGGCGTGCTGCAACCGATCGTGCTGAGGCAAGCGACCGAGGAAGGCCGGTACGTGATCATCGTGGGTGCGAGGCGGTATCGTGCTGCTAAGCGCGCCGGGCTCCGTGACATCCCGGCCTTCATTCATGCCGTTGGGTCCGCGGATCGCTATGTTCAGATGATCGAGAATATCCAGCGCGACGACCTCAATGCCCCCGAGATTGCGGCGTTCATCGCGGATCGTTTGGAGCTAGGCGATAGCCAGGCCGAGATCTCTCGCAAGCTCGGTAAGCCCAGGGACTGGGTGTCTCGCTACGCGTCGGTCCAGAGCATGCCGGAGTTCCTCCGGTCGAAGCTTGCCGGCTCATCAATCCGCGCTGTGTATGAACTCTACCAGGCTTGGCGCGAACAGCCCGACGCCGTCGAGACCTTATGCGCAGCACATGAGAGCTTCACCAATGCCCACGCCCGTCAGCTGGCTCGCAAAGTTCGGACGGAAGCGCGCGGCTCTCCTGCTGACGGCGAGGGGTCCCCTGGAGCGAAACGACCACGAAGCCCGGTCCCAACCAAAGCGGCATTGCGACCCAGAGAGACAGACCACGTGACGGCGATGGCGAAAAAGCCCCCCAACTCTTCGATCGATCGGAACGCGCGCATGAGCTCGTCACTGACGATCAGAGTGCGGCACCAAGATCGCACTGGCTGTCTTCTGGTCGATCGACTTGCGTCTCAAGGCTCACGGCACGCAGTCCTGTTGGTTGATGGCGCAGAAGAAGCAGAAGAGGTTCCAGCATCGACCCTCACAATCGAAGAGATCGTTTTCGCATGAAGCGTGCCTTAGACAGCCTCTTCAGAAACGCTGCTTCAGTTGGCGCGCCGGCGGAGCGGATTTCCCATCCGAAGGATGGCGCGTTAGCGCAGCAGCCGGAGGCCGAACGCGCCTCCCACAGCGCTGTAGAGAGGCCGGAGGCTGCTGGAAAGCCGCGGTCCACATGTTCGGTGCCAACATTGCCGATCTGCACGCGCGCTGTTCGTGGAGTAGAAGCACTGGGCGTGACGACTGCGTCATTCCCGGAGGAATTCTCCGCATCGATCGTCGGTCGGGTTGGGTCTCACCTGCAGCACCTGCCGAGCCTTGAATGCCCAGCACGTTGGTTTGAACCAACATGGAGAGGGTGGAAGGATTCGCGTTTTCTAGTGCAGGATAGGCTTCGCGCCAGCGATGTATTACATCGCGATTGGGATTGGAGTGCATGGCTCTGATCTCGCTTCGCGTCCCCGACGAAGTCGCGGCGCAGTTCTCAGTTCTGGCCGCGACACAGGGCGGTAAGTCCGCGCTGCTGCGGCGTCTCATTGCTGATGCACTAGCGGCGCCAGCACCGCGCATCGTGGCGTTGCCGGTCGGGCGGCCGGAGAAGGTGACGGTGCGATTTCGCGAGAGTGAGATGCGGCAGCTCGCGGAAGTCTCCCATCAGCGTGGCATGACCCGAACCGGCTGGATCGTCGCGCTGGTGCGGTCGCGATTTGGATCGCCGGTGCAGCATTCCCCAGACGAGCATGCCGCGCTTCGCGCGATCGTTCGCGAGCTCAACCGGATCGGCGGCAACATCAACCAGATCGCGCGTGCCGCAAACACCAGTGTGCTGCAGGGCAGGGCGGTTGAACCCGATCTGTCCGCAATTCAAGAAGCCAAATTGGTCGTCGAAAGAGAGCTCGCGCAATTACGCAATGCGCTGAACGGCAACGCTGATTATTGGGATGGGAGGCGATGAGCCGGCGCTCCCGTCGCCCGGCCGACCTGGTCCCGGAACTTCCGCCGATCTCGTATGTCTGGGAAACGCCCAATCGGCGCCCACGGCGGGCCGAGTGGGATATCCCTGATCCGGCCGCTCCCGGCAGCCTGACGCCGGCGATGCGTGCGAAGCTCGAACGTATCGTGCGCCGAGCACCAGAGGTGATGGTCAAGATCACCGGTCGCACCAAGAGCGTGGCTCATCTCAAGTCGCATCTGGCATACATCATGCGAAACGGCGAGCTCGACGCGGAAACAGAGCAGGGTGCGACGTTGCCGGGTCGTTCCGGATTGAAAGATCTGCAGCAACGCTGGGAGGACGATGCGGGTCTCGACGACAAGCGCCGGCGTGATGCATCGCTTTCGGTCAGCATCATCCTGTCGATGCCAGCTGGCACCGACGCCGTCGCAGTCAAGGATTCAGCCCGGGCATTTGCCATCGAGACGTTCGGCTACAATCACGACTACGTCTTCGTTCAGCACCTCGATGACAAACATCCCCACGTGCACTTGACCGTTCGATCCCTGGGCCATGACGGCAAGCGCCTGAACCCCCGCAAGGCGGATCTTCAGGTCTGGCGGGAACGGTTTGCTGGCGAACTCCGGCTTCGCGGAATCGCAGCGGAGGCAACGCCGCCGCGAACCCGCGGACGGGTCCGAAAGGCCGAGCGTGGGGCGGTCATCGCTCTGCGCAAACGAAAGATCACGCCCGATGTTGATCGGCTCGCTCGTCAAGAGGTGCTTTCGGAGGTGAGGGGGAGCAGGACTGCTAAACATTCTTGGGACGAACAGATTAAGTCACGTCAGGATGCGATCCGGCGGCGTTATCTCGACTATGCTGCCGAGCTACAGCGCTCTGGATTAGCAGCAGATCACAAGTTAGCTCACCAGGTTCGGCGATTCGTCAACGACATGCCCGCTGTCGAAACCCGCCGGCATGCGCTGAGGAACGAGCTTTCGGAGCTTGCAATTGCCCGGCGCCCCGACGCGGAGCAGGGGGCCGATGCCGAGCGGCGCGGCGAAAGACGACGACACGAGCGGCCCAGATAAGCGGCTGCGGGGCAGGAGCGCTACGCATACTCCCAAAAAGTGAAAAACTTGGGGGTAACGTACCGTGGGTTCGAATCCCACTCTCTCCGCCATGCATCATTGTATCTGTTGAACTATTTTCCATTTACCCGGACCGACCCCCAGCTGCACCCCCGGGGTGGGCCCTAGGCAGTACGTCTTCCGAGTCTTGTAACGTTAACCACCTTGAAGGTCTGATGCGCGGCCGCTCAGCAGCGCTTGACTCTGAGTTCTTGGTTCGTTCTATTCGGGCAGCATCCCAGGTTTGCTCATGCCCACACTCGAATATCTCCGCTCGGAAATCGGGCATATGCGCGCGCAGATCGGCCGCCAGCGCAAGGAAATCCTCCAGCTTCAACGGGCCGGGGTATCAGCCGCTTCGGCTGAGACCCTGCTTCAGCGCATGCTGAGCAAGGTTGACGACCTTTGCGCCGAGCGAGACCGGCAGGTGCGGGCGGCGAAGGAACGCCCGACCTATGCGTCCGGCAAGCCGATAAGAGGCACTCCGGCAAACCGAAGGATGTGATGGATAACCTTCGGCGGTTTCCGGCGCCGTGGGTGACGGTGGAGGAGGAGCAATGTTTCCGCTTGAAGGACGCAAACGGCTTCTCCGTCTGCTCTGTGCCCCAACGCGAACACCTTCACCGGCGCCCGTACCAATATGCCGAGCAATTCCTTACCCGAGACGAGGCGAGAAGGATTGCAAAGGCAATCTCCCGGTTGCCGGAGCTTTTGAAGAGGCCCCAGTACTGAGAGCGTTCCTCCTGAAGAACGCTGTATCGGCGGCCGTTCTCGTTGACGTTGAAAATACAACCTAGAATCTCAATTGCGGTTGTATGTGAGAGCGCCTGGGAACGGCGCATGAGCCTCGCGGTTGGAGAGTCCTCAGTAAGGTAGGTAGACTGCCCCGCCGTCGGCTCCCCCCACCGACGGCGGGCTTTTTGTGAGTTGCGTTAGTGGCAAAGCGTACCCGAGCACCGGCCAAGAAGCCGCGAGCTTCCATGCCGGGCTTTATCGGTCCCCAGCTTGCGACCCTGAAGATGAAAGCTCCTTCGGGGGCTCAGTGGATTCACGAAGTCAAATACGACGGCTACCGCATCCAGCTCCACATCGACGGCAACAGCCGGAAGGCCTTCACCAGGAACGGCCATAACTGGGTCGACCGGTTCTCGGTCATTGCGGGCGCCTTCGACATCGAAGGGCAAGCCATTGTCGATGGTGAGGTGGTCGTCATCCACGAAGAGCGCACCAACTTCTCCGAACTCCAGGCAGACCTCGGCAGAGGCGACCAGGACCGCCTCGTTTTCTTCGCCTTCGATCTCCTGTGGCTGGACGGCGTAGACCTTCGGAAACATGCGCAGCTTGCCCGCAAGGAGCTGCTGAAGCAGCTGATAGAAGAAAACGGGCTGGAAGCGCCCATTTTTTACAGCGAGCACCACGAAGGTGATGGGCAGGCGCTGTTCGAGGCGGCGAGCAAGCTCAACTACGAGGGCATCGTGTCCAAGCGGGTTGACGCACCGTACCGGTCGGAGCGGGTTGAGGCCTGGCAGAAGATCAAGACGGTGCACCGCGAAAAATTCCCTGTTGTTGGCTTCGTCAAGGACCCGTCCGGCGTCGCCGCGCTCTACCTCGGCAAGCAGGAGGGCAAGGAGCTGCGGTATATGGGGAAGGTCGGCACGGGTTGGAGCCGGACGAAGTCGGCGGAGATCCGCAAGGCCCTGGATACCGTCGTTAGCCCGAAGCAGAAGCTCACAAAGCCCATCATGAAGCCGAAGGCCACGTGGGTCGATCCGAAGTTCTACGCCGAGATCGAATACCGGGACATCACCTCTGAAGGCCTGCTGCGCGCCAGTTCATTCAAAGGGTTGTCCAAGAAATAACTGATGTACATTTGACGCCTCAGCACGCGGGCTAGTGATACCTCTGCGTGAGCGATGAAGATGCGGTGGCCTTGAAGCGCCAACGCTCCAAGCAGACGGGCTCTGTTGAAGCCTCTCGCCATTGCTGCCAAAGGCAGGACAAGCTCACAACGGGGCCAAGCAGGGCTCCTGCTCGAGCGCACCTATAACGCAGATTAAGCGATCAGCGCAGAGGCGCCAGCTTCATACGCAGCGGTAGGAACGGGGCGAAGCAGGTCAAGTTTTCCAAGCTATATGTAACCTCCCCAGACTAGGCCTCCGCCCTTCCGGAGGCCTTCCTTTTGGGAACACACCGTTCTTACGGGCGTTTTCCTTGCCAGTGAGTGGAGTATCGGCATGCCGGACCACGTAACCCAAGTGGTAAAAAAAGCCCAAGCCATCCTGGCTCGCTATGTCGAGCCTGGCCCGAGGGACTGCGAGAAGACGATCAATGACCTGCTGACCGTTCTTGACGATGAACGGCTTGTACAGGCGATGGGGGAGGAACATGAGCGACAATCTCACCAAACGGGACCAGCGCGACCGTAGCAAGATCAACATGCATGAACACTTCGAGGTCAAATATTGGACCAGGGAGCTTGGTTGTCTCCAGCGACGAGCTGCAGAAGGCCGTCGACAAGGTAGGCAATTCGGCCGCCGCGGTTCGCAAAGAATTGGCGGCGTAACCGAGGCGCGCGGTATGCTTGCGATCTTTGGAGCAAGGCCCGCGCGCTTTTTCATGCCATGACGATCCCAACTGTCCCATCTGCTTTGGCTTAGGCTTTGTCTGCGAGAACCACCGGGACCGGGCATGGAGTGCAGAGCTCGGCTGCCAGTGTGGTGCCGGTGATCCGTGCGGTTGCAAGTCCTCCGACGAAATCAAATCAAGGCATTGAAGAGCCTGACGCAAGCCACGTTATTCCCAATCCAGACGGAAAGAAGCGTCGTCATTGAACGGCAGACGACATCGAAGTGTGGACGCGCTATCCCGACGCGGCGTTCGCTTTGATTGCGGCGCCAACGACAGAGCAATCGTTAGCGAAGATTACCGGCTTGGCGCATCCGACATCGGCGATCCTCAAAGACGGCCGGCAGTCGTCGCCTGCGGCATGGCGTAAGACGGGCTGCCCGACGGGTGGTGTACAGGACTGAGGGCAGTCGAGAGCGTTTGGCCGTGATCGTGATCTGTGATTGCGGGCATATTCATCCAACTCGCTTTGCCACTTCGGCAACGATCAAATCCCGCTCCTGTAAATGAGCATTTTGAGTCTCAATCAGAGTGTCGAGGACGGACAACGCGAGAGCAAGATCGCGCCCCTCGCGCTTGAGTCGGTTTATCAGCGTCTCTTGCTGGCTGATGTGTTGCTCGCCTTCATGAAGGCGACGCTCGGCCAAGGCTAAGAGTGCGCGGAGGCGCGGCAGCGGTCTCCCTTGCCTTCGCTCTGGCTCAAAGCGACCGAGCCGCCGTGGACCACACCACACTTCGATCGGTTGGTTCGCCACCCCGGCAGAGCCAAGCTGAAGAGCCTCTTCCGCGCTGCCGCACTCGATCTCCTGCACGTCCAGCGTCTTGCCCCAGTCGTCGAGCGTGAAGATATGGCAGCGCATCGAACTTTTGCAGCTGTTGCTCAGTCAAAGAATTCCGACACGGGCCTAGACGTTGCTTAAGGATTTACCGGTTCAGCACCTTCGGTCGGCTTTCCCGGTTCCCGAATTAACTTCCAGCCTGCACATCAAGCTTAATTTGAACCTTAGATTGCGGCGAGCCTTCCGCGGGTTATCTTGGCGCATCGGACATTGCTCCCGTCCTGGTCCACCCATGGCGAAGTCGTCGCGCCAACATATTCGACGCGACGCTTCGTTCGATTGCAGGCCATTTCGTTGAAAAGCCAGCCGGACCACGAACCGCTTGATCTCGTCGAGATGCGTCGGCAACTCACCGGACTGCGTTCGCAACATTCCGACAATTTTCGAATAGCGTCGTTGTTGAACCGCTTCCTCGTGAAGATCGCGTTTCTGTCAGAGCCGAGGGACGTCGCGCACTCCCAACATCTTCGGTCTGAGTTCGCACGTACGCTACAAAAGGTTGGAGAGATCGCCTCGCGGTCTCCATCAGTAAAGCCATCAGACGCCGGCAAGCAGCCTAAGTAACATTAACGCACGGACGTTCTTGCGCCTGCCGCTGGCGGAGCCGACGCTGGATGCAGTCGCGAAGTCGTCCTCGTCTCGCGTAACGGCGCCTTCGCGGCGAGGGGTCGCCGCCGTCACAAGCGACGGCCCCGCCCATGATCAGCTCTAGTGACCGCGCCCTACTGCTCGGGCACAAACGGCAGTCTCGGAGAAAACGACTTCGCGATCGTGAGAACTGCGGCTCCGTCAGTTTCGAGTGCGATCTTCTGGGCGAGCATCACATCGCCAATCGCCAACGCCCGTTCGGGGAGGAAGCACCACCCCACCTTAGGCTCCAGTTTTTCATCCAGCTCCAAAACATTACTCATCGTGCCCTGATAAATTAGGTATCGACGGCCAGTAAGAGAACCAGCGACTTCAAAAAAGCCATTGGCATCAAATTGCGCGCGCTGTTCTGGAGATAACCATTCCCGCAAAAGACGACGTGCACGCGCTTCCGGGCCATTTTGCTCGTTGAAGCTCCGATAGAGGGCACGCAGGGCACGCAGACGCGCGCCCT
Organism: Bradyrhizobium sp. 87; assembly: GCF_023073015.1. NCBI lineage: Bacteria > Pseudomonadati > Pseudomonadota > Alphaproteobacteria > Hyphomicrobiales > Nitrobacteraceae > Bradyrhizobium > Bradyrhizobium sp. 87. Next base: position 21,879 of record NZ_JADPIQ010000034.1, read on the forward strand.
GGGCGACGTTACGTCCGAACAAAAACATCTTTGGTGCTGTAACGGTTCTAACCGCCGACTAAGTGCGGATAGAACAGCGTTTCCTCCGCTGTTGGATCAAATGACCGTATCAGCTTGAGATCGCCGGCCGGCGTCCGAGTGGCAGCGGTAAATCCTTGGCCGGTAAATTTCTTGAAGCGTCGCTCAGCCTCGGCGAGCCCGTTGAGGTCGTCTTGCTCAAAGAAAATGTCTGCTGTCGCCTGTGCTGTCCATTACGATCTGGGTGGCCATGGAAGAGAACTCCGCGATCCTTAGCCTCCGATGAAAAACAAACCTCGCCCCGGTGAATAGTGTTCCTGCTCTCGGCAAATTTCGATGTGCCTTCTTGTTAGTCAGCGGTCGTTTGGCTCGCTGAGATGAACGAAGACCTGATCCGCCGCGACCTGACGGCGGCACAACGGGGTAAGCTGGTCGCAAAGCGGAAAGCGGCTTAGAGGCGGTGCATCTGGAGATGAGGAAGGGCGGCGACAAGCAGATCAAACCGCAAAATCGGCGGTAAGGACAAGTTCGTCAAGGACACGGCGGAAAAGAGCGGAGAACCACTTCGCAGTGCCGAGCGGAATTTTAGGCGCACTCGGAAGCTAGGTCCCGATCTTGGACCATGTTCAACACGTCGCGTACCAGCCGTCAGGAAATGGAACGAGCAGCCAGGAGCCGTCCTCAATGTTATCGTTTGCAGCTGCGGGTCTGCTGGGCGCCCGAGGCTCGGAGGCGAACTCATCCACCTCAGCGGCACTGGCCGCGTCACGTTTTTCGGCTAAATCTCTTTGCATGAATAAAACTCCCCACCGGGGCACCAACAAATTGGCAGCGTCTTCAAAAAATATCGGTCAAACTTTAGGCGACAAGATATCACACCCTTCGGCAAGCGATAGGAGCGCGGCGCTGTCCTTTTTGCGCGTTTCGCGGCATCGTGAGCACGGATTTCAGCGCATCGTGAGCAACGATTTCAGAGGATCGTGAGCAGCGATTTCAGGCGATCGTGAGCAACGTT
>NZ_JADPIQ010000146.1:0-22220 GCF_023073015.1 Bradyrhizobium sp. 87
AACCAATCACCCATGTCGGTCAAAGCCGCTGCTCATCATCGCGCGAAACAGCTGCTCACGATCGCCTGAAATCGCCGCTCACCATCGCCGAAATACGCAATGTAGGCGCCGAGGGCCAGCTCGGCTTCGAATTTCTGGGCATCGAGGAAATCATGACCGTCGCGACGTCGCAGAGAAGGCATTCGACTTTTATGCGGAGGTCGAACTCGTCCTCAAGAACGAGATGACCGACACGCGTACCATCAATCTGGGCCAGTTCCGCAGACGGAATTCGCGGGTCCCGCGGGCCGTTGCAGCACCCGATGCCGCCCTCGGTTGGCGTCTCGACCTTACGCGGCGCGAGGACATCCATCTGCTGCCTGGCGGTGGCGATCACGGCCGCTGCGAAGGTATTGAAGACGCGTCGATTACCGAGAATGGGCTCACAATGTTCGCTCGGGTCGATAACCGCGACAATTGGCTAGGCACCCACGACGCCTGGGTCGATTGCTCGATCAGCCTGAATCGCGACGAGACTTTCGAACTGCCGCCCAACCTGCGGTCGGTCCACATCGACGTCACAACGTTCGACCGGCGATCCCGGGTGTTCACCGGCGCGGGATCCGACCGGTTCTTCGATGTCAAATCCGAAGGACGGTCGCTGATTTTCAGACCGCGCCCTCCGCGGGACCTCTAACGACCGCGCGTTCGAGGGGCCATCAGCCCCTCGCATCGCCTTGAGACAGGAGTGGAATCTATGAAGCGAAGCATCCTTGGCCTGGTCGTGCTCTTGATGTTGCCGCTGACTGGATCGCGGGCAAGCGATGTGGTCACGGTCTGGGTCGAACCGTCGCAGAGCGTCGACGTCTATTGGGAGGTGAACCTCTCGGGCAAAGTGTACGTGGCAGCTGATATCGACGGGAGGCCCGCCTGCCTCGAGTATTGGTGGATCCGGTGGCCGACGACGTCGATCAAGTCGCTCGGCCGCCGCTGTGGCGCGACATCCTTCTCGGTTCGCGGACTTGCCGATCTCGCCGTCGGTGGCAAGCTGCGCGCCGGCAGTGCGGAGGCCAAGACACGCATCCGAGGTACGGCCTCGGAGCGGGTCGCGCACGATCTCTTCAGGGTTGTGTGAAAGAGGATCTCGTTGTGAAAGAGGATCCCGGAGGAATTATGGGTCAGAACAAGGCAGATCGGGTCGTCGGTTGTCCACCGCCGACCCTGTCGTCTATGTTGAACGCCGCCTTCGACGCTGGAGACGAGCATGAATCTGCCGACACGCAGCAAACAGAAGGCCAAAAACGAATCCTATGCCATTCTGATCTACACGCTGCGCAACGTCGAAATGTTTCGGAACATGACGGGAAAGCAACTACGGCATCAGGGCGGGTGACGAATAACTAATGAAACACAATTGAGATCGTCACGGTCCCCACAATCCGCAAAACCGACGGGACTCGCGATGAGCAGTCGCAACCGGTATCTCATCCAGGAAGAACGTCGGCGCGCCGGCGCCATCAGAGGTGGCCTCTTCGCGGCGCGCGCTGAGTTTCAGGCAGGAGAGCGCGACGGGAAAGAGCTGCTGGTTATCGCCGAGCAATATCTGGAGACCGTCGACCGCCTGCAATATCTCGAGCTTTTCGACGCCGATACGCTCGAGCCAGTTGAGAGCCCGCTACATCGGCCTGCCACCTTGTGCGCGGCAGCCTACATCGGCTCGACGCACCTCATCGACAACGTATTGCTCGACCGTATCTGCCCCGTAGCGGCGCCAAGCTGCCTATGAGCTCTGCCCCGATACGCCCGTCTCATGCTCCTTCAGATCCCTATGATCCGCTGTTCCGAAAAGCGGCTGCGCTTCATGCTCCAGTCCGTGTCGTGGGCCAGTACGAACTTCAAACTGGATTAAATCCGCGGGGCACGGTCAGACCGCGACTACCGAACAAGTTGGTTGCAGATCGATCGGTCTCCCGCCGCTTCTGATGGAGGCGATGAAATCCCTGAAGATAGCAGTCAAACGCAGGATTTAGGCGTGAGCTCGCCACTCATTGCGAAAATGCATACGATCTCTTGGGGCATGCTCGACGACCAGCGTCAACTCCGGTGCATCTAGATGAATCATGTTACAGCAAATAGAGATCGCCGCGAAATGTCGCTCATGACCGACGAACAGTGCGAGCTTGAACGCTGCAAGCAAGAGATTACGCGTCTCAAACAGTTGGTTGTGCAGCTGTCTGAAATTGTTCTACGCAACGTTGTAAATAGCGCAGAGGCACGAAGCCCAGCCCCATGAGTCGCTGAGCGCCCCCCGCCGGCCGGCGGAAACGAACGTAGTAGCGCGCTGTTCTCCGCAGCGCGGCACCCACCTTCCGGGCTGCGGAGCGCCCTCGCACTGGCCGCCGGGTAATAGTTGGCTTCGCGAGATAGCAGCCCCACTCCAACCCACGTACCTCACGTTGTTGTCTTATCCTGCTGCGAGCGATAAGTCTCTGCGAGTCGCAAGAAGTTTTTAAGCACCACGTGCCCGTCTTGGGTAAGTATCGATTCCGGGTGGAACTGCACACCAAAAGTTGGTTGATAGCGATGTGCGAGGGCCATGATCTCGCCCTCGTCGGAACGCGCTCTCACCGTAAGATTCGGTGCGCATGACTCATCGAGCTCAACAACAAGAGAATGGTAGCGACCAACGCAAAGTGGCGACGGCAGCTCCCTGAATAGCCCTCGGCCGTCATGCGTTACATACGAGGACCGACCGTGCATAGGGCGACGTGCACGCGCCACCCGTCCGCCGAATACGCTCCCAATACACTGGTGTCCCAGGCAGATGCCGAGAATTGGAACGCGACCCGAAAGTTCACGGACGACGGCCGTAGATACTCCGGCCTCAATTGGAGTGCACGGACCGGGGGAGATGACCACTGCGCACGGCTTGAGGTCAATGAGGTCGCTGACGCTGACCACGTCGTTCCGGAATACTTCCGTTCCTTCACCAAGCTCCTGGAAATAGCGGGCAATGTTGAAGACGAAGGAGTCGTAGTTGTCGATGATGACAATCAAAGCGCACCGGATGTTTCAGCACCAAATGCGTCAAAGATTCGCTGCGCCTTGGCAAGCGTCTCCTCGTATTCTGCCGCCGGGTCCGACATCGCCGTTATACCGCTACCTGCATGAAATACAGCCATATCGTCGTCGATCGTTACAGTGCGGATCGCGATATTCGTATCCATCTGCCCGTTGAAGCCGATGAAACCGATCGCCCCGCAATAGACCTCGCGCGCCACACGCTCGATTTCAGTAATTATCTGCATCGCTCGCACCTTGGGCGCCCCCGTAATGGAGCCACCAGGAAAGCAAGCTCGCAGTAGCGTAACCGCATCTTCGTCTCCCGCAAGTGTACCCGTAACGATGGAGACGAGGTGATGCACTGAGGCATAGGACTCGAGATCGCACAGGGCTGGAACGTCGACTGAATGTGGAGTGCAAACACGTGATAGATCGTTGCGCAGGAGGTCGACGATCATAATGTTCTCGGCTCGATCCTTTTCGGACGCAACGAGCACGTTAGCGCGGCGCTGGTCTTCGTTGGAATCAGCCGAACGCGCGATCGTGCCTTTGATCGGTCGTGTTTCGACCTTTGTTCCGTCGAGCTTCAGGAATCGCTCAGGCGAGCTCGATGCGATGGTCAGCTTTCCGTACCGCAGGAGGGCCCCAAAGGGCGCCGGGTTCAATGACCGCAGTTGACGATAGAAGGTGAGCGGATCGAATATAGTCGACAGCCTGGCCGTGAAGCGCTGCGCAATGTTGGCTTGGAAGAGGTCTCCGGCCAGAATCAAGGCGATGACGCGCTGTACCGCCGCAATGTATGCTTCTCGGCTGAAGTTTGAATTCCATGCACCCGCTGTGCCGGGGAGCACGATCCGCGGCGACTTTGGGTTGGCAAGCAGGGCTGCGAACTCATCGGCTCGACGACGTGCGCGCTCGCCGCGACGTGCGGGATCCTGCTCCGGCCATCCGGTCGAGACGATCCAGCATCTGTTGTTCCGGTGGTCGTAGCTGACGACCACGTCGTAAAGATGCAGAATGGAATGGGGTAAACGCTGACCGGGAATTGCCGGCGCCGGCAATCGCTCCAGCGTCCTGTTCAAATCGTAAGCGAAGAAGCCAGCCGCGCCTGCCTGAAATGGCGGGAGATCGGGACGATGCTCTTGCGGATAGTTGGCGAGAAGAGTGCGAAGAACTTCCCATGGATCGCCATCGATATCTTCCCCGTTGCAACTCGCCCGTCCCCCCGCGACTATGTAGGTGCTGAATGGATCGCAGGTCACATATGAGTAACGCCCGAGCAACTCATGCGTTGCTGCGCTATCGAGAAACGAGAGGTGCGGTCGATGCGCGAGACATTGCACCGCTGTGATAGGCTCAATCCACTGTAGTTCACGGACGTGCATCGGCTATGAGTCACCGGCGACTGGCGTGCTGTGAGACACGCTTCGAATATGATCCCGACCACAACGAGAGCGACGCTGGTCGGAGCGCCGCAAGCTCTCGAGATTGAGTGTCAGGCTAAGCCCCGTCGGTGGATGCGATGCGCGGACTAAGTTGGACTACGCCTGCCGCTGAGACGAAACGCGCATCTGTTGATAAGTCATAGTCGGCCGCGAGGCGCAGCTCGCGCAGCGGTCGTGCTCGCCTGATCGATTCCTGGTAGAGGTCATGCGCTTTGTAGGCTGCGAGTTCCGTCTCGTTGTCGAACTCACCATAGACCACGACGTCGATATCGTTGCCGAACTGGTCGGCCTTGCGATTGCGAGCAATCTCGAGCCGCCGGGCATGCGAGATCGTGGTGAGAAGCGATAGGCCTTCGATCATTTGGTCGATATGGGCCTTATCTTTGGCGGTAAACAAGACGATGTGACGGATCATGGATGGCCATAGGTTAAAATCGCGAGCAGATCGCATAGCTATCTTGGAATCGAGCCCGCTGCAACGCTAGCGCCACATGCCGCCTCGCGCGGCAAACAGACAGGGTTTGACACTCTTGCGATGGCCTGCGGTCTGAAGCGGAGCCCGCCAATCTCATTCTGGTCAGGACGCGGGAAGGGCAAGGCGCTCAATCGTTTGAATGTGGCGTGAGAGCAGGTTGCAGGCTTGATCGACGTTGCGCGCTCGCAGTGCCTGCAGAATCAGGCGGTGATCCTGATTGGATCGCGGTCGCCCCCCAGCATTGCGCGCCATCGCGAACACCAATCGCGAATTTGCAAGCTGTAGTCCGTCGAGACTGGCGAGCAGGCGCGGCATCGCGCACGGCGCCACCAGCGCCTGGTGAAAGGCGCGGTTGGCCATCTCAAAATCCTGAATCGTCTGGGCATTGTCTCCTTCAATCAGGGCAAGCTCAATTCGTGCCAAATGGGTGGATGTGAACTTTGGCGCCGCATTGCGCAATGCGACCACTTCGAGCGCGGCACGCATCTCGGCGATCTCTTTCACTGAATTGGTATCAAGCGGGGCAACCCGAACGCCGCGACGGGGCACAGCGACGACAAGATGTTGCGCCTCCAATTGCCGAAAAGCCTCGCGTACCGGGACGTGGCTCGAGTTGAACTCCCGCGCGACATGATCCTGCCGCAGCGGGGCATCTGGCTGGATGGCGCCGCTGATGATGCGCTCTCCGATTGACTCGGCAATGCGCCAGGCAACGGTCGTACTCTCGCTGTCGGTCATCATAGATTATCTACCGAAAAATCGCGTGCGTTCGCAGGCGGTGTGGATTAGCATCAAGCAAAGGTCAACGATCATAGATAATCGCCAGTATTATCTATGATCAATCATTGATGGGAACGCAAGTCTTAATGATTGCCTCTGGGAGAGTAGAACGGAACGACAGTAGAATCGGCGCACAGCTCCCCAGTAACTGGGAGCGCGCCGAGGCCCAAGCGCTCTACAGCCTGCCGTTTGCCGACCTGATGTTTCAGGCGCAAAGCGTTCACCGCGACAACTTCGATCCAAACCACGTCCAAACCGCAAGCCTGCTCAGCATCAAGACGGGCGGCTGTCCGGAAGATTGCGGCTACTGCTCCCAGAGCGTGCATTACCAGACCGGTCTGAAAGCGACCCGCCTGATGGATTGCGCCGATGTGGTCGCCAGCGCACAGCGCGCCAAAGATGCCGGCGCGAGCCGCTTCTGCATGGCCGCGGCCTGGCGCAGTCCAAAAGACCGCGATCTCGATCAGGTCTGCGATATGGTTAGCGCGGTCAAAGGTCTTGGAATGGAAACCTGCGTCACGCTCGGCATGCTGACCCCGAACCAGGCCATACAGCTCTTTGAGGCTGGACTCGACTTCTACAATCACAACGTCGACACCTCGCCGGAGTTCTACGGCAAGATCATCAGCACCCGTACTTTGCAGGATCGCATCGACACACTCGCACATGTTCGAGAGGCCGGTATCAAGGTGTGCAGCGGCGGCATTGTCGGCATGGGCGAGCGCGTCGAGGACCGCCTTGGCATGCTCGTGCTGCTCGCCAATCTCCCCAGCCATCCAGAGAGCGTTCCAATCAACATGTGGAACGAGGTCGAGGGCGTGCCCGTGAACGACACCGCGGAGCGTCCCGAACCCTTTGCGCTGGTCCGCCTGGTGGCGACCGCTCGGATCATGATGCCGAAGAGCGTCGTCCGGTTGTCCGCTGGACGGCAGTATATGACCGATGAACTGCAGGCGCTGTGCTTTTTTGCCGGCGCGAATTCGATCTTCATCGGCGACACACTCTTGACCACCAAGAACCCGCAGCGCGATCGCGACGCGAACTTGCTGGACCGGCTCGGCATCGCGTCCAGCCTGGCCTGAATCAATCAGAGCAGCGCGCGGCCGCGCGGAAATCCAGCTTGGGCGAGAAATGCAGATTACTTTGATGAAAGGCAAAATCCATCGCGCCTCGGTCACCGAAGCCGACCTGCACTATGAAGGTTCGATTTCGATTGACGGTGCGCTGCTGAATGCTGCTGGATTCTTGATCAACGAACGCGTTGAAATCTACAACATCGATACCGGAGCGCGGTTTGCCACCTATGTGATCGAAGCGCCTCCAGGATCAGGCATCATAGGTCTGAATGGTGCGGCAGCGCGACTCGCGATGCCAGGAGACAAAGTTATTATCGTTGCATATGCCTCCTTTGATGGAGCCGAAGCAAACAATTTCAAGCCGCACGTTGTGCTGGTCGACCGAGCAAATCGCATCTTGCCAGGCTGAAGCCAAGGGCCCGAAACTGAAGCCTTGTTCTTCGCTGCCATCAGACCCTTTGTAAGATCGATCGCTACTGTCCGAGTGAAGAATGAATCCAATCCATGCGACCAAAGTTGCCGATTATGTCGTAGCCTTGCATGCCCTGAAAGAAGACGACCGGCTGCGCGGCCTCAAGCCGCGTGCGGGGATCGATTTCGCGTCGAACGACTATCTCGCGCTGGCGAGCGCACCGCGCATGAAAAAGGCTGTCTTGGACGCGATCGAGGCCGGTACACCGATCGGTGCCGGCGGGTCGCGGCTTTTGCGCGGCAATTGCGAGGAGCACGAACGTCTCGAAGCAGAAGCTGCAAGTTTCTTTGCGGCGGAGACAGCGCTTTTCTTTGGCGGCGGTTATGTTGCAAATTTCGCTGTCCTGACAACGCTGCCGCAGCGGGGCGATTTGCTCGTTCTCGATTCCCTGGTGCACGCGAGTATTCATGAAGGCGCGCGAGCTGGCCGGGCCGACTTTCGGACAAGCGCGCATAACGATCCCGAGTCGGTCGAAAGCGCGATTCGTGACTGGCGGGCCGGTGGCGGAATGGGCCGGATCTGGATCGTGGTCGAAAGTCTCTACAGCATGGACGGCGACTTTGCGCCTCTCAAGGATATGGTCGCGCTCGCCGACCGGCATGATGCGTTCCTGATGGTAGATGAGGCCCACGCAACAGGCGTTTACGGCGAGCAGGGACGAGGACTCACCGCGCCCTATGAGGGACGCGAAAATCTGCTGGTCGTTCATACCTGCGGCAAGGCGCTGGGCGCGGCCGGCGCGCTCGTCACTGCATCCGGCGTGCTGCGAGACTTTATGGTCAATCGTTGCCGTCCATTCATCTTCGCGACCGCGCCGTCGCCGCTGATGGCTGTCGCCGTGAGGGAGGCGATACTGATCCTGCAGCAGGAACCTGAGCGACAGCAGCGTCTCACCAAGCTGGTCGCGCTCGCGCATCGGGAGATGAGACAGCGCGGTTGGAAAAGTCCTTCGGATTCGCAGATTGTCCCATGCATCATAGGCGACAATGCGCGCACGATGCGGCTCGCCTCTGCATTGCAGGCGCGCGGGTTCGATATCCGCGGAATCCGGCCGCCAACCGTGCCGGCGGGCACGGCCCGCTTGCGAATTTCACTGACGCTTAACGTGGGGGAGGACGACGTGCGTGCAATGCTCGATGCCTTGATCGAGGAGACGAAAGGCGAGCTTCAATGAGTGCCAAAATCGTCGTGACGGGCACAGGTACCGGAATTGGAAAGACGGTGTTTTCCGCGGGGCTCGCCAATCTCCTCGGAGCGGACTATTGGAAGCCGATTCAGGCTGGTCTCGAGGGAGAGACCGATACCGAGGTCGTCGCTTGTCTTGGCGGCCTCTCGGCCGATCGCGTCCTGCCGGAACGCTACCGCCTTCAGACCCCCGCTTCTCCCCATCATTCTGCCGAACTTGACGGAGTTCGCATCGAGGCGGATTTGCTCGATGTGCCCGATACCGGGGAGCGACCATTGGTGATCGAGGGCGCGGGCGGGCTGATGGTGCCGCTTAGCGGCGACACACTCTACATTGACGTCTTCGAGCGATGGCGGCTTCCAGTGGTGCTTTGCGCAAGCACTGCGCTGGGCACCATCAATCACTCGCTCCTGTCGATAGAGGCTCTCCGAAAACGCGAAATCCGCATTCTCGGGATCGCCTTCATTGGCGAAAGAAATGCTGAGACTCAGGTTGCGATTCGCGAGATGGGGCGGGTGCGCTGGCTAGGGCGATTGCCATGGCTTTCTCCCCTCACGGCAGACACGCTGCAGGCCGCATTCCAAGCCTCATTCCGTGCTGATGATTTCAAGCCGTGATGCCGAAGACAAAGTCGCCGATCTGGCATCCGTTCACGCAACACGCGCTTCAAGGCGAAATGACAAAGGTTGTACGTGCTGATGGTGCTTATCTTCACACAGCAGATGGGCGCCGTATTATCGATGCCATTTCATCCTGGTGGGTCGTAACGCACGGTCATTGCCATCCACATATTGTAAGCGCCATTCAGGAACAAGCCGGTAAGCTCAATCAGATCATCTTTGCCGGCTATACCCACGATCCGGCTGAGGAGCTTGCTGCGCAACTTTTGAAGCTCGCACCCCGTGGTCTCGACTATGTCTTCTTCTCCGACAGCGGCTCTACCAGTGTCGAAGTAGCCTTGAAGATGGCACTCGGGTATTGGCATAATATCGGTCAGCAGCGAAGACGCATTGTCGTAATGCAACATTCCTACCACGGCGATACGGTTGGGGCGATGTCCGTTGGTGCCAGAGGCGTGTTCAACGCGGCGTACGGTCCGCTGCTGTTCGATGTTACCTCGATCCCGTTCCCCGCGAGAGGTCGTGAGCAGGCGACACTCGCTGCGCTCGAGTCGGCATGCCGAAACGAAATGCCAGCCGCCTTTATTGTGGAACCTCTGATATTGGGGGCGGGCGGGATGCTGATGTACCCAGCCTGGGTGCTAACAGTGATGAAGCGGATCTGTGAGGCGTCGGACGTGCTGTTCATTGCCGACGAGGTCATGACCGGCTGGGGCCGCACCGGATCGCTATTTGCTTGCGAGCAGGCCAATGTCACGCCCGATATCGCTTGCTATTCGAAAGGTCTCACGGGAGGGGCGCTCCCACTCGCGGTTACGCTCTGTCGTGCGCACATTTTCGACGCGCATTATTCGAAAGATCGTATGCGTACGTTTTATCATTCGAGTTCATATACGGCGAATCCGGTAGCCTGTGCCGCTGCAAAAGCGAACCTGGATCTTTGGTGGCATCGGGACTCCCGCGAGCGCGCCGCTTCGCTCGCCGCCATGCAAGAACGGGCAATTGAGCCATTCCGCGCCGACGCGCGCTTTGAAAACGTTCGTCGTTCCGGGACCATCACAGCGCTTGATTTGAAAACGAACGATGGCGGCTATTTGGCGGACATCGGTCCGAAGCTTCAGGCTTTCTTTAACGACCGCAATCTGCTGCTGCGCCCGCTCGGCAATACCATCTACGTGATGCCGCCCTATTGCGTCACCGCGGCAGATCTCGACGAAATCTACGCTGGCATCAGCGATGCAGCCGATGCGCTGGTTTGAAGGCGCGCTTTTCGAGTTCGGACTCGCGCTCCTCCTTCGTAGCGATTCTCAACATTCCAGAAAGAAGGCCAAAAGACGTTCTCCGGTACAAAGCACGCTTGCGTTAATGAAGTCCGTGACTTCCCGGGAATTGACCAATGAAGCCTGGGAGTGACGGACCATGTCGGTAGCGCAAGCCGGCTTGGTGGCTTGCAGTTCCTGATGTCAGTCCGCATCAGATTTTTGATCTTGCTGCCGCGGAGCTCCCCGGCACGATCACGAAGCAGGACCAGTGCTGACCGCAGGTCGCCAATAGTAGAGGCGTTGAAATCCACCGAAGAATCCGGAGATCCAACAGGATTTGAGCGCGATAACGGGACGTGTTGCATTGATGGATTGTCCGAAGTGCTCCAATATGAAGCTGAGACGACGCAAATGTGAAGCCGAGACAACGCTCTCATGTGACTGAGACTAGTTGAGTACCATGTCTGGGGAGCAAAGGCGCAAGATGTGGCAAAGTCAGCGTGCCCCAGCCAAAACATGGGGCAACGCCGCTGGGAGATATGATGTTAGACCGTGACGGTGACTTGATCTTTCAGCTTCTGCTTTACCTTAGTCTATTGCTTATTGTTGCGTCTCTGATGGGCTTAAGCGCGACGGGGATTGCAGCATGGTCGAGCGAATGACCCTCAGCAAGTATCAGTTCGCGGGCGAGCTGCGGCAGTTGATCGAGACGCACATCGGCCCGTCGAGCACGTTCGAAGACTACGTCCTCATAATCGGGGAGCTGGAAGGGGCGAAGAACAGGCTGGAGCTGGAGTCCGAGAAGTTCTCGGACGAGGAGGTTGACGCCTGCGAACTATAGCGAGCGCTTCGCACTGTACAGATCTGGTAGGCGGAGGATACCATGTCCGAGTAGGGCAGAAGGCGAGTTCGTGCTTCTCGCGAAAGCTAGTCGAACGTTGGTGCGCTGTTTGATGACAAAACCGCACCGCGCGGTTTTTGCCGCGACAAAGCCGCCGAATCGACGATCAAGTGGAGAGACGACCACCTCAGGCTGCTCTCCCGCCTATAATAGATGCCGTTGAATTCCGTCGAAGAACATACGGTCAAACGCAGGATTTCAGCATCGTGGCGCGGCACTTTGCATTAATCAACATTGAAATATGGTTCCGGTCAGCACAGAGGAAACACACATGCGATCGCAGAGCGCATATCTCCACGTCCAGCAACACCTCGGCGAATCTCGGAATGTCGCTTCTCCTTGTCGGTTCGGCTCTAGCAGCGGAGCTCACGTTGAAAGTCAAATGGCGGGATTTTTTGTAGGAACCGCTCCAATCTGAAGCCCAGACGACACACTCAGGTGAAAGCGAGATTTGGTCGTTCGTTACGTACCCTGTTTGTCGTAGCAAAAGCCCCCAACTTCGCCATCGTCGGCGGAAACGAACGTTGCACAGTGGCGCGCTGTTCTCGGCCAACATGGCTTCCTGGAGCGGCCTTGTCTCCAGGGGCCTGCCCCAAGCTGTAAGTAGCTATTCGAGCAAGAGAAACGTGAGGGAGCCTATGACACGCTATTTCTTCAATGTCGGCGGCAGCCACCCGTTTCAGGACACCCTCGGGGAAGAGTTGCTCGACGACAATGCGGCTTGGCAAGCTGCTCTTGATATAGCGCGCCATATTGCAGCAAGCCTAACGCCTGGCGACGGGTGTCGGCTTGAAGTGATGAATCTGGGTCGGCTAATCCATTCTATAGAGATTACTACCCAAGCATTTCACACTCCTGCTTTGGTTGATCTATCACACTAAGTGATGTTGACCCGGATGACCTCAGCTGCAGAGCTGTCCCACAACAATAGGGTTCTCCTACCACCATCAGCCTTTCAGAAAACTCTTCGATGGCCTCGAGCGAAAGCGATCCCTGCCTCAATTGCCTCCATTTGCTTCCTGCTTCCGCCATAAAACGTCTCGCAAGACTGATGTCCCCGTGTTTTGACTCCAGCACCTGGTCCAGTTCAGGACCCGGATCGACATTTGCGATCTTCAAAAATGCGAAGTCGATGCACGCCTTCGATCAGTATCTGCCAATTGAGCGGGCTCTCGGCATCCTCGCGGTCGCCAAACTCGATGAAATTTTCTTGCAGCTTGCGCGAATTGCTTCTATGCGGCCCATGGCCGTGAAAGACAACAAGCCCGTGGCTCACGGCGTTTCGCAGGTGGCGCAGGGCTGTTCCATATTGTTGGACTTAGGCCGGAAAAGTATGACGCTCTCTTTGAGCGAGCTTTATTCCATTGTGAAGCGGTCATACCGCGACACATTTTCCTGAAGCGCCGCGTGCATTGCTAGACCATGATCGTCAAGCTCGGCAAACTCCTCGTCCTCGCGCAGTGTCGCCAGCACGCCCGCGCCGCAATCGGCCGCAACGAACTCGAACAAGGACGGCCGCGCCTGGAAGGCAAGGATGCCCTTTGCGGCAGCACCGGAATGCTCGTGAATGTTGGATTCCATTTCGCGCAATGCGGCGGCGAGGCTTTGCGCGACCGGCTTGAGAAGCCCGGCCGCTTCGGCCGCTGTCCGCGCCGTGATCAGAAACCGGTTCCTCTGAAGGTCATCGGCCTCGACACGTGGATCGAACGTCGTGCGCATGAACCCGCAGCGGCGCGTCTCGTCGAGCCAGATGTTCTGGTTGCTGGCGAGGGCCGCTCGGAGATCGAGTTGCGTGATGGAATCGAGCCAGGGCGTTTGCAGAAGCGGCCCGGTCCGGCCGTTGCTGGCTTCCATCATCAATTCGATCAGCGGGCACATGTCCGTCGCGGCATAACGAACCTGCGGCGCCCCCGTTGAGCCGGCCACGCGCATGGGCCCCGACAAGATCGTCGACAACCTCGAATGTCAGATTTGCCCGCGGCAAAGGTTGATTCGAAAAATCCACGTTTGGCTCAAATTCGGATTGAAAAACCCGGCTGCCGGGAGGGCACTTTAGGCGAGCCGACCCGTCCGGCGTGAGTCGATTTCTGCCCTTTACACCACCATTTGCGTTCGGACGCGCCAGACCGGGTCACCTTCGAACCGCATTCCGCCGGCCCCGCACAAGCTTTTAAACTCATCGCCCAGCAGGTTCGATATGCGGTCCATAAGGCGGGTAAGCTCACAGACGGCCGACGCCGGCCCGCTCATGCGCTTATCGTTTGTCGGTGAGCTCTTCGGCACAGCTGGCAGGGGGAGGGCCGCGTCGACCCTGCTTCCTGGGCCGTGATACAATGTCGTCATGACCGAGTCTCAGCCCAAACAAGACAGTGCCCCCAACCCCGGTATTCTTGCCGGAAACTTGGCCGCACCCGTCAAGCTATCGGGTTTGCAACTGCATGGTGTCTCTGCGGACGCGGCCCGCGGCGGCGACACCGTCAAGGTCTGGACACGGCTAAGCCTGACTTCGGACGACCGCTTTTTTCACCGTGTGGTGGAAGGTCTGAGCAATCATATTGAGCACATGGCGCGGCAATCCGGACAGACCGTCAACCTAAAGCGGGCGGACGTCGCCTTGCTGGTCGTGCGTCCCGACGACACGGGCGACCTTTGGGTAGACGCGGCGGCCGTCGCACTTCAAATCATGGCTAAGCGAAACATGGCTGCTGGAACGGTGGTGTTTGAAAATGACATCGGCGACGTCACCGGAATGGGCTTTCCCCTTGTCGCCATCGGCAAGAGAGATCGTGTCGTTTGCGTCTTCCGGGAAGGCTGGCGCTTTGCCCTTTTCTTCGATTTCAATCCGGCTGGCGACTTCTCCGTTTCCGATATGCAGCGTGACCTCGGCACGCTGTACCGTAGGCTGAAGTACCGGGATCTCTACGATGCGATCGCCGATCAAGCCGTCTTTTCCCAGCTCATCGCGGCAGGCTGGTTTCCGTTCGTGGAGATTCTCGGGCCTGAGTTTCAGGGGCTGGCGAATTCAAGCGAAGCGCGATTCGATCTCGACGATGCGGAAGCAACGATCCTTGCGAAGTTTGACGCCGAACGCATCGAGCGCATGTTTACCCGGTGGATGGCGAAGGCGCACTTTGCGGGCAAGGAACGGCTTCTGCGCTCGGCGCTGAAGTCCTTTGCCGAAGGGGACGCCATACCCGTGCTCAAAATTGCCTTGACCGAGATCGAGGGGATTTTGGGTGACGCCTATCGCAAGGTTTATGGCAAGGGCGCAAAAATCAAAAAGCTTCTGGAGTTTGCGGTTGCTTCCGCCGAGGCTAAGGCTGGGCAGTCAGACACGTTGTTGTTTCCCGCAGCCTTTGCCCATTATCTGAAATCTCACACCTTCGCCGACTTCGATCCTGCAGCACGCACGGGCAATGCCAGTTCCCGCCATGCCGTGGGCCATGGTGCAGCAGCAGCCGAAACGTACACGCTGGCGCGCGCGCTCCAGGCCCTCCTCACGTTAGATCAGCTAGCCTTTTACACCTGAAACACCGTTCCCGGATGCGACGCAACATATCGAGCCTGACATCGGGCCCTGACGAGGCAGGCTTGGACGCGCTGTGGACCAGCGTTTAATCGGCCGGCTGTGCGGATCGTTGCCACAAAGTCCGGCGCTCATTTGATGCGGAATCCAAACGGGAACCTGTCGTGATCGCTGATGACGTGGATTTCGCGGAACGGCAAGGTGCTGGCCACCGAACGCAGATCTTCCTCAATCCGGCTCCAGCGTTCGTTGGGCAAACTGTGCAAGGGCGCTTCGATCAGCAGATCATGCCCTGCGTATTTCGGGTGATCCTTCTTGCGAAGGCAAGACTTGATGCCGTTGCCGATGACCTTCAACGCGCCTTCCGAACTGTGCATGATGCGAGACCGCGCCAAGCGTTTCTTGAAAACCTTTTCCGGGGCGTCGTCCGGTAAGCCGAGATATCCCGGAACCACTCCCTTTTTTCGTTCATCTCCTGGCCGAGCCGCTGTTGCTCGCGGGATTGCGCCACCGTGACCTCAAGACCCTGTGGCGCGGCGTTCGGCTTGTCGCGCAACCAGCAATCCGGCACGTCACTGCTTAGCTCGAACCGGATGTCGCCTTTTGCTTTGACGAACTTGACGTGATGCAAAACAGGCACCACCTCATCGCGCAGCTTTTTTACCGCGCCGGGTTTGGCGCGGTAATCCGCCAGCTCGGACGCTGGCCGTGGTTCGCTAAAGTAGTCTGCCAGCGCCTGCTCGAACTCGGCAAGCGATATCCGACCCCTCAAACGAGCATACAGGCGTCCAAGTGGTCGTATCCAGGTTCGGCACCATGAAAGAATCCTAGGTTGCCGGCATCGCCTTACGCGTTCCGGCCAACTTACTGATTGTAGCGCAAACGGCGCAGAAAGGTCCGCGCGGTCACCAGCACGATGTGAAGCCGGAAGGTGCTGTGATCTTCATCCGACAGGCCGGGATGCGAGCCGTCCGTATGAAGCATCTTGAACAGGCCGTTGATGTAGTTCTTGCCGTCTTGCGTCCATTCGTTGCGGGTTTCGGAGAGATAGCCAATATTCGCCAGCCACGCGCGTCGGTTCTCCGATGTTGGTTGTGCCAATCGATCCGCACCTTCGTGAAAGGCAATCGCGTCAAACAGCCCTTCAAGGAACGTACGAAACTGAGCGTTTGCCGCTGCCCAATCGCCCCGCGCATGCGCCTCGATGCCCTGACTCAGATGGCCAAGCGGTTCCGTGAAGCCGAACTGCTTGAGGAGTTCATGCACTTCATTGTCCACCACCGATAGGCCGAGTTCTTCCGGCAACGCCGCACGTAGCGCCGGGCGTTCTCGCTCATCGAATGCAACGACGTACCCGTCCCGCGCCAGGCCGCGCGCCAAGTCGGTCTCCAAATCATTCACCGGCTCAGGGTGCATGAGCTGGACGGCCTCGCGAATAACCGCTTCCGCCAGCGCGAGCGTGCCTTCCAGCGTTTCGACGGGATCGGCTGGGCGTTGCACGACAATGCGGCCCAGAAGGCCCGCTTTCTTCGCGACGCTGATCGCTGTGTCGGAGGTGATCTCGTTTTCAAGGCCGAGGCGCAGAACCATGTGGTTGAACGGCGCTTGGTACATCTTGGTCAGGAATGCGACGGCGGAAATGACCGTCGGCCGCGTGAAGGGAACGGCAGTCATGTCAGGCCGGAACCTTCTTGAGATGATCCGCCAGCGTGTTCAAGGTGCCCATCGCCACGCTGAAATCCGGCTTGTCGCCATAGACCATGTCACGCTGGAAATTAGCAAAGCCGTCCACGAAGACCTTGTCGTTGGGAATGCCCTCGATCGCACGCAGCGTCTCGCCCAGCGGATCGTTCTTCCATGCCGGGAAACTGTCGCCGCGTGTGGCGGCATCTGCGAGCATCACTTCATGGGCCAGCGTGGCGGCCTCCTTCACATCGTATTCGTCGCGGATCATGTGAATATCATAGATATGCCGGACCAGCGTTGGGTCGCGCTCCTCACGCAGGCCCTCCAGCTCCGAGCCTGCACGCCATGTCAAGGCCACGAATTTCTCCGCGGCGGTTTCCAGAACGGATGAACAGGCGATCTTCGGTAATTCCGGATCGCGGCCGTAGGCTTCTGCGATGAAGGAGATCACGGACTTGTCCACGGTCTCGCGCCGCAGCGGCCATACCGAGGTTTCAATCTGGACATTGGGCCGCAAGATGCCCTTGCCCTCGGCGAGGGCTTTGTAAGGCAACTGGTATTTGGTGTAACGCCCTTCGTACATCGTGACGCGGTGGTCTTTGTTCTCAGGATCGAAGACAAAGCCCGCGCCCAGCAGCGCATCGGTAATTGTTTTGCGCAACTTGCGAAGCTCGCCGCGCGTCGGAGCCTTATCGCGGACGATCTTAAGGTCGACATCTTCCGACATACGCTTGGTCAGCTTGTAGGCGCGGCTTAGCGCCGTGCCGCCGCCGAACACGAGGCGGAAATCGCCGGTATCGACTGCAGCGATGGCGGCCAACGCCTTGACGACATACCAATCCTTCTCGACAAGCGCGGGGCCCGGGAGCCCAAAATACTCCTGGACTTCGAGCAGCTGTTCGAGGGTTGGGTTATCGCTCAAGAACCAGCTCCGCGTTGCGGTAACGTAGATGACGTGAGAAGCGACCTTTGACCCGCACCACCGGGTTCACGGGGACCTGCGTCGAGCGGCCCTCATTATACGCACGTTGGGCTTCGGTCGGCTCCCATTTGACGCCTAGCTTGTCGAGCGCCTGACGTGCCACGCCGGCGAAGCCGTCACGGCTATAGAGCATCGGCTTGCCGCTGAGGCTCGAAACGGTCGCACGCCCGTAGACGCCATAGCCGAGCCGCACCAAGCGGCCATCGTCCACGAGCTTGCGCAAGACGCGCAGGACCTGATCCTCGCCGCCGAGCGTCTTGAATTCACGCGTTAGGAACACGTCCTCGCCCTTCTTGCGGGCGATCCGCTGTTCTATCTTTTCGCGCAATGTGTGCTTGCGAGGCATATTGGTCCTCCTTGCAAAAACCCGACATTGAATATAGGCAAAAACCCGACGTCATTCAACAAATAGTGCAATAGATTCAACAATAATAATGAATATCAATGACTTAGATCAGTCATTTACCCGCTCGATCCCGTCCAGCGCCTGCGGCATCGGCTGAGCAGAGCGAAGCCAGCGACTCGGCGTACACTGGCGGAGGCGAAAAGAAAGATTATCGGGTGGGGTGGCCAAGCGATGTCCAACAAGATCAAGGGAAACATCCTCGAAGACCTGGTTGCGATGATGCACCAGGTGCCAGGCGTTCGCGTGGAGAAACGAAGGAAGCTGCCCGTTCTGCGCAAAACGAAGCGGAAGAGAGAAATTGACGTTCTGATCACGTCCAGGGTCGCGGGCTACAAAGTTCAAATCGCGCTCGGATGTAAGAACGAAGCCACAGCCCTCAAGACATCGGCGGTTGACAACTTCGTCGGGATTTGAACGACGTCGGCATTCCCATACAGCAAGGCATTCTCGTCAGCGCGAACGGTTACACGCGTGACGCGCAAGATGCCGCGGACGCGCATGGGTTCGAGACGACACCTTCCAGGCCGAGCTTGCAGGCGTGTGCGAACATCTCGCGTCCTCGATCTCGAAGCTTTCGCTGAACTGGACGTCGGTGCCATCGACTATCTTCCGTAGCTCGGCTTTCCTCTGGACCAGCGGCAGCTTCCGAAGATCGCGGCCATTCAGATAGAGCAGATCGAACGCCACCGGCACGATCTTGGCCGACCTACCCTTCTCGGTCTGCAGCACCGAGAAATCGGTCGTGCCGTCGGCGGCGGGGACGACGATCTCGCCGTCGATGAGGGCCGAGCTCGCCCTGATGCGCCAGGCGTCGTGGGCGACCTTCTTGAAGCGGTGAGTCCAGTCGTGGCCGCGCCGGGTAAAGATCTTGGCCACCTCGCTGGCCAAATGGACCTGGACCCGGTAGCCGTCAAACTTGATTTCGTGAATCCATCGCCTGCCGGACGGCACCCTCTCGATCGAGGTTGCCAAGGCCGGTTCGATGAAGCCGGGCAACGGCGCCTTGACGCCGATGCCGGCCGCTTTTTTACGCTGAAACGCCACTGAAGCACTCCACGCAACAGCTGATTCAAACTGACATAGTTCGAATCGTTCCGGAACCCGTGAATCCTTTACTGCGTTGCTTCATCATCAATCCATCAGGAGGAGCCGATGGCGACAGCGAAGAAGAAAACAGCACGCGGGCGCAAGCAGGACCGAGCCCGTGTGGCCCGCGGGCAAAAGTATGAGGTGGGGTACGAGTCCAAGAAGACCGGGCGGTCGGCATCAGCGGCCAAAAAGGCTGTCAAAAAGGTCGGCAACAGCCGCAAGCGCGTCGAGAAGCGTCTCGGGCGTTAGTCACCTTTGCTGGCGTCGATCGTTCAGCGCGTGCCTAGACCTCGGTCGGGCATTCGGGGCAGGTATCGCCGATCGAGTCCAGGACCTCGGTCACAGCCCCGGCGGCCGCCTCGGGCGAAAGGCCCGGTGGCGGATCCTGGCGGGCGATTTGGAACGCCTGCTCACGGGCGTGCGGATCTGCGCGGTCCTGCATCCAGCCATGGTACGCACACTCGCGGATCGCGCCTGCCTCCTGCAGCACGGCTATCGCCCACCCCCGTACCGTGCGGATCGCCGTCCGCCTCTCCTTGGTCATCAGCATCAAGATCGCTCCTCCGCGAGGAACGGATCCTTGCAGCCCTCGGTTCGTTCCGGGCTGCTAACACAGAGCAGGGATTCCAAATCGTTGGGGCAGGTGCCTTTCCACGTGTTCCGCCGCCCTGTGCAAAACCAGCCACGCCGCAATCTTGTCCTTCCTTGTCCGCATCGCGCATGACGACGTTCAGCCCCTCGTCTGGTAAAGGGCGCTGCAGCGCCTTGCGTCCTCCGAAAGGGGCGCGCTGGGACGAAATTTACGCGCTTCGCCGGCTGAACAGCGGGCATCCAACGCGACCGGCGAAGTTATAAAGAATGACGGCGTCTGAAAGGTTTACGAATTCACTTGGCTGATGGACGCAATTCTGCTCTGGGCTCGCTCCGAGGGACACTGGCGGCGCCGCACGGAGTTTCACTATCCTGAGCCGCCCGAGAACCTGCCGGCGCTGAAGCCACTCGCGAACTGGCCGAAATCCGATCCACGAGATTTGCGGTAGCTAGAAGGTCATTGGAATGCGTCGAACCTCTGTCGCATTGATTATCGCCGTTTTGTCGAGCGTAGCATTGGCCGACGATTTTGTCGGCCAGGCCAGTGTTATCGACGGCGACACATTGGAAATACATGGAGTGCGCATCCGGCTCTGGGGCATCGATGCACCGGAGAGCAGCCAGCTGTGCCGTGGCGACGACAGTCTGCAATATCGGTGTGGTGCTCAGGCCGCGAACGACCTTGATGCCTTCATTGGCCGCAGTGCCGTCAATTGTGTTCCAGTCAGCCTCGACCCGTATGGCCGCACGGTCGCGACCTGCTCGGTCGCAGGCAAGGATCTCGGTGGTTGGCTTGTACGCAACGGTCTTGCGCTGGATTGGCCCCAATACTCGAAGGGCAGGTATCACGAAGCTCAGCGCGAGGCTGAGCGCGCGGGCCGAGGACTTTGGAAGGGCAGCTACGTCGAGCCGTGGCTCTATCGTGCATGCATCCGCGCAAGTGGAAGGCCGTCTGCCTGTTCGGACGATGCAAATGCCCATCCTTGATGCGATCCCTGCGGGGCACCAATCCAGAACGGGCGTTAGCCAATCACGACACTTGGGCAGGTGGCTCTGGCGCCGTTTGGGCTGCTCACTCTACCCATCATTTCCAATCCCCTCACTGCACAACGGGAATGAAATGGTTGCAGCCACCGGTGAATTGCCGGCCTCTGGTTGCGCGCTTGAAGTGGACGGCCGGCTCAAAGCCGAATTTGCAGCCAGAGGCGGCGCCAGGGCAGGTGGAAGAACTAAAGAAGCGTTTTCCCATGCTTCAGATCAGGATCTATGACGCGCACACCAATGCGCGCGAGGAAATCTAGGTCCTCCGACTTAAGCCCTGGTGGAGTTCTTCCGCTTGTGCGCGTGCGGCTTCCGCCGCATCGGGCTCTCGTTGAACCGAGCCGCTTTGCGTCTCGGCCGTCCGGCTTCGATCCCTCGCGCAAGAGCTGCGGAGCTCCTCGCCGGGGGCACTCGGGAAAGGGGCCCGCCTGCGGCGATCGCTATCACTGCCCCGTTCCCGGGTGCCACTATTGAACCGGTCTCGTCGCTGCACTCGGACCCGCGTGCCCCTTCGGGTCGCTATGCTCACGCTCTCCGGGTGCCATTTCCCGTCGAGGCGATGCGCTCTTGGCGCACGCCCGGTCGGGCCTGGGGCCCCAGGCATCTCAGTATCTAGTCCTGAAAACTTGGGACGGAAGGCGGACCGGGTCGCAAATGTCGCATTCTGAATGAGAGGCTGAGAGTAAGAGTGTCGCGCGGTTTTGCCGTGACGGGTTACAGGCTGCGAGAGAGGCTCGCGGCGCCCGTCGCGGAGATCCGCGATGTCCAGACATCATCCTCGGGCGCGCACCGGTGAGGACCGGACGAGCCTTTATGACGACATCACCAACACGATCATCGCCGAACTGGAGGCCGGCCGTGTGCCGTGGGTGCAGCCTTGGGGCACCGCGGCGGCGAGGGCGCCCTTGGCCATGCCGAAGAGTGCTGCGACCGGCCGCCAATACAGCGGCGTTAACATACTAATTCTCTGGGGGGCTGCCACCGAACGCGCATTCACAGGTCAGAGCTGGCTCACATTCCGCCAGGCGCTATCGCTCGGTGGTCACGTTCGCAAGGGCGAGCGCGGCACGACCGTCGTCTGTGCCGACCGCTTTGTGCCGGTCGACGAACAGCGCCGCGCGAGCGAGAACGGTGAGGAAGCGCAGACCATTCCGTTCCTCAAGCGCTTCACACTTTTCAACATCGATCAATGCGAGGGCTTGCCTCCGGAGATCGCAACAACAGCGCCGCCTCCGCCGCCAGACCTGATCGAGCCGAAGGTCGAAAAGCTCATCAAGGCGACTGGCATCGATTTCCGCATCGGCGGCAACCGCGCCTTTTATGCGCCGACAGAAGATTATGTGCAGGTGCCGCCACCGCAAGCTTATTTCGAGCCGATCAACTGGCATCGAACGGCCTTGCATGAGCTGGCGCATAATGCCGCGATCCAGATTATGCCGCATCTGCTCGGCTGGGCCCGGTTGGCGGCATGATCCCGCCAATCCCATTCGGCATAATCTTCGTCGCTCCAACAACAAGGAGCACGAAGATCATGTCTCAATATTTGCAGACCTGCATCGAGCCGCATCTTGGCTCGTTCGCAGCGAGTTTTGCGGCGGAGAATTACAGCGCCGGCACGGTCAAGACCTACCTATCGATCC
>NZ_JADPIQ010000143.1:0-706 GCF_023073015.1 Bradyrhizobium sp. 87
CGACCCGCGCGCGCTTGGCCTGACCTCGCGCCATCTCGCCTATGTGATCTACACCTCGGGATCTACCGGCACCCCAAAGGGAGTCATGATCGAGCATCGGGGATTAGTCAATCTGATAGCTTGGCATGTGCAAACGTTTTGTCTTCAACCAGAAACCTGTTGCGCACTCACTGCCGGACTAGCATTCGATGCCAGCACTTGGGAGCTATGGACTGCGTTATACAACGGCAGCACATTGCTTCTACCTCCCAGAGCGGCAGCGGGAGATTCGCTCCGCCTGCTAGAATGGTGGCGTGATCAATCGCTCGAAGTCGCCTTTCTGATCACGCCGCTGGCCACAATCGCGTTGGAAGACAAGCTGGTAAATCCCACATTGGAGTACTTGCTTGTTGGCGGTGATCGTCTCCACCGTATGCCCGCGTCTCTAACACCGCCTTTAAAGCTGATAAACAACTATGGCCCTACTGAAGCTACGGTCGTGGCGACCTCGGGACGGCTCTCCATCGAAAACGCAGTGCCGCATATCGGCCGTCCGATTGCGAACACGCGTGTGTATCTGCTCGATGGCCATGGCGCGCCCGTTCCGTTGGGAGCGGTGGGAGAGCTCTACATTGGCGGGGCGGGGGTCGCGCGTGGCTATCTGAACCGGCCCGAACTGACGGCGGAGCGGTTCTTGGCCGATCCGTTCAGTGGTGAGGTCGGCGCA
>NZ_JADPIQ010000079.1:0-706 GCF_023073015.1 Bradyrhizobium sp. 87
TGCGCCGACCTCACCACTGAACGGATCGGCCAAGAACCGCTCCGCCGTCAGTTCGGGCCGGTTCAGATAGCCACGCGCGACCCCCGCCCCGCCAATGTAGAGCTCTCCCACCGCTCCCAACGGAACGGGCGCGCCATGGCCATCGAGCAGATACACACGCGTGTTCGCAATCGGACGGCCAATCGGGACAACTGACCCATCAAAATCAGAGGGGTAACTCCAGGTCGTCGCACAGACCGTTGTTTCGGTAGGTCCATAGGCGTTGACAATAGATGTTGCAGGCAACCTTCGAATGAGTTCAGACTTTGGCAGCTCTCCAGCAAGAATGAGAGATTGCGACGCCAAATATTCCAGATTGCGGTCTCCTTGGAACAAGGCTGGAGGCAACGTCGCGTGTGTTATGGCTTCGCTTCGCAGATAATCTGATAGCTTGTTACTCGCTTGACGGAGCTCATCCGCAGGCAAATGCAATGCGGCTCCAGCACCAAACGCCATAAGAATTTCCCAAGCGCTCGCATCAAAACCAAAGGAGGCGAACTGCACTACTCGGCTGTTTGAACAAACGCCAAAAAGCCCGATCTGAGCCAGCCCCAGGTTGACGAGGCCCCGATGCTCGATCATGACTCCCTTTGGGGTGCCGGTAGATCCCGAGGTGTAGATCACATAGGCGAGATGGCGCGAGGTCAGGCCAAGCGCGCGCGGGTCG
>NZ_JADPIQ010000045.1:0-706 GCF_023073015.1 Bradyrhizobium sp. 87
TGCGCCGACCTCACCACTGAACGGATCGGCCAAGAACCTCTCCGCCGTCAGTTCGGGCCGGTTCAGATAGCCACGCGCGACCCCCGCCCCGCCAATGTAGAGCTCTCCCACCGCTCCCAACGGAACGGGCGCGCCATGACCATCGAGCAGATACACACGCGTGTTCGCAATCGGACGGCCGATATGCGGCACTGCGTTTTCGATGGAGAGCCGTCCCGAGGTCGCCACGACCGTAGCTTCAGTAGGGCCATAGTTGTTTATCAGCTTTAAAGGCGGTGTTAGAGACGCGGGCATACGGTGGAGACGATCACCGCCAACAAGCAAGTACTCCAATGTGGGATTTACCAGCTTGTCTTCCAACGCGATTGTGGCCAGCGGCGTGATCAGAAAGGCGACTTCGAGCGATTGATCACGCCACCATTCTAGCAGGCGGAGCGAATCTCCCGCTGCCGCTCTGGGAGGTAGAAGCAATGTGCTGCCGTTGTATAACGCAGTCCATAGCTCCCAAGTGCTGGCATCGAATGCTAGTCCGGCAGTGAGTGCGCAACAGGTTTCTGGTTGAAGACAAAACGTTTGCACATGCCAAGCTATCAGATTGACTAATCCGCGATGCTCGATCATGACTCCCTTTGGGGTGCCGGTAGATCCCGAGGTGTAGATCACATAGGCGAGATGGCGCGAGGTCAGGCCAAGCGCGCGCGGGTCG
>NZ_JADPIQ010000075.1:0-385620 GCF_023073015.1 Bradyrhizobium sp. 87
CAGCTACGAGCTAATTGCCCCGCTCGTCACGATGAGCTGTCGCCTATTGCTTCGCCGTGTCGCCAGCCGCGGCGTTCTACCGCGCGAGCGGTTTAGTCCATTGGCCCAACTCGGACCCAGGGAGAGTTACGCCAACGCGACTGCTATCAGATACGGAGCGGACCTCTACGAGGCAGCTCGGGTTTGTGAGTACACGCTCTAGCCGAGACCAGCGTCGACCTGAAAACACTGCCGCGTGATGCGCTGGCTGTCGTCCGAGGCGAGGAAAAGCGCCATGTTGGCGATGTCGTCGGGCGTCACCGCGTCGGGAATGGCCTGACGCGTGCGCAGCTCGGCGATCACCTGGTCGTCCGGGTACCACAGCCGGCGCTGACGCTCCGTGATCACCATCCCCGGCGCTATCGCGTTGACGCGGATGCGGTCGGGCCCGAGCGACCGGGCCAGGGAGTTGGTGAAGCCGACGATCGCGGCCTTTGCCGCGGCGTAGACAGGCAGCCCCGGCGCGCCGCGCATCCAGGCAATCGACGACATGTTGATGATCGAACCGCTGCCGCGCGCCTGCATCTGCGGCACCACCGCTTGCGCGGCAAAGAAGACGTGCTTGAGGTTGACGCCGATCATCCAGTCGAATTCGGCCGGCGTCACCTCGGCCAGCACCTGACGCTGATCATTGGCGGCGTTGTTGACGAGGACCGCGGCATCGCCAAGCGATCCCCGGACCTGCGCCATGGCGCCGCGCAAGGCGTCGATGTCGAGGAGATCGCACGGCACGAACAAGGGTACGGTCCCGGCCGCGGCCTTCACTTCCGCGACCAGCGCCCGGCCGGCTGCTTCATCGAGATCCAGGAACGCGACGCGCGCCCCTTGCGCCGCGAACGCCCGCACGAAGGCGGCACCGATGCCGCTGGCGCCACCGGTGATCAACACCACGCGGTCCCTAAGGCCGGCATAGCTCGTTCTTGTCATGCGATCAGTCGCTCCGTCTCGGGGTCGAACAGGCAGATGCGACGCGTGTCGAGCGCGAACGGGGCGGCGGCGCCCGGTGTGGGGCGGATGTCCGGCGTGATGCGCGCCAGCGCAGGCTCGCCGCCAAGCCGCAGCAGCACGATCGTTTCGGCTCCCGTCGGCTCGACCATCTCCACCGGCGCGTTGACGACGACGGGCGGATCGGCGGAGAACACGCGGCTGCCCTCGGCGATGCATTCCGGCCTGATCCCGACCACCACGTCACGGCCGACAAAGGGGGCCGCCGCGTCGTATTGGCCAAGGCGGAGGCGGACCTCGTCCGGCCGTCCCGCGCCGATCACGACCACCGGGCCGCTGGCATCAGCGTCGAGCCGTGCCGGCATCGTGTTCATCGGCGGCGAGCCCATGAAGCGGGCCACGAACAGATTGGCGGGATAGCGATACACGGTATCCGGGTCGGCAAACTGCTGCACCACGCCGCGATGCATCACGGCAATGCGCGTCGCCATCGTCATCGCCTCGATCTGATCGTGTGTGACATAGACGATGGTGGCGCCGATGCGCTGGTGCAGCCGCTTGATCTCCATCCGCATCTCGACGCGCAGCTTGGCGTCGAGATTGGAGAGCGGCTCGTCGAACAGGAAGAGCAGGGGATCGCGCACCAGCGCACGGCCCATCGCCACACGCTGGCGCTGGCCGCCGGAGAGCTGCGAGGGCTTGCGGCCGAGCAGCGGCTCGATCTGGAGCAGCCTGGCCACATTCGCCAGCGCCTTTTCCTGCTCGGCCTTCGGGACGTGACGGCATTCCATGCCGAAGGTGATGTTCTGGCGCACCGTCATCGACGGATAGAGCGCGTAGGACTGGAACACCATCGCGATGTCGCGGTCCTTCGGCGGAATGTCGTTGACGATACGTCCGCCGATTTCCACGGTGCCTGCGCTCGGGAGGTCGAGCCCGGCGATGATGTTGAGCAGCGTGGACTTGCCGCAGCCGGATGGGCCAACGAGCACGGTGAATTCGCCGCTCTCGATGTCGAGATCGATGCCCTTCAGCACCTCCAGATTGGCGTAGCGCTTGGACAAGGAGCGAATGCTTAGGGCTGCCATGACAATCCGATCATTTCACGGCCCCGGCGGTGAGGCCGCGCACGAAATACTTGCCGCCGATCAGATAGATCAGCAGGGTCGGCAGGGCGGCGATCATCACCGCCGCGCTCTGCACGCCATGCTGCGGGATGTCCGCGACTGCTGCGGATAGCGCGATCAGCGCGGCGGTGACGGGCTGTTGCTGACCAGTCGTGAATGTCACGCCGTAGAGAAATTCGTTCCAGATATGCGTGAACTGCCAGATCACGGTGACGACCAGAATAGGCGGCGAGAGCGGCAGGATGATGCGCCAGAAAATACGAAAGAACCCTGCGCCATCGATGCGCGCAGCTCTTATCAAATCCTGCGGGATGGCAGTGTAGTAGTTTCGGCAGAACAAGACCGTAAAGGAGAGTCCCTGGATCGTGTGGATCACGACCAGGCCCGTTAGCGTGTTCATCAGGCCCGTATCGCGCAACACGATGGTCCAGGGAAGCAAGCGCATCTGCTGGGGAAGGAAGAGGCCGAGGGTCACGATGCCGTAGATCCAGTTATCGCCGCGAAAACGCCAGAGCGACACAGCGTAACCGGCGACAGCACCGAGCAGGGTCGAGAAAATCGTCGCGGGAATCGTGACGAGCGCGGAGTTCAGCATGTACGGCCGGATGCCGGCGCAGGTCTCGGCGACGCAGAAACCGCTCCAGGCCGCGGCGTAGTTGCTCCATGCCCATTGCTTCGGCCAGCCGATCATCGACGCCTGCGCGATCTCCTCATTGGTGCGGAGCGAGTTCAGCACGACAACAACCAATGGCGCGAGCCATGCTGCAGCGATCAGCGAGACGACGAGATAGATCAGAATCCGGCTTGGCGCGATGGTTCGCTCACGCATGGATCGCCCGCCGCCGCTGGACATAACGCCACGCTGCATAGGGCAGCAAAACCGCAAGAAGAATGAGCAACATGAGCACTGCCGCCGCCGCTCCGCGTCCGAGCAGGCTGCGCTGGAACATCAGGTCATAGACGACGAGGGCCGGCAGCTGGGTGGCGATCCCGGGTCCGCCATTGGTGAGCGCGCGGACGAGGTCGAAGGTCGAAATCGCGAACTGCAGCTGGATGACGATGACGGTGATGGTGATCGGCCAAAGGGTCGGCAGGATGACACGCCGGTACATTCGGATCGGTCCGGCGCCGTCGATCTGCGCGGCCTTGATCAGGTCGGCGTCGACGGAGCGAAGGCCGGCGAGGAACAGCGCCATGGCGAAACCGGACGATTGCCAGATCGCAGCGATGACAATGGTCCAAATGGCCATGTCGCGGTCGATCAGCCAGTCGAACCGGAAGGAGGTCCAGCCGAGGTCGCGGACCAGCTTCTGGATCCCGAGGCCGGGATTGAGCAGCCAACTCCAGACCGTGCCGGTGACCACGAATGACACCGCCAGAGGATAGAGGAAGATGGACCGCAGCAGGTTCTCGCCGCGAATGCGCTGATCGAGCAGGATCGCAAGGATGAGACCGGTCGCCAGGCTCAGCAACACGAAGGCGCTGCCAAACAGCAGCAGATTGTCCAAGGCAATCTGCCAGTTCCGCGATGCGGCGACCGCAGAATAGTTGCGCAAGCCGACCCAGCCCGAGACCGGGACCAGAGTGGACGGCGTGAACGATATCCAGATCGTCCACAGCGTAAACGCAATGAGATGCGCGGCGGACAACAGCAGCGGCACCCAGATCGTCAGATATTCAGGCAGCCGGCGTACCCAGCCAGAGGCCGCCGGCCGGCCCGGTGTTGTCGAGACGGCGATCGTCAACGTGAGCTCTCGACGGCTTCGGCGAGGCGTATGGCCGCTTGCTCCGGCTTGATCGTCTTGTTCTTCACGTACTCCGTGATCACGTCGATCATCGCTGCGGTCATGCCGTTTTCCTGCGCCATGTTGTGCGCAAGGCTGAGGACGGCCTGATTGCTGGCAATCGCGTCTTTCAGGGCTGCTGCGGTCCGCCGTTGCCCGTCCGACCAGCCTTCGCCGGAGAGATCGACATCGGTGCGCACGGGGATCGATCCCGTGATCTGCGAATACATAGTCTGGATCGCCGGATCCATGACGAGCTGGGCCATCAGCGTCTGGCCGGCCTGCAGGTCGGGCTCCTTGCGCTGCCAGAATATGAAGGCATCGGCATTCAACAGGAAGACCGGCTTGCTATTGTCGCTCGGGCCCGGGGCGATGATGAAGTCCTCGAACTTGAAGCCGGCGTTGCGCAAGACGCCCTGCGCCCACCCGCCCATGATCATCATCCCCATGTCGCCGTCGACAAAGCGCTTCAAGTTGGTCGAAAAGTGCTGGGCGCCGACGTTGGGGTCCATCCAGTCGGCAATCTTGCGCACCTGTACGAAGGCAGCCTTTATCTCGGGGCCCTCCAGGGCCTTCTTGTCGAGATTCATGATGGCTGCGCGGTAAGCGGTGGGGCTGATGCCCGCCAAAGCGGCCTCGAATTTCTGGCCGTCGTCCGGGCGGGTGCCACCGTTGGCGATGGGATAGGGGACGCCGCCTGCTTTCATCTTCTCGGCGAGGTCGTTGAACTCAGCCCATGTGACGGGGACCTTGTCGGCCTTGGCCTTGTCCATCGCGCGTTTGGAGAGAAACAGCATGTTGGTGCTGTAGATCTGCAACGGCAGTGCAATCCACTTGCCTCCCGGCTTGTGCAATTTTGCAAGATCCGGAGCGACAACCTTTTCGTAGTCGGCGGCAGCGACGACGGCATCGAGATCGACGGTTGGGGCAATCTTGGACCAGGCCGCGATCTCGGGACCTTTGAGCTGCGAGCAGGCCGGCGGATCGCCGGCCATGATCTGGGCACGCAGCTTGTTCATCATCTCGGTGGTGAAGCCGGGGACGGGCGAGTGCTGCCAAACCCCGCCTTTCTCCTCGAATTTCTTGCCGAGTGCCGTGATGGCCGCCCCATCGCTACCTGCGGACCATTGCGAGATCGCAGTCAGACGCGGCTTGATCGCGCCTTGCGCGCGGGCGAATGCCGGCAGCGCGAGCGCGGCCGCAGATCCGGCGAGCAGT
Organism: Bradyrhizobium sp. 87; assembly: GCF_023073015.1. Classification (NCBI taxonomy): domain Bacteria; kingdom Pseudomonadati; phylum Pseudomonadota; class Alphaproteobacteria; order Hyphomicrobiales; family Nitrobacteraceae; genus Bradyrhizobium; species Bradyrhizobium sp. 87. The sequence continues at coordinate 5,114 of NZ_JADPIQ010000075.1, forward strand.
TGGCGCCTTGTTGTCGTGATCGGCATGGCAATTTCCTCCCGGTGTGAACTCTTTCGCGCGAGAGCCGCGCGGCATCAGGTACGTCAGGCGGCCTCGGCCGATGCGGCCGGCATGCCGCCGCGGCAAGCGAGGCAGAAAGACGCGAATGCCAGCGCCGCCCGCGGATCGTTGCCGTTCGACGGCGGCACGAAAGCGAGCGACACTTGCGCGTGTTTGCGGCCGCCCAACAGGCTGGCGTCGATCCCCTCGACGAGCGCGTTGCGATCGTCCTCGGTGAGGAGCGACGGCCAGCCGCTGATCGCGACGCCCTTGCATGGCTTCACGTTTAGCGTATTGCCGATCGCAAGGCCAAGCCGGAACAGCCGCCGGCGCAATTCCTGCCGCACGCGCGACGAGAGCGGCATCGCGGTCACCCACTCGCTGCCGAGCTCAAGCAACTCGGCTTCCGCGACGCCAAGAAGCTCGGCCAAAGCGGGAAGCGACGTATAAGCCTCGACGCAGCCATGATGACCGCAGCGGCAAATTGGTCCGTCGGCTCCGAACACCATGTGGCCGAGCTCGACCGGCTGGAGGGCATCGTCCTCGACCGCGTCATCCATCCAGGTGCCCGCGACGCCCTGACCGACGAAGACGAAGAGATGCGCGCCGCTGAATGGATAATGCTCCGTGCGGCAACGGTGAAAGATGGCGTGCGCGACGACCGAATTGGTGAACTCGACCCGCACGCCGGGAAGCGTCTCGCCGAACATCTCGCTGATCCGCCCGACATCGCAGGGAATGATCGGATTGCCTGACGCGCCCAGCCGGCCGAGACCCGGGATCGAGACGCCGATCTGTGCGAGGGGGATACGTCGACGCCGCGTCCACTCGCGCAGCAATGTCATCGCTTCGCGAAACGCCCGGCCGACCGTCGCGACGGTCGGCGTCTTCGGCAGCGGCACATGCCCGGTGTAGTGCAGTTCGCCCGACAGGCCCCCGACCCCGACGCTGAGCCGCTGAGTGGTCAGCTCGAACGCCGCGAGCGCCACCGCTTTATCGAGTGACACGAGGCCCGTCGGGCCGCCGACATAAGGGGCAGGGCGCCGCACTTCCTCGATCAGGCCTTCGGCCTTCAGATCGAACAGGATGCGCGACAGGCTCGCTTCCGACAGGCGCACGGCCTTGGCCAGCGGCGGGCGAAACGACGCGCCTGACTGAAGCAGATGAATCAAAATGGCAGCACGCGTCTGCCGCCGACTTCTCGGCTGCTCCGGCATTTCCATCCCTGTCGTCATTCTTACTTAGAGTAAGAATTTGCGCGCGAAGCGTTGCGACGTCAAGCGTCGGCCGAGATATTGCGCCGACTTGTTGTTGTGCGCGGCAGCAGGGTTGTGTCCGTGCAAAACAAAACGGCGCCATCCGGAGATGGCGCCGCTTCGAAAGCCGTGATGGGCTCGATCTTACTTCCGGTTGTTGATCGCAACGTAGTCGCGGCGGGTGACGCCGGTGTAGAGCTGGCGCGGACGGCCGATCTTCTGCTGCGGATCCTCGATCATCTCGCTCCACTGGCTGATCCAGCCGACGGTGCGGGCGACCGCGAACAGCACGGTGAACATCGAGACCGGGAAGCCCATCGCCTTCAGCGTGATGCCCGAATAGAAGTCGACGTTCGGGTAGAGCTTGCGGTCGATGAAGTACTGGTCGCTGAGCGCGATCTTCTCGAGCTCGAGCGCCACCTTCAGCATCGGATCGTCGCCATGGCCGGTCTCCTTGAGCACGGCGTGACACATCTTCTGCATGATCTTGGCGCGCGGATCGTAGTTCTTGTAGACGCGGTGACCGAAGCCCATCAGGCGGACTTCAGAGTTCTTGTCCTTCACCTTGGCGATGAACTCGGGGATCTTGTCGACCGAGCCGATCTCGGCGAGCATCGCGAGCGCTGCTTCGTTGGCGCCGCCATGGGCCGGGCCCCACAGGCAGGCGATGCCGGCCGCGATGCAGGCGAACGGGTTGGCGCCGGAGGAGCCGGCGATACGCACGGTCGAGGTCGAGGCGTTCTGCTCGTGGTCGGCGTGCAGGATGAAGATCTTGTCCAGCGCGTCAGCCAGCACCGGGTTGATCTTGTAGTCCTCGCACGGCACGGCAAAGCACATGTGCAGGAAGTTCTCGGCGAACTTCAGCGAGTTTTTCGGATACACGAAGGGCTGGCCGACCGTGTATTTGTAGGCCATCGCAGCCAGCGTCGGGATCTTGGCGATCATGCGCATGGAGGCGATCATGCGCTGCTTCGGATCGTTGATGTCGGTTGAGTCGTGATAGAACGCGGCGAGCGCGCCGACAGCCGCTACCATGATCGCCATCGGATGGGCGTCGCGGCGGAAGCCCTGGAAGAAGCGGGCCATCTGCTCGTGCACCATCGTGTGATGGATCACGCGGTCGTCGAAATCCTTCTTCTGCGCGGCGGTCGGAAGCTCCCCGAACAGCAGCAGATAGCAGGTCTCGAGGAAGTCGCCATTCTCGGCGAGCTGTTCGATCGGATAGCCGCGGTATTCCAGCACGCCCGCGTCACCGTCGATATAGGTGATCTTGGACTGGCAGCTCGCGGTCGAGGTGAAGCCCGGATCGTAGGTGAACAGGCCGGACTGGCCGTAGAGCTTGCCGATATCGATGACGTCGGGCCCGACGCTGCCGCTGTGGATCGGAAGATCGAAATTCTTGTTTCCGACCGTCAGTGTGGCGGTCTTATTGCTTGGTTTGGCGTCCATCAGAGGTCCCCGATGTATGGTGAAACGGGCCGGACCCGGAGGCCCCGATGAGATATCGCGGGGCAGGCCGGATGTTCCAGAAGGTACGGGTGAGATGGGTATATTATTGCTGTGTGCGCTGCAAGATGGCGCCACGCATGGTCGACTTACGTCGTAGGCTGGCCCTCAGCTAGTCCTTAGCCTGATCCTTAAGCCGGCCCTGGCTTTCCTGGCGTCCCAGGACGTCCAAAACCTCGAATATGCCGGGCGACGTCGTCCGTCCGGTCAGCGCGGCCCGCAGCGGCTGGGCGACCGCGCCGAGCTTGAGACTATTTTCCTCGGCAAAGGCGCGCAGCGCGGCTTCCGCATTGGCCGCGCTCCACGTCTCGACTTTCTCCAGCGCGGAATGAAGCTGGCCGATCAGCTTGCGGTTCTCAGGCGTCAGCAGCGCCGCCGCCTTCGGGTCAAGCTCCAGCGGCCGGTCCGCGAAAATGAAATAGGCGCTGTCGATCAGCTCGATCAGCGTCTTGGCGCGCTCCTTCAGGGCCGGCATGGCCTTCAGGAGCTGCGCGCGCGTGGTGTCGTTTAACTTGGCCTTAAGCTCGTCGCGGCTGGGCACGACGTGGTCGAGCACGTCCTCGAACATCTTCACGAGTGATTGATCGTCGGCATTGCGGATGTAGTGGCCGTTGAGGTTTTCCAGCTTGGCAAAATCGAAGCGCGCTGCTGCGCGGCCGACGCTGGCAAGATCGAACGCCGCGATCATCTCCTCCGTCGAGAAGATTTCCTGGTCGCCATGGCTCCAGCCGAGCCGGACGAGATAGTTGCGGAGCGCGGACGGGAGGTACCCCATGGCGCGGTAGGCATCGACGCCAAGCGCGCCGTGCCTCTTGGAGAGCTTTGAGCCGTCCGGGCCATGAATCAGGGGGATGTGGGACATGCTCGGCAGCGTCCAGCCCATCGCGTCGTAGATCTGCTTTTGGCGGGCCGCGTTGATCAAATGGTCGTCGCCGCGGATGACGTGGGTGACGCCCATGTCGTGATCGTCGACCACCACAGCGAGCATGTAGGTCGGGTTGCCATCGCCGCGCAGCAGGACGAGGTCATCCAGATTCTCGTTCTGCCAGACCACGCGGCCCTGGACCTGGTCTTCGATCACGGTCTCACCGGTCTGGGGCGCACGGAGCCGGATGGTGGGCTTCACGTCGGTTGGGGCCGTCGCCGGATCGCGGTCGCGCCACAGGCCGTCATAGAGGCGGGTGCGCCCCTCTTCGCGCGCCTTCTCGCGCATCGCGGTGAGCTCCTCGGCGGTGGCGTAGCAGCGATAGGCCTTGCCGTCGGCGAGCAGCTGCTCGGCGACCTCGCGGTGGCGGGCGGCGCGGCTGAACTGGTAGATGACGTCGCCATCCCAGCCGAGCTCCAGCCATTTCAGGCCGTCGAGGATGGCGCCGATCGCGGCCTCGGTGGAGCGCTCCCGGTCGGTGTCCTCGATCCGGAGCAGCATCTTGCCGCCGTGCTTCTTCGCATAGAGCCAGTTGAACAGCGCCGTGCGCGCGCCCCCGATATGGAGGAAGCCGGTCGGCGAAGGAGCGAAACGGGTGACGACGGGAGAGGTCATTCTTGGCAGGGCCTATGCATTGGAGGCGCTGGTATATAACAGGACCGGAGCATAACTAAAGCCCGGCAGCGGACCGCCAAGGGTTGCTTGAGACCTTGCTTAAGCCCTTGGCTCAGCCAAGGGAATTTGGCAGAAGGGCCGCTGATTTCCCTACAGGATTTTCGTAATGACAGAACCGGTGGCGAACGAGGTTGGGCGCGATTTCATTCGTGACATCATCCAGGCCGACCTCAAGCAGGCCAAATACAAGGAGATCGTGACCCGGTTCCCGCCGGAGCCGAACGGTTATCTCCATATCGGCCACGCCAAGTCGATCGCGCTCAATTTCGGCATCGCCCAAGAGTTTCCGGGCCGTTGCCATCTGCGCTTCGACGACACCAATCCGGTCAAGGAAGAGCAGGAATATATCGATTCCATCCAGGCCGACGTGCGCTGGCTCGGCTTCGACTGGGGCAAGAACCTGTTCTTCGCTTCGGACTATTTCGACCGCCTCTACGAATGGGCGGAGCAGCTGATCCGCGACGGGCTCGCCTATGTCGATGACCAGACCCAGGAGCAGATTCGTCTTGCGCGCGGCACGCTGACCGAGCCCGGCAAGAACTCGCCGTTCCGCGATCGCACCGTGGATGAAAACCTCGACCTGTTCCGTCGCATGAAGGCGGGCGAATTCCCGAACGGCGCGCGCGTGCTGCGGGCCAAGATCGACATGGGGGCGGGCAACATCAATCTGCGCGACCCCGTGCTGTACCGCATCCTGCATGCGCACCATCCGCGCACCGGGACCAAATGGAGCATCTATCCAAGCTACGACTATGCCCACGGCCAGTCGGACGCCATCGAAGGCATCACGCACTCGATCTGCACGCTGGAGTTCGAGGACCATCGGCCGCTCTACGACTGGTTCATCGAGAAGCTGCCGGTGCCCTCGAAGCCGCACCAGTACGAATTCGCGCGGCTGAACCTGACCTACACGCTGCTGTCCAAGCGTGTGCTGACCCAGCTCGTCCGCGAGGGCCATGTCGCGGGCTGGGACGACCCGCGCATGCCCACCATGGCGGGCATGCGCCGCCGCGGCGTGCCGCCGGCCGCGCTTCGCGAATTCGTCAAGCGCATCGGCGTTGCGAAAGCCAATAGCGTGGTCGACGTCGGCATGCTGGAATTCTGCATCCGCGAGGAATTGAACCGCACGTCGCAGCGGCGCATGGCGGTGCTTAAGCCGCTCAAGGTCGTGATCGAGAATTATCCCGAGGGGCAGACCGAGGAGCTCGAGGCGATCAACCATCCGGATGATCCCTCCGCCGGCACCCGCAAGATCACGTTCGGCCGTGAGCTCTATATCGAGCAGGACGACTTCATGGAGAACCCGCCGAAAAAGTTCTTCCGTCTGTCGCCGGGCAACGAGGTGCGGCTGCGCTACGCCTATTTCGTCAAGTGCATCGGCGTGATCAAGAACGATGCCGGCGAGGTGGTGGAGCTGCGCTGCACCTACGATCCCGCGACCAAGGGCGGCAACGCGCCCGATGGCCGCAAGGTCAAGGCCACCATGCACTGGCTGCCGGCGGCGACATCCGTGCCCGCGGAAATCCGCATCTACAATCAGCTGTTTGCCAAACCGAGCCCGGACGCCTCGAACTTCACCGCCGACCTCAATCCGCAGTCACTGGAAATTCTTGCTAATGCCCGCGTCGAGGCATCGGTCGCGGAAAGCAATTCGACCGAGCCGATGCAGTTCGAGCGCCAGGGCTATTTCGTGCGCGACAAGGACTCGACGTCCGACAGACCGGTATTTTCCAGGACTATCGGTCTGCGCGACACGTTCGCGAAGGAAGTTGCCAAAGGCTGAAAAGAGCTGCGAGGCCACAATGAGCAACGAAGCCGACGCTATCGTTTCCGCCATCATCGCGAAATGGCGCGCCGGCTTCGCCACGCTCGATGCGGCCGCGCTCTCATCGCTCTATGCGAGGAATGCCTTCTTCTTCGGCTCCAACCCAAAGCTCTACCGGGGCAGGGCCGGCGTCGCAGACTATTTCAACGGCCTGCCGCGCTGGCGCAAGCCGAGCGCGGTGTTTTCCGAGGTGACGGCGGCGCAGGCAGGTCCTGATCTGATCAATATGGCCGCCACCATCTCGTTCGATCTCGCCGGCGAACGCCCCGATTTCTCGGTCAAGATGAGCTGGGTCATCATGCGCGAGGACGGCGACTGGAAGATCGTCAATCACCATGCTTCGTCGCAGGCGCCGCTGATCTGACGAGCGGGCACACGGCTTCGTCATTCTCGTGAGAGAACGAACGTGCTCCCCGCGCGTTGGGGTGGGTCCAACAAGGAACCCACCATGCAGAACATCGCAGAGCATATGGAAGTGATCGGCGCCGACGGCGTCCACATCGGCACCGTCGACAAGGTCGAAGGCAATCGCATCAAGCTGACCAAGAAGGACAGCGGCGAGGGCAGCCACAAGGGCCATCATCACTTCATCGACAAGGGCCTCGTCGCCGATATCGAGGGCAACAAGGTCAGGCTGTCGGCCAAGGCGGATGTGGCCGTGACGATGGAAGAGGAAAAGTAGCGGCCGCGCCCCTTCGTTCCTGATCCGTACCGCTATCCGCCCACCTGCACGTTCCGGTAGCTTCTGGCTTCGTTGCGTATCATCGAGTGCAGGGAATGGCGGAGCCGGGCCGGCCGGTACGATCGCAGGGATCGCGGGGACGTGGCCCGCGGGCCGCGCCGCGTCCGCGGGCGGCCTCGCGCCTGCAGGCCTCGACCTCTGGACATCGCTGGCCGAGACCCTCCGCGCCTGGCTGCGCGCCGAGGCGGGCGCCGGGCGGCTGTTGCCGTGGGTGCCCGTCGCGTTTGGCTGCGGCATCGCGCTTTATTTCTCTGCCGATCATGAGCCGGTGCTGTGGGTCGTTGCCACGACCGCCATCGCGCTCCTGCTTGGCGCGGCTCTGTTGCGGCGGAGCCGGCTGTTCGCCCCGGCCATCATGATCGCGGCGGTCGCGGCCGGCTTTGCCGTCGCAACCTGGAAGACGGCGCGCATCGCCCACCCGGTGCTGGCAAGGGCGCTCTATTCGGTGTCGTTGTCGGGCTTCGTCGAGGCTCGCGACATCCGCGAGCGTACCGATCGTTTCGTGCTGCGCGTCACGGCGATGGAGGCGCAGCGCAGCGACGTCAGGCTCGAGCGCGTGCGCCTGTCGGTCCGCAAGGGCACCGCGCCGGAGGTCGGTAGCTTCGTTCAGCTGAAGGCACGGCTGATGCCGCCACTCGCGCCGGTGCGGCCCGGCAGCTACGACTTTTCGCGTGACATGTTCTTCCAGGGCATCGGCGCCTCCGGCTTCGCGATGGGCGCCATCACGGTGGCGTCGCCGCCTGAGACCGGCGGCTTACGGCTGCGTTACGCGGCCTTCATGCAAGGCCTGCGCGATGCGATCGATGCCCGCATCCGGGCGACGCTCGACGGCGACAATCGGGCGATCGCGACCGCGCTGCTCACCGGGCGGCGCGATGCGATCACCACGCCCGTCAACGATGCGATGTTCATCTCCGGCCTCGGCCACGTGCTCTCGATCTCCGGTTATCACATGGCCGTCGTTGCCGGCGTCGTGTTCTTCGCGGTGCGCGCGCTGCTCGCTCTGATCCCCGGATTGGCGGCCGGCTTCGCCATCAAGAAATGGTCGGCCGCCGCCGCGCTGGTCGCCGCTGCGTTCTACCTGCTGCTGTCGGGCGCGGAGGTCGCCACGCAAAGGTCGTTCTTCATGACGGCGGTGGTGCTGATCGCGGTGATGGTCGATCGCCGCGCCATCACCTTCCGCACGCTTGCTGTGGCTGCGCTGATCGTGCTGGCGGTCGCGCCGGAAGCGCTGGTGCATCCGAGTTTTCAGATGTCGTTTGCGGCAACGCTCGGCTTGGTCGCACTGGTGCAGATCGACATGCCCAATTTGTTTGCCTCGCCGGACAATTCGGCGACTGCGCGCATTGCGATGTGGGGTCGGCGCGAGATTGCGATGCTGTTCATGGCTTCGCTGATTGCGGGACTTGCGACGACGCCCTATGCCGCCTTTCATTTCCACCGTGTCACGCCGTTCGGCGTGCTCGCCAATCTCGGCGCGATGCCGGTGGTCTCTGCGCTGGTGATGCCGGCGGGGCTGTTGGGGCTGCTTGCTGCGCCGTTCGGGCTGGACAGCGTGTTCTGGTGGCTGATGGGGATTGGCATCGAGTGGATGGTCGCGGTCTCGCGCTGGGTCGCGGCCTTGCCGGGCGCGGTGGGCCGCATCCCGGCGTTCGGGATCGCGCCGCTGATCGCGGCGAGCCTGGGAATCATTGTGCTCGGCTTGTTGCGCACGCCGCTGCGCTGGTCCGGCGCCCTGGTGCTGCTGGCAGCGATCCCCTGGGGACTGTCGGCGCGGCAGCCCGACATCCTGATTGCCGGGGATGGCGCCAGCGTCGCGGTGCGGGGCAGGGACGGATATCTGCACCTGATCAGGACGAACAAGGACAGCTTTCTGCTCAAGGAATGGCTCGCTGCCGACGCCGATCCGCGCGATGCGGGCAGAGCCTCGCTTGCCGATGGCGTGTCCTGCGACGAATCCGGCTGCGTGACGCCACTGGCCGACGGGAGGCTGGTCGCGCTGGCACTGCGCGTCGACGCTCTCGCAGACGATTGCAGTCGGGCCGCCCTGGTGGTGACGACACGTCCCGCGCCGCCCGATTGCGCGGCGATGGTGGTCGATCGGCAGCGGCTCGCCAGCCAGAGCGCGCTGGCGCTGACGCAGCGTGGTGACGGTTTTGTGGTTCAGGCAGTGAGGGCGAGAGGCACGAGCCGCCCCTGGTTGCCGGCCGGCGCCGGCGAGGATGATTTCGACGGCAGCCTCGCGCCAAAGTCGACCGCGCCTCGCATCAAGGACGCAACGCCGGCGGACACCGACCTGCAAGCCGACGATTGATCTGATGGTGCGGAGCAACGCAGTGGTTCGGTGCGTCCGTTCGGATTCGCGGGGTGCAAACCACACCATCTCGCCGGCCACGGCCGGCGATGGCGATTCAATCCTGACCTCCGACTTCGTAGCCGGAGGGCGGCTCTGTCAGCCGATCGGCAGGTGCGTGACGGTCGGCTGCCTGTCGGCGGTGATCTGCGCCTTGTGCTCGCGCTCGGTGACCGACTGAGTCACCGGCAGTTGCAGCACCGTCGCGCGCTGGCCTTCGACGAGCTGCGTCACCAGCACGTATTTGCCGTCGGGGAATTCGATCGCATCATGATGGCGGTCGGGAACGTGCGGATCGATCTTGCCGAACTTGCCCACGCGGGAATTGATGGTGCGCGTCCAGATCCAGCGATTGTCGTAGCGGACGTCGTCGGCGAAGGCGAGCTCCGTCCCCGGCAGCAGGCAGACGGCAACAGACGGATCGGCTGCAGAGGCGAAGCCGCGCGTCGAGGTGCCGCGGAAGCTTGTCGTGACGATCGTCTCGCCGACTTCGGCGGGGCGCGACGCGACGGCATGTAGGCTGTAGTCACACATCGGGTGCTCCTCATGCTGGGATAGCAACCCGCGTCTCTTATCGAGGCGCAGGCCTCTATCAGAGTGGAAGCACGAACGCTCTGCTTGGTTGTGGGCAAATCTGCGGCTGGCTTCCGCAAGCCGCGATCACATTATCTTTCCCGAATTCAATAGGAACAAAGCTCGCCGCGATGCATTCGGGAGGCGCGTACGCGAACATTGCCAACTTGGCTGCAACGGCCGAACTTGACCGCTGGTCGCTGTTTCCTCGAACAACCGAGCCGCGAAGCGGTGCTGCTTGAAGCGGTGCTGCTTCGTCGGCGTGGCGAGGAGCCAGCGTTGGAGGAGGGGCCGGATAGTCTGTGCAGAACCAGAAAGGCTATCCAGCCGGAGCGGACGATGATCCGCTCCAATCTCTGACCGGCGATGCCGATCGGAAGCGCGCGAGGCGCCAAGCACCTCCGGCATGAAGTGCTTCCGATATGAAGTACTGCCGATAGAAAGACTCCCGGTATCAGTACTTCCGGTAAAGCCCGATCAGCTTGCCCTGAATCTTCACCCGGTTGGGCGGCAGGATGCGGACCTCATAGGCCGCGTTGGCGGGCTCGAGCGCGATCGAGGCGCCGCGACGGCGGAAGCGCTTCAGCGTCGCTTCCTCGTCGTCGATCAGCGCCACCACGATGTCGCCGGTATCGGCGCTCTCGTTGCGCTGGATCAGGGCCATGTCGCCGTCGAGAATGCCGGCTTCGACCATCGAGTCGCCGCGCACTTCCAGCGCGTAATGCTCGCCCGAGCCGAGCATGTCAGGCGGTACGCTGATAGTATGGCTGCGGGTCTGCAACGCCTCGATCGGCGTGCCGGCCGCGATGCGGCCCATCACCGGCACCGCGACGGGACGTTCGCCCTCGTCAGCGGGCAGGCTCGCGCTCGCACGCACCTTGCCGAGATTGCCCTCGATGACGCTCGGCGTGAAGCCGCGGCGGCTGCCAGCGGCTGCCTGGAGCTCCGGCAGCTTGATGACTTCAATCGCACGGGCGCGGTTGGGCAGGCGTCGGATGAAGCCACGCTCCTCGAGCGCCGTGATCAGGCGATGGATGCCCGACTTCGAGCGCAGATCGAGCGCATCCTTCATCTCGTCGAAGGAGGGCGGCACGCCGCTTTCCTTCAGACGCTCACTGATGAACCGCAGAAGCTCGTATTGTTTGCGCGTTAACATCTCGACCAAAGTCCCCCGGTTGATGTCGTCCGATTCCGAGACGCTGAATTCGGCCATAAGCCGCTGCATGCTCGAAACAAATCATGAACAGACACTATATGTTCGATACATGTTCCGCAACTGCTTAATTTACCGTGAACAGAGCAAAGTGCGCGGAACGCGCGTTGCGGGGGCGCTCAGACGGGGAGCCGCAACACTTCGCAAGCCGTGCCGGCTTCGGCCTTCGGCGCGAATGGTGCGCGGACGAGAAGTACCTGTGCTGCAGCGAGATTCGCAAGCAGCGAAGAGTCCTGATGATTGACGGGAACAACGACGCGTGTGCCATCGTCACGCTCCTCAAGATGCGCGCGCAGATAGTCCTCGCGCTGGTCGTTGGCGCCGACGTCGCGGCCGAGCACGGCGCGTTCACGGCGATGGTGAATCACTGAACGGCCCGACAGGGCGCGAATCAGCGGCACCATGAACAGGAAAGCGCACACGTAGGACGATACGGGATTGCCCGGCAGGCCGATCACACCCATTGCGCCGAGTCGCCCGTGCATCATCGGCTTGCCTGGCCGCATCGCGATCTTCCAGAACGCCATCGCGATGCCTTCGTCCCGCAGTGCCTGCTGGACCAGATCGTGGTCGCCGACCGATGCGCCGCCGGTCGTGATCAGGACGTCGGCGCCGCTCTCGCGGGCGCGGCGGATGCCGGCGGTGGTGGCCTCGAGCGTGTCGGCGGCAATACCGAGGTCGATGGTCTCGGCGCCCTCGCTGCGGGCGAGCGCGTGCAGGGCGTAGCCGTTGGAATAGACGATCTGGCCGTGGCCGGGCGTGGTGCCCGGCATCACCAGCTCGTCGCCGGTGGCGAGAATCGCGACCTTCGGACGCCTGACAACGGCAAGGTGCGGATGATTCATCCCGGCGGCGAGCGCGAGGTCTCGCTCGGTCAGACGGCTTCCCTTGCGCAGGAGCACGTCGCCCTCGCGGAAATCGACGCCGGCGGGGCGGATGTGCCGGCCGGCGATCGCGGCTTCCTTGATCGTGATGCGCTTGCCGGCGGCGACCGTGTCCTCCTGGATCACGACGGCGTCCGCGCCAAAGGGAACGACGCCGCCGGTGAAGATCCGCACGGCCTCGCCGGCTCCGACCGTCCCCTCGAACGGTCGGCCCGCTGCGACTTCGCCGATGACGGTGAGCTCCGAATCGATCGTCGCGGCATCGGCCGCGCGCACCGCGTAGCCGTCCATCGCCGACATCGCTTGCGGCGGCTGCGTGCGCCGCGCCACGACGTCACGCGCGAGCACGCGATGGTAGGCCTCGTCGAGGGAAATCATTTCTTCCGGCAGCGGCTCTGCACCCGCCAGCACCGCGGCAAGCGCGTCAGAAACCGGCATCAAGGCCACGGCGAAAACTCCTGCTCGGCACGTTCGGGCGAATGTTCCGCACGTCTTCTAGCCGAGCGCAGGCGCAGAGGCAAAAGCGGCTGAGCAGGCACAGTCATCCCGCCCCTTCACATTGTTCCGGAAGGCAGGATCAAGCGCGTCGCGGCATGATCCGAAGGAGGTCACAGATCGGCAGGAGAGTGGTCATGGAAGCGACGAAAATCATGGCAAGGCGAGAACGCGCCATGGCCTGAATCGATCAGCTCCCTGCCTGCCCGGGAGTTACGTCGGGCGCCTTGGATCCCTGATCCTTGTCGGGCAGCGGGTCGGCTTGGGATTTCAGGTCGGCGGCCTTGCTCACAAGCTTGGCGGAAAGGTCCGAATCTGAAGTTGTCCTCGCGAATTCAAGAAGAAGAGAGGCCTGCTTGGTGAGGTAGGTTTTGCCCAGCACGATGATGCATCCGTCCGTAGAAGTCCCAACGGACTCTAAGAGTCCGGAAGGCGGTATTCCGTTCCCGGAACTCTGTATAAAAATGTACAAAGTGATCCGGTTCCTCAATTTTTCAAAATTGGTCCGTCGGGCCGTGCCGTCGTGGGTTTCGCGACAACGGACCGTCGTCAAATGCCCAATGCCTTCAATGCGTTCCCGACGTCACGCGGCGAGGTCACATGCACCGCCGTCAAGCCGCGCGCGCGCGCTCCCTCGATGTTTTCGGCAAGATCGTCGAAGAACACGATGCGCCCGGCGGGCACGCCGATCGCCGCAACGACGTGGTCGAAGGCCTCCGCATCCGGTTTGCGCAGGCCGATGCTGGACGACAAATACAGCTCGCGGAAATGGCCGAGGAGGTCGGCATATTCCCTCGAGAAATGGTCCACGTGCGGCCGGTTGGTGTTGGAGAAAGCATAGAGCGGCATCTGTTTCGCTGCGCGCGGCAGCAGCTCGGCGATGTCAGGCATTTCGCCGGCGAAAATCGCGTTCCAGCCTTCCAGGAACTGCGCATCCGAAATGCCGATTCCGAGCGAGGCTCGCAATGAGGCGAAATAGTCCTCATCGCTGATCTTCCCCATCTCGTGCAACCGATAGGCTTCGCTGTCCCGCACATAGCGCGCGACGATGGCTTCGGGCTTGCAGCCGGCATGTCCCGCCCAGCAGGCGATCGCCTTGGAGAAATCGATATCGAGCACGACGCGGCCGAGATCGAACAGGAGCGCATCCGCGCTGCCGGGAGAGAGCGATGTCACCTGCGTCCTTTCACTCAGTATCGATACGGCTCGTGGTCGAACAGCGGAAACGCGCTGAACACACTCGGCGCGTTGGTTGCGGTCGCCTGGTGCAGGCAGGATTTGTTGACCTCGGCGAACGAGGTCGCACCCAAGAGGCCGAGGCAGCGCAGCACTTCGTCCTCGAGCAGTTCCAGCATGCGCGCCACGCCGGCTTCGCCGGCCGCCGCCAGCGCCCAGCATTGCAGCCGGCCGATGCCGACGAGGTCGGCGCCCGCCGCGATCGCCTTGACGATGTCGGTGCCGCGACAGACACCGCCATCGACCATGATCTTGGCGCGGCCGTTCACGGCGTCGACGATCTCGGGCAGCACGTGCATGGCGCCGCGACCGTGATCGAGCTGACGGCCGCCATGGTTGGAGACGTAGATCCATTCGACGCCGTGATCGATCGCGATCAGCGCGTCCTCCGGCGTCGCGATGCCCTTGAGGATCAGCGGGATCTTGAACTTGTCCTTGATCATCTTCACCGTCCGCCACTCCAGACCCTTCTGGTAATCGCCCCCGGTGGCGCGCAAGCGGCTCTCGCGAACGTAGCGCTTGGCGATGTCACGTTCGCGGCGGCTGTAGTGGGCGGTGTCGACGGTCAGGCAGAAGGCGGCGTAGGCGTTCTTCTCGGCCCGGCTGACGACGTCGGCGACGAAGGCGTCATCGCCGCGCACATAGAGCTGGTAGAGCCGCAGCGCGTCGGACGCAGCTTCGGCGGTCTTTTCTAGGCCGGGCTCGGACACCGAACTGAGCATGTGCGCCGCACCGAAAGAGGCGCAGGCGCGTGCCACGCTCGCCGCACCATCCGGATCGAAGATCTCGAGCGCGCCGACCGGGGCGAGGACCACGGGCAGGCGCATCTTGCGGCCGAACTGTTCGACCGAACCTGTAACCTTGCGAACATCGCGCAGCACGCGCGGGCGGAAAGCGATCTCGTCCAGCGCCATGCGGTTGCGACGCATCGTGGTCTCGGTCTCGGCCGCGCCGACGATATAGTCCCATGCATTCTGGTTGAGGTTGGCGCGGGCTTTCCGGATGAATTCATGCAGATTCTGGAACGGCTCGGTGCTGGCGCCGAGCTCGACGTTCCTTTCCGGTTGGATGCGGGGTGCTTCGTTCATTGTTATCCTCCCGAGAATTTGAAGCCTTCCCTGATCGCCTAACCCGTCCGGGGCGCCAAAACCATCCTAAAATGGCATGGCTGCGAGGCGCGGGCCGGCCGGCCGACCCCCGCTGCGCACGAACCGGTCCTGCAACGTTGCCGAAAGTTTAGGTCCGGACCAACCGATTTTTACGGTGTACCCGCCGTGGCATCCCGGCCTTGAAGAAACCAGAATGGTATTGTGAGAAGCAGGCTGGATCGCCATTTGCATGGCGGCTCCCAGCCCACCGAACCGCGAAGCAAAAAGGCCAGCCTATCCATGCGGAAAACCCTGCTGTTTCCACTGGGCGCGCTCACCGGAGCGTGTCTGACCCTTTTGGTAGCCAGTCCGCACGGCGGCGTTTGGGCGGCACGGGCGGCAGCGAGCGCGGATGACGCCTATTCCAAGCTCAATCTGTTCGGCGAAGTGTTCGAGCGGGTGAAGGCGAGCTATGTCGAGAAGCCTGACAATGCCAAACTGATCGAAGGCGCGATCACCGGCATGGTGACCTCGCTCGATCCGCACTCGCGCTACATGAACGACAAGGCCTGGACCGAGATGCAGGAGACCACCTCCGGCGAGTTCGGCGGGCTCGGCATCGAGGTCACGATGGAGGAGGGGCTGGTCAAGGTCGTCTCGCCGATCGACGACACGCCGGCATCCAAGGCCGGCATCATGTCGGGCGACCTCATCAGCAAGATCGACGGCGATGCCGTGCAGGGCATGACGCTCGAGCAGGCCGTCAACAAGATGAAGGGGCCGGTCGAGACCCAGACCAAGCTCACGATCGTGCGCAAGGGCGCCGACGCCCCGCTCGACGTCGCGATCAAGCGCGAGATCATCCATGTGCGTCCCGTGCGCTTCCACGTCGAGAACGGGGATATCGGCTATATCCGCGTCACCTCGTTCAACGAGCAGACCACCGATGGCCTGAAGAAGGCGATCGCATCGATCACCAAGGAGGTTCCGCCGGAGAAGCTGGTAGGCTACGTGATGGACCTGCGCAACAATCCGGGCGGATTGCTCGACCAGGCCGTGTCGGTGTCGAGCGCGTTCCTGCAGCGTGGCGAGGTCGTCTCGACCCGCGGCCGCAATCCGGAAGAGACCCAGCGCTTTACCGCCCATGGTGGCGACCTCACCAAGGGCAAGCCGCTGGTGGTTCTCGTCAACGGCGGCTCCGCCTCAGCCTCGGAAATCGTGGCCGGCGCGCTGCATGACCACAAGCGCGCGACGCTGATCGGCACGCGCTCGTTCGGCAAGGGCTCGGTGCAGACCATCATTCCGCTCGGCACCGGCAACGGCGCGCTGGCGCTGACCACGGCGCGCTACTACACGCCCTCGGGCCGCTCGATCCAGGCCCAGGGCATCGCGCCCGACATCGAGATCCTCCAAGACGTGCCGCCCGAGCTGAAGGGCCGGATGGACACCATGGCGGAGTCCCAGATGCGCGGTCATCTCCAGGCAGCCGACGGCACCGAGCAGACCGGATCGCAGTCCTATGTCCCACCGGAAGCGAAAGACGACAAGGCCCTGCATACGGCCTACGACTTCCTGCACGGCCAAACCGCGAATGCGGTCGCCGCCAAGCCGGCGTCGAAGGCTGCGGTGCCGAACTAGGCGCTCGCGACGGTAAGGTGTTGATCGCCCGGGAGCGGATAGCCGTTCCCGGGCGAACTTGTTTCGGGACGCTGTGTCAGCTCGGGTTCATGGCCGCGAAGGTGGCCTCGTAGCAGCCATCGCGCTCGGCCCAGCGGCGGGCGCGGTCGCGCTCGACCAGACCTCGCCGCCGGGATGAACCCGCAACTCCAGCAATTGCATGACCTCCGCGACACCTGCGTCGTGTGTATCGAGGAGAGCTTCTGGGAATGCCGCTGCGCCGACCACGAGGTCCGAACTAGCTTGCCTCGCGGCGGCGGCCTTCGTTGCCGCCGCGCCGGGCGAGACGGCTGCGATGAGCTGCGAACAGCTCCAGCACCTTGTCGGCGGGCTTTGCGGCGCTGAACAGATAGCCCTGCATCTCGGAGCAGCCGAGCGCGCGCAGCAACCGCTGCTGCTCCTCGGTCTCGACGCCCTCGGCCGTGGTGGTCATGCGGCGGGCGGCCGCGAGATTGACGACCGCCTGCACGATGCTGGCGGAGCCGTCGGGGCCGGCGATGTCGTTGACGAAGCAGCGGTCGATCTTGATCTTGTCGAACGGGAAGCGGTGCAGATAGCTCAGCGAGGAGTAGCCGGTGCCGAAATCGTCCAGCGCGATGCGGACGCCGATGGCGCGGAGTTGATGCAGGATCGCAAGCGCCGTGTCGTCGTCGCGGATCAGCACCGCCTCGGTGATTTCGAGCTCGAGCCGGCTCGCCGACAAATTGGAGGCGGCAAGCGCCGCCATGATCTTCAGCGCCAGCGTGCCGCTCTTGAATTGCACCGGCGAGACGTTGACGGCGAGGCGGATGTCGTCAGGCCAGTTCGCCGCGTCCCGGCAGGCGGTCGCCAGCACCCATTCGCCGATCTCGTTGATCAGGCCGGTGTCCTCGGCGATCGGAATGAACTCCGCCGGCGAGACCATGCCGCGCTCGGGATGGCGCCAGCGCACCAGCGCCTCGCAGCCGGTGATGCGGTCGTCCTTCAGGCTGAGGCAGGGCTGGTAATACACCTCGAGGCCGCCTTCGAGCCCGCCTTGAGCGATGGCGTGGCGCAGGTCGATCTCGAGCTGCCGCCGCTCGTGGATCTTGGCGTCCATCTCCGACTCGAAAAAGCGATAGGTGCGGCGCCCCGCGGCTTTGGCGGCGTACATCGCCATGTCCGCGTTCTTCAGGATCTGGTCCAGCGCCGTTCCATGTTGCGGCGCCAGCGCGATGCCGATGCTGGCGTCGGTGGCAAGATGATGCCCCATGCAGTCGAACGGCGCCCGGATGGCCTCAAACACCCGCGCGACGAGCTCGCTGACCTGATCCGGCGATGTCACCGCGCTCTGGACGATGGCAAATTCGTCGCCGCCGAGGCGCGCCACGAAGTCCGCCGGCCCCGCACAGCGGTGGAGGCTCTGCGCGACCGACTTCAGGAGCTCGTCGCCGACGAGATGCCCGAGCGCGTCGTTGACGCCCTTGAACTCGTCGATGTCGATGTAGTGCACCGCGAGTTGTTCGCCGCCGGCGACGAGATCGAGTTCCTGACGCAGATGCTCGTGGAACATGGTGCGGTTGGGCAGGTCGGTCAGTGCGTCGTAATGAGCGAGATGGGTGATGCGCTCCTCGATACGCCGGCGCTCCGTGATGTCCTCATGCGTCGCCACCCAGCCGCCGTCCGTGAGCGGTTCGTTCACGATCTGGATCGAGCGACCGTCGGAGGTCTCGACCACCATGGAATTGCGCACGTGGACGTCGCGCAGGACCCGTGCGACATACTGGTCCGCATCGCCGGTGAACGAGCCGGTGGCTTTGCGGTGTGCAATGATGTCGTGAAAGCTGCAGCCGGGTCTCACGATTTCGGCCGACAGCCCGTACATCTCGATGTAGCGCTGATTGCAGATCACGAGCTGCTGCGAGGCGTCGAACAGCAGCAGGCCCTGGGTCATGTTGTTGACGGCGCGGTCGAGACGCTGCTTTTCCAGCGTCAGCCGTTCCCGCGAAAGACGATGCTGCTCCAGGAGCTTGCGAACGATCGCGATCAACACGCCCGCGATGGCGAGCGCGGAAGAGGCCGCGACCGAGATCAGGATGCCGATCTGCTCGCGCCAGTCCGTCAGGGCCGTCGCGCGCGTCGTGGTGGCCATCCTCAGGATCGGGAAGTGAGGCAGGGCATGTGAGGAAATCAGCCGGTCCTCGCCGTCGACGGGGCTCATGAAGCGGCCGGTAAAATGGTCGAGCCCGAAAACCCTTTGATGCGCGAACGGACCGTTCTTGAAATTCCGTCCCATCAATTCACTGGAATGGGGATAACGGGCGAGCATCGTGCCGTCCCGGTGCAGCATCGAGATCGTCGTGCTTTCGCCGAGCACGGCTGACTCGAAGAATTTTTCGAAGTTTGCCGGCTCGATGCCGCGTCCGACCACACCCATGAATTCGCCGTTCGGTCCGACGACCTTGCGCACGATCAGGATGGTCCATGCGCCGGAGATGCGACTGTAGAGTGGCTCGATCAGGACGTCGGGAGCGTCGGGATCGTACCGGAAGGTCTGGAAATAGGCGCGATCGGCAACGTTCACGTTCGGGGCCGGCCATGCCGCCGACGAATTGATCAAATTGCCTTCGGCATCTATGATATTGACGCCGCCCATGTAGGGCAGTGCTCGATCTTCGAACGCAGCATCCGGTGGAGGTCCTGGCCGGCGAGGCGCTTGCGATAGTCCGCCGCACTGGTGATGCCGCTTGCGCGGACGTAGTCGACGAAATCCTTCTGGATGACCGCGAAATCCTGCAATTGCTGGTCGAAATGATGGGCCAGCATCAGCACGGTGTTTTCCAGCTCGCGCCCGGAGCTGCGCAGCGCACGTTCGCGGAAATTCTGCGCCATCAGCGTCGCGCCGACGGCGATCGCAGCGATCAACAGCGTGCCGCCCACCACCAGCCAGCGGATCGGTCCGCTGCGCACGAAGGCCTGGTCAAAAAGGCGACTGCCGAATCCCGTCATCATGATCGATCGTTGTCGTGCACACGCCAGGGTCAATTCTTGGCCCCGGAAACATCCGTTGGTTTACGGGAACGGAGTGGAGGCGAAGTTAGCAAGCTGGGTTAATGGGCCGTGAAGGGACCCTCGCAAAAGCAATCAATATGCGATCGAGTATGGGCTGATTGCGCTCGCGATCGTCGCCGTGGTGGACGGCCTGGGCAGCAAGCTCAATTCAAAATTCGGGTCGATCAGCGCGTCGTTGAAGTAGCAGCCGCAATCAGACGCGGTAATGGCCGGACTTGCCGCCGAGCTTCTCGACCAGATGGATGCCTTCGATGCGCACGCCGCGCTCCACCGCCTTGATCATGTCGTAGATGGTGAGGCAGGCGACCGAGACGGCGGTGAGCGCTTCCATCTCGACGCCGGTCGGGCCCGTGACCTTCACGCTGGCGCGGACGAGGCAGCCCGGCAGCGTTGCGTCTGGCTCGATCTCGACCGTCACCTTCGACAGCGCGAGCGGATGGCAGAGCGGGATCAGCTCCGCGGTGCGCTTGGCGGCCATGATGCCGGCGATGCGGGCGGTGCCGAGCACGTCGCCCTTCTTGGCGTTGCCGGACACGATCAGGTCAAGCGTCGCCCTGGTCATGACGACGCGTCCTTCCGCGACCGCGAGCCGCTCGCTGGCGGGCTTGTCCGACACGTCAACCATCCGCGCCTCGCCGGAGGCGCCGATATGGGTGAGGGCAGGGCCGGTCTTGGTCTTGGACTGGGTCTTGGACTCGGACTTGGCTGGTTTCGTCGCGGTCGGCTTGCGGGCCATGTCAGCGCGTGCCCGTCGCGCGCGCCGTCGTCTCGCGCGCCAGCAATGTGCGCGTCGCAGCGGTAACATCGGCTTGCCGCATCAGGCTCTCGCCGACCAGGAAGGTCGACATGCCGACGCGCTCGAGCCGGGCGAGATCGGCGGGCGTGAAGATGCCGCTCTCGCCGACCATCAGCCGGTCGCCGGGGATCAGCGGCGCCAATGTTTCGCTGGTCGCAAGCGTGGTTTCGAAGGTGCGCAAATTGCGATTGTTGACGCCGATCATCGGCGAACGCAGCTTCAGCGCGCGGTCAAGCTCGGCGCGGTCGTGGATCTCGATCAGCACGTCCATGCCGTGGGCGATGGCGGCATCCTCGAGCTCCTTGGCCGCGGCATCATCGAGCGCCGCCATGATGATCAGGATGCAGTCGGCGCCGTGCGCGCGGGCCTCCGCCACCTGATAGATGTCGAACATGAAATCCTTGCGCAGCACCGGCAGTGACGTTGCCGCGCGGGCCGCCACCATGAAGTCGAGATGGCCCTGGAACGAGGGCGTGTCCGTCAGCACGGACAGGCAGGCAGCGCCGCCGGCCTCATAGGCCCTGGCCAACAGCGGCGGATCGAAATCGGCGCGGATCAGGCCCTTTGACGGCGACGCCTTCTTGACCTCCGCGATCAGCGCGTAGTCGCCATTGGCGTGCTTGGCCTTGATCGCGCGCAGGAAGCCGCGCGGTGCTGCTTGCGCCTTGGCCTTCGCCTCTACCGCCGACAGCGGCTGCGCGCGCTTGGCCGCAGCGATTTCTTCGCGCTTGTAGGCTTCGATCTTGGTCAAGATGTCCGACATGTCAGGCTCAGCCGTTCGAGACCGCGATCAAATGTTTCAGCCGCGCGCGCGCCGCGCCGCTGTCGAGTGATTTTGCGCCGATCACGACACCTTCCTTGAGATCCCCGGCACGCCCCGCCACGACCAATGCGGCAGCGGCGTTGATCAGCGCGACGTCACGGTAGGGGCTCGGTTTGCCGTCGAGCACGCCCTGCAAGGCGATAGCGTTGGCGTCGGCGTCGCCGCCTTTGAGTGCACCGGCCTCGCAGCGCGGCAGGCCCGCGTCCTCCGGCGTCACCTCGAAATTCCGGATCTCGCCATTGTGGAGCGCGGAGACGAAGGTCGGGCCGGTGAGGGTGATTTCGTCGAGGCCGTCTGAACCGTGCACGACCCAGGCGGATTCAGAGCCGAGGTTCTTGAGCACTTGCGCCAGCGGCTGCACCCATTGCCGGGAGAACACGCCGACCATCTGCCGCTTCACACCGGCCGGATTGGACAACGGACCGAGCAGGTTGAAGATCGTGCGTGTCGCAAGCTCCACCCGGGTCGGGCCGACGTTCTTCATGGCGGGATGATGGGCGGGCGCGAACATGAAGCCGATGCCGCATTCGCGTATGCAGCGGCCGACCTGCTCGGGCCTCAGATCGATCTTCACCCCCAGCGAAGCCAGCACGTCGGCAGCGCCCGAACGCGACGATAGCGCGCGGTTGCCGTGCTTGGCCACCGGCAGACCGGCGCCCGAAACGATGAAGGAGGCACAGGTCGAGACATTGACCGAGCCGGAGCCGTCGCCGCCGGTGCCGACAATGTCGACGGCGTCCGCGGGCGCATCGACCGTGAGCATCTTGGAGCGCATGGCCGAGACCGCGCCGGTGATCTCGTCCACGGTCTCGCCGCGTACCCGCAACGCCATCAGCAGGCCGCCCATTTGCGAGGGCGTAGCCTCGCCGGACATCACGGCGTCGAAGGCGGAAGCCGCTTCGTCACGCGACAGGCTGGCGCCGGTCGCCACTTTTCCAATGATCGATTTCAGGTCGTCCATCGCGTGCTTTCAACTCACTGGTTCGCGCCGGTCACCTGCGCGAAGGCGGCCTGATTAATCGTGGTCCCGATGTCGCTTTCAAGCTTGTTGACGTAGGACGCGACCTGCTCCTCGGTCTGCGCGCGGTCGAGACTGTCCTTCAGCTTCTTGACCGCATCGGAAGCGGCATCGACGGTGGGATCGATGATCTCGGTAACGCGGAACACGATCACCTCGGTGCCGCCGGTCACTGCCGTCTGCCCGACGCCGTCCTTGGCGACGCGGAAGGCGGCCGACACGATGGCCGCGGGCACGCTGGCGGGCGAGTCGTCCCGCTTGAAGCCGGTGGCGGTCTCGACCTTGGCGCCGATCGCGGCTGCTTCGTCGGCGAGCTTGCCGCCAGATTCGAGCTTCTGCACCATCTCGGTCGCCTTGGCCTTCAGCTTGGTCGCGATCTGGTCCTGGCGCCAGCGCACCTCGACCTGGTCGCGAACCTCGTCGAGATTGCGGTCGCGCGAGGGCGTGATGGCAAGCACGTCGTACCAGACATAGCCGCCCTTGAACGAGATCGAGTCGTTGTCGACGCCGACATCGGTGTTAAAGGCCTGCGACACCACGTCGAGGCCCTGCGGAATGCCGGAGACCGGCTGGCCGCTCGGCGCGCGGCCGGAACGGTCGACGGCGTCGATGGTCACGGCGGTGAGGCCGAGCTTCTGCGCCGCGTCGATCACGCTGGCACCGCCGCCGCGCTCGTCTTCCATCTTGTCGCGGAGATCGGCGACCTTGACGCGCGCACGCTCGGTGGCGATCTCGCGCTTGATGTCGGCGGCAACGCTCGCGTAGTTCGCCTCAGTGCCCGGCTCGATCTTTTCGACCTTGACGATCGACGTGCCGAGACGGCCCTGGATCGGCTGGCTGATTTCACCGGCGGGAAGCGCGAAGACAGCGTCTCCAACTGCGGGATCGAGCGAGGATTTGGTCACGAGCCCGAGATCGACGTCAGACGCGCTCAGTCCGCGCTCCTTGCCGAGGTCCTCGAACGACGTCCCGCTGGTGAGCCGCTCGCGTGCGGCCTGCGCCTCGGCGGCGTTGGGGAATACGATCTGCTGGATCTGGCGCTTCTCCGGCGTGCCGAGCCGGTCCTTGCGCTGGTCGAATGCTTTCTTGGCGTCCTCGTCCGACACCTCGCTCCACTTGCCGATCTCCTCCGGCGAGATCACGACGAACGCGATCTTGCGATATTCGGGCGCGCGGAACTGGACCTTGTGATCCTCGAAATAGGCGGCGAGCGCCTCCGGCGATGGCGCGTCGATGGTGCCTGCCTGAGCTGCGTCGAGCCTGACGAATTCAATGGCGCGCTGCTCGTTCTGGAAGCGCGTCAGCACGTCGAGCATCGCCTTCGGCGGCTCGAGGCCGGCACCGATCGTGCCGGTGATCTGCCGACGCAGTGAGACCTTGCGCTGCTCCGAAACGTAGCGCTGCTCGGTATAGCCGAAATTGCGGATCACGGACTGAAAGCGGTTCGAATCGAAGTTGCCGCCGACGCCCTTGAAGTTCGGGTCGTTCATGATGAGCTGGCGGATCTGGTCGTCGGACTGGCCGAGCCCGAGCCGGCGCGCCTCTTCGTCGAGGGCGGCTTCCGCGATCGTCTGCTGGAGCACCTGACGGTCGAGGCCGAAGGCGCGCGCCTGCTCAGGCGACAGCGGCCGGCCGAACTGGCGGCTGATCTGCTGGAGGCGATCAGTGTAAATCTGGCGGAACTCGTTCAACGAAATCTCGGTGCCGCCGACCTTGGCCACGGTGGACTGCCCAAAGCCCTTGAAGATGTCGGCAATGCCCCAAACGCCGAAACTGATGATCAGCACGCCCATCACAATGGCCATAATGGTCTTGCCGAGCCAGTTTGATGAGGCCTTGCGCATTCCTCGAAGCATTCGGTCCAA
The DNA here is from genome assembly GCF_023073015.1 of Bradyrhizobium sp. 87. Classification (NCBI taxonomy): domain Bacteria; kingdom Pseudomonadati; phylum Pseudomonadota; class Alphaproteobacteria; order Hyphomicrobiales; family Nitrobacteraceae; genus Bradyrhizobium; species Bradyrhizobium sp. 87. The sequence continues at coordinate 29,133 of NZ_JADPIQ010000075.1, forward strand.
CTTGTTTGGCAGGAGGGGAATGGGAGCGCGTCTTAATGCAGATTCCGCAAAAGCGCGTCACCAAATTGATCAATCATCATAAAGTGGTGGCTTTCCCCCCGCAACCTCGGGTCTAGCAGGCTTTCGATCCCTGCGGTTAAAAGCCCCTGGTCTCTGGAACTGCCACTGGACCTCTGCTAGCGCATGAACAAACCAAATTTTGCTGGAATTTGACATGACCGATGCCATCCGCCCCCTGATCGCCGGCAACTGGAAAATGAACGGCCTCAAGGCCTCGACTGCCGAATTCGACGCCATGCTCAATGGCGCGGCAGAGGTGGCCGGCAAAGCCGAGCTGCTGGTTTGCCCGCCGGCGACCCTGATCGCTGCCTTTGCCGAGAAGGCACGCGGCAAGAAGGTCGCGGTGGGGGCCCAGGATTGCCACCCCAAAGCCTCGGGCGCCCATACCGGCGACATCGCCGCCGAAATGCTAGCGGATTCGGGTGCGACCGCCGTCATCGTCGGCCATTCCGAGCGCCGCGCCGACCATGGCGAGGGCGATGCCCTGATCCGGCAGAAGGCTGAGGCCGCCTGGCGCGCCGGGGTGACGGCGATCGTCTGTATCGGAGAGACGCAGGGCCAGCGCGATGCGGGCCAGACCCTGGATATCCTGCGCGGCCAGCTCACCGGCTCGCTGCCGGATGGCTCGACCTCCGCCAATCTGGTCGTGGCCTATGAGCCGGTCTGGGCGATCGGCACCGGCCTGACCCCGACGTCTCGGGATGTCGAGCAGATTCATGGCTTTATCCGGGAATTCCTGACCTCCAGGTTCAAGGCCGACGGCGCCGGGATGCGCATTCTCTATGGCGGCTCGGTCAAGCCCTCGAACGCGGCCGAGCTGATGGCCGTGAAGAACGTCAATGGCGCGCTGGTCGGCGGGGCCAGCCTGAAGGCGGCCGATTTCCTTGCGATTGCGCAGGGCTGCCCTAATTAGGCAGGGCCGTCCCTGGCTGGTTCAAACCACTGGTCCGGGGCTGATCGGGGGTGGCAATGCCCCGTCCGATCGTGTAACACCGCGCAACTTCAGGAAAACCCCGCGAAGCACGATTGGCCGCCGTCTCGGCGCTGTCGGCTTGTGACGGAAGGACACTATGCAGACCGTTGTCATCGTCATTCACCTCATGATCGTCACCGTTATGATCGGCGCCGTCCTGCTCCAGAAGTCGGAAGGCGGGGGCCTCGGCATGGGAGGCGGCGCAGGCTTCATGTCGAGCCGCGGCACGGCGAACCTTCTGACGCGGACCACCGCGATTCTGGCCGTCGGCTTCTTCCTCACCAGCCTGTTCCTGTCCTGGTATGCCGGCTACGACCGCAAGCCGTCGTCGATCATCGGTGCGCCGGCGTCGCAGACACAGCCGGCCGGTGGCGGACCGATCGCGCCGCCGACCTCGGGTGGCATCCTGGATTCGCTGAAGAAGGCCGACGAGCAGCAGGCTCCGGCACCGAGCGGCCCGCAGGTACCGCGTTCGCAATAAAACAGGGGGGCCATGCAGGGCGGCTTCTACCGTCCTGGATCAACAATCCCTATCAAGGCTCTGTCACCACTCTCAGTTCTGGCTCACCCACAGCCCCGCAAAATGTTTGGGGCGGAATACGAATCGCTTTGGCGAATCGAATTCGAGGGATTAGAGGTTAAGCCCCATGGCGCGGTACATATTCATCACCGGCGGCGTGGTTTCTTCGCTCGGCAAGGGTCTGGCTTCAGCGGCACTCGGTGCCCTGTTGCAAGCTCGGGGCTACAAGGTCCGCCTCCGCAAGCTTGACCCCTATCTCAATCTCGATCCCGGAACGATGTCGCCGTATCAGCACGGCGAAGTGTTCGTGACCGATGACGGCGCGGAGACCGACCTCGATCTCGGTCACTATGAGCGCTTCACCGGGCGGCCGGCGACTAAGGCCGACAACATCACGACCGGGCGCATTTATCAGGACATCATCTCCAAGGAGCGGCGCGGCGATTATCTCGGCGCGACCATCCAGGTGGTTCCGCATGTCACCAACGCCATCAAGGATTTCGTCCTCGACGGCAACGACGATTACGACTTCGTGCTGGTCGAGATCGGTGGCACCGTCGGCGACATCGAGGGCCTGCCGTTCTTCGAGGCGATCCGCCAGCTCAAGAACGAGTTGCCGCGCGATCACGCCATCTACATTCATTTGACGCTGCTGCCTTACATCCCGAGCGCCGGTGAGCTGAAGACAAAGCCGACGCAGCACTCCGTCAAGGAGCTGCGCTCGATCGGCATCCAGCCGGACATCCTGCTCTGCCGTACCGATCGCGAGATCCCGAAGGAGGAACGGCGCAAGCTCGGGCTGTTCTGTAACGTGCGCGAGAGCGCCGTCATCGAGGCGCGCGACGCCGACAGCATCTACGCTGTCCCTCAGGCTTACCACGCCGCAGGCCTCGACGACGAAGTGCTTGCCGCCTTCGGCATCGGCTCGCGGATTCCGCCGGAGCTGCGGAGCTGGCAGCAGATCAACGAGCGCATCCGCAATCCCGAGGGCAACGTCACCATCGCCATCGTTGGTAAGTATACCGGCATGAAGGATGCGTATAAGTCGCTGATCGAGGCGCTCTCCCATGGCGGCATCGCCAACAAGGTGAAGGTCAATCTCGACTGGATCGAAAGCGAGATCTTCGAGAAGGAAGATCCCGCGCCGTTCCTCGAGCACGTCAACGGCATTCTGGTGCCCGGCGGCTTCGGCCAGCGCGGCGCCGAAGGCAAGATCCGCGCGGCGCAGTTCGCGCGCGAGCGCGACGTGCCGTATTTCGGCATCTGCTTCGGCATGCAGATGGCGGTGATCGAGGCAGCTCGGAATCTCGTCGGGATCGAGGAGGCCAACTCCACCGAGTTCGGCCCGACCAAGGAGCCCCTGGTCGGCCTGATGACGGAATGGCTGCGCGGCAACGAGCTCGAGAAGCGCACCAACGCCGGCGATCTCGGCGGCACGATGCGCTTGGGCGCCTATCCCGCGGCGCTCAATCGCGGCAGCCGCGTTTCGGAAGTCTATGGCGGCGCGACCGAGATTTCCGAGCGCCACCGCCATCGCTACGAGGTCAACACCGCCTATAAGGATCGCCTCGAGCAGCACGGGCTGAAATTCTCGGGCCTGTCGCCCGACGGCGTGCTGCCGGAGATCGTCGAGTACGAGGATCACCCCTGGTTCATCGGCGTCCAGTTCCATCCGGAACTGAAGTCGCGACCGTTCGAGCCGCATCCGCTGTTCGCGTCGTTCATTCGCGCGGCAATGGTTCAGAGCCGCCTGGTGTAATCGCTCAGCGCGTGGCGGTGCAGTCACCTGCAAGATGCATCGGCTCCGGCGCGGCCGGCATTGACGTATCAGGCGCAAGCGATCCCGTGACGAGCTTCATCTGCGGCCGTCGCGTCAGCTTGTAGACGGCGGCCGGCGGCACGTTCAGCAGGGCACGATCCACCAGCTTTGCGCGCAAGCCCAGCCGGTCGAGCACGGGCCGCGGGATCGGACAACTCATGCCGTAGGTGAACTGGTAGAAGGCGCCGCCGGGGCGGACATGACTGAACGCGCCACCGACGATCGAGACCACCTTGCGCGTCGACATGTTGAGCAGCGGCAGGCCGCTCACGACCGCGCCGACGGGCGCGCCGTCATAGAGGCGCTCCGTTGCGAGCCGCCCTGCATCCATCCACAAGACGCGCGCGTTCGGAAAACGCATCTGGAGCACCTTCATGAAGTCGGAGCCGTATTCGATCAGCGTGAGGTCCTGCTGGCGCACGCCGCGTTTGAGCAGCTTGTAGGTGAACGCGCCGGTGCCGGGGCCGAGCTCGAGAACAGGGCCGGTCGATGCGGTGATCTCGCGGGTGATGAGATCGGCCAGCGCCGCGCCTGACGGCGCGATCGCGCCGACGCGGCGCGGGGCTGACATCCATGACAGGAAGAACGAGAGGAAATCGTTGGGCATGCGCACTCCGGCATCTTGGTTGCGCCTCGCAGGTCAGAGGTGAGGCGGCCGAACAATCGCTTGAGTGCATTGCGACAGCATTGCGTGCCGCCTGTCGATTGCGTCAATTCTCCCGGACGGGCGGCAGTGACATCCTGAAGCACGCGCCGCCGATCGCTGTGTCCGCGACCGAGATGTGGCCGCCATGCAGGAGCACGATCTCGCGCACCATGTTGAGACCGAGGCCGGCACCGCGATCGAGCGGTGTCAGCCGGTAGAACGGTTCGAATATCTGTTCGCGCTGATCGGCCGGAATGCCGGCGCCTTCGTCCGTGACCTCGATGCTCGCGGGCCTGCTGACACGAATGCCTATGGTGCCGCGGCGCGGGCCGTGCTGGATCGCATTCTGCACAAGGTTGGTCAGCGCGCGCTCCAGCGCCGCCGCATCGCCGATCGTTTCGACCGGCGTGGAGGGGGCGTCGAGCGCCAACTCGTAGCCGGCGGCAATGGCCAGCGGCGCAAGATCTGCGGCCGCGCTTTGCGCGATTGCGACGAGGTCGACGCGCGTGAAGGGATGGCCGCAGCGGTCGAGCCTTTGAATGTCCAGCAGCTGCTCGGCAAGCGTTGCCAGGCGCGCGGAATCCTCCAGCAACCGGGTCTTGTCCGGCCCCGCTGGAAGCGACTCCAGCCGCGTGTTCAGGATCGCGATCGGTGTGCGCAACTCGTGTGCGGCATCGGCGACGAAGCGCTTGTGGCGGGCATAGCCCTGGTCTAGCCGCGCCAGCGCGTCGTTGACCGCGGTCACGAGCGGCACGACTTCCAGCGGAATCCGGTCCAGCGACAGCCGCGTGCCGCGTTGATGGATGTCGATGTGCCGCGCCTGGTCCGCCGTCGCATCGAGCGCCTCGAAGGCGCGCCGCACGATCATCGGCGTGGCGATGAACGTCGCCGTTCCCATGAGGAGCAGGCCAGGCAGGGCGATGCCGAGCAGTGCAAGCGATGTCATGATCAACGCCTTGGCGCCCGTGAGCTTGCCTTGCGTCGCCGTGATGATTTGCACATTGCCGGCGTCGGTATCGACCCGCTTCAGCCGCGCCGGGGGCTTGCGCGGATCGTCCTCGAACAGCTGCCAGCCGAGCCGGGCCTGGCTGATCTGGTCGAGGCCGCTGCCGATGGCGGCGAATTCGGCCGGCACGGCGCCTTCGCTGAGCGAATGTCCCTGCCTGTCGCGGACCAGGAACCAGAGATCGGGGGTCTCGCTGCGCAATTGTTTCAGCTCGGTCGTCGGCCGCAGGACCAGGTCGCCTTGCGCGTCGCGTCCGAGCGCGCGCTGGACGATATCGATCACGCGATCTTCGTCGCGCCCGGCGATCACGAATCCCGACGCGCTCAATGCCCCGACGACGACGGCAACGAGCGCCGTGAGCAGCACCGCCTGGAGCGACAGCAGGCGCCAGCTCAGCCGCGAGCGCAGGCAATAGGGTTCGTGGTGCTTGCTCATGGCAGCTTCTTCAAGAGATAGCCGACGCCGCGGATGCCGTGGATCTCCACGCGCGCATCGGCTTCCGAGAGTTTGCGGCGCAGGCGCGACACGTGCGTATCGAGCGCATTCGACTGGATCTCGTCGTCGAAACTGTAGACGGCTTCTTCCAGCGCGGAGCGCAGCACGGTCCGGCCCATGCGGCGGACCAGGGCTTCCAGCACGAGGAGCTCGCGCCGCGGCAGCTCGAGCGGAGCCCCGTCGATGCTTGCCTCGCGATGGCCGAAATCGAAGGCGAGGCGGCCGGCGTGCATGATGTCGGGATGCAGCCCGGCGGGCCGGCGCAGCACGGCGCGCAGTCGCGCCAGCAATTCCTCCACCGCGAACGGCTTTGACAGATAATCATCCGCCCCGCAGTCGAGGCCGGCGACCCGGTCGGCGAGTTCGCCGCGCGCCGTCAACACGATGATCGGCACGCCGTCGGCGCGCGCCCGCAGTTTCGGGATCAGGGTGAGACCGTCGCCATCGGGAAGCTGGCGATCGAGCAGGACGGCGGCGTGGACGTCGGCAGAAATGGCCTCTTCCGCCTCGGCAAGCGTGGGGGCGTGGTCCACGACCATGTCGTAGCGCTTCAGCGCCGACGCCAGCGCGTCGGCCATTTCGGCCTCGTCCTCGACGAGCAAAATCCGCATGATCCGCACCTCAACCTCAATCGCGCCATTGTAGCGGCCGTATCATTGCGGCAGCATTGCGGGAACCCGCTCTCGATGAAGCGGCTTGAGCGGGCTCTAGCCATGCACGGAACGCTACCGGGGCGGCTGAGCGGGCCTCAAGACACCGTCGGGGCCGGCCGTTATAACCGCCGGACCTGATCAGGGAGGAATACGAATGATCTACGAAATGCGCATCTATCGCTGCGTGCCCGGCCGCCTGCCGGCACTGCTCAAGCGGTTCGAGACCGTCACCCTGAAGGTGTGGGAAAAGCATGGCATCAGGCAGGCCGGATTTTTCACGACGCTGATCGGTGAATCCAACCAGGAGCTGACCTATTTCCTGGCCTGGGAGTCGCTCGCCGAGCGCGAGAAGAAGTGGGCCGCCTTCATGACCGATCCGGACTGGATGAAGGGGCGCGCCGAGAGCGAGGCGGACGGCCAGATCGTCGGCAACATCGTCAGCCAGATCCTGGCGCCGACCGCCTTCTCGGCGGTGAAGTAGAGGCGGCCGGCGCGAGGGCGTCGCGGAGAGCCTGGGCGCAACCCTGATATTCTGGGAGCCCAGGCCGAATGGGGTTGATCCGCCCTTCATCGCGGCTATGGTCGCGCCGGAACGAGGGATTTGCCTTGAGCTCTTCGACGTCAGCGGCGCCGGTCGTCACCATTGGCAAGGTCAAATTCGGCAATGATCTGCCGATCTCGATCATTGCCGGGCCGTGTCAGCTCGAAAGCCGCCAGCATGCGCTGGAGGTGGCCTCCGCGCTGAAGGAGATCGCCGCGCGGCTGCAGATCGGCCTCGTCTACAAGACCTCATTCGACAAGGCCAATCGCACCAGCGCGTCGGCCGCGCGTGGCCTCGGACTTGCACAATCGCTGCCGATCTTCGCCGAAATCCGATCGTCGCTCGGCCTGCCGGTCCTGACCGACGTGCATGACGCCAGGCAGTGTGCCGAGGTGGCGCAGGCGGTGGACGTGTTGCAGATTCCCGCCTTCCTATGTCGCCAGACCGATCTGCTGCTGGCGGCGGCCGCAACCGGCAAGGTCGTCAACGTCAAGAAGGGTCAGTTTCTTGCGCCCTGGGACATGGCCAACGTCGTGTCCAAGATCACGAGCGCGAACAATCCCAACGTGCTCGTCACCGAACGCGGCGCGTCCTTCGGCTACAACACCCTGGTCTCCGACATGCGCGCGCTGCCGATCCTGGCGCGCACCACCGGCGCCCCCGTGATCTTCGACGCGACTCATTCGGTGCAACAGCCGGGCGGGAAGGGGACGTCTTCCGGAGGCGAGCGCGAATTCGTGCCGGTGCTCGCACGCGCAGCCGTCGCCGTCGGTGTTGCCGGTATCTTCATCGAGACCCATCCCGATCCTGACAGCGCGCCGTCCGACGGACCCAACATGGTGCCGCTGCGCGAGTTCGAAGGGCTGATCCGAAGGCTGATGGCATTCGACGCGCTCGCCAAGGATTCGACCAAAGCCGACCCGCGCTGATGCAGCAAGGCGAGGCGCGGGCGCACGATCACGGCCTGCCGGCCGCGCTTTACGTCATCTCCGGTGCAAGCTTCGCCGCGGCGCTCTCCGCGCGCGCGCTCGATCCGGTGCTGCCGCACGTCGCGGAGGACTTTGGCGTCAGCATCGCGACCGCTGCCGGTTTTGCCGCGGTGTTCGCCTTCACCTTCTCGATCATCCAGCCGATCGTCGGCGCCGCCGCCGATCTGTTCGGCAAGACGCGGCTGATGATCGGCTGCCTCGCGCTGCTCGGCCTTGCCAACATCCTGGGGGCGCTCTCGAGCTCATTCTCGGTTCTGTTCGCGACCCGTATCCTCGCCGGTATCGGCTCCGGCGGCGTGTTTCCGGTGGCGCTCAGCCTGACCAGCGATCTCGTCGGTCCGGAGAAGCGCCAGGTCGCGATCAGCCGCACGCTCGCCGGCGCGATGGCGGGCAATCTCCTCGGCGCCTCGGCCTCCGGCCTGATCGGCGATTTCCTCGGCTGGCGCGGCGTGCTGGCGGTGCTCGGCGCGCTGGTGATCGTTGCCTCGATCGCGGTCGCCGCCGGTTTTCGTGGCGCCAAGGTCAAGCATCCGCCGAAGACGAGCCTGTCGGCGCTGAAGGCGGGCTATCGCACCATCTTCACCAACCCGAACGCCTATGTCTGTTATGCGGCGGTGTTCATCGAAGGCTGCTGCGTGCTCGGCCTGTTTCCCTACATCGCTTCGTTCCTGTTCGAGCTCGGTCAGACCTCGCTCTCGATCGCGGGCATCGTCATCGCGGGCTTTGCGGTCGGCGGCTTGTTCTACACGCTGACGGTGTCGCGCCTGCTGCCATGGCTGGGCATGAAGGGAATGATGATCGCGGGCATGACGCTGGTGGCTTCGCAGCTCGTTGCCGTCGGCTTCGGCCTGCGCTGGGAAGTCCAGGCGTTCAATCTCATCGTGATGGGATGGGGCTTCTACATCGCCCATGGCTGCCTTCAGATGTTTGCCAGCGAACTCTCGGTCGAGGCGCGCGCAACCGCGTTGTCGCTGCATTCGTTCTTCTTCTTCATGGGGCAGACGGTGGGGCCGCTCGCCTATGGACTTGGCCTCCAGCATGGCGGCAAGATGCCGACCCTGTTCGCGAGCGCCGCGATCATGGTCGCGCTGGGCTTCGCCTGTGCGCGGCTGTTGAAACAGCGGGCGCCATCGGATGCAGTCGCCTAAAAGATGTCTAGCGCCTGACGCGGCGTATCGTCATTTAGAACCTCCTTTCCTCAGTTTTTGCTTCATCTGGGAAAGCATCTTGGGGCCCCCCGCCGATAGTCTCTCGGCAATCGCACCAAGATCCGGATCAGCATTACGATATTTGCTGCCCCATAAGCCAAGCTCGGCGAGGACAGGCAGCAGATCAATGCCCGCCTCCGTAAGGCGATAAATCGCCTTCAGTTTATGCGTGGGGTCGTCATGACGGGTAAGGACGCCGCCTTCTTGCAGCGTTTGAAGCCGCTCCGCAAGCGTCCGCGATGATATCGATTCATCGGACTGCAGAAATTCCCGGAAGTGCTGTTTCCCCGCGAAAACGATGTCACGCACAATCAGCAGCGTCCAGCGATCGCCGAGCAACTCCAGCGACAGACTGATTGGGCAACCTGATCGCTGTCTTCCCGACATCCGTAGTTCCCTTTGTAAATCGATTTACTATTGACATCATTCGATGATGGCGTCAATGCTTCCAAATGTAAATCAGTCACAAAGTCTCAGTGCTGGAGGAGTGGTGGAAAATGCCGGCAGATATTCATCAGGTTGGAAGCGGCGGCTTTTACATATTTCAGAAGGTGACAGAGCTCCTGGGCAGGAAACTGCGCAAAGACGTGACTTATCGATCTGTCCCGCTCGATGACGCCCGCAGCAGCATGATCGCAAACGGGATATCAGCCAGCTTCACGGAAGCGTTGATCGAAACCCCAGCGAGCTTCAATCGCCAAGAGCGATGGGCACTCGACACGCCAGCTTCAGAAAACACAACTCGAACGACCTTCAAACAATGGGCTGCTGAATCGTTCGCAACTTCGATCCTTGCATGATTCGAGAGAATAGACCGATGCGAAAACTTATCCTTCAGATGCAGGTGTCAGCCGATGGCTTTGTCGGCTCCTACGGAACGGTAAATTGGCAGCTATGGGGTTGGGGTGACAACAACTTTTGGGATGATGAACTGAAGCGCGATTTCAATGCACACTTCGAGCGCATCGACACGATTCTTCTCAGTCGGAAGATGCTGAATGAAGGGTATCTACGGCATTGGGAGAACGCAGCGAACCGCTACCCAACTGAGCCATTCTACGCGTTCGCTAAGCGTATCACAGAAATGAGCAAAATGGTTCCGACGAATAAGCCAACGGAGCCGGCGTGGGAACGAACCACGCTTGTCAGCGGAGATTTGCACGAGGTGGTCGGCGCCTTAAAGAGCCAACGAGGGCGCGACATTGGCGTGTTCGGTGGCGCGGGGTTTGCCGCGGCGCTGATCGAACAAGGTCTCGTTGACGAGTTTCAATTCTACGTCAACCCGGCGGTATTGGGTGACGGCGTCAGGATCTTCGCGGCGTCGGGGTTCAGGAAGCTAAAATTACTCGAGGCCAAGGCTTATTCGAGCGGCATGGTTGTTAGCCGCTATACCTCGTCCCCCGAGCGAGCAAATCTTCGCGGTCGAGACCGAACGCGGTGAGTCAGAAACGGTCTCTTCAAGCTCAGCCCCGGCCGCGATAGGGCGCGACGCCCTGCTCGGGCACCCACAATCCCTTCGGCGCGCGGCCCGTCTGCCAGAACACGTCGATTGGAATGCCGCCGCGCGGATACCAATAGCCCCCGATGCGCAGGAACTTCGGCTTGATCTCGCTCGCGATGCGCTTGCCGATCATCACGGTGCAGTCCTCGTGGAAGGCGCCGTGATTGCGGAAGCTCGCGATGTAGAGCTTGAGCGACTTCGATTCCAGCAACCATTGGCCGGGGGCGTAGTCGATCATCAGATGTGCGAAATCCGGTTGTCCCGTGACCGGGCAGAGCGAGGTGAATTCCGGCACGGTGAAGCGTACCAGATAGTCCGTGCCCTTTTGCGGGTTCGGCACGCGGTCGAGCTGCGCTTCTTCCGGTGTGTGCGGCCATTCGACCGCGCGGCCCAGCTGAAGGGATTTCTTCGCCATTGTCGTCACATCCTGTTCCGCGTGCCGGGATGGACGCAAATGCCGCTGTCGTCAACCGGCGGCGACCGTCTGGATCATGACGATCCGGTCGTTGCCGGATTCGCAGCCCCAGAGCTCGCCCGGCCTCCCGTCGAGCTGGCGCACATTGGCGTTAGCCTTGTCGCTGGCGAACACGTTGAAACGCTCGGTGGCGGGATCGAAGCGGACGATGGCGTTGGCGGAGAAATCGGTCAGCCAGATTTTGTCCTTGTCATCGACATAGACCGCGTAGGTGCGGGGACGCTCGCCGGGCAGCTTCCAGGTCTTCCAGGAGGCTTCCGCGGGATCGTGCACCGAGACGTGGCCACTGTTCCACTCGCTGACCCAGATCCGGCTTTTCGAATCCGACCAGACCCGTCGCGAACCCTGGCTCGGCGTCGGCGGCTCGACCACACTGGCGCTGCCCGTCGCCGGATCGATCCTGGCAATATAGCTGCCGGCAAGCGAGGCATACCAGACGTCGCCCTTGGGCGTGACGGTGATTCCGTAGGGGCCGACGCCCTTGGGCGCCCTGAACACGTCCATCCCGCCCGCGTTCGGCTTGAGGCGGCCGTAATAGCCGGACTGGCCGGTGAACCAATAGGTGCCGTCCTTGTCGAACACGCCGGTGTTGAGATTGGCGTAGGCGAACTTCTCGGGCAGGCGGAACAGGGTGACCTTGAGGTCGGAAGGATCGACGCGGGCGATCGCATTCTGGCCGCCCTCGGTGATCCAGGGCGCGCCGTCGGGGCCGATGGTCACGCCGTGCGGGGCGGCGCCCTGGCCGAGGCTGACCGTCTTATGGCTGCCATCCTTCGGATCGAGCCTGCCGAGCAGGCCCTTGCCCTGGGCCGTAAACCAGACCGTGCCATCGGGAGCGGGAGCGAGGTCGTGCAGACCGATGCCGGAGCTAATGGGGTAGTATTTTGTCCGGAACGGGCCTTCCTGCGCAAAACTCGGGCGGGTCGCGAGGAGGGCGATGCTCGAGGCAAGAAACTGGCGGCGATTCATGGCGTTACCCCGACCGTTTCAGATTGAGGTTTTGCGGCAGACCAGATGCGGTCAACCTTAGTCCGAGCCGCTTCACGCGTCAGTCGAAGCCCACCCTCCAAGCGTTCACATTTGCTTGCGGTCCGTGTAAGACCCGCGGCACCGATCAGCCCTAACGAACGGAAGTGCACATCATGACCGCCATCATCGACATCATCGGCCGCGAAATTCTCGATAGCCGTGGCAATCCCACCGTCGAGGTCGACGTCGTGCTGGAAGATGGCGCGCTTGGCCGTGCTGCCGTGCCGTCCGGCGCCTCCACCGGCGCCCATGAGGCGGTGGAACTACGCGACGGTGACAAGACTCGCTATCTCGGCAAGGGCGTCACCAAGGCGGTCGGCGCCGTCAACGGCGAAATCTTCGAGGCCCTGAGCGGCCTCGATGTCGAGCAGCAGGCCCAGCTCGACCAGATCATGATCGACCTCGACGGTACGCCGAACAAGAGCCGGCTGGGCGCCAACGCCATCCTCGGCGTGTCGCTCGCCTGCGCCAAGGCGGCCGCGAACTCGCTCGACATGCCGCTCTATCGTTACGTTGGCGGCACCTCGGCGCGGCTGCTGCCGGTGCCGATGATGAACATCATCAATGGCGGCATGCACGCCGACAATCCGATCGACTTCCAGGAGTTCATGATCCTACCGGTTGGCGCGTCCTCCTTTGCCGAGGGCTTGCGCTATGGCGCGGAGGTCTTCCACACCCTGAAGTCCGAATTGAAGAAGGCCGGCCACAACACCAATGTCGGCGATGAGGGCGGCTTTGCCCCGAACCTGCCGTCGGCGGACGCCGCGCTCGAATTCGTCATGAACGCGATCGGCAAGGCCGGCTACAAGGCGGGCTCCGACATCGTCATTGGCCTCGACTGCGCCTCGACCGAGTTCTTCAAGGACGGCAAATACGTCTACGAGGGCGAGGGCAAGACCCGCTCGATCTCCGAGCAGGCCAAGTACCTTGCTGATCTCGTCTCGCGCTATCCGATCGTGACCATCGAGGACGGCATGTCGGAAGACGACATGGACGGCTGGAAGGAGCTGACCGACCTCGTCGGCAAGAAGTGCCAGCTCGTCGGTGACGATCTCTTCGTCACCAACGTCAAGCGCCTCGCCGAAGGCATCAAGGCCGGACGGGCCAATTCGATCCTGATCAAGGTCAACCAGATCGGCACGCTGACCGAGACGCTCGCCGCCGTCGAGATGGCGCACAAGGCCGGCTACACCTCGGTGATGTCGCACCGCTCCGGCGAGACCGAGGATTCTACCATCGCCGACCTCGCGGTCGCCACCAATTGCGGTCAGATCAAGACCGGCTCCCTTGCGCGCTCCGATCGCACCGCCAAATACAACCAGCTCCTGCGCATCGAGCAGCAGCTCGGCAAGCAGGCGCTCTACGGCGGCAAGGCGGCACTGAAGGCGCTGGCATAAGCCAGCGGTCGGACAAGAACAGGGGAGGATCGACATGAGCGACGGCAAGAACGGCCTGCAACTGCGTTCGCTGATCAAGAAGAGCGGTGAGCTCGAAATCTCGCTGCTCGACGTGCCGACCCCCGAACCCGCCGCGGACGAGGTTGTCGTCCGCGTCGAGGCCGCGCCGATCAACCCGTCCGACCTCGGGCTCTTGATCGGCGCGGCCGACATGAGCACGGCAAAGGCTTCGGGCACCAAAGAAGCTCCCGTCATCACCGCGAAAGTGCCGGAAGGCGCGATGCGGGCGATGGCAGGCCGGCTCGACGAATCCATGCCGGTCGGTAACGAAGGCGCGGGAGTCGTGATCAGGACCGGCTCCTCGGATGCCGCGAAGGCGCTGATGGGCAAGACCGTCGCCATGATCGGCGGCGCGATGTACACGCAGTATCGCACGTTGAAAGTGCGCGAGTGCCTGCCGCTGCCGGAAGGCACCACGCCGGCCGAAGGTGCCTCCTGCTTCGTCAATCCGCTCACCGCGCTCGGCATGACCGAGACCATGCGACGCGAGGGTCACAAGGCGCTGGTGCACACTGCGGCCGCCTCCAATCTCGGGCAGATGCTGAACAAGATCTGCATCAAGGACGGCATCCCGCTGGTCAACATCGTGCGCAGCAAGGAGCAGGCCGACATCCTGCACAAGATCGGCGCCAAATATGTCGTCGATTCCAGCGCACCGAGCTTCCTCGGCGATCTCACCAATGCGCTGGTCGAGACCGGCGCCACCATCGCCTTCGACGCCATCGGCGGCGGGAAGCTCGCCGGAGACATCCTCAACTGCATGGAAGTCGCGATCAACAAGACCGCGAAGGAGTACAGCCGCTACGGCTCCAACGTGCACAAGCAGGTCTATGTCTATGGCGCGCTCGATGTCCGCCCGATTGAGCTGCCGCGCGGCTTCGGCATGGCCTGGGGCGTCGGCGGCTGGCTGCTGTTTCCGTTCCTGATGAAGATCGGGCAGGCGGACGGGGCCAGGCTGCGCCAGCGCGTCGTCGACGAACTGAAGACCACGTTTGCCAGCCACTACACCAAGGTGGTGTCGCTTTCCGAGGCGCTCGATCCCGCCAACATCGCGGTGTACGCCAAACGCGCCACTGGCGAAAAATTCCTCATCAACCCGAACAAATAATCGGGACGTGCGACGGCACGTCACCGAAAGAAGGTCTTGCCTTCTGAGCGAAGCCGGGGATTATTCCGCCGCCATTTGCACGCGGGAAAACCGCGGGGCGCTCAGAAGGGGACCTCATGACCGATCTTAATCGCCGCCATTTGCTTGCAGGCGCCGCCACCTTCGGTGCGGCTGCCGTGACCGGCTTTGGGCCGACCGTCGCCAATGCCTCAGTACCGCAAGCCGGCACGCAGGCGCCGGGCTTCTACCGCTACAAGGTCGGCAGCTACGAGTGCACCTCCATCAATGACGGTGCGCGCACTTTCCCGATGCCGGACAAGTTCGTCGTCAACGCGCCGAAGGAGGAAGCGCTGGCCGCTGGCGAGGCGGCCTACATGCCGAAGGGCATGGTCACGGTGCCGTTCAACCCGCAGCTCATCAACACCGGCTCCAAGCTCGTGCTGATCGATACCGGCAACGGTGTCGCCAATCTCGAGCCCAGCAAGGGCGCGGTCGGCCGCACGCTGCAGAACCTCCAGGCCGCCGGCGTCGACCCCAAGAGCATCGACGTCGTGCTGCTCTCGCATCTGCATCCCGACCACACCAACGGCATTCGTCTCGCCGACGGCGCGCTTGCCTTCCCCAATGCGGAGATCATGGTGCCAGGCAAGGACTGGGAGTTCTGGACCAGCGAGGACAACGCCGCCAAGGCCGAGTCCAACGCGATGATGAAGACCTACTTCGCCAACGTGAAGAAGACCTTTGCCGGCCTCGAATCCAAGGTGACGAAGTACGAGTGGGGCAAGGAGGTCGCACCGGGCATCACCTCGATCGCGACGCCCGGTCACACCCCGGGGCACACCTCGTTCGCGGTCGCCTCTGGCGATGCCAAGGTGCTGATCCAGTCCGACGTCACCAACATCCCGGAGTTCTTCCTGCGCAATCCGGACTGGCATGTGGTGTTCGACACCGATGCAGCGCTGGCGCAGGAAACCCGCCACAAATTCTACGACATGGCGGCGGCCGAGAAGGCGACCGTGATCGGCTTCCACTTCACCTTCCCCTCGGTCGGCCATGTCGAGAAGGACGGCGCCAAATATCGCCTGATCCCGTCGGCGTGGAATCCGACGATCTGAGCCGATTTGCAGATTTGTACCAGGGATCGGGCCGCCACTTGGCGGCCTGATTGTTTGGGCAACCGTTCAGAAACCCAGCGTTTCCAAATCCGACCGGTCCATGCACTTGCATCTATCGGTCGAGATCGCTTAAGTGCCGACCCGGCACTCCCGCTGAAGATTTCGAGGACACTCCATGGCCTACAATATCGCCACGATCGCCGGCAGCCTGCGTAAGGACAGCTTTTCGCTCAAGATCGCCAATGCGCTCGCCAAGCTCGCGCCGGCCTCGCTCAAGCTCGAGGTCATCACGCCGGCCGGCATCTCGTTCTTCAACCAGGACCTCGAGGGAGCGCCGCCGGCGGATTGGCTGTCTTTCCGCGAAAAAATCCAGAAATCGGACGGCGTCATCTTCGTCACGCCGGAATACAATCGCGCGATCCCGGGGGTGCTGAAGAACGCCATCGACGTCGCCTCGCGGCCCTATGGCAAGAGCTCGTTCAACGATAAGCCGGTCGGCATCATCGCGAACTCGCCGGGCCCGCTCGGCGGCGTCAGTGCCGCCAAGACGCTCCAGAACATCCTGCCGGGCATTTCCGGCCCGATCATGCAGCAGCCGGAGGCCTATCTGAACGGGGTGGGCGACGCGTTCGATGCCGACGGCAACCTGACCAAGGAGTCCCTGAAGCCGGTGCTCCAGGCCTATATCGACGCGTTTGCGGTGCACGTCGCGAAGCATCACGGCTGAGGCCGCGAACCCCGGGTCTCCGTCATGGCCGGGCAAAAGCGCGAAGCGCGTCTTCGCGCTAGATGTCCCGGCCATCCACGTCTTTGCCAAATTGACGAAGAACGTGGATGCCCGACACAAGGCCGGGCATGACGGCTGAGCCAGGCATTGGAACGCCAAGCGGGCGGGCAATTAGCACGCCCTTAACCAACCTGTCCCATCTTCCCAGGATGGTCTCCCGCGCGCGCCTGAAATCGATCCTGACCGGTCTTGCCCTCTATGCGATGGCGGCCGCCATCGTCGGCTATTTCGGCGTCAACGCCTATACCGGCAAATACGGCCTCAACGCCCGCCAGGAGCTCGACCAGGAGATCGTGGCGCTGACCAGCGAACTCGCGCAGCTCAAGCGCGAGCGCGCCAGGAGCGAGCAGCGCGTTTCGCTGCTGCGCTCCGCGAAGATCGACCCCGACATGCTGGACGAGCGGGCGCGCTTCCAGCTCGACTACGTCAATCCGCGCGATCTCGTCCGGACGATCCCGGCGAACTGACACTCGAGCGGCACAAGCGCCATTTGCGGGGTTTGCGGTCTGCCGCTGACTCCATCGAGCCAGCGCGATTGCGATATGCAAGCAGCCCGTTGCTTCCTGCGGCTGACGTGAGCGGATCTGCGATCGGTATTCCACACACGATGTGGGAGTCGGGGAGCTAAATGTTGCCCGATCCGCGTCAAAGATTTTGCAATATTACGATCGCGTTGCAGTGCGGCATAATGAAAGGCGTGCCATGCCGCCGCGGTGCTTTCCAAGGGCGTTTGACTTGGGTTAGACAGGGCTGAAGTTTTCTCTGACCCGGAATTCCCATGGCCGCACCCAAGAAAGCCGCCGCAAGTACTGCACAGGACAAGACCGACGGCGGTTCGCCCCCGGAATTCACCAGAGAGCAGGAGCTCAAGGCGCTCCGCGACATGCTCCTGATCCGGCGGTTCGAGGAAAAGGCCGGCCAGCTCTACGGCATGGGCGCGATCGGCGGCTTCTGCCACCTTTATATCGGCCAGGAGGCCGTGGTGGTCGGGATGCAGATGGCCCTGAAGCCGGGCGATCAGGTCATCACCGGCTATCGCGATCACGGCCATATGCTCGCCACCGGCATGGAGGCCAAAGGCGTCATGGCCGAGCTCACCGGCCGTCGCGGCGGCTATTCCAAGGGCAAGGGCGGCTCCATGCATATGTTCAGCAAGGAGAAGCACTTTTACGGCGGCCACGGCATCGTCGGCGCACAGGTCTCGCTCGGCACCGGGCTCGCTTTCGCCAATCACTATCGCGACAACGACAATGTCAGCGTCACCTATTTCGGCGACGGCGCGGCCAACCAGGGCCAGGTCTATGAGAGCTTCAACATGGCGGAGCTCTGGAAGCTGCCGGTGATCTACGTCATCGAGAACAACCGCTACGCCATGGGCACTTCGGTCTCGCGCGCCTCGGCGCAGCAGGATTTCTCCAAGCGCGGCGCCTCCTTCAACATTCCCGGCCAGCAGGTCGACGGCATGGACGTCCGCGCCGTGAAGGCCGCCGGCGACGAGGCGACGGCCTGGTGCCGCGCCGGCAAGGGACCCTTCATCCTGGAGATGCAGACCTACCGTTATCGCGGCCACTCGATGTCCGATCCCGCAAAGTACAGAACGCGCGAGGAGGTCGAAAAAGTCCGCCACGACCAGGATCCGATCGAGCAGGTGCGCAACCGCCTGTTGGCCGCCAAGGTCAGCGAGCAGGATCTGAAGGCGATCGACGCCGAGGTGCGCGACATCGTCAACGCGTCCGCCGATTTCGCCCAGCATGATCCCGAGCCGGATGCCGCCGAGCTCTGGACCGATATTTACCGCTGAACGCGCGCAAGCTTTCTTTTGGAGCCGATATGCCAATTCAAGTGCTGATGCCCGCGTTGTCGCCCACGATGGAGAAGGGCAACCTCTCCAAATGGCTGAAAAAAGAGGGTGAGACGATCAAGTCCGGCGACGTCATCGCCGAGATCGAGACCGACAAGGCGACCATGGAGGTCGAGGCGACCGATGAAGGTACGCTCGGCAAGATCCTGATCCCCGAGGGCACCGCCGACGTGGCCGTGAACACACCGATCGCGACAATTCTGGCCGATGGCGAAAGTGCCGCCGATCTCGCCAAGGCGCCCGCGCCTGCCCAGCAGCAGAAGGCTGCCGAATCCGTAGCCCCTGCCGCCGCGAAGACCGAGGCTCCAGCTCCCAAGGCTGCGCCGGCGCCGCAGGCCGTCGCAGAACCCGACCCGGAAGTGCCCGCCGGCACCGAGATGGTGACGCAGACCATCCGCGAAGCCCTGCGCGATGCTATGGCCGAGGAGATGCGCCGCGACGCCGACGTCTTCGTGATGGGCGAAGAGGTTGCCGAATACCAAGGCGCCTACAAGGTGACGCAAGGGCTGCTTCAGGAATTCGGCGCCAAGCGCGTCATCGACACGCCAATCACGGAGCACGGCTTTGCCGGCATCGGCGTCGGCGCCGCGATGACCGGGTTGAAGCCGATTGTCGAGTTCATGACCTTCAACTTCGCTATGCAGGCGATCGACCAGATCATCAACTCCGCGGCCAAGACGCTCTATATGTCCGGCGGCCAGATGGGCTGCTCCATCGTATTCCGCGGGCCCAACGGCGCCGCTTCCCGCGTGGCCGCCCAGCACAGCCAGGATTATTCGTCCTGGTATTCGAACGTCCCCGGCCTCAAGGTCGTCGCGCCGTTCTCGGCCGCTGATTACAAGGGCCTGCTCAAGGCTGCGATCCGCGATCCCAATCCGGTGATCTTCCTCGAGAACGAAATGCTCTACGGCCACACTGGCGAGGTGCCGAAGCTCGACGATTTCGTGATTCCGATCGGCAAGGCGCGCATCGTGCGCTCCGGCAGCCATGTCACGATCATCTCGTGGTCGAACGGCATGAGCTACGCGCTGAAGGCCGCCGACGAACTCGCCAAGGACGGCATCGAGGCCGAAGTGATCGACCTGCGCACGCTGCGTCCGATGGACACCGACACCATCGTCAACTCCGTCAAGAAGACGGGACGTGCCGTCACGGTGGAAGAGGGCTGGGCCCAGAGCGGTGTCGGCGCCGAGATCGCCGCGCGGATCATGGAGCATGCCTTCGACTATCTGGATGCGCCTGTAACCCGGGTCTCCGGCAAGGACGTGCCGATGCCGTATGCCGCGAACCTGGAAAAGCTCGCGCTGCCTTCGGCTGCCGAAGTGGTCGAGGCCGCCAAAGCCGTCTGCTACAGGTAGACCATGGCGGGTCCGAAGGAGCAGCCATTGCCACCCGACGTCCTCGTCCGCGATGATGCGGTCGAGATCCTGCGCGTGTTCGTGCTGGACGGCGGGCTGTCGATGGCGTTCCAGCGGGCCTTCGACGAGCCCGACATGTGGGGCCTGCTGCTCGTCGATCTCGCCCGTCACGCCGCGCGCGCCTATGCGCGCGAGAGCGAATACACCGAGGAGGACGCGCTGAACCGGATCATCGAGATGTTCCAGGCCGAGATCGAGCGTCCCACCGACACCGGCACCACGACGCCGCGCGGGAAGGGGCACTGACCGTGGCGATCGAAGCCTATCATTTCGATTTCATGCTGGAGGCGATCCGCGAGGCGGAAGCCTCGATCGCGCAAGGCGGCCTGCCGATCGGCGCCGTGCTGACCCGCGACAACAAGGTCATTGCCCGCGGCCACAACAACCGCGTGCAGGAAAACAACCCGATCCTGCACGGCGAGATGAGTTGCCTGCGCGAGGCGGGTGCGATTTCGTTCCACGATACCGTCATGTACACCACGCTGTCGCCATGCGCGATGTGTGCCGGTGCGCTCGCACTGTTCAAGGTGAAGCTCGTGGTGATTGGAGAGTCCGTCACCTTCGAGGGCTCCAAGGACATTCTCGACAAGTTCGGCATCTCCTGGATCGACCTTGCCGACGACCGCTCCATCACCATGATGAAGAATTGGCGTTCCATCCCTGCCAATGAGCGCCTGTGGCAGGGCGATATCGGCAACTAACCTGGTCTGTTCGTCTTCGGTCCGGAGACGGATTTTTGCAAAGTTCTTCTTGAGGTCAGCATGCCCATCAACATCCTGATGCCCGCTCTTTCGCCGACGATGGAGAAGGGCAACCTCGCCAAGTGGCTGAAGAAGGAAGGCGACAAGGTCAAATCCGGCGACATCATCGCCGAGATCGAGACCGACAAGGCGACCATGGAGGTCGAGGCCATCGACGAGGGCACGATCGCCAGGATTCTCGTGCCAGAGGGCACGCAGGACGTGCCTGTCAACGACGTGATCGCGGTGCTGGCCGGCGAGGGCGAGGACGTGAAAGCGGCAGGTGCCGCCAAGCCCAGTGCCTCCGCCGCGCCTCCGAAAGCTGCTGAAGCCCCTGCTGCTGCATCGGCTCCTGCGCCTGCTGCGCCCAAAGCGGCGCCGGTGCCCGCCGCAGCACCTGCACCGCAGGCCGCAGCACCGGCTGCGCAGAGCAACGGCCATGCCGGCCGCGTGTTCTCCTCGCCGCTGGCGCGCCGGCTCGCCAAGGAAGCCGGCGTCGATGTTGCGATGGTGACTGGCACCGGCCCGCATGGCCGCGTGGTGGCACGCGACGTCGAGCAGGCCAAGTCCGGCATTGGCCTGAAGGCTCCCGCGGCGACGCCGTCAGGCGCACCCTCGACCGCGCCGACCATGTCGGACAAGCAGATCCTGGCGCTGTTCGAACCCGGCTCCTACGAGGTCGTCCCGCATGACGGCATGCGCCGCACGATTGCGCAGCGTCTGACCGCGTCGATCCAGAACGTCCCGCACTTCTATCTCACGATCGACTGCGACATCGGCAAGCTGCTCGCCGCGCGCGAGGAGATCAATACGGCTGCTCCCAAGGACAAGGAGAAGAAGCCGCTCTACAAGATCTCGGTCAACGACTTCGTCATCAAGGCGATGGCGGTCGCGCTGCAGAAGATCCCGAATTGCAATGTGAGCTGGACCGAATCCGGCATGGTCAAGCACCACCATTCGGACGTCGGTGTTGCGGTGGCAATGCCCGGCGGCCTGATCACGCCGATTATCCGCAAGGCGGAGACCAAGACGCTGTCGACCATCTCCAACGAGATGAAGGATTTTGCGACACGCGCCCGCTCGCGCAAGCTGAAGCCCGAAGAATATCAGGGCGGCACGACGGCCGTCTCGAATCTCGGCATGTTCGGCATTAGCCACTTCACCGCCGTGATCAATCCGCCGCATGCCACCATCCTCGCAGTCGGCACCAGCGAGGAGCGGCCTGTGGTCCGTGGCGGCAAGATCGAGATCGCGAACATGATGAGCGTGACCCTGTCCTGCGATCACCGCGCCATCGACGGCGCGCTCGGCGCGGAACTGATCGGCGCCTTCAAGCAGCTGATCGAAAATCCCGTCATGATGATGGTCTGACGCGCGGTAGAGGGGGCACCGTTGCATGTCCGTACCCGCTGGCCATGGATGTCGCTGCTGCTTGGAGCAGTCGTCGCGCTCAACCCGATTGGGCTCGATCTTCTTTACTCCGCGTTCTTTGCCAGTGAACAACTGGCACGGAACATCGCCCAGCCGGTCGTGCTGATTGCCTTGGCCGTAATGGCTTTGGCGACGATGCTCGAATGGCTGGTGAGGTCTTTTCTGATCAAGCGCCGCGCCCGCGGCGCCTCTTGAGTTGAATGGGAGCCGCCATGGCCGAGACATCCTTCGACATCATCATCATCGGCTCCGGTCCGGGCGGCTATGTCACCGCAATCCGCGCCGCCCAGCTCGGCTTCAAGGTCGCGATCGTCGAGAAATCCTATCTCGGCGGCATCTGCCTGAACTGGGGCTGCATCCCGACCAAGGCGCTGCTGCGCTCGGCCGAGATCTACCACTACATGCAGCACGCCAAGGATTACGGCCTGTCGGCCGACAACGTCTCGTTCGACCCGAAGGCGGTGGTGCAGCGCTCGCGCGGTGTCTCGAAGCGGCTGAACGATGGCGTTGGCTTCCTGATGAAGAAGAACAAGGTCAGCGTGATCTGGGGCGCGGCCTCGATCGATGCGCCCGGCAAAGTCACCGTGAAGAAGTCGGACGTCGAGGGCCCCAAGGGTGCGCTGGGCGAGGGGACGTATCAGGCCAAGCACATCATCATCGCGACCGGCGCGCGGCCGCGGGTGCTGCCGGGCCTCGAACCCGACAAGAAGCTGATCTGGACTTATTTCGAGGCGATGGTGCCGGAGCGGATGCCGAAATCGCTGCTGGTCGTCGGCTCCGGCGCGATCGGCATCGAGTTCGCCTCCTTCTTCCACACCATGGGCTCGGACGTCACCGTGGTCGAAGTGCTGCCGCAGATCCTGCCGGTGGAGGACGCCGAGATCGCCGGCCTGGCCCGCAAGCGTTTCGAGAAGCAGGGCATCAAGATCCTGTCCTCGACCAAGGTGACCAAGCTCGAGAAGAAGGCCGACAGCGTCGTCGCTACCATTGACGACGGCAAGGGCAAGCCTGTGACGACCGAGTTCGAGCGTGTGATCTCGGCGGTCGGCGTCGTCGGCAACATCGAGAACCTTGGACTCGAGAAGCTCGGCGTGAAAACGGATCGCGGCGTCATCGTGATCGACGGCTACGGCAAGACCAACATCCCCGGCATCTATGCCATCGGCGATGTCGCGGGGCCGCCGATGCTGGCTCACAAGGCCGAACATGAAGGCGTGATCTGCGTCGAGGCGATCAAGGGCCTGCATCCGCACGCCATGGACAAGAACCTGATCCCGGGCTGCACCTATTGTCAGCCGCAGGTGGCCTCCGTCGGCCTCACCGAAGCCAAGGCCAAGGAGAACGGCCGCGAGATCCGCGTCGGCCGCTTCCCCTTCGTCGGCAACGGCAAGGCCATCGCGCTCGGCGAGGACCAGGGCTTGGTCAAGGTGATCTTCGACAAGAAGACCGGCCAGCTGCTTGGCGCCCACATGATCGGCGCGGAGGTCACCGAGCTGATCCAGGGCTACGTCGTCTCCATGAACCTTGAGACCACGGAAGAGGAGCTGATGCACACGGTGTTCCCGCATCCGACCCTGTCGGAGATGATGAAGGAAGCCGTGCTGGATGCGTATGGACGGGTGCTGAATATTTGACGGGCGCGCATCGCCGCCCACCACCGTCATTGCGAGCGAAGCGAAGCAATCCAGACTGCCTCCGCGGAAAGACTCTGGATTGCTCCGCTGCGCTCGCAATGACGAGCGGAGGGATCTGTTTGCAAAACAAGAAGGAAATCACCCCATGCAAGACAACGACAACCTCACCATCGAACGCCCGACCTTCGTCACCCATCTCGAATGCGCGATGGAGGGCGATCATTACGCCGCCGACCAGGTCCACAACCTCTCTAAGGCCGGCAAGCCGCTGCTGGTGCGCTACGACCTTGCCGGTGTGAAGACGGCGCTGACGAAAGACGCGCTCGCCCAGCGCCCCGCCGACATGTGGCGCTACCGCGAGCTTTTGCCGGTGCGTAAATGTCGGGATATCGTCTCGCTCGGCGAGGTCACGACGCCGCTGATCCGGCTGCCCAAGCTCGGTGCAAAACTCGGCGGCGGCGAGATCATCGTCAAGGACGAGGGGCGCTTGCCGACCGGCTCGTTCAAGGCGCGCGGCCTCGTGATGGCGGTGTCGATGGGCAAGGCGCTCGGCATCAAGCATATGGCGATGCCGACCAACGGCAATGCCGGCGCGGCGCTCGCGGCTTATGCGACCTCCTGCGGCATCAAGACCACGATCTTCTGCCCGGCCGATACGCCGGAGGTGAACGTCAGCGAGATCGAGCTGCAGGGCGCCACCGTCTACCGCGTCAACGGCTATATCGACGATTGCGGCAAGATCGTCGGCGAGGGCAAGGCGAAAGTCGGCTGGTTCGACACCTCGACCTTGAAGGAGCCGTACCGCATCGAAGGCAAGAAGACGATGGGGCTCGAACTCGCCGAGCAGCTCGGCTGGGACGTGCCCGACGTGATCTTCTATCCGACCGGCGGCGGCACCGGCTTGATCGGCATGTGGAAGGCGTTCGACGAACTAGAGAAGATCGGCTTCATCGGCAGCAAGCGCCCGCGCATGGTCGCGGTGCAAGCCTCCGGCTGCGCGCCCATGGTGCGCGCCTATGAGGCCGGCACCGAGCATGCGACGCGCTGGGAGGACGCTCACACCATCGCGTCAGGCATTCGCGTGCCGCAGGCGATCGGCGACTTTCTCATTTTGCGCGCGGTGCGGCAGAGCAACGGTTTTGCCATTGCCGTCGACGACGATAAGATCTCATCGGCGCTCAGCGAGGTCGCGCGCGAGGAGGGGCTGTTGCTCTGCCCCGAAGGTGCTGCCACCTACGCCGCCTACAAGGACAGCCTCGCCGACGGCCGCGTCAGCAAGTCCGACCGCGTGATGCTGTTCAACTGCGCCACCGGCCTGAAATACCCGCTGCCGCCGGTCACCCGCACGCTCGATCGCCACAAGCCGATCGACTATTCGCAGTTCTAGCGCGGCATTTCGTCCCTTCAGGAACGATCCCTCTTCCCGTACGCGGGAAGAGACTAAAACAACAATGACATTGCTGGGAGAAGACAATGAAGGCCGCCTGGGCTGCGCTGATTGCTATTCTCGCTGTTGCAGGCGCCGCGCGCGCCGACGACTATCCCTCGCGTCCCATCACCATCATCGTTCCCTTCGCCGCCGGCGGTCCGTCGGATGCGATGGCGCGAGTGCTTGCCGAGCGGATGCGGACATCGCTTGGGCAGCCGCTGGTGATCGAGAACGTCACCGGCGCGGGCGGCTCGATCGGCGTCGGCCGCGCCGTGCATTCGGCCCCCGACGGCTACACGATCTCGTTCGGCCATCTCGGCACCCACGTTGCCAACGGCGCCGTCTACAAGCTCAATTACGACCTGGTCGCGGACCTGGAGCCGGTGGTGCTGCTGCCGAGCAATCCGATGATCGTCGTCAGCAAGAACGCGGTGCCCGCGACCTCGCTGAAGGAGCTGCTGGACTGGCTGAAGTCGCGACCGTCGCCGCCGACCGCCGGCACCGCCGGCGCGGGCTCGGGTAGCCACATCGCCGGGGTCTATTTCGAGAGCGTCAGCGGCATCAAGCTGCAATACGTACCGTATCGCGGCACCGCGCCCGCCCTGAACGATCTCATTGCCGGCCAGATCGACATCATCGTCGACCAGACCTCGAACTCCATCAACCAGGTCCGCGCCGGCACCATTCGCGCCTACGCCATCACCGATGACAGGCGCCTGTCGTCGGCGCCCGACATCCCGACGGCGGAGGAGGCGGGCCTGAAGGGCTTCAACATGACGCTCTGGTCCGGCATGTGGGTGCCGAAGGGCACGCCAAAGGCGATCGTCGCCAAGCTCAATGCCGCTGCCGTGGAAGCGCTGAACGATCCCGGCGTGAAGAAGCAGCTCGAAAGTCAGGGGCTTGAGATGACACCCCAGGATCAGCTCACGCCCGAGGCCCTGGGCGCCCGCCAGAAGGCGGAGATCGCGAAGTGGTGGCCAATGATCAAGGCGGCGAACATCAAGGTGGAGTGAGCGCCGTGTCGCCAGGGCTCGGCGCCAGCGTATCACGTCTCGGTTTGATCGGAGCCGGACAGGGCCATCCGCAGACATTCAAGCAGAGCGGGCGTGGAGAACGGCTTCGCCAGAAAGCAGATAGCGCCCGCTTTCAGCGCGCGGTCGCGCACGGCATCGTCGGGAAAAGCCGTCATGAAAATGAAGGGCGTGTGGTGACCAAGGCTGCGCATGTGCGTCAAGAGCTCAAGGCCGCCCATCAACGACATCTGCACATCCGCGATCACGCAGGACGTCGTCTTCAGTTCGGCCGATTGAAGAAATTCGTCAGCGGAGCGAAATATGTTGACCGTGTATCCCCGCGACGTCAGCAGATTATTGGTCGCAAGGCGGACTGATCGATCATCGTCGATGACGGAAATGGCCGAGGGGATTGACAAGATGATCGCTCCTGATCGGGGAGCCGCCGATCACGGTGCCGCACTTGACGAAAGTGAGCCCTTGGAGCGAGCTTGAAAAGCATACTTAGGTTTGCACCTTTCCGCCCGGGCGTGAGATTCCGAGCGCCTCCACCATTCTGACGAGATCGGCCAACGACTTGGCGCCCATTTTCCGCATGATCTGCCCGCGGTAGATCTTGACGGTAATCTCAGCCAATCCGAGCTCGGCAGCGACTTGCTTGTTCATCAGGCCGGACGCCACCAGGGCGAGGATGTCGCGCTGGCGCGCGCTTAAACCCTCGAATCGGGACCGCACTCCCGCGACCGACTCCTCGGCATTGCGTCGCTTGCGATCCCGTTCGATCGCGGCCTGAACCGCATCCAGCATGTCCTGGTCGCGCACCGGCTTGGTCAGAAAATCGATGGCGCCGCTCTTCATGGCCCTGACGGTCATCGGAATATCACCATGACCGGTGATGAAGATAATGGGCGTGTGAATGTTCGCCTTCGCTAGGTCCGACTGCAGGTCAAAGCCGCTTGAGCCCGGCAGGCGGATGTCGAGCACAAGGCAGCTGGGGACCGCCGGTGGCTTGGCTTCCATGATCTCCGCCGCGGAGCCGAAAGCCTCGACCTTGAGGCCGACGGATTGAAAGAGGTTGGTGAGCGCACGGCGCATCGATGGATCGTCGTCGACGATCAAGACGATCGGATCGTCGGAACTCGTCTGCACCGTCGCCACCTTGGGAAGGTCGGTCACGACGTGTCCTCGATCGGCAAGGGCAGGGCAATCTGGAATGTTGCTCCGCTTCCGTCATTGGGGAAGGCCGAGAGCCGGCCCGCATGAGCCTCGATGATCGATCGGCAGATCGACAGTCCCATCCCCAGGCCGCTCGGCTTTGTCGTGAAGAAAGGTGTGAAGATGCGCTCCGTCGCGCCGTCGCCGAGGCCGACCCCGCTGTCTGTCACGATCAGGAGCATGCGGCCTTCGCCGTGCTCGCTCGCCTGGCTGGAGCGGATCGCAAGCTCGCGCGGACGGTCCACATTGGCGTGCATGGCTTCAATCCCGTTCATGACCAGGTTGATCAGCACCTGCTGCAGCTGGATCCGGTCGCCGCAAACGCTGGGTAGAGCGGACGCCAGCTCCATTCGTACCGACACGGCATGGGTGGCAAGCTCGCGGCGGACGAGCGCCACCGTCTCCCTGACGAGCTGGTTCATGTCGACCGGAGCCATCTCGATCTCGGTCTTCTTCGCAAGCGTTCTGATCCGGCGGATCACCTCGCTGGCGCGATTGGCGTCCTCGACGATCCATTCCACGGAACGGCGTGCGGCATTCAGTTGGGCTGGTTCGCGGCCGAGCCATCCGATACAGGCATCCGCATTGGAGATCACGGCGGCCAAGGGCTGATTGATCTCGTGGGCGATCGAGGCCGTGAGTTCGCCGAGCATCGTGACACGCGTCACGTGAGCTAGTTCGGCTTGCGCCTTGCGCAGCGCTTCTTCGGCCTGCTCGGCGCGGATGGCCGCCGTCACGTCGCTGCTGACGCCACGATAACCGAGAAAGTTGCCGTTCGCGTCGTGCAAGGGCTTGCCGCTGGTGCGCACGTAGATCGGAGATCCGTTGCGATCCTTGCTTCGGTAGACCAGGTCGC
Organism: Bradyrhizobium sp. 87; assembly: GCF_023073015.1. Lineage (NCBI taxonomy): Bacteria > Pseudomonadati > Pseudomonadota > Alphaproteobacteria > Hyphomicrobiales > Nitrobacteraceae > Bradyrhizobium > Bradyrhizobium sp. 87. The sequence goes on from NZ_JADPIQ010000075.1 coordinate 57,112, forward strand.
GAAACGGAAGGTGGGCATCGAGCGTCGCGCGATGCCGCTCCCACTTCTCGGGCTCGAGCTCGGCATCGGGTGGAATGTCCCAACGGGCGAGGCCGATCACGCCCGTGGGCACGGGACCGGCCGTGTCGGCATGTTCCGAAATCCGTGTGATACGGTGGTCCGGCCCGCTCTCCCAAAACCAGTCCGAGGCGGTTTCGGCATAGTCGCGAAATCGCTGCTCGGACAGCTTGAGCTCGTCAAAGGCTTTTTGCAGCGCTTGTCTGGCGGCAAACTGCTCGGTGACATCGACGTGGGTGCCGATGATTTCCGTGACATCGCCGTCCCCGCCGACGACGGGATGCCCCTCCGTATGGACGTGTCGTACGGAACCGTCCGGACGCAAAATCCGAAAATCAACTTCGAAAGGCTGCTTTTGCCGGATTGCCTGACGTTCCACATCGACGATCCGGCGAAAGTCTTCGGCGAGGATCCGTTGTTGGAAAGCCTGCGCCGACAGATCGATCTGGTCCGGGTTGAATCCGAACAGGCGATAGAGTTCGGCCGATCGGTAGGCAAACTCCTGACTGCGCACGTTCCAGGCCCAGCTGCTCGTGTGGCTGAGGCGCTGGGCTTCGGTCAGATAGGCTTCGCTGCGACGCAGCCGCTGTTCGGTTTCCTTTGCCGTAGTGACGTCAGTGACCGCTCCGACAAACTCGATGTGGCCGGATCCATGTCTCACCACGCGTGCCACGGAATGGAGATATTTGATGGTTCCATCGGGCATCAGCAGGCGATACTCATGGTCGAAATCGCCGACCTCACGGAAGGCCCGATCAAGGGTCTTGCTGACCGCATTGCGATCTTCCGGATGAATGCGCTGGAAAACGAAATCGAGCGTCGGTTTGACCTGCGGGTCACATTGGAAGATGCGAAAGGTCTCCCTGGACCAGACGGCCTCGCGGGTTGCCAGGCTCAGGCCGAAGCTGCCGGTGCGGCTCAACTCCTGCGCTTGGGCAAGGTAGGCCTCGCTCTGCCGCAGCGCATCCTCCGCCTCCTTGCGCTGGGTGATGTTTTCGCAGGCGACCAGCACGATCGGCGTGCCGTCGCCGCGTCGCATGGCCTTGGCGTTCTCACGGACCCAGAGAACCGAGCCGTCCTTCCGGATCTTGCGAATCTCCCAGGTGTGCGACTGGTCCACGGTTTCCAGGCACAGCCCGACACAGCGACGGACGAAATCGCGGTCCTCTTCGAAAAAGACGTTCAGCACAGATTGGCCGGTCAACTCGGCCGCCGTGTAGCCCAGTTGCGCGGCGCCAAATGTATTTACGTTGAGCACCGTTCCGGCCGGATCGACCATGAAATACATGACCGGATTGTGCTCGAACACTTGTCGCCATTGCTTCACGGCGTCGCGCAGGTCGGCATTGTCCTGCCGCCAGCCATCCCCAGTCGCGGGCTCGCCTTTCCCCGCATTGCCGAGAGATCGAAGCGCCGCAAGGCCGCCGAGCAGGAATTGCGCGGCCGAATTCCCTAGTTTTGCGATCTGGCCAGGCATCATCGCAAGCGTCCCGGCCCGCGTGGGGCAGGGAGAGTAGAGCACTTTGCGACAGCAGGGGCAATTCCCTGATCAAAGCAGGATTCCGCATCGAAAGTTCGCGGGCTCCGTGCAGCTTGCCAGCGTTGCGCCGTCTCGTTGCGAGCGGACGAAACTCCGGTAAATCACCGGACAAACCTATGTATAGGTCGCGCAATCCTAGTCATACGCTGCATTTACCTCCGTACAATTGAGCGGCCCGTCACATGGGGACTAGTCTCACCGGCAATCCAGTGGTGTCGATCGCAACGCTTGAACAGTTGAGTAGCGCGGGGTCGTGCACTCAAGAGGCCAGCTTCGCCTCCGCCGGCGCTGACTTGCCGATGATCTGGTCACGATTGAGAAGCCGCATTTCGTTGACGAACGTGATGATTGTGCATCAGCGCCCGTGGGGATCCTCGACCGTCAGAGGCGCCCATCAGAGGCCAGGAGGAGAGGATCATGTGCGATAAGCCCGAACACTCCGAGCGCCCTTCCGCCGCAAAAAGCTGCGCCGTCTGCAGCGGGAAGTTCGGCCTGATCCGGTATTATTCCTGGCGAGCGCCGCTTTGCTCCCGGAAATGTCTCGATCGCTTCAGAGCGCGCCGCGAACGCGATCGCCGATGGCTGTTTCGGTCTCAGGCGGCGTAAGCACCAGTCACCGGATCCGCTGCGTTCGGCAATTCTGTATCGGGAGGCTGCGCGTTGAACCGTTGTTGCAAGCTCCTCTTGGCGATCACGCTGCCGCTTTCGTTGATGACTGGAGCGGAGGCGGACGAGGCTGGACAGGATGGCGCACATCGTCATCCGCCTCGGGATCTGCTCCTCCACGAGCAGTTCTATTCGAGTTGGCACATGCCGGACAATCCGGTGCTGACTTGCTGCAACAACGCCGACTGCTACCCGACCGAGATACGGCGGGTCGAGGGGAGCATCTACGCGCTGCGCCGGGAAGACGGGAAATACATCCTCATTCCGCCTCAGAAGGTCGAGCGAAACAGGGATAATCCCGACGGCCGCAACCATCTTTGCGCGCCGCCGCCGTCCGCCTCTCTCGTCGACACGGTCTACTGCTTTGCGCTCGGAGGTGCCACATGAGGTTCATATTGGTGAACGGCAGGACCCCTTTTCGCAAAACGTCCTGCCTCTGGTGCTGCGAGGAGATCAGCGGCGGCTATCTGCGCGATGCGAAGACGCTGCTGCCCTACTGCGGCTACGAGTGTTACGCGCTTCATGGCGAAGCTGCGCCGCTGATCGAGGGGCGCACACGAGCGGCGTCTTGAGCGGATAGGAGGGCGAAACGGGCGGTGGATTTGCCGTCCGGGCGAGAGGACATCGCGATGAGATTCATGTTCGTCAATCAGGAAGGGCCTCGCCACGGCGGTACCTGCAGCGCGTGCGCGCAGCCGCTGGGCGCGAGTTACGTCCGCCATGTGCCCGCTGAGCGGCGGTACTGCGACTATGATTGCTACCGTCGATATCAGCAGACGGCGGTGGAAATGCTCTGGCCTTACCGCAGTTCGCTCGAAGCGATCACGGTGTCGAGCTGGAACTGGATACTGCAGACGGGCGCGCTCTCGCGCTCGCTGACGGAAGCATTTCTGCGCGCGTACGAACCCTCTGACCACGGAAGGAGGTGACGGCTCGCCAAACGATGCGGACCCGCGCAGAGAGGTCGGTCGCAGTCACTGCATCCAGCTTCACGCCGCGTCCAGCCCCGGCGTCGCGAAGCTAGGGCGCGGCGGCTGCGGCCGATGCCGTCGGCATCGCGCCCCTGTTCGGCGTCGTAACGCGCTGCTCGGACTTCGCCGCGACGACGCTGCTGGCCTCAAACCTCGCACGATAGACCAGCACGTTCTCGATCACGCGCTGGACGTAGTTGCGCGTCTCCGACAGCGGGATGCGCTCGACCCAGTCGACCGGATCGACCTTGGGATCCCTGGGGTCGCCGCGCGCCTGCACCCATTCGCGCACGCGGCCCCGGCCGGCATTGTAGCCGGCGAAGGTCATGATCTGGTTGCCGCGATATTCCGACATGAGCGCACTGAGCTCGGCCGCGCCCATCTGCGTGTTGTAGACGGGATCGGAGACCATCTTGTCCCAGTCATAGGTCAGGCCGAAGCGCTTTGCGGTGTCGCGGCCCGCTTCCGGCGTCACCTGCATCAGCCCGACTGCGTTGGCGGCCGATTTGTCGCGCTGGTCGAACGAGCTTTCGGTGCGCGCCACCGAATAGATCACGCTGGGATCGATCGCGGGCGCCACCTGCTTATGTTCAGGGATGCCGATGGTCGGGAAGGCGTAGTGATCGAGCGCGAGCCCGCGCGCCAGCGCCGACTTACCGACCTCCAGCATCACGCGCGCATCGTTGCGCCGGCCGGCGAGCTCGCCGAGCGCTTCGAGTGCGGCGACGTCGGTGCTCTCCTTGGCAAAATCCTCGGCGAAGTAAAACACCATGTCGCGCTCACCGACGCCGTAGAGCATGTCGGCGGCGCGCACGCGCTCGTCCGCGGGCGGCGCGTCGACTGCTGCCAGCACGGGCGAGGGCGCACGCAGCTCGATGCGGTCGAGACCGAGCCTGGCGCGGGCGAGCTGGCCGTAATAGGCGGTCGGATAGCGCGCCGCCGCCTGATAGCTCAGGCGCGCATCGGCCGGTGCGTTCATTGCCTCGGCCGCGCGGCCGCGCCAATAATGCGCGCGCGACAGCGCGATCGGATTGGCGGAGCCTTCGTCGATCGCGGCGAAATGCGTCATCGCCGCCTTGGGATCATCGAGATAGCGCAGCGCGATCCAGCCGCACATGAAGTGATAGTCGGCGCGATAGACCTCCATCGCGGGCACGGCTGCCGAGCGCACCAAATCATAGGCGGTTTTGAACTTGCCCTGGTCGAGCAGCTTTCGCGCGAGCAGGCGGCGCTCGCGCCACCAGGCGTCGGTGTCTTGCGCCGCCATCGTATCGGGCGCGGCGGCCAGGATCACCTCGGCCGCGTCGTCGATGCGGTCATTCTGGAGATGCCATTGCGCGCGGCACAGCACATAGCCGAGGTCGCGGCGCGCCTCGGCCGAAATATCCTCCAGGTAATCCTTGGCCTTGCTGGCCTTGCCGGTGACTGCGGCGCAGGCCTTGACGATCGCGAGCGCATCCTCGCCGAGCCGCTTGGCTGCGCGCCGCGCTCCCGCATAGTCCTTGGCGCCGAGCCGCTTGTCCATGCGGGCGCGATGATCCTCGGCGGTCAGGAGATCGCGGAACGCTTGGTAGGAATCCTCCTCACTGCGCTCGGACAATTCGTCCGTGCGCCAGGCATCGCGCACGAGACGCGCGGCCCTGTCGCTGTCGCCCTCGGTCATCAGCACGCGGGCGAGCGCGAACTTGCCCTTGGCGCTGGTCGGCCGGTCCATCGTGAATTTGTGCACGGTCGCCGCGTTGGCCTTCTCCTGCCACAGCCGCGCCTCGGCGCGGCGGCGGAGCAGCGCGCTGCTCGGCCAGTCCGGATTGGCGGCGAGGAAGGCGGCGTAGCGCTTGAAATTCGCCGTGCTTTCGGAATGGCGCAGCATAAACCAGTCGGCGAGTTTCTGTCCGGCCGGGTCGGCAATGCGGTCGCGCGCCGCGCTGGCGTCCTCGGTCTTGCCCTTCCGCGCGAGATCGATGGCATCCTTCAGCGCGGCGAGATCGCCAGTCAGCGGCGGGGCTGCCGGCTTGTCCGAGGGCGCGTCGTCCTGCTTCTTCGACTTGCGCTTGGCCTCGGCATGCTTGCCGTGCCGCGCCTTGCCGGCGGAGGCGTGGCGCTGCTTGCCGGTTTTCGCCTCATGCGTCTTCTTCGGCGCGGACGATTTGTGACCGCTCTTCGCTGCCAGCTCTGTAGGGATGAAGGCCAAAGCGGCCACGGCAACGACACACGCGAGCGAGCGTAGGCACTGGTTCATTCCGTGGTCCCCCTGCGAAACCAGTACAAACCAAAGTCCGCGACGAGATGCGGCTCGAGAATCAAAACGGCGTCAAAATGGTGACACGACGTCGTTTCGCATCCTGAAGCTGTTCCAACAATGCGGCGAAATACGGATGGAGCCAGGGAACCTGTGCAACGGCGGGGCGAGCGGGTCTCTTAACCTTCATTAACGAATACGGCTCGCGCGACGGTTGCGGCGGTTCAGGACGCCTCGAAGCGGCCAAATTGCGCGTATTCCCGGCGGCAAATCCGTTGTATTGGGTTCCAAAGCCTTTCCCCTTCAGCCCATTGTCCCGCGCCCATGCCGATTTTCAACCAGTCGATCCGGCGCAAGATCGTCGGGATTGCGCTCGGCCTCATCATCCTGATGGTCGTCACCGCGATCCTGTCGATGGTGATGTCCAGCCGCGTCGGCCATCTTCTGGATGAGCTGACCGCGCGGTATATTCCGGCTTACGGCCACCTGGCGCGGTCCAATGTGCGTTCGCTGGAGCGGGCGCTGGCGATGCGGCGCATGGTGATCGCCAAAATGCAAACGCCGCCGGACGAGGAGGGCTTTGCGGCGCGGCTGAAGATCTTCAGGGAAACGGACGCCCAGGTCGAGCAGGAGGCCGAAGCCGCGCGAAAGCTGATCAACGCGATCATCGACGATGAGAGCACACCGTCGGACAACGCGGCACTCGCCCGGATCGAGACGCGCATCGAGAATGCAGTCAAGGAGCTTCGCCGCGAACTCGACGAGGAGGACGCCAAGCTGCTCCGGCTGCTCGATGCCAAGGACTTTGCGGCCACGCGCGACGTGCTCGTCCATGTGGACGCGCTCCGCGATCTCTTCACCCAGCGGATCGATGCGATCCGCGCCGAGATGCTCTCGCAGGTGTTCGTGAGCACCGCGCAGGTGATCCGCCATCAGCGCCAGGCGATCATCGTCTCGGGCATCGTGACCATCCTCGCGGCGATCGTCGGACTTGCCTTTGCGATCATGGTCTCCACCGGGATCACGCGACCGGTCCGGCTCTTGCTGGCCGGCACCCGCGAAGTCGAGGCGGGCCGCTTCGACAAGACCATCAGTGTCTCGACGCAGGACGAGATTGGCGAACTCGCCTCCGCCTTCAATCGCATGGTCGAGCAATTGCGCCAGAACGAGCGCATCCGCGAGACCTTTGGCCGCTACATCGATCCCAAGGTGGTGCAGGGGCTGATTGACCGGCCGGAGGTCGCCGTCGACGGCCAGCGCCGGGTGATGACCATCATGTTCTGCGACATGAGCGGCTTCACCGCGATGAGCGAGGGCATGACCCCGCGCGGCTTGGTCAAGGTGATGAACCACTATTTTACCGTCATGTCCGGTCCGATCAGGAGCAACCGCGGCATCATCGACAAATATATCGGCGACGCCATCATGGCCTATTGGGGCCCTCCCTTCATCGAGGAGGAAGAGCCGGCGCTGCTCGCAGGCCTTGCTGCGATCGAAATGGCCGATCAGGTGCCCGCGCTGCAGAAGCAATTGCCGGATCTGCTCGGCATCCGCGCCATGCCCGGGCTTTGCGATCTGCGGATCGGCATCGCCACCGGCGAGGTCCTGACCGGCAGCATCGGCTCCGAGCTGATGATGAGCTTCACCGTGATGGGCGACGCCGTGAACCTCGCCTCACGATTGGAGGCCGTCAACAAGACCTATGGCACCCGTATCCTGATCTCGCAGGCGACGGCGGACGCGATCGGCTCGCACCTCGGATTGCGCGAGGTCGACCGTCTTGCGGTCGCCGGCCAGAGCGCGCCGCAAACGATCTTCGAGGTGATGGGCCGGGCAGGCGCACTCACGGCCGCGCATGAGAGCCTGCGTTCTCACTACGCCGAAGGCCTCGCCGCCTATCGCGCCCGCCGCTTCGACGAGGCCCGCGCCGGCTTCAACGCGGCACTTGAAGCCGTCCCAGGCGACGGCCCCTCGCGGGCAATGCTTGCTCGTATCACGCGGTTCGAGGCCCATCCGCCGGACGAGGGCTGGGACGGCGCCTGGCGGTTGGAGCAGAAATAGTCGGCCGCGCGGGAAAAATTGATTCTACTCGATAACGATGTTCGCAGTGACCTATTTCCCGGGCTTAGGTTTGGTGTCCTTGAGGCGTTTGATGGGGACACGCCGATGACAGAACTTGAGAACAGGCTCGAACGGTTCGAGACGCTCACCGCCGAATGCGAGCTGATCGCCAGGCTCGCCACCGACAGCACCAAGCGTGAGTTTTATCTGAAGCTCTCGGAGCGGTATCGCCAGCTGGCGGTGGACATGCGGCAGGCCATAGCGAGCCAAGCTGCGGCCTGACGCCGGCAATCCGTTCTTAACACTTGGCGCGCATCCTCAATGCAGATGCGGGGACGCCTGCGGCGATTTCCCGCTGTGGTAATGCCGGGGCTCGCTGCGGTGCAGCGCGCGTCGCGAGATTGTTTTGTCGTGCCTAGCAGGGCGATCCCATGCGCCTTTTTGCGGTCATCATGTTTGGACTCATGACGGCAGCCTGCAACCAGGAGCAGGAGATCACCGGCTCGACCCCGGTCTGCGCGATGCGGAACTACACTTCCTTCAATCCCCGCGACATGACCCAGTGCGTTGCCGCCTGCAAGGCGTGCGACCACGGCAACACGGTCACCTGCAGCACGTCGTGCACGCTCAAGGGCGCCCGCTGAGCGGCTCCGCCTCCTGGTTCGGGGCCGATGGTGTCTCGACGGTGTTTTGGCACCGGAACGATTCACATGGATCAATCATTGAAGGGATGGCAGGACGCGGAGTCCTTTGGAATGGGTATGCTCGATCCCGGTCGGTTCCTGGTGTCATGCTCTCACTGCGCAGCCTGGCCGATGGCCGCCAATGTAAGACGTTCGAGCTGGTCGGCTTCGCCGAACGAGGTCCGCTTCGTTTGCCCGCGCTGCCGCCGCGAGGAGACCGCGATCATCTCCGCCTCCGGCGAGTTGACGCCGATCCGGCGCGTCGACGTCCCGCCGCGCGACGTCACCGCGGCCTGGGCTCAGGCCCAGCGCCCAAGAGGGCGAGCGTAGCCCGCCGTTTAAGGAGAAGAGGGCCGAGCGCAGCCAGCTGAGGGCAAGAGGGCGCGCGTCACCATCCGTCGGGACCTCTGATGAGGCGGTTGGAACTGCCGCGGGAGGTGATCCAAGCAGGTGCAAATGTGCTAGGATCGTCGGCATGAGTTCATCCATGCCCCGTCCAATCCTGCCGCCCCTCGGCGACCGTTTCCGCCTTAACCCGGTCGCGGCGCGCCTTGCGCCGCTGTTCGGCTTCGCGCTGCTGATCGTGTCATGCGCGCTGGCAAGCTTTGCATTCGCCTGTGCCACGCCGTTTGCGGCTTGCGCGGTTGTCGCCGCCGCCATGCTGCCGCTGCGTCCGGCGCTGCTCGTCGTCACCGGCGCCTGGCTGGTGAACCAGGGCATCGGCTTCGGCGCGCTGCACTATCCGATCGACCCCAGCACTATCGCCTGGGGCTTCGTCATCGGCGCTGCTGCGCTGCTATCGACCGCAGCAGCATCGACGGTCCTCCGTAGGCTGCCGCGAGGCCGCACGCCACTGATGCTTGCGATTGCATTCGTTGCCGCCTACGCGGTCTATGAGTTCGCGCTGCTTGCCGCGACGCCGGTCCTGGGCGGCGAGGGCGCCTTCACCGCCGCCATCGTGACCCGGATCGGGCTGACCAGCGCCATCTGGCTCGCCGGCCTCGTCGCCGTCTGTGAGATCGTCCGTCTGGCCGATCCGTTCGGGCGCGCGATGCGGAACGACTGAGCGCCAACCAAGGCACTGAAGTCCGGTCATGCCGATAACCGGACCTTTGCCCAGCGCTGCAAGGCGACCGCTGTCCAAACCGTCTCGACAAACCCGAACGGCCAGGCGCCCTGGAGAAAGCCATAGACCCCGCTGAACGCGCAGGCTGCCGCGAAGGCCAGCACGAAATGCGGTCCGCGCGGCTCAAGCGCGTAAAACAGCAGCATCGCACTGACCGACAGCACTCCGAAGATTGTGATTGCGTCCATCAGCCGGCCGGAGGCTTCGGCTTCTTGGCGACACCGAGGGTGTGGACGACGGCGGGCCCCATAACCGGCCACAGCGCGGCCGTCGCGGTCAGAACGGTCGCGGCGCACATTGCAGCCAGCACGGACGATCGGATTTTCAAGCCGCGCGTCCGCGATCGACAGACGATCCAGACCCAGGCGCAGACCACGACGGCGATGGACAGTTTCGTCATCAGCCCGTGCGCATGGTCGAGCACCGCGATCAGGCTGCCCACGCTGGCGAGCACGACAGCGGGTACCCTGCGCCCTCTTGGACAAGAGGGTGAAGCGACGAAGCAAAGCTCGGGCGGAATCAGCCGCGAGAACGCGAAGCGTGTCTGCAAGTTGAATCTGCATTGGCGGATGGCGATTGCTGCCCCTTGCTCCGTCATTGCGAGCGCAGCGAAGCGATCCAGAGTCTTTCCGCGGAGGATTCTGGATGCTTCCGCCTTCGCTAAAGCTTCGGCGGACAAGTCGCTCCGCTCGCAAAGACGATGTGGAGAGAGTGTGCACAACACTTCGATCTGTGGCCTGGACGCAGCGCCCTTGCAGCGCGTCCGGACAGGCGGGGAGATGAAGGCGCCGACTCACCTTGGCTGCGCCTCGTGGTCGCGCCGAAGTTGCAACGCAGGCACGCACCGGAAACTTGAAGTGGATTGTCCTCCCGCCGGGGGTATCGCAGTAAGCTCGATCGTGTCCTCACGGCCACGATTGTGCCGTCCGTGCAACACCCGTCACGGATTTAACCATCTTCTCTGTCCGTTCGCATCGACGCCGCTTTTTGGCCACACCCGAACATGAATAAAATCACTCGAATATTTTAGCGGCAGCGGTGATCCTGGAAGACGACGGAAATCCCCAAGGTCGATTCAAAAGGTCGATTAAAGTCTTGGCTCTGATTTTTCGGGTCTGAAAGGGTTGGCCGGGGAAACTGGTTTGCGATGGACGCGAAGAGCAACATCAAGCAGAGGCTGCCGAGCCGTCACGTGACGGAAGGTCCTGCGCGCGCGCCCCATCGCTCCTACCTCTACGCCATGGGTCTGACCACCGACCAGATCCACCAGCCCTTCGTCGGCGTCGCCTCGTGCTGGAACGAGGCCGCGCCCTGCAACATCTCCCTGATGCGCCAGGCGCAGGCGGTGAAGAAGGGCGTCGCAGCCGCCGGCGGCACGCCGCGCGAGTTCTGCACCATCACCGTGACCGACGGCATCGCGATGGGGCATGACGGCATGCGCTCCTCGCTGCCGTCGCGCGAATGCATCGCCGATTCCGTCGAACTGACGATCCGCGGCCACGCCTATGACGCTCTCGTTGGCCTGGCCGGCTGCGACAAGTCGCTGCCGGGCATGATGATGGCGATGGTCCGTCTCAACGTGCCCTCGATCTTCATCTATGGCGGCTCGATCCTGCCCGGCAATTTCCGGGGCCAGCAGGTGACCGTGCAGGACATGTTCGAAGCCGTCGGCAAGCACTCGGTCGGCGCAATGTCGGACGAGGACCTCGACGAGATCGAGCGCGTGGCGTGCCCCTCGGCGGGTGCCTGCGGCGCGCAGTTCACCGCCAACACGATGGCGACCGTCTCCGAGGCGATCGGGCTGGCCTTGCCGTACTCGGCCGGTGCTCCGGCACCCTATGAAATTCGCGACGCCTTCTGCATGACCGCGGGCGAGCAGGTCATGCAGCTGATCGCCCAAAACATCCGGCCACGCGACATCGTCACCCTCAAGGCGCTGGAGAATGCCGCCGCCGTGGTCGCCGCGTCCGGTGGCTCGACTAATGCTGCACTGCACCTGCCGGCAATCGCGCACGAGTGCGGCATCAAGTTCGACCTGTTCGACGTCGCCGAAATCTTCAAAAAGACACCGTACGTCGCGGATTTGAAGCCAGGCGGCCGTTATGTCGCCAAAGACATGTTTGAAGTAGGTGGCATACCGCTTCTGATGAAGACGCTGCTCGACAACGGATTTCTCCACGGTGACTGCATGACCGTCACCGGTCGAACGATCGCCGAAAACCTCAAAAGCGTGAAGTGGAATCCGCACCAGGACGTGGTGCACCCGGCAGACAAGCCCATCACCGTCACCGGCGGTGTGGTCGGTCTGAAGGGCAATCTGGCGCCAGAAGGTGCGATCGTGAAAGTCGCGGGAATGTCCAACCTCAGGTTCACCGGTCCGGCCAGGTGCTTCGACCGTGAGGAGGATGCTTTCGAGGCCGTCCAGAAGCGCACCTACCGCGAAGGCGAAGTCATCGTGATCCGCTACGAGGGGCCGAAGGGCGGTCCCGGCATGCGGGAAATGCTCCAGACCACCGCGGCGCTGACCGGCCAGGGCATGGGCGGCAAGATCGCGCTCATCACCGACGGCCGCTTCTCCGGCGCCACCCGCGGCTTCTGCATCGGCCATGTCGGGCCGGAAGCCGCCATCGGCGGCCCGATCGGGTTGCTGGAGGACGGCGATATCATCGAAATCGACGCGGTCGCCGGTACCCTTAACGTAAAATTGAGCGACCAGGAGCTTGCCCAACGCAAGACCAAATGGACCGCTCGCGCGACTAACCACACGACGGGCGCGCTCTGGAAATATGCTCAGCAGGTTGGACCAGCGGTCGGTGGGGCAGTGACCCATCCGGGCGGCGCGCACGAGAAACAGTGCTATGCGGACATCTAGGCGTACCATCGTTGCGTTTGTGTTGGGGGCTGCCGCGCTGGCCGCGCCGGCTCTCGCCTTTGACGGCGCACCCGTCAGCCAGAAGGATGCGACCATCCCGGTGGTCACGACCTTGCCGGGCGCAGCAGGCAAGGTGCGCAATGTACCGCCAGTCGTGCCCCAGGAAACCTCGCTCAGCGCCCTGCAATATGCCGCGGAGGGTGGCCACCCCATCGCGCAGTGGAAGCTCGGCCGCATGTACGCCAATGGCGACGGCGTCGCCCAGGACGATGTGCGTGCGTTCGAGTATTTCACCCGCATCGCCAACGCGCACGCCGAAGACAGCCCGTCCGCGCCGCAGGCGCAGATCGTCGCCAACGCCTTTGTGGCGCTCGGCCGCTATTATCTCAGCGGCATCCCGAATTCGAAGGTCAAGCCGGACCAGGAGCGGGCGCGGGAGATGTTTTCCTATGCCGCGTCCTATTTCGGCAATGCGGATGCGCAATACGATCTCGCCCGCCTGTACCTGAAGACGCCGGACGCTTCGCGCGAGGATTTCCGCTACGGCGCGCGCTGGCTTGGGCTCGCCGCGCAGAAGGGCCAGCACGAGGCCCAGGCGCTGCTCGGCCAGATGCTGTTCAACGGCGACCGCCTGCCGCGGCAGGCCGCGCGCGGCCTGATGTGGCTGACGCTGGCGCGCGACAGCGCAGGCAGCGACGAGACCTGGATCAAGGAAAACTACAACCGCGCCTTCGCAAAGGCCTCCGACGACGATCGCGCCATGTGCCTGCAGATGCTGGAGCAATGGGTGCAGGGTCGACGGGAGTGATGGGTTGAGGCGGCCTCACGCCGCCTCAAGATCGAGATCCGCCCACACCGGCACGTGGTCCGACGGCTTCTCCCAGCTGCGCACATAGCTGTCGATGCCGACATTGGCGAGCCGGTCGCTGGCCTGTGGCGACAGCAGAAGGTGGTCGATCCGCAGGCCGTGGTTCTTCTGCCAGGCGCCGGCCTGGTAGTCCCAGAACGTGTAGAGCCCGGGCTCGTCGGTGACGGCCCGAAGCGCATCGGTCAGGCCGAGGCCGAGCAGGGACTGAAAACTTTCCCGCGTCTCGGGCTTGAACAGGGCGTCCTCGATCCAGGCGGCGGGATTATGGACGTCCCGGGCATGCGGGATGACGTTGAAGTCGCCTGCGAGGATCAGCGGCTCCTCGGTCTTGAGGCGCTCCTTCGAATACTCAAGAAGCCGCGACATCCATTTGAGCTTGTAGGGATATTTCTCGGTCCCGACCGGGTTGCCATTGGGCAGATAGAGGCAGGCGATGCGCAGCACGCCGGACTTGAGCGTCACCACGCCTTCGAGGAAGCGGGCATGCGCATCCTCGTCGTCGCCGGCCAGCCCCGACTTGGTCTCGTCGAACCGGAGCTTGGAGAGCAGGGCGACACCGTTGAACGTCTTCTGCCCGTGGGTGACCACGTTGTAGCCGAGCGCCTCGATCTCCAGCCGCGGGAAGGCGTCGTCGACGCATTTGATCTCCTGGAGGCAGACGATGTCCGGCTGGCACTCCTTCAGCCAGGTCAGGAGGAGATCGATGCGCTGCCGGACCGAGTTCACGTTCCAGGTGGCTATTCTGATGGGCATCTTGGCGGCTCCGGGCAGGGGCCATGGTTAGAACAAAATGCAAACGCGCCCGTCAAGGACGCTGCGAAATCTCCCACAAAATTAACCCGGCTTAAGTCGGGCCCGGTCCATTGATCGTGAAAAGGTTTTTCGAATGGGACGGCCGAACAAAGCCATGAAGCGAACCGAGCCCCGCGACGGGTTGATCGGCGCGTTCCTGTACTGGCTCGGCGGCTACGAGATCGAGGACGGCCTGACCGCCGGTCTCAGCGAGCGCGAGCTGAGCCGCATCCGTGCCAAGCAGATCGACGCGGTGATACGCCTGATCCCGGTGACGATGGCCGTCACTATGCTCAACGTCGCGGTGGTGCTGATTTTGTTCTGGGGTCGTGGCTGGAACGACTTTCTCGCGATCTGGGGCATGACCCTCGCGACCGCCGCCTCGCTTGCGGTGCGCGCGTGGCGGCGCTCCCACCAAAGCCCGCCTCAGGAAGCCTCACCCCGCGCCGCGCGGCAGATGTTGCGGCAGGCGTTCTTCCTCGCCGCAATCTGGGGCACGCTGCCGGTCGCGCTGTTCAGCCGCATCGAGCCGACCAGTCAGCTCATTCTGGCCTGCCTTATGGTCGGCATGATGTCCGGCGGTGCCTTCACGCTCTCGACCTTCCCGCGTGCGGGCCTTGTCTATCTCGCGACGACGACGATCGCCTGTGCCGGTGCGTTGCTGTTATGCGGCACCGGGCCTTACCTCGTGACCGCCGTGTTCCTGCTGCTGTTCGCGTTCTTCATGGCGCGCAACATCGTCTCGCAAGGCAATCTGTTCCTTGGCAATCTCAAGGCCCAGCTTGAGCTCGAGCGCCAGACCGAGATCATCTCGCTGTTGCTGAAAGATTTTCAGGAGAACGCCAGCGACTGGCTGTGGCAGACCGACGCCGAAGGGCATTTGGTCGACGTGCCCGAGCGCTTCGCCGCGGTCGCACAGCTGCCACTGCCCTTGCTGAAGGGCTCGCATTTCGCCGACGTGCTCGACATGCTGTGCCCCGAAGACAAGAGCGCGGCCTACAATGTCGTCGGCCTGATGGAGCACGCCGAACCGCTGCACGAGATGAATCTCAAGGTCGTCGCCGGCGGCGAGGCGCGGCTGTGGTCGCTCACCGCGAAGCCGGCCTACGACCGCGACGGTCAATTCCTCGGCTATCGCGGCTTCGGCCGCGACGTGACCGAGCGCTGGCGCGCGGAAAAGGCCGAGGCCGAGAGCCGCGCCAAATCGGATTTCCTCGCGGTGATGAGCCACGAGATCCGCACGCCGATGAACGGCGTGCTCGGGCTTGCCAGCATGCTTCTGGAGACAAAACTCGATCCGGAGCAGCACGAGGCCGTCACCACGATCCGCGAGTCCGGCGACAATCTCCAGCGCATCCTCAACGACATCCTGGACCTCTCCAAGCTCGAGGCTGGACGCTTCGCGTTCGAGGTGATCGACTTCGCGCCGCAGGCGCTGGTAGAGACATTGGCGACCGTCGTGCGCGCGAGTGCCAAGAGCAAGGGGCTCGCGGTCAAGGTCAAGCTCGATCCGAACCTGCCGCCGACGCTGCGCGGCGATGTCGCGCGTATCCGCCAGGTCCTGCTCAACCTCGCATCCAACGCGGTGAAGTTCACCGACCAAGGCGAAGTCACGATCGCAGCCGTCTGTCAGGCCCGCCGCGATCTGCTCGCCACCGTCGAATGGAGCGTGACCGACAGCGGTATCGGCATCGCCCCCGAGAAGCTTGGCCAGCTCTTCTCCGACTTCGCGCAGGCCGACGCCTCGATCAGCCGCCGCTTCGGCGGCACCGGGCTTGGGCTTGCGATCTCCCGGCGCATCATCGAACAGATGGGCGGCACCATCGGCGTCACCTCGACGCCGGGCGAGGGCTCGACATTCAGCTTCACGCTGGTGCTGCCCTGGAGCCAGGAGCAGGCATCCGACTACATTGCCGACCGCGACGAAGCCGACGACCTCAAGGCGCGTATCGCGAGTCTCGACCGACCGCTGAGGGTGCTGGTCGCCGAGGACGACGCCGTCAACCGCATGGTCGTGAGCAAGATGTTAGGGGCCTTCGACGTCGAGCTGCGCGTCGTCACCGACGGCGTCGAGGCCGTCGCGGCGGCCTCGGAGGAAGACTACGATCTCGTGCTGATGGACGTGCGGATGCCCGACATGGACGGCCTTGCCGCAACCCGGGCGATCCGTGCGCAAGGTGGCCGATTCGAATCCTTGCCGATCATCGCGCTCACCGCCAATGCCTTCCCCGAGGACGTCAAGATCTGCCGCGAGGCCGGCATGTCGGACTTCCTGGCCAAGCCGCTACGCAAACCCGCGCTGCTGGCGGCGCTGCTGCGCGCGCTCGATGGACATGTGATGGCGGGAGACGCACCACTTCAGCCGGAGCTCATGTCGGTCGACGTGGAGTGGACGGACGAGGAAAGGCAGATGACCGGCGCCTAGCCGGCGACGTCAGATCGAGAAGCTGGTCCCGCAGCCGCAGGACGCCGTGGCGTTCGGATTGTTGACGCGGAACGAGGCGCCGATCAGATCGTCGACGAAATCGACCTGCGACCCCGCCAGGAACGGCTGCGAGGCGGAATCGACCAGCACCACCGCATTGTCCTGCTCGATCACGAGATCGTCGTCAGTGCGGGCACGGTCAATGTCGAACTTGTACTGGAAACCGGAACAGCCTCCGCCCTCGACCGAGATCCGCAGCATCGCGCCAGACCCTTCGCCCTTGAGGATCTCCCCAATCCGGCGTGCGGCCTTGTCACTGATGGTCACGTCAGTCGTCATCGTTCGTCTCCGATAGGCCCGCTCACACCAAGGTCACCTGAAGGTCACGTGCCCTATTCAGTTGGTATCCCGCGTCCGGCATAGTTAAGTGCCACCATACGCAGAATCAAATGGATAGAGACTAAATTCGCCGTGTCCGTCGGAATGGCTGCCCCCCACGCGCCCTATGCCTGCGATCCCGAGCGCAGTCGCGGCCGATTGGTCGCGGAACCGCCAAGCCGGACCCGCAGCCCGTTTCGACGGGATTGCGACCGGGTGATCCATTCCACCGCGTTCCGCCGGCTGAAATACAAGACCCAGGTGTTCGTGTTCCACGAGGGCGACCACTACCGCACCCGGCTGACCCATTCGCTGGAGGTGGCGCAGATCGCCCGCGCGCTGGCCCGGCAGCTCGGGCTGGACGAGGACCTCACGGAAACCCTGGCGCTCGCCCACGATCTCGGCCATCCGCCGTTCGGGCACGCCGGCGAGCGGGCGCTGGACGCCTGCCTGAAGGATTTTGGCGGCTTCGATCACAACGCCCAGACGCTCCGCGTCGTTGCGGCCCTGGAACAGCGCTATCCCGAATTCGACGGGCTCAACCTGACCTGGGAAGCGCTGGAGGGCATCGTCAAGCACAACGGCCCGCTGACCGATCGCAGCGGTGCGCCGGCCGGGCGTTATCGCGAGCGCGGCGTTCCCGTCGGCATCGCCGACTACATCAAGATCTATGATCTCGAATTGTGGAGTTTCGCCTCGCTGGAGGCACAGGTCGCCGCGATCGCGGACGACATCGCCTATGATGCCCACGATATCGACGACGGTCTGCGCGCCGGCCTGTTTCACCTCGACGACCTCAAGGTGATGCCGCTGACCGCGGAGATCATCGCCGAGACTTCTGCGCATTACCCCGATCTCGAAGACGTCAGGCGCGGCGCCGAGCTGGTGCGCGAGCTGATCTCACACTTGATCGGTGCCGTGTTCGCCGAGGCCCAGATAAACCTTACCGCCGTGAAACCGCAATCCGCACAGGACGTGCGCCAGCAGAGCCGGGCATTGATCGCATTCCCCGCCGCGGTCGCCGAGGAGGAGGCCGCCATCAAGCGCTTTCTCTATCAGCACATGTACCGCCACAAGCGGGTCATGCGGGTGATGGGCGAGGCGGAACAGATCCTGTTCGACCTGTTCGCAAAATACCTCACCTCGCCCGGCGAGCTGCCGCCGGAATGGCTGGTCGGGGCGGAGGCGGACAACGAGGGCGACCGGGCCCGCCGGATCGGGAATTTCATTGCCGGAATGACCGACCGTTTCGCCCTGACCGAGCACCAGCGGCTCTTTGACTCGACCCCGGATTTGCGTTAGGCGGCGCCCATGCCCGACACATCCTCAGCACTGCACCTGTTCGCCGACGTGCTCGCACGCGTGCACGCGGTCTGCCGCGCGCTCGCGGCGGAAGCCAACTGGCCCGAGGGCATCGATTTCTCGCGCGTGGTGGTCGAGCCGCCGCGCGATGCTTCCCATGGCGACATGGCGACCAACGCAGCCATGGTGCTTGCGAAAGAGGCAAAGGCAAAGCCGCGCGACCTCGCCGAGCAGATCGCCGAACGGCTGCGCGCGGACCCATTGATCGCCAAGGTCGACGTCGCAGGTCCAGGCTTCATCAACCTGACGCTGGAGCCGGCCGCATGGGCCGAGGCGCTACGGACCGTGCTGCGCGAGGGCGCCGATTACGGCCGCGTCCGCGGCGGCTCCAAGGTCAACGTCGAATATGTCTCCGCCAACCCCACCGGACCGATGCATGTCGGCCATTGCCGCGGCGCCGTGTTCGGCGATGCGCTGGCGAGCCTGCTTGAATTCGCAGGCCGTGACGTCACGCGCGAATATTACATCAACGACGCCGGCGCGCAGGTCGACGTGCTCGCCCGCTCCGCGTTCCTCCGGTATCGCGAGGCGCTCGGCGAAGACATCGGCGCGATGCCGGAAGGCCTTTATCCCGGCGACTATCTGAAGCCGGTCGGGCGGGCGCTGGCGCAGGAGCACGGCGACAAGCTCCTCGCCGTGAGCGAGGGCGCGTGGCTACCGACGGTGCGCGCCAAGGCGATCGCGATGATGATGGACGAGATCAAGGATGATCTCGCCGCGCTCAACATCCGCCACGACGTGTTCTTCTCCGAGCGCTCGCTACAGGACGCCGGCAACAACAAGGTCGCCGAGACCATCGATTTCCTGCGCGCCAAGGGCGACGTCTACCAGGGCCGTCTGCCGCCCCCAAAGGGGGCTCCGGCCGAGGATTGGGAAGATCGCGAGCAGTTGCTGTTCAAGGCGACCGCCTATGGCGACGACGTCGATCGCCCGCTGATCAAGTCGGATAATTCCTACACCTACTTCGCCGCCGACATCGCCTACCACAAGAACAAGTTCGACCGTGGTTTCGCGGAGATGATCGACGTCTGGGGCGCCGACCATGGCGGCTACATCAAGCGCATGCAGGCGGCGGTGAAGGCGACCACCTCCGGCAAGGGGGCGCTCGACGTCAAGATCGTCCAGCTGGTGAAGTTGCTGCGCAACGGCGAGCCGGTGAAAATGTCCAAGCGGAGCGGGGACTTCGTCACCTTGCGTGAGGTGGTGGATGAAGTCGGCCAGGACGCCGTCCGCTTCATGATGCTCTACCGCAAGAACGACGCGGTGCTCGACTTCGACCTCGCCAAGGTCATGGAACAGTCGCGCGACAACCCGGTGTTCTACGTGCAGTACGGCCACGCCCGCGGCCACTCGATCTTCCGCAACGCCCGGGCCGAGGTGTTCCCGGAACTCCCGGAGGAAACGGAAAAGCGCATCGCCTGGCTGGGTGAGTCGGCGGTGGAACGGCTGTCGGACCCGGCTGAACTCGACCTTCTTAAGCGGCTCGCAATATTTCCGCGCATGCTGGAAGCGGCCGCAACCGCCCACGAGCCGCACCGAATTGCCTTCTATCTCTATGATTTAGCCAGCGAATTTCATGCACTTTGGACGAAGGGGCGCGATTTGCCCTATTTACGCTTCATTATCAATAATGATGCAGATCTAACGAAGGCGCGGCTGGCCATGGTCCAGGGCGTCGTCTCTGTCCTGGCATCGGGCCTCGCCATCCTCGGCGTCCATGCTCCGGACGAGATGCGGTAGTTTGGGGCGAACTACTTAAGGGATTTCGGGGGTAACCGGCAGAAGCCGGATCGCTTAGACTTGGTTGAAAGCCTTGTGGGTCGAAAGCCGCGCCTTGGTCGAGGGGCGCGCGGCTTTCCCGAAGGGACGCATCATCACGATGGCCGAACGATATCAGGACAGACCGTTTCCTTCCGATGACTATCGCGGTGGCGATCAGCATGGGAGGGCGGAGAGCGGTGATCCCTTGGCCGAACTTGCCCGCCTGATCGGGCAGACCGATCCGTTCGCAGCGCAAGGGCGGCCGGGCGTGCACCCGCCTGCAGCTCCTGCGCCTGCCCAGAGCTATCAGGACGACGACTATCGCCAGGACGATGGCCAGCAGGACTATGCCGAGCAGGCCCCGCCGCCGCCCGGGCCACCCTCATGGATGCGGCGCGCCAATGTGCAGCCGCAGACGGTGCCAGCTGAGCCTGCCTATCCCGCTTCCGTAAACCCGGTTCATCCACTGCATCGTTATTCAGCCCAGCCGACTGCGCCCGAGCCTGAACCTGATTATCGTCAGCCGCAGGCCTATCCGGATCAGGCCTATCAAGCTCGCACCCATCAGGGGCAGGCCTATCAGGATCAGGCATATCAGCAGCCCGATCAGGCTTACCAGGAGCAAGCCCACCAGCAGCCCGATCCGGCGCGCTACGACGAGGCGCTCTACGGACGGCTGGAGGCGGGCGAGCAGGACTATCAGCGCGATCCCGCCTATCCCGACGATCCTTACGCGTTCCAGAGCGACTATCCCGAGGCCGATCTCGACGAGCCGAAGAAGCAGCGCGGCGGCATGATGACCGTCGCGGCGATCCTGGCCCTTGCAGTGGTCGGGACCGGCGCTGCGTTCGCTTACAAGACCTATGTGGGCTCGCCCCGCAGCGGCGAGCCGCCGATCATCAAGGCCGACAACACGCCGACCAAAATCGTGCCGGCGCCGTCGGACTCCTCGGCCAAGGTACCGGACCGCATGGTCACCGGAGATGGCGCCGAGAAGATCGTGCCGCGCGAGGAGGCGCCTGTCGACGTCAACGCCAAGGCGGGAGGTCCCCGCGTGGTGTTCCCGGCGCTGAACCAGAACGCGAACCCGCCGCCAGTCGCGAGCGTGTCGCCGTCCAGCATTCCGCTGTCGAGTGCGGGCCCGAATCCGAGCAACGGCACGCTGCCGAACAATTCGCCGCGCGCGATCAGGACCGTGGCCGTGAAGGGCGATCAGACCGACGCCACCGCGTCGCAAGCGGCCACGGCCGCGAAGCCGACAGCTCTCCCGAAGCCCGTTGCGGCACCAGCTGCACCACGCACGCCGCCGACCTCGGCCAATGCCAGTGCCAATCAGCCGCTCTCGCTCGCGCCGCAATCGGCGCCGGCCGCGGAGCCACCGCAGCGGATGGCTGCGACCAATCCGACGCAAATTGCGCCCGCGAGCAGCGGTGGCGGCGGCTACGTCGTGCAGGTCTCCTCGCAGCAGACCGAGGATAGCGCCCACGCCTCCTACCGGGTGCTTCAGAGCAAGTACGGCAGCGTGCTTGGCTCCCGCGCACCCGTGGTCAAGCGGGTCGACCTGACCGACAAGGGCAAGGGAATCGTCTACCGCGCCTTCGCTGGGCCGTACGGATCGCTCGAAGAGGCGAACCAGGCCTGCAACAGTTTGAAATCCGCTGGCCTGTCTGCCTGCTTCGTCCAGAGGAATTAACGGCCGTTTCCTTGACCCTCTCGCGGGTCAGGGTTAATCGGCCGTATGAGCACGCGGGCCTTCATTACCGGCGTTTCCGGAACGGAACTAACCGCCGCCGAGCGGGAGTTTATCCGCAGCGAACGCCCGTGGGGCTTCATCCTCTTCAAGCGCAATGTCGAGACGCCGGCTCAAGTTGCTGCACTCGTTGCGGAATTGCGGGCGGTTGCGGGTTTCGCTGATGCCCCTGTCCTGATCGATCAGGAGGGTGGGCGGGTGCAGCGCCTGACGCCGCCGCATTGGCCGGTCTATCCGCCGGGCGCTATTTTCGCAGGCCTCTACGATACTGATTCGGCGCTCGGGCTGACCGCGGCGCGCCTCAGCGCCCGGCTGATCGCGTGCGATCTCGCAGATCTCGGCATTACCGTGGATTGCTTGCCGCTGGCCGACGTGCCGGTGGCTGGCGCCAACGCCGTCATCGGGAACAGGGCTTACGGCACCGAACCGGGAAAGGTCGCCGCGATCGCCCGCGCGGTCACCGAGGGCCTGGAACAGGGTGGCGTGTTGCCGGTGCTCAAGCACATCCCCGGCCATGGCCGAGCTACGGCCGATACCCATTTCAATCTGCCGACGGTCGAGACGTCGCGCGACGAACTGGATCGCACCGACTTCGCGGCATTCAAGCCTTTGGCGGATTTGCCGATGGCCATGACTGCACATGTTGTGTTTAGCGCGGTCGACCCCGCCCATCCGGCGACGACATCTGCGACAATGATCGCTGAGGTGATTCGCGGCGCAATCGGGTTCCAGGGTTTGTTAATGAGTGATGACGTGTCGATGAACGCGCTGTCGGGCAACATCGCCGAACGGACCCGCGCCATTTTTGCGGCCGGCTGCGACATGGCCCTGCATTGCAACGGCAACATCGAGGAAATGCGTGAGGTCGCCGGCCAGACACCCGAACTGGCGGGCAGGGCGCTGGAGCGGGCGAACGCCGCGCTCGCTGCGCGTAAAGGACCGCAACCGTTCGATCGCGCGGCCGCGCGCGCCGAACTGGAGGCATTGATCGCACGGGCAAACACGGCATCGGCATGACCGCAGAAATCCTATCGTTTGAAACCGGGCGGCCCGCAGAGCTCGCCGAGGGTGAGCCGGCGTTGGTGGTGGACGTCGAGGGTTATGAAGGTCCGCTCGACCTGCTGCTCGCACTGGCGCGGCAGCAGAAGGTAGATCTCGCCAAGATCTCGATCCTGGCGCTCGCCGACCAATATCTCCACTTCATCGAAGCCGCGCGAAAGATCCGCCTCGAGCTCGCCGCCGACTATCTCGTGATGGCGGCATGGCTCGCCTTCTTGAAATCGCGTCTGCTGCTGCCGGAGCCGCCGAGTGCGGAAGGCCCGAGCGCGGAGCAGATGGCGACGGCGCTCGCCAACCGCCTGCGCCGGCTGGAGGCGATTCGTGAAGCCGCCAACCGGCTGATGAACCGGCAGCAATTGCTGCGCGACATCTTCCCGCGCGGCGAGCCCGAGCAGATCGCCGAGATCAAGCATCCGAAATACACGGCAACGCTCTATGACCTGCTCACCGCCTATGCCGCGCAGCGCCAGTCGCGCGTGCTGGCGAGCGTGCATCTGGCCAAGCGCACGGTGTGGTCGCTTGCCGAGGCGCGCGCCACGCTGGAGCGGCTCGTCGGAAGCATCAGCGAGCAAGACGATTGGGGCGTTCTCGACGATTTTCTGCTTCAGCATGTCGCCGATCCGACGCAGCGCGCGACGGTGCTCGCCTCGAGTTTCGCGGCTGCGCTCGAGCTGGTGCGCGAAGGTCAGCTCGAGCTGAATCAGAAAGAGGCGTTTGCGCCCATCTATTTCCGGAAGGGGCGCCCCAAGCCGGTCATGGACGCAGCTCCTGCGCCCGATGCGCCGGTCGCTTAAGTGCAACAAGGAGAATCTGCCATGGCAAGCCTGGCTGAAGTGCGGGTAGAAGAGGCCGAGCCGATGGAGAACGAGTCCCAGGCACGTCCCGAAGAATTGCGGCTGCTGGAAGCGCTGCTGTTCGCTTCGAATGAACCGCTGGACACCGCGACGCTGGCCAAGCGCATGCCCGAGGGCGTCGACGTGAAGGCCGCGCTCGAGCAGTTGCAGGCCGACTACTCCCTGCGCGGCGTGAATCTCGTGCGGGTCGCTAACAAATGGACCTTCCGCACCGCGGGCGATCTCGCCTGGCTGATGACCCGCGAGAGCACCGAGACCCGCCGCCTGTCGCGCGCCGCGATCGAGGTGCTGGCGATCATCGCCTATCACCAGCCGGTGACGCGC
Organism: Bradyrhizobium sp. 87; assembly: GCF_023073015.1. Lineage (NCBI taxonomy): Bacteria > Pseudomonadati > Pseudomonadota > Alphaproteobacteria > Hyphomicrobiales > Nitrobacteraceae > Bradyrhizobium > Bradyrhizobium sp. 87. Next base: position 80,900 of record NZ_JADPIQ010000075.1, read on the forward strand.
GCCGAGATCGAGGAGATCCGCGGCGTCGTCACCTCGAAGGGCACGCTGGACGTGCTGCTGGAAACCGGCTGGATCAAGCCGCGCGGTCGTCGCAAGACGCCGGGCCGTCCCTTGACCTTCGGAACCACCGAGGACTTCCTGTCGCAGTTTACTCTGGAACAGCTCGGCGATTTGCCGGGCCTGGAGGAGCTGAAGGGCACGGGCCTGCTGGATTCGCGCCTGCCGACCGGATTCAGCGTGCCGACGCCGTCGGATGACCCGACTTTGCGGGAAGACGAGGATCCGCTGGAGCCGGGCGAGGACCTTGATCTGGCGCTGGCGCCCGCGGTCGAGCCCGAGACGCCGCCGGAAGGCGGCCATGAGGGGGGCGGGGGTGGCAGCGAGGACTGACGTCCCGGCCTTTTACCGGCCGCCTGCGACCAGTTAACACTAGCAAATTTACGTAGCGCCAACAGCGAATTGGCGCTGCCTTGGTCCTTGTTTTTGACACCTGCCAAGCCTAGGTTTCGGTGAAGATCGGCCGGTCCCCGGCCATGCGCGTTTGGAGGGTTGCAGGATGGGTTCACTCAGCATTTGGCACTGGGTCCTGGTGATCGCAGTGGTCCTGCTGCTGTTCGGTCGCGGCAAGATCTCGGATCTGATGGGCGACGTGGCGCAGGGCATCAAGGCGTTCAAGAAGGGCATGCAGGACGACGACAAGGTCGCCGACAAGCCCGAGCCGGCCAAGTCCATCGAGCACAACAATGCCGCGCCGACCGCGGCACGGTCGGACGTCGGCAGCAAGGCCGTCTGAGCCAGAGAGCACGCGAGACGCGGGTAGCGGACCCGATCCTGCGCGCGAGGGATTGGGCCGGCTGCGGCTGGCGTGAACGGAAGACCTCATGTTCGACATCGGGTGGAGTGAACTGGTCCTGATCGGGGTCGTGGCCCTGATCGCCATCGGCCCGAAAGAGCTGCCGGGCGTGCTGCGCATGGTCGGGCAGTGGATGGGCAAGGCGCGCAAGATGGCCGCCGAATTCCAGGGCCAATTCCAGGAAGCGATGCGCGAGGCCGAAATGGCCGACCTCAAGAAGAGCTTCGACGAGGTCAAGGAAGCGGCTTCCGGCTTCGCCGGCAACAATTTGATGACCTCGCTCCAGAAAGACGTCAGCGACGCGCTCCGCGTCGATGCGCTGGACAAGCCCGCCGAGACCTCGATCTCCACCGCTGTCGAACCGTCGGCGACTTCAAGCGAAGCGCTGACGACGCCCACCACGCCGGAAGCGCCGACGCCGGAGACCTTCGTGGAAGCCGAGGCACATGCGGCCGTGAACGAGCCGCTCGCCATCACCCGTGAGGTCGAGCAGGCGCAGGTCGCTCAAGGTTCGGTCACGCAAGATTCGGTCACCCAGGACACTGCGCCGGCCGAGGCGATTAAGGGCGCCAAAGCGTCATGAGCGCCGCCGATATCGAGGCCAGCAAAGCTCCCCTGATGGACCATTTGATCGAGCTGCGTTCGCGGCTGATCAAAGCGCTGCTCGGCTTCGGCATTGCCTTCATCTTCTGCTTCTTCTTCGCCAAGCAGATCTACAACGTGCTGGTCTGGCCGTTCGTGTGGATCGCGGGTCCCGAGAACTCGAAATTCATCTACACCGCGCTGCTGGAATATTTCATCACCCAGCTCAAGCTCGCGCTGTTCGGCGCCGGCTTCATCTCGTTCCCGATCGTCGCGACACAAATCTATAAGTTCGTCGCTCCCGGACTCTACAAGCACGAGAAGCAGGCCTTCCTGCCGTATCTGGTCGCGACCCCGTTCTTCTTCGTGCTGGGCGCAGCACTGGTCTATTTCGTCGTGCTGCCCATGCTGGTCCGCTTCTCGCTCGGCATGCAGCAGGCCGGCAGTGACGAGACCGCGCAGATCCAGCTGCTGCCCAAGGTCGGCGAATATCTGTCGCTGATGATGTCGCTGATCTTCGCCTTCGGCATCGCCTTCCAGCTTCCGGTGATCCTGACGCTGCTGGGGCGCATCGGCATCGTCACGTCTAAAATGCTGCGCGAGAAGCGCCGCTATTTCATCGTCGTTGCCTTCGTCATCGCGGCCGTTCTGACCCCGCCCGATGTGCTCAGCCAGTGCTCGCTCGCGATTCCCTTGCTCGCGCTCTACGAGGGCTCGATCATCGCGGTGGGAATTGTGGAGAAGAAGGCTGCAGCTTCGCAAGCCTCTAGCGGCACCGACGTATCGACGCCGGTTAATCCGGCAGAGTAGGGCGCCCCATACTCCGGTGTCATTCCCCGCGAAAGCGGGGAATCCAGTACGCCGCGGCCTATGGGGAATCAGTGATGTTTCTGGAATACTGGATCGCCCGCTTTCGCGGGCGATGACAGCCGTGCTAGGGGAAGCAGCCATTTGCATAAATGCAAATCCAGGATTTGCAGGGTTGCAACAAGCCCCAGGACCACGGCCATGCACGACATCAAATCGATCCGCGACAACCCGCAAGCCTTCGATGCCGGCCTCGCACGACGCGGCCTGAAGCCGATGTCGGCGTCGCTGCTAGCAATCGACGAGACCCGGCGTGCGGCGATCCTGGCTTCCGAGCAGGCGCAGGCGCGGCGCAATGCGGCCTCAAAGGAAATCGGCGATGCCAAGAAGACGAAGGACGAGGCGCGCGCGGCGAAGCTGATGGCGGAGGTCGCCGAGCTCAAGACCACCATGCCGGAGCTCGAGGCGACCGCGAAGGCTGCCGACGAGGAGCTCGCCAAGGAGCTGGCGGCGATCCCCAATCTGCCGCTCGGCGAGGTGCCCGATGGTGTCGACGAGCACGGCAATGTGCAGCGCCATGTCTTCGGCAACAGGCGCAACTACGCGTTCGTGCCAAAACCCCATGACGATCTCGGCGCCGCGCTCGGTGACATGGATTTCGAGACCGCAGCGAAGCTCTCCGGCGCGCGCTTCGTCGTGTTGAAGAAGGGACTGGCGCGGCTCGAACGCGCGCTCGGCCAGTTCATGCTGAATCTACACGTTGACGAGCACGGCTATACCGAGATCAATCCGCCGCTGCTCGTGCGCAACGAGATCATGTTCGGCACCGGACAATTGCCGAAGTTCGAGGACGACCAGTTCTGGGCGATCAAGGGCGAATTGCTCGCCGCGCCCGACCATGAGCGGCTCCGGACCGAGCGTCTCGGGATCATTCCGACCGCGGAGGTGGCGCTCACCAATCTCGTCCGAGAATCCATCCTCGACGAAAAGCAGCTGCCGATGCGGCTGACTGCGCTGACGCCGTGTTTTCGCGCGGAGGCGGGCGCCGCAGGGCGCGACACCCGCGGCATGATCCGGCAGCACCAGTTCACCAAGGTCGAACTGGTCTCGATCACGACGCCGGAGACGAGCAAGGACGAGCACGAGCGCATGCTCGCCTGTGCCGAGGAAGTGCTGCGACGGCTCGAGCTGCATTACCGCGTGATGACGCTGTGCACCGGGGATATGGGTTTCTCGTCGCAAAAAACCTATGACATCGAGGTCTGGATGCCGGGTCAGGGCGACGGCGGGGCATTCCGCGAGATCTCAAGCTGCTCGGTTTGCGGCGATTTCCAGGCCCGCCGGATGGACGCGCGCTCGCGCGGCCCCGATGGCAAGCCGCGGTTCGTGCACACGCTCAACGGCTCCGGCACAGCGCTAGGCCGCGCGTTGATCGCCGTGATGGAGACCTATCAGCAAGAGGACGGCTCGATTGCGGTCCCCAGCGTGCTCCAGCCCTATATGGGCGGGCTGAAGGTGGTCGCACGCGACTAGGCGTGCCGCCAATCTGAAACGGAGAAACGTTTGGTTGCGAAGATCGGGCGGCCGGTTATCCTGCCGGCCACCCGACAACGCGAACCGATCGTTCATGGCCTTGCACCGCGATATCTTCTGGGTCGGCAGACAATGGGCGGTGACGGGTGCCGGTATCCAGGCCGTCGATCAGCGGCTGCGTGGCGTGCTCGACATCGCGATCACGCGGCTCTGGGACGACGATCTGGTCCAGAGCCGGCGGGCCAAGCCCGGTGTGAATGCAGCCGATTTCGACCAGGCGCTAACGCTGGCACGTGACCGCTTTCCACAGGCGCCGGTGCCGGACCCATTCGTCGCGCAGCTGGAGGCGCTCGGCGTGATTGAGGCGCCGATGGTGAGCCCGGTCGTGCCGGCGATGAGATTGCACGCGGAGGGCCGGCTTGCGCGCTTTCTGCCGCAATGGCGAGTTCGCCGATAACCGCCAAGCCGGCGACCAGGTGCCGCCCGGTCGGCCGGTTTGCCTGATCGGCCCCGGCCGGATAAGACGGCTCAGACCCGCTTCAGGAATCGACCTTTCCCATGCGCATTCTCTGCACCAATGACGACGGCATCCACGCACCCGGCCTCAAGGTCCTGGAGGAGATCGCGCGCGCATTGTCCGATGACGTCTGGGTGGTCGCGCCTGAACTCGACCAGTCCGGCGTGTCGCATTCGCTGTCGCTCAACGATCCGCTGCGCCTGCGCGAGGTCGGTCCGCGGCATTTCGCGGTGCGCGGCACGCCGACCGACTGCGTCATCATGGGCGCGCGCCACATCCTCGGCGCCAAGCTGCCCGATGTCGTGCTGTCCGGCGTCAACAAGGGCCGCAACGTCGCCGAGGACGTGGTCTATTCCGGCACCATCGCCGGTGCGCTGGAGGGCACCATCCTGGGGCTGCCGTCCTTCGCCCTGTCGCAGGAGTTCAGCGTGGAGACCCGCGACCGGCCGCTGTGGGACACGGCCCGCAAATTCGGGCCCGACATCCTGCGCAAGGTGATCGCCGCCGGCATCCCGAAGGACACCGTCATCAACGTCAACTTCCCGGCCTGCGCGCCGGAGGATGTGCTGGGCATCCGCGTGACGCGGCAAGGCAAGCGCAATCTCGGCTTCCTTAGGATCGACGAGCGCAGGGACGGCCGTGGCAATCCGTATTTCTGGATCGGCTTCGAGCGCACCGCGATGATGGATACGCCGGCCGACGGCACCGATCTCGCGGCGCTCCGCGAACGCTACGTCTCCGTCACGCCGCTCAGGCTCGACCGGACCAACGAGGCGTTTTCCGAGGCGCTGAGTGCGACGCTGAAGTAAGTCCGACGCTGAAGTAATCCGACCTGGAATGGGGCCTAGCCGCCGCGAAGCGCGGCTTCGATGGTCTTGCCGAGGGCGTCGAGCTGAAATGGCTTCTGAAGCGCCGGCCGATCGCGGTACTGCTCGGGCAGGCCCGAGGAACCGTATCCGGTGGCGAAGATGAACGGGCAGCCCTTCGCCTTGATGACATCGGCGACCGGCGAGATGACCTTGCCGTTGACGTTGACGTCGAGAATGGCGATGTCGAACTCGGTTGCCTGGGCGAGCCGCATGGCTTCGGTGATGTCGCCCGCCTCGGCTGCGATCTTGTAGCCAAGCTCTTCGAGCATGTCCGCGACCATCATCCTGATCATCACCTCGTCTTCGACGAGGAATACAGAGCGGCCAGTAAGCCCCGTCGCGGTCATGGTCGAGTCCTTGCCCATTGCCAAAAACGTTCGCAGATAACATGAATCGACGCAATGCGCGTTTCGACGAACGGATGCCTGAAAATGGCCATCGCGGCTCGCCCGTTGCAAGCCAATTTATGGTCAACTACGCCATCCGAAGCCTATCATGGGTTCCCTGAGCCGGAACAGGAATCTCGCGCCCAGGTTGGGCGTCCCGGACCGCAAACACAGCACAAGCAGGCAATGACCCCCCATCAGCACCCGCCGGAAAAGATGATGTTTCAGCTCACGCTGAGGCGTCGGGGCATCAGCGACCAGGCGGTCCTGAGGGCCATGGAGGAGGTGCCGCGCGATCAATTCGTCGACGACGCCGATCGGGACGGCGCATATCGCGACAGCGCGCTCCCGATCGCCTGCGGGCAGACCATCAGCCAGCCCTTTGTCGTCGCCTACATGACCGAGCAGCTCCAGCTTCAGAAGAAGCACCGCGTCCTCGAGATCGGCGCCGGCTCGGGCTACCAGGCGGCGGTGCTGTCGCGGCTCGCCGGCCAGGTGTTGACGGTCGAGCGCTACCGCAAGCTTGCGGATGCCGCACGTATCAGGCTTGAAAAACTCAACTATCACAACGTCGAGGTGATGCTGGGCGACGGACTCAATCTGCCCCCCAATATTGGCCCGTTCGATCGCATCATCGTCACGGCCGCGATGGAGCAGCTCCCGGAGAACCTGGTCGAGCGGCTGGAGGTGGGTGGCATCCTGATCGCGCCCGTCGGCCCGCATCAGGGGGTGCAGACGCTGATCCGGCTGAGCCGGACCGAAGCCGGGATCGAGCGCAAGGAACTCGTCGAGGTCCGCTTCGTGCCGGCGCTGCCCGGCGTGGCGCGGGAGCTGTAGAATTCCGGATTGGCTGCGCTGCCAACATCTTATTGGGAGGGTTAAGCCGTTATTTACTCGGCGCGTGTTTACTTAAAACACCAGTTCTGTTGCGTACGAGTGAGTAACCATGTCCGTTGCCGCCGAGTTGCTTTACTCGCGCCGTGTGCCGCAGGTCGCGGTGCTGGCGCTGATCTCCTTCAGCTTCGCAGGGTGCAGCGCCGACATGTCGTCGCGCATGTCCCAGTCGAACTTCTCCAATCCCTTCGCGCAGGAATCGACCGGTTCGGTGCAGCAGGCCCCGCCGCCGCAGCGTGAGTTGCCGCAATATTCGCGGCCGCAGACGCAGTCCGGTTATTATCAGTCGCAGCCTTTGCCGCCGGCGGTATCCACGCCGCAATCCTACCCCGTTGCAGCAGGCGGTGTGTCCGGAGGCGGACGCGGCGTGGGCTCCTACGCACCCCCGGCGCAGCCGCATCTCGAGACCACGGCCACCGTGCCGCCACGCTCGGTTGCAGCCGCCCAGCCGGTCGGCGGAACCAAGATCATCGTCGGCACCAGCGATACGCTCGACCTGCTTGCCAAACGCTATCGCGTCACGCCGCAGGCGATCCTCGCCGCCAACGGCTATAAGGGGCCGCGCGCGCTCTCGCCCGGCCAGCAACTGATCATTCCGCACCAAGCTACGGCGGCTGCGCCCGCGCCGCTCATGGCTCCCGTTGCCGCTGCCCCAGCGCCCGCTGCGAAGCCGGTTGCGGCCGTTGCCGCGCCGTCAAGCACGCACTTCGTGAACCACGGCGACACGCTCGCCAGCATTGCCCGCAAGAACCATATCTCGGCGGCCGAATTGGCCCGCGCCAACGGCCTCGATCCCTCTGCAAAACTCAAGCTCGGCGCCAGGCTGGCCGTGCCCGGGGCCAAGACCGCCGCTGTCGCAGCACCGCTTGCCGCGGCTCCGGTCGGAGCCGCTCCCGTCGCGGGGACGCTGCAGCCGGTTGCTGCCGCGCCTGCGCCCGCCACCAAGATGGCCGCCGTCGCCGCGCCGGTGCAGAGCGCGCGCCTGGCCCAGGCCACCGCCAACGTCGAAGACAAGGCCGCGGACACTCCCGCGAAAGCTGCGGAGACCACCAGCGCGCTGCCGACTTTCCGCTGGCCGGTGCGCGGCAAGGTGGTCACGAGCTACGGCGCCAAGACCAATGGCAAATCCAACGACGGCATCAATCTCGCGGTGCCCGAGGGCACGCCGGTCAAGGCGGCCGAAGACGGTGTCGTTGCCTATTCCGGCAACGAGCTGAAAGGTTACGGCAATCTGGTCCTGGTTCGGCACTCCAACGGCTACGTCACCGCATATGCCCATGCGAGTGAGCTGATGGTGAAGCGCGGCGATACCATCAAGCGCGGCCAGGTCATTGCCAAGTCGGGTCAATCCGGGGAGGTGGCGTCGCCGCAGCTCCACTTCGAGATCCGCAAGGGATCGAGCCCGGTTGATCCGCTTCAATTCCTGAACGGGGCGTGATGAGGCCTACATTGTCTCCCAACTGAAGCTGTCGTCGCCCGGCTTGACCGGGCGACCCAGTACGCCGCGGCCTCTCGATCGATCACAACCGTCTCTGGAATACTGGATCGCCCGCTTTCGCGGGCGATGACAGTTTTGGGTTGGGCTATGACTGTGGCTACGTCGCCGCCAGCTTGACGCCGAGCCGTCCCGCAAGCTCCTGGACGAACTGCCAGGCGACACGGCCCGAGCGCGAGCCGCGCGTCGTCGACCATTCAAGTGCCTCGCGTTCCAGGGCGTCATCGTCGATCTTCACGCCGAAATGGCTGCAATAGCCCCGCACCATGGCGAGATATTCGTCCTGGCTGCACCGGTGGAAGCCGAGCCAGAGACCGAAGCGATCCGACAGCGAGACCTTCTCCTCGACGGCTTCGCCGGGATTGATCGCGGTCGAGCGCTCGTTCTCGATCATCTCGCGCGCCAGCAGATGGCGGCGGTTGGAGGTGGCGTAGAGGATGACGTTCTCCGGCCGCCCCTCGATGCCGCCTTCGAGCACCGCCTTGAGCGATTTGTAGGACGCATCATTGCCGTCGAACGAGAGGTCGTCACAGAACACGATGAAACGGAAGGATGAGGCGCGAAGCTGTTCCATGAGGGCGGGCAGGCTCTCAATGTCCTCGCGATGAATCTCGATCAGCTTCAGTCTGTCGGCCGGTTTGCGCTCCGCGTTGATGCTGGCATGCGCCGCCTTCACCAGCGACGACTTGCCCATGCCGCGCGCGCCCCAGAGCAGCGCGTTGTTGGCGGGCAATCCGTTGGCGAAACGCTCGGTGTTCTCCATCAGGATGTCGCGCATCCGGTCGACGCCCTTGAGCAGGAACATTTCGACGCGGCTGACCCGCGGCACCGCCGCAAGGCGGCCGTCCGGGTGCCAGACGAAAGCATCCGCCTGCTTGAACGACTCGCGTTCGGCGGCGGGCTTGCCTTGCGCGGAGAGGTGCGCCGCAATCGTCTCCAGCGCGCGAACGATGCGCTGCTGGGAGACGTTTTGGTTCGTCTTGGACGTCGTCTTGGAAATCGTCTTGGAAGCCGCCTTGAGGGCCACCTTGGGACGTTTTGCCGCGACGCCGGCTGCCTTCGCGGCAGGGGTGCGAGGGCCTTTGCCGGCCGGGCTTTTGCTTGGTTTTTGGGGCATGTCCGAAGTTCCTGAGAATGCAGCCTTATCGGGCCTGTGCGCGCGCCGCAAGGTGGCTAAAAGGGCGGTCTGGCAGCGTTGCAATTGGGGCAATGGCCGCTATAGTCCGCGCGAATTTGACCGAACCGGTCGCCATTTGGGCCTGACCGGTTTTCCCCCGTTCTCACGAGGATCGTCCGAATGCTGATTACCCCTGCGTATGCCCAGGCTGCGGGCGCCGGCGACACCAGCGGCATGTTGATGTCGCTGCTGCCGTTCGCCCTGATCTTCGTGATCATGTACTTCCTGATTCTGCGTCCGCAGCAGAAGAAGGTCCGTGACCACGCCGACCTGGTGAAGAACATCCGCCGCGGCGACACCGTCGTGACCTCGGGCGGTCTCGTCGGCAAGGTCACCAAGGTCGTCGACGACGACCAGATCGAGTTCGAGATCGCCGATGGCGTGCGCGTGCGGCAGATGCGCTCGATGGTCTCCGGCGTACGCGCCAAGGGCGAGCCGGCCAAGGAATCCAAGGAAAGCGCCAAGGAAGACGCCGCGTCGAAGTGAGTGCTTCCGCGAGTCTCTCAAGTTTTCCTGCAAATCTCCTGATCTGACAGGTCCAGTCGATGTTGTATTTCACGCGGTGGAAGGCGCTCGGGATTATCCTGACGGCGCTGATCGTGTGCCTCTGCGCGGTCCCGAACTTCTTCCCCGAAGCGCAGGTCAAGACCTGGCCCGCCTGGGCGCAGCGTCGGCTCGTGCTCGGCCTCGATCTTCAAGGCGGCTCCTATCTGCTGCTCGAGGTCGACGGCAACTATGTGAAGAAGGAGCGGCTCGACCAGGTCCGCGACGACGTTCGCCGGACGCTGCGCGATGCCAAGATCGGCTTCACCGGCGGCGTCACCGTGCGCAACGACGCGGCCGAGGTTCGGATCACCAAGGAATCCGATCTGCAGCCTGCGCTCGCCAAGCTGCGCGAGCTGTCCCAGCCGCTGGGAGGACTGGTCGGATCCAGCGGTCAGCGCGACCTGGATGTGACTGACGCCGGCGGTGGCGTGATCCGCCTTACGATCCCACAGGCCGCGATGCTCGACCGCATGCGCAAGACGATCGAGCAGTCGATCCAGATCGTCGAACGCCGCGTCAACGAGCTCGGCACCGTCGAGCCTGTCATCCAGCGCCAGGGTAACGACCGCATCCTGGTGCAGGTCCCCGGCCTCCAGGACCCGACTCGTCTGAAGGAATTGCTGGGCAAGACCGCGAAGATGGAATTCCGCATGGTCGATACGTCGGTGCCGCCCGATCAGGCGCAGCAAGGACGTTTGCCGCCGGAATCCGAGCTTCTGATGAGCGCGTCACCGCCGCCCACACCCTATGTGGTCAAGAAGCAGGTGCTGGTCGCCGGCGGCGACCTGACCGATGCCCAAGCGAGCTTCGACCAGCGCACCAGCGAACCCGTCGTGAGTTTCAAGTTCAATACGTCGGGCGCGCGCAAGTTCTCGCAGGCCACGCAAGAGAACGTCGGGCTGCCTTTTGCGATCGTGCTCGACAACAAGGTCATCTCGGCTCCCGTGATCCGCGAGCCCATCACCGGCGGACAAGGCCAGATCTCGGGCAGTTTCACGGTGCAATCGGCCAACGATCTCGCGATCCTGCTGCGCGCCGGCGCGCTGCCGGCACCGCTCACGGTGGTCGAGGAGCGCACCGTCGGTCCGGGCCTCGGCCAGGACTCGATCGAAAAGGGCGAGCTCGCCGCCTATGTCGGCTCGATCTTGGTCATCATCTTCATGCTCTTGACCTACCGGCTGTTCGGCGTGTTCGCCAACATCGCGGTGGCCATCAACGTCGCCATGATCTTCGGCCTGTTGTCGCTTCTCAACGCCACGCTGACGCTGCCCGGCATCGCGGGCATCGTGCTCACCGTCGGTATCGCGGTCGATTCCAACGTGCTGATCTACGAGCGCATCCGCGAGGAGTTGCGTGGCGGCCGCAACGCGATCTCGGCGATCGACGCCGGCTTCAAGCGGGCGCTTGCGACCATCCTCGATTCCAACATCACCACTTTTATTGCCGCCGCGGTGCTGTTCTACATCGGTACCGGTCCGGTGCGCGGCTTCGCCGTGACGCTCGGAATCGGCATCATCACCACGGTGTTCACCGCTTTCACCCTGACCCGGCTGATCGTGGCCTGGTGGGTGCGGTGGAAGCGGCCGCAGAGCGTGCCGATCTAGGAGCCTGATCGTGAATCACACTGTTCTCATCGGGCTCGGCGTCCTCATTGCCATTCTCACCGTGGTTGCGGCATTCGGCTGGCTGCCGTCGCTGCGCATCGTCCCCGACGATACCCATTTCGACTTCACGCGTTTTCGCCGGATCAGCTTCCCGATCTCGGCGGCGTTGTCGATCGTCGCGATCACGCTGTTCTTCACCCATGGACTGAATTTCGGCATCGACTTCCGCGGCGGCACCCTACTGGAGGTGCAGGCCAAGTCCGGCACCGCCGATATTGCGGCGATGCGTACGACGTTGGATGCCCTGCGTCTGGGCGAAGTCCAGTTGCAGCAATTCGGCGGCCCCGCCGATGTCCTGATCCGTGTCGCGGAGCAGCCGGGCGGCGACGCCGCCCAGCAGGAGGCCGTGCAGAAGGTCCGCACCGCGCTTGGCGATTCCGTCGACTATCGCCGCGTCGAGGTGGTGGGACCGCGCGTATCGGGCGAATTGCTCGCCTACGGCATGCTCGGCCTGATGCTGGCGATCGTCTCGATCCTGATCTACCTCTGGTTCCGATTCGAGTGGCAGTTCGCGCTTGGCGCCATGATCGCCAACGTGCACGACATCGTGCTCACGATCGGGTTCATGTCGATCAGTCAGGTCGATTTCGACCTGACCAGCATCGCGGCGCTTCTGACGATTTTGGGCTATTCGCTCAACGACACCGTCGTCATCTACGACCGCATCCGTGAAATGCTGCGGCGCTACAAGAAGATGCCGATGCCGCAGCTCCTCAACGAATCAATCAACTCGACGCTGTCGCGCTCGATCATCACCCATTTCACTGTGACGCTGGCGCTGCTGGCCCTGCTGCTGTTCGGCGGCCATGCCATCCACAGCTTCACCGCGGTCATGATGTTCGGCGTGGTGCTGGTCGGCACCTATACCTCGATCTTCATTGCGGCCCCGATCCTGATCTATCTCGGCGTCGGCGAGCATCGCGAGGATGCGGTCGATAAGGCTACGCCGGCGAAGAAAAGCAAGGCATGATCCGAACCGCATGCCCTCGCAGGAGTTTGGGAGGGCAGTAAGCTCATTCGGACGAAGCTCATGGCCGGCGATCCCAACGCACCGCATTTCCCCCGCTCGGCGCCGATCGAAGCCTATGGCAAGGGCGGCTTTGCCTTTGCCGGCATGTCGCATCGGGGATCGCTGCTTTGCCTGCCCGACGCGATCTGGGCCTGGGACATAACGGACCCTGCAAAGATCGACCGCTATTCGCTGGATCGAGTCTTCAAGTCTGCCAACAGCATCGACACGCTCCTGGTCGGCACCGGAACCGGGGCCTGGCTGCCGCCGCCGGAACTGCGCCAGGCGCTCAAAGCGGCGAGGGTGGTGCTGGATGCGATGCAGACCGGTCCCGCCGTGCGTACCTACAACATCATGATGGGCGAACGGCGGCGCGTCGCGGCCGCGCTGATCGCCGTGCCATGAGTGGCTCCGCGCCGCCGCCGGATTCTGCTGCGTTCTGTGCTGACCTCGTGCGCAGCCACGACTTTCCGCACTATGCCGCGACCCTGTTCGCGCCCGCTGCCGAGCGCCGCGGGCTGCTGGCGCTCTATGCCTTCAATGTCGAGATCGTCCGCGTCCGCGATCAGGTGAGCCAGCCCTTGCCCGGTGAAATCCGCCTGCAATGGTGGACCGACATGCTGTCGGGCCAAGTCCATGGCAGTGCCGAGGGCAATCCGGTGGCGGCGGAGCTGCTCCGCGCAATCCGTGATTTCGACCTGCCGGTCGAGCCGCTGTCGCTGCTCGCCGACGAGCATCAATTCGATCTCTACAACGACCTAATGCTAACAATGGCGGCGCTGGAGGGCTACCTCGCGGCGACCTCATCGGCGCTGTTCGATCTCGCCGCCCGGATCATGGGACCAGCGTCGGCGGCGGCCGAGCATCTCGCCCGCCATGCCGGGCTGGCGCAGGGCATCGTACAGGTCATCGCCAATCTGCCGCGCGATGCGGCGCGCCGGCAATTGTTCCTGCCGCAGCAGGTGCTGGCGAGCCACGATTGCGACGTGGAAGACGTGTTCGCCGGAAAGGAGACGCCAAACTTGCGCGCCGCGCTGGGCCAACTCTCGGGCGAGGCGCAGCAACATTTGACGACGGCCTTGTCGCTGCTGGTGGAGGTGCCGGCATCAGTGCGTCCAGCGTTCCTTCCGCTCGGACAAGCGCGGGCCGACCTCAAGCGCCTGTCGCAACCCGGGCGCAATCCATTTACGCCGCAACCGTCATCGCGGCTGCGTACGCTGTGGACGCTGTGGCGGGCTTCACGTTCGCGGGAATTTACCAAATAGCGGTTGGCTTATCGCCGGAGCCGCGCAAATGCTCTATGCTGTCCTATGGCTGAGTTGTCCCAAACCATATCTTCCGATCTGGGCGGCCTTCCGGTCGTACCGGCCGACATCCATGCCGCCGCCGAGACGATCCGCGGCGCCGTCGTCGAGACGCCCTGTAGCTACAGCCGCACGCTGAGCAATATCTGCGGCTGCGACATCTGGCTGAAATTCGAGAACCTCCAGTTCACGTCCTCGTTCAAGGAGCGCGGCGCGCTCAACCGCCTCAAGGCGCTGACGCCGGAGGAGCGCGCGCGGGGCGTCGTCGCGATGTCGGCGGGTAACCACGCGCAGGGCGTCGCCTATCACGCCAAGCGGCTCGGCATTCCCGCCACTATCGTCATGCCGGTCGGCACGCCCATGGTGAAGGTCGAGAACACCAGGCATCACGGCGCCGAGGTGGTGGTGACGGGCGCCACGCTGGAGGAGGCGGCCGCGTATGCGCGCAGCCACGGCGAAGTCCATGGCATGATCTTCGTCCATCCCTATGACGATCCGCTTGTCATCGCAGGGCAGGGCACGGTCGGGCTGGAAATACTCGAGGCCGTGCCGGAGCTCGATACGCTGGTCGTCCCGATCGGCGGCGGTGGCCTGATCAGCGGGATCGCCATTGCCGCGAAATCGATCAAGCCGTCGCTGCGGATCCTCGGCGTCGAGGCCTGGCTCTACCCCTCGATGTACAATGCCATCCATGACGGCAATTTGCCGGCACGTGGCGACACACTCGCGGAAGGCATCGCGGTGAAGTCGCCCGGCAAGATCACGACCGAAATCGTCCGCCGCCTTGTCGACGACATTGCGCTCGTCAACGAAGCCGAGCTCGAGCGCGCGGTGGCGACCCTGATCTCGATCGAGAAGACGGTCGTGGAAGGCGCCGGTGCCGCTGGCCTCGCCGCGCTGATGTCCGACCCGTCCCGTTTCGCCGGTCAGAAGGTCGGGCTGGTGCTGAGCGGCGGCAATATTGACACACGTCTGATCGCATCGGTCCTGACCCGCGAGTTGGCGCGCGAGGGGCGGCTCACCCAATTGTCGCTCGACATTCCCGACAGGCCCGGCCAATTGGCTGCGGTCGCGGCACTGCTGGCCGAGGCCGGCGCCAACATCATCGAGGTCTCGCACCAGCGCACGTTCTCGGATCTTCCGGCCAAGGCGACGTTGCTGCAATTGGTGATTGAAACCCGCGACAGCGCCCATCTCGACGAGGTCATGGCGAAGCTTGGCGCATCCGGATTGAGTGCGCGCTGTACCTGAGCGTGCATGATCGCCGCTATCGCCGCGTCAAACCCGCCAAATGGGCGATCAGCCGATCGATCTCCGCGTCCGTATTGTAGTAGTGCGGGGAGGCGCGCACCACCGGCGGCAGCGAGCGGATTTCGGCATCGATGCGCGTGCTCGACGGATCTGAGGCACCGATCGTGATGCCGGCTGCGGCCGCGTCGCTGACGACCGCTTCCGCCTCGTACCCTTCCACCGTGAAGCTGACGATGGCTCCCGGAGCGCGTCCGAGGTCGCGAACTCTGATGCCGCGAATGGATGCAAGGCCGCCCCGGAGGCGGTCCGCCAGCATGCGGCAACGCCGCTCGATCGGGCCGATCCCGATATCGAGGGCATAATCGACAGCCGCGCCGAGCCCAAGCCGGGCTGCGTAGTTGTTCTCCCAGGTCTCAAAACGGCGCGCATCGTCACGCAGCCGAAAAGCGTCCCGGGAGACCCAGGGTGCGGCGAAGTGATCGATCATTGGCGGTTCGAGCCGCTGCAGCATTTTTCGGCCGACGTAGAGAAAGCCGGTGCCGCGCGGGCCGCGGAGGAATTTACGCCCGGTCCCCGACAACATGTCACAGCCGATGGCCTCGACGTCGACCACCATCTGTCCGACTGCCTGGCAGGCGTCGAGCAGATAGGGGATGCCGTGCGCCCGCGCTATCTTGCCGACGGCTGCAGCCGGATTGACCAGCCCGCCATTGGTCGGAACCCAGGTGATCGCAATCAGCTTCACGCGCTCATCGATCATGCGTTCGAGCGCGTCGACGTCGAGCTCGCCGCTGGCATCGCTCGGCACGACGTCGATCGCGACGCCTGTTCGGTTGGCGACCTGAAGAAAGGCGACATAGTTGGCCGCGTACTCCGCCTCGGCGGTCAGGATCCGGTCGCCCTTGCTGAATGGAAGCGCGTAAAAAGCCATCTGCCAGGCAACCGTCGCGTTCTCCATGAGGGCGATCTCATCGGGCGCGGCGTTCAGGAGGCGGGCGACCGAGCCGTAAACGGATTCAAGTCGGCGCGCCTCGCGGTCGGCGGCGGCATAGCCTCCGATCTCGCTCTCCAGATCGATGTGTTCCTTCATCGCCGCAACAACCGACGCCGGCATCAGCGCTGCGCCCGCGTTGTGGAGATAGGCGAGCCGAGAGGCAGCCGGCGTGTCGCGACGAATTCGGTCGATATCCATCATCCATGCCTCCGCGTCTCGCGATCCTCGTGCATGGATTAAACGCGTCGAGGGATGCGAACAAGATGGCCAAGCTTGGTCTCAGATGCAAAGGCCGAGCAGCTTGATGTGGCAGCCGCTGGATTTTGGCTTGCTGGCGGGCGCAGCCTCGCGCTTCACCGCAACCAGCGGCTCCCCGTCTTTCTTGCCTTTGCCTTTGCCCTTCGGCTCGTAGTCGCCGGCGATCACCACTGCCCAATAGGTGCGCTTGCCGCTAGCGTTTTTCGCGCTCGCGATCCCGACGCGGGAAGCGTTATGCAGCAGCAGATTCTTGCGGTGTCCCGACGAGTCGATCCACTGTCCGAGGGTCTTCTCGAAATTGTCGTAGCCGTAGGCGATGTTCTCGGCGGCGCGGCCTGCGCCGGCCGGTGCGACCCGGCGGTTGAACGGGCCGAGGGCGTCGTGACTGAGGTCGTCCTTCGTCGCCATCGCGCGCGCCTGGTCCATGGCGATGCGGTCGAGGGTCGAATCGCGGACGACGCGGACCTCACCATGCTTGAGGCGGAAGCTCGAGATCAGCTCGGCGGGGGACTCGGCCATTGCGGACGTGGTGGCGAGCAGCAGAAGGCTAGCGATCAGGCCGCCAACCACACGATGCATCATGTACCCCCGAGTGCCCATGACCCCGCCAAGTCCCCCCGCCAAGTTCGAATTATCGGATCGCTTCTCTATCGCCAATGTGGACGCTTCAAGGCGTGATCCACGTTAGCTCGCCGGCAGGTCGGCCTCGAAATTGAAGCGGTCGCGCAGGTTCTTGCGCTGCTCCAGGATGTCCTTGAGGAAAGCACGGTCCTGGTCGTTCTTCATCATCGGCTCGATCAGGTCGAGCTGGTTCATGGCGACCAGTTGCAGGATCTCCGTGCGCGGCTTGCCGTCCGGATTGCGTGGCAGTGCGTGCACGACCTGGATGTGTTCCGGCGGCTTTGGCCCCTTGGCAGCGGTGAGCTCGTTGCGCAATTGGCCTTCGAGCGCGGCCTGATCGGCTTCGACGAAGGCATAGAGGCCGACACCGGAGCGGCGATCGGCAAAGGCGACGATGGCGGTGTCGCGCACGGCGGGGTTCTTGCGGATCAATTCTGCCAGCACCGGCGCGTCGTTGACGAGCCTTCGGCCGCCGCCTTCACGGTCGGTGAAGTTGAACAGGCCGCGGGTGATTGCCCGATAGACCTTCTTGCCGGTGGCGAGCCAGAGGCTGGCGGCGAACGACTTCTTCGCCAGGATCTTGCGCTCGCGCGGCGTCAGCGCCTCGGGCGCGTAGGATCGCTTGTGCTTGAGCAGATGCCGGAGATCTTCATAGGCCAGAATCCGGTAAAGCCGGCCGCGACGGTCGAAGCAGGCGGCGAGCTGGAAGTCGGTCACATAGGCGCGACCGTCGCGGCCGACCAGCCAGTTCTGTTCCTTGGCAAGATCGTTGTGACAGATTCCGGCGCGGCGCAGCCGTCGCAGCGCGGCCTTCGCCGAGCGAAAATAGGCGAGGTCGCCATGCGGTTTCGCCAGATGCAGTGCGACACCATCGACGAAGCTGCGCACCAGCGCGCGGCGTCCGGCCCACAGCAGCTCCGGGCCGACATCGAGTCCCTTAGCGAGTGCCAGCGCATGCTTCTCGCGGGCGAACAGGTGGCGCGCCAAAAGGAATGACCACCACGGCACCTCGTCAAGGCGGCGCAGCACCGCGTCGACCTCGCCGTCATCGTCGCGGAATCGGCCGCGCTCGACGGTCGAGAACACGTCGCGCTTGAGCAGCACGCCCTCGGTCCAGCGCGCCGAGAGTGTTGCGGCGTCGTCTTTGGGAAGGTTCATCGAAAACTCACGCCGCGGCGGCAATGCGCAGGTGATCGGCGATCCAGCGATCGAGATCGGCGAGCGCCAGCGCGCTCATCGCCTGCTTTTTGGCCACCGTCTTCTCGTTCCCGCGCAGCCGGCTTCCGTCGGGTTTCTTCGTCGGTGCGCTGGCGAGCGGCGGGAACAGGCCGAAATTGATGTTCATCGGCTGGAACGAGCGCGTGCCGGGCTCGATGGTCTCGATATGGCCGCCGGTGATGTGGCCGAGCAGGGATCCGAGCGCAGTCGTGACCGGCGGACTCGCAAGCGTCTCGCCGCGCACCTCCGCTGCCGCATAGAGACCGGCAATCAGGCCGACGCTGGCGGATTCCACATAGCCCTCGCAGCCCGTCATCTGGCCGGCAAAGCGCAGCCGCGGCTGCGCGCGCAGGCGCAATTGGCCGTCGAGCAGCTTTGGCGAGTTGAGAAAGGTGTTGCGATGCAGGCCGCCGAGGCGAGCAAATTCGGCCTTCTCCAGCCCCGGAATGGTGCGGAAGATGCGCTGCTGCTCGCCGTATTTCAGTTTCGTCTGGAAGCCGACGATGTTGTAGAGCGTGCCGAGCTTGTTGTCCTGGCGCAGCTGCACGATCGCGTAGGCCTTGGTGGTGGGATCGTGCGGATTGGTGAGGCCGACCGGCTTCATCGGTCCATGGCGGAGAGTCTCGGGGCCGCGTTCCGCCATGACCTCGATTGGCAGACAGCCGTCGAAATAGGGCGTGTTGGTCTCCCATTCCTTGAACTCGGTCTTCTCGCCGGCGACCAGCGCTGCGACGAAGCCGTCATACTGCTCCTTTGTCATCGGGCAGTTGATGTAGTCGGCGCCGGTGCCGCCGGGACCGACCTTGTCGTAGCGTGACTGAAACCAGGCCACCGACATGTCGATGGATTCGCGGTGCACGATCGGCGCGATCGCGTCGAAGAAGGCGAGGGCGTTCTCGTCGGTCAACTCGCGGATCGCATCGGCCAGCGGCGCCGAAGTGAGGGGGCCGGTCGCAACGATGACGTTGCTCCACTCGGCCGGCGGCAGGCCTGCGACCTCACCGCGGGCGATCTCGATCAGCGGATGATCGTTCAGCGCCTTGGTGACGGCCGCCGAGAAGCCGTCGCGGTCCACCGCCAGCGCGCCGCCGGCGGGTACCTGGTTGGCGTCGGCTGCGCGCATGATCAGCGAATCGAAGCGGCGCATCTCGGCATGCAGCAGGCCGACGGCGTTGTTGGCGGCATCGTCCGAGCGGAACGAATTGGAGCAGACGAGCTCGGCAAGCCCATCGGTGCGGTGTGCCTCGGTCATGCGGGTCGGCCGCATCTCATGCAGCACCACGGGCACGCCGGATTTGGCCACCTGCCAGGCGGCTTCGGAGCCGGCAAGGCCTGCGCCGATCACATGCACGGTATTTGATTGGGGTCCTGTCATGGGGCGGACAGGTAGCGCTTTTCGGCGATCAGTGGAATCGCCGAGATCGAGTTTTCTGCCTCCGGATGCGACAACGCCCGCACGAGGCGGGCGCTATCGGTCCTTCCGGTTCAGGGCTGAACGATATCAGCCCTGATACTGACCGGCGGCAACGCGCGGGATGTCGGAGCGATCGAGGCCGATATCGGAAAGCTCGCGATCGCTGAGCTGGGACAGCTCGGCAACATTGCGCTGATAGTCCCGGAAAGCTTGGATCATGCGGATGAGCGAGAGCAGCATTGGTAATCTCCTGTAGTTCGATTCAGCTCTTGCCCGAGCCTCATCGTTGAAATGAATATAGGTGAGAGTGGTGCAGTGCGAAAGTTCCGATGCTGCGATGCAGCTAAGCGCTGAGTGCATGGCGCTGGTAACGGACGATTAACCCGAAAGCACTCCCGCCCAAAGGGTAGGCGGAACAGGGAGCACAGGTCTGAAGTCCCGTGAATTCACGGATTTGCTATGGGCTAGTCGGTTCCGTTCGGAGCGAAATAAGTCGCTTTGCTCTTGTCCGCAAGCGGATCGACTAGCTTCTATAACCAAGTCTCACATGCGAGAATCGCATGATTCTAATGAACTGATACTCATTACTTGGCGCGTGCGTACACTTTTGCCAACTCTCGCCAGCGATTCGCCTGGTTGCAGCGGATCCACATGACGAAGGGCGGCGAGTCAGGACTATCCCGCTTGGTTAGCCACAACCGTCCCCGCTCGCAGTGCACACACGCTGAACGTGTGGCGTTGATTACAAGCGCGTAATGAAAATCAGAAATTTTGCATGCAGCTCTGCGCGCCGCGCAACATCACGCAATTCTCGCAGGGAATTCATTGCGTCAAGTTGCCGCGCCCGGAGGAAGGTGATGTCGCAGATTCCGGCAATGTCGCTGGCTCTGGCCCAAGAACAAGAGAAGGAAGGTAACGTCATGACGAAGTTACTCGGGGTTGTCGCAATTGCCGCCGTTGCGTTCGCCCTCACGCCGGCCCAGGCCGCCAAGCACGCCGCCGGCGGCTGCAGCTCGGCCAATTTGGAGAAGACAGAGACCGCGATCGAAAACATGGCCGATGGTGACGGCAAGTTCGTCGCGCAGAAGGAGATCGCGGCCGCGCAGGACTCGCTGCTCAACGGCAAAATGGGTGCGTGCGGCGCGCATCTGAACAAAGCGATGCACGCCACCATGGGCAAATAGGAACTTCAGGAACGCATTAGGAGAGGGCCGGTCGCCGAGCGATCGGCCCTACGCTTTTGTCCTGCAAGCATCTCATCTAAGGGGCGCGCGCGAGCTGGGTGGCGAAATAGGCGACGGTCTTCGAGTAGACCTCGCTCTTGTTCCACTGCTGCAGCACCGCGAAATTCGGACTGCCCGGCTGCCAATCCTTACCCTTCTGCCAGCCATAACCAGCAAGATAGTTCGCGGTGGAGGCGAGCACGTCAGGGGCGTTGTGCAGGAGATCGCGCTTACCATTGCCGTCGAAATCGACGGCGTATTTCATCCATGACGACGGCATGAACTGGGTCTGTCCGAGCTCGCCGGCCCAGGCGCCCTTCATGTCGGCCGGTGCGAGGTCGCCGCGCTGG
The DNA here is from genome assembly GCF_023073015.1 of Bradyrhizobium sp. 87. NCBI lineage: Bacteria > Pseudomonadati > Pseudomonadota > Alphaproteobacteria > Hyphomicrobiales > Nitrobacteraceae > Bradyrhizobium > Bradyrhizobium sp. 87. The sequence goes on from NZ_JADPIQ010000075.1 coordinate 101,865, forward strand.
ACAATGCGGAGCGCATCCAACAGCTCGGCGCGAAACTGCTCGGAGCGCCGGCAGTCATAGGCCAGCGTCGCCAGTGAGCGGATGGTCGCGAACTTGCCGGTATTGACGCCGAAATCGGTCTCGAGACCCCAGATCGCGACCAGCACCTCGCCAGGCACGCCGTAGGTCTGCTCGATACGCGACAGCACCGAGCCGTATTGCTTCATCATGTTGGAGCCGCGCGTCAGGCGCGGCGGCACCATGCGGCCGGAAAACTCCTCGAAGGTCTGGCTGAAGACCTTCTGCGAGCGGTCGCGGTTGAGCACGTTCTGATCGAGCGTCACACCGGCGAGCCCGGCAGAAATGGCCTGTTGCGAGACGCCCTTGGCCGCGGCGTCCGTTTTGAAGTCTGCAAGCCACGCGTCGAAATTGCCTGAACCGCAGGCAACAGCGGCGAGCGCTGGCTGAGCGGATAGGATGGACGCGGTGATGGCTAAGGCTGCGAGGGCGAGACGAGAAATCGTCGGGGTCATTCGAGCAAATAAATTCCGTGAAGTGATCTGAACGGCGCGCGCAATCTCGATGGAAACCGCGGCCAAAGCAAGGCGTATGACAGTGCGCGATCCTGCCCGCACCGGGGCAGGATCGCATGTCACGATATCGTCAGGCGTCGGTCCGATTGCGCCAGGGGAAGAGGTTGGCGGGGAAGTCGGCGGCCGGCTTGCGTGCACGATGCGGCGGAGGCGGCACCGGACGCGCGCCCGGATCGGCCGAGATCACCTTGCGGTAGAGATGCCAGGTGGCATGGCCGAGCACGGGGACCACCACGGCAAGGCCGAGGAAGGCCGGAATGGTGCCCAGCGCCAGCAGGACGGCCACGATCAGGCCCCAGGCCGCCATCGGCACCGGGTTCTTCGCGACGACGCGCAGTGACGTCACCATGGCCTCGAACGCGCCGGCATGGCGGTCAAGCATCAGCGGGAACGACACGGCGCTGATGCACAGCGCGGCAAGGGCGAACAGGAAGCCGGTGCCGCAGCCGACCACGATCAGCCACCAGCCTTGCCGGCTCGTGAGCACGCGCGTCAGAAAATCCGAGATCCCGGATGCGCCTTCATAGCCGAAAGCGGCGACATAAATTGCCTGCGCGGTCGCAACCCAGGTCACGAACAGGGCTAGCAGCAGCGCCCCGAGACCGAGCATGGCGCCGAACGAGGGCGAACGCAGCACCTCCATGGCATCCCAGGCGCTGGCCTCCTCATGGCGCTCGCGCCGGCTGGAGAGCTCGTAGAGACCGAGAGCGGCGAACGGGCCGATTAGCGCGAAGCCTGCGGCCAGCGGGAACAACAACGGCAACACTGAATAGCCCATCACCACGCGGGCGAGCACGAGGCCCAGCACAGGATAGATCACGCAGAGGATGATGGCGTGGCTCGGCACCGCCTTGAAATCGTCCCAGCCGCGCTTGAGCGCATCCTGCAGATCGGAGAGTTGGATGGTTCGGATCACCGGTCCAGCCGCTTCGGCGGTCTGGGCCATGGACGGGACATTGCCCGGGTAGAGTGTGGCCATGGTCGCTAGCTCCCTTGCCATGCGGCCGCATCTGGCGCCAGCAACGGCGCAAGCGGCCGCTATTCTGAGTTTCGCGATCCCCAACCAGACGCGAATTCCGGATGGCATCGCGAACTGAACGTCAACCGTACGCCCATTTGCGAGTCCTGTCCCTCACGCTTGGGTGAGATTCGATGCCGCGGTGCAATCTCTACAGTGTCATTCGGTCGTTATTTCGCCGCAGATAAGCTGATGCTGCGTGCTTGTTCGCGGAACTTTGGCGGGCGCAACGACGCAACTTGGTCTATAAGTGCCACTCAAGGCCCTTCCAGCGGGTCCTTTTCGGGGAGCAGACATGAGCATTTTCGGGAAAATTATGGGCGCGATCTTCGGTAGCCAGCCAGCTTCCGCCGCGCCCGCAGGCAGCGCACCGTCGGGCAGCGCGCCCGCAGGGGCCGCGCCGAGCGGATCCGCGGCGACGGTGGACGTTGCCGCGATCGTCGACGCGGCGGCCGCTGCGCACAAGGGCGAAAAGCTGGAATGGCGCACCTCGATCGTCGATCTGATGAAGGCGCTCGACATCGATTCCAGCCTCGCTGCGCGCAAGGACCTCGCCAAGGAGCTCGGCTACAGCGGCGACACTAACGATTCCGCGACCATGAACGTCTGGCTGCACAAGCAGGTGATGTCCAAGCTCGCCGCCAATGGCGGCAAGCTGCCGCCGGAGATCAAGCACTGACCGATCGCCCGGTCGCAATCCAAGGGCCCGCGATCGCGCGGGCCCTTTTGCATTCAGGCGACGAGATCCGCATCTTCCGGATGCCTGTCGAGATAATCGACGACGAAACCGCAACCGGCAATCACCTTCCTGCCGTCGCGCCGGATCAATTCCAGCGCGCCCTTGACCAGCTCGGAGCCGATGCCGCGGCCGCGCAGCGCGCGCGGCGTCTCGGTGTGGGTGATGATCACCGCCGACGGCGTCAGCCGGTAATTGGCGAAGGCGATTTCGCTGCCGACATCGAGCTCGAAGCGGCTTCTGTCCTTGTTATCCCGTACCGACGGCGCCATGCAAAAATCCTTCCGACATGCTGCTTGCCTCTGATCTAGGCGCCTCAACCGGTCCTTGCCAAGGTGCGAGCAAGAGTGGTTGCCGCAGGGGAGATATCCGGAAACTGCGTCGTTATGGAAGCTCGGGGCGTTGTAGCCCCCCGCCGCTTCTCGCAACGCCCGCGTTGGATCTCTTCCTAGGCCTGATCGCCCGGATGCTTCAATCGGTCGCCTTGGCGAGCCTGGAATCCTCCGGCTGCGCCTGCGGGCGCAGGCATCCCTGGCAGATGACGAGGGAACGGTTGACCCTGGCGTCCCGTTCCTCCTCGATGCCATCCTTCGCCTGCCACCATTCCTTTGAATAGGGCTGAAGCGCGGCTTGCGACCTGTTGCGCTCGGATCGGGCCGCGCGCGCTGGTTCTGAAGCAGCGCGCGGGTGATTGGGATTTTCGCCGGCGCCGTCCCAGGCATAGCGCGCGGGCTTGAAGGCGGGATCGGAGGCGAGGTGCGCTTGTGGGCCCACGGCACATCCGGCAAGCGCCAGCGATAACATGAGGAGGGCGGGCGCTTTGACCATGATGCGGCACTCTTTACGCGAGAACTGAACGAGGTTGCGCCGATCATGTTTAAAATTTCCTGAACGGTTGGATGGGCTGCGCTGCGCCCGGCAACCTTGCAGGGGTCCTGGCGATGGCGATAAATGGGCGTAATGAGCGGGCGGCTCGCGTGCCGTCCGCCGCCGAAGAGGAAGCCCGATGCAGCCCCTGCGCATGTCCCGCCGCGTCATGAATCTCGCTCACATGCTGACCCAGAACGCGCGGCGGCATGGGGCGCGTCCCGGTTTCGTCTGGGGCGACAGATCCTGGACATGGCGCGAGATCGACGCGCAGGTCTCGGCGCTGGCAGCCGCTCTCGCGGCGCGGGGCATCGCGAAGGGCGACCGCATCCTCGTCCATTCCAAGAACGGCGACGAGATGTTCTTTTCGATGTTCGCCGCGTTTCGGCTTGGCGCGGTCTGGGTACCCACCAATTTCCGCCTGATGCCGGACGAGGTCGCCTATCTCGCGCAGGCCTCCGGCGCGAAGGCGTTTCTGTGCCATGTCGATTTTCCCGAGCACGCCGCGGCCGTAAGCGGTGGCGCGCTGGAATTCACCTGGAGCATCGACGGTCGGGCGCCGTTTGCCGAGACGTCGGTTGCGGATGCCGTCGCGTCGCGCGCCGGCACGGTGGTCGAGAACGTCGCAGTCGAGCACGACGATCCCTGCTGGTTCTTCTTTACATCGGGCACCACCGGCCGCTCCAAGGCTGCGGTGCTCACCCACGGTCAGATGGGTTTTGTCGTCACCAACCATCTCGCCGATCTTACGCCCGGCGTCACCGAAGCAGATGCCTCGCTGGTGGTGGCGCCGCTGTCGCATGGCGCCGGCGTGCATCAGCTGGTGCAGACCGCGCGCGGCGTGTGCACCGTGCTGCTGCCGACGGAGAAATTCGACATTGACGAGGCGTTCCGCCTGATCGAGGCGCATCGCGTCAGCAATCTCTTCGTGGTGCCGACCATTCTGAAGATGATGGTCGAGCATCCCGCCGCCGACAAATACGATCATTCCTCGCTGCGCCATGTGATCTATGCGGGTGCGCCGATGTATCGCGAGGACCAGAAGGCTGCGCTGAGGAAGCTCGGCAAGGTGATCGTGCAGTATTTCGGCCTCGGCGAGGTGACCGGCAACATCACCGTGCTGCCGGCTGCGCTGCATGACCCCGAGGACGGGCCGCACGCGAAGATCGGCACCTGTGGCTTCGAGCGTACCGGCATGCAGGTCTCGATCCAGGACGACGAGGGCCGTGAACTCGGCGCCAACCAGAGCGGCGAGATCTGCGTAATCGGCCCCGCGGTGCTGGCCGGCTACTATGACAATCCCGAAGCCAATGCGAAGGCTTTCCGCAACGGCTGGTTCCGCACTGGCGATCTCGGCCACATGGACGAGGAGGGGTTCGTCTACATCACGGGACGAGCCTCCGACATGTACATCTCCGGCGGCTCCAACATCTATCCGCGCGAAATCGAGGAGAAGATTCTGACCCATCCTTGCGTCGGCGAGGTCGCGGTGCTCGGCGTATCCGATGCGACCTGGGGCGAGGTCGGCGTTGCCGTCTGCGTCGCCCGCGAAGGCGCGAAGCCGGTGAGCGAAGCGGAGATGGCGGCATTCCTCGGCCCCAAGGTCCCCCGCTACAAGATGCCGAAGCGGTTCTTCTTTTGGGAGGCCTTGCCGAAATCCGGCTACGGCAAGGTTCCCAAACGGATGGTTCGCGACGAGCTCGAGGCGCGCGGGCTGCTCGATCTCGACAAGACACGGGCGGGCTGAGCGAAGGTCATGCGCAGCATCAAGCAGCCCGGCGCGCCGGTCGCCGAGCGCATCCAATGGGCGGAGGCGAGGGGACGCGCTTTCTCCTTCACGCTTCAAGCAGGTCTGCCGCTGCTGGAGGCGGCGCGCCGCGGTTTCGCCGCGGAGGGATTCGCCGGCGGCGTGCTCAGCTTCGGGCGCGGCGCGCTCGGGCCGTTCGGCTATGTCATGCCGGCGCTGTCGAAGACCAGCGAGAACGCCGCGTTTTATAGCGACACATTCCGGCCAAGCGGCGTGACGCGCACCAGGCTCGGCAGCATGACGCTGGGCATGCGCGATGGCGCCCCGTTCTTTCATTGCCATGGGCTGTGGACGGAGGCTGATGGCCGCGCCGGTGGTGGCCACATGCTGCCGGACGTGACCGATGTCGCCGAGCCGTTCGAGGTCGAGGCCTTCGGCATCGATGGTGCGATGTTCGCCGCAGAGCCAGATCCCGAGACCAATTTCAAGCTGTTCGGGCCCGTGGCGGCTGCGAGCACCGGCGCACGCACGACCAGCCGCGCTTTCGCGCTGCGGCTGCGCCCCAATCAGGATTTCGCGGGCTGTCTCGAAGACTTCTGCCGCGCGCACGGCATCGCGCGCGCGAGGATCCATGGCGGTGTCGGCTCGACCATTGGGGCGCGCTTCACCCATGGCGGCGTGACCGAGCCCTTCGCGACCGAGCTTGCGGTAACCGGCGGCGCGATTGCGGCCGGCTCCTCCGGCGCCCTCGAAGCCGCACTCGATGTCGCCCTGATCGACTACACTGGCGGCATAGCGGAGGGCCGTCTGATTCGTGGCGACAATCCCGTGCTGATGACCATGGAGCTGGTGCTCGAGGTGTTGGGCTAGTATCGGCGAGCGATCATCAGCGGGTGCGCAGCTTGGCGATGGCCAAGTATGTGGAGTCACTGATCCCCGAACTGGATCCCTGAAACAGGTTGAGCAGGGGGGATTGACCCTGGCCGGTGCTCTGGCTGTTTCTGATGTCATACATGGCGGAGAAACGGCTCAACAGCTTTGTCACCTTCGCGGGATCGGACAGATCCTTGATCTTCATGAATCTGTCTACGAACTTGGCCTGCTGATCGATCGGCATCGCCGCCATCGAGTCAGGCAAATCGAAAGTGGTCCTGAACACCTCCGAAAGAGCCTTGTCGGCAAGGATGTCGTATGCGGACGTGATGTCCCCCGCCTTTCGCTGGAAATAGAGCGCAAGGCGCACGCCGGGATTGGCATCGCCCTGCTGCTGCTCCAGGCTTTGCTCGACATAGTTCGCTTGTGTTTCCCGAAACTGATCCCGCTTTTGCGGACCCATCATCGGAAGACGCGCGACGTTGCCTTTACTGTCGAAATTGAACGACGCCACGATTTCGGCAAAGCGAGGATCGCTCTCGGTGTTCGCGAAGCTCTTTGGATCGTTCAGGTCGGAGCTGAAGATCTTCTTGAGAAATTCGGTGCTGACCTTCCTGGGATCCAGACCCTTGGCCAAGAGAATGAAATCGACCATCGGCCTGTTTGCGAGAAGATCGGAAACACTGCCGATGCCGGCGATGGCCTGCTGATATTCCGACGCATCCTTCGTGGCCTGTGCCCGAACTGCGGCCTGCTGCTGGGGAGTCGCCGTGCTGGCGCTCTTCACCGCTCCAATGACGTAGTCCTTGGCGATCTGGAGGACTTCAGCCGAGTCCTGAGCCACCAAGGGGGTGGTCAGATTGCCTTTTGCGTCGAAGTTGAAGGCGCGTGCCAGCTCCAAATATCGATTGTCCTTGAGGGTATAGACGTAGCTTTTGGGGTCGTTGATGTCGCTTTCGAGCACGGCCTTGACAGTCGCCGGCGAGACGTTCGCGGGCTCGAGGCCGACAGCTCCCAGCGCAAATTCATACACGCCCGGTGTCGATACGAACGCCTGGACTGAATTGATCTTGAGGATGGCAGTTCTAAATTGCCTGATTGCAAAAGCTTCGTTCAACGGGCTCGCCGCCGAATAGACGGCGGACTTGCTGTCGTCGAACTTCTGTTTCGTGATCGTGACATTTGCAGCAGTCTGCGCCGACACACCTGACGGAAGCGACCCGTCGGAGGAAAACTCGAACGCACCGGCCAGGTCGACGAACCCGCCAATCGTCCCTATCTGCTCGCTAAGGCTGGAAATGCTGCTCGCATATGACTCCAAATGATGCTTTTCGACCAGAATCTGGACGTTCAACTGGGCCACGTTCGCGCCCGGTTGCGATAGTTGGGCGGTGTAGTCGGCGATCCTTGAATTGGCCGCGGTGACATCCGATCGGGCCTGAGCAAGGTCGGCGTTGAGGCCACTTAGCTGAGAAGCGAAAGTGGTGTTGACGTAGCTGTTGGGATCGGATGGATCGCTGCGCAAGACCTGGCTTATGGTGTCACGCGACCACTTGCTTTGATCGATCCCGTACGCCGAATAGACATAGTTGCGAAGACGGTCGTTGTTCAGGAGCTGGTCTGCACTGCTGATGTTACCGATTTCGGCGCTGTAGTAATTCGAATCGCCGGCAAGTGCATCGACCTGGCTTTTCCTGGTCGCCGTGTACAGACCAATCATCTCGTCGGTCTGGTTCTCCGATTGCGCCACCGGCGTGGCACTGCCATTGAAGGAAAACGCGGCGGCGAACTCACGGTAACGCTTGTCGACCAGCTTGTTGACAAAGCTGTTTGCGTCGGAGAGGTCGCTCTCCAGCACCTTTTTCATGAAGGCCTTGGCGTAGGCCATGTCTTCCAGGCCATACGCCTTCGTTGCATAATGATAAAGGCGATAGTCTTTCATGAAGTCGTCGACGGACTTCACGTTGCCGATGTGGGCTTTGTAATAGGCGGCCTCTCGCGCTACGTCCTGTTGCTGTTCGACCCGCGTCAGGGACTGCTTGAGATTGCGCGTGATGTAGCTGTAACTGAAATACGTTGATACCATCGCGCACTCCTACGGTCCCGGACGTCCGTCAATCATTGCGGGGTCGCGAGGTGGGGCTGGCCTCATGCCGGCAAACTGTCTCAGAGCCAGGTTCTCCAAGGCCATTTTCGGACCGCGATCCCAGATTCAAGTTTGCCCTCGCGAGGCATATCGGGTTTTGTTGCTGCATGTTTCTCAGATACAGCTTTCGTGAGGGTTGCGTTCCGGATATGTCCCGATCAAGAGATCGATCGGAATGGCTCTCGTCCCGAACGCGACGCAGCGCCATAGCGCGTCGAAGACGCGCGTAAACGCGCTTACGGCGGTGTGGCGTTGAGCCGGGATCCAGAAGCCGTGCATTCTGCCGCAGGATGGGTCACGGCTCTGCGGCGCCTCGCCGAAGGGGCGCTGCGCCGCGTCCGGGGCACGAGAGCCCGAAGTCATCTGGCATTGCTATTCGCGTGATACGCGCGGTTTCGCATTCTCGCGGCCTGTGCGGCCCGAGCTTTGCGGCATTCTTTGCCCCCAAAATGCCGAGGGCGCAGGGAAGGCCGGGTGCCGGCTGGCACCCACGGTCCACTGTGCGAAGGTTGCGCTACGAGAGGCTGCACAGCGGCATACAGGTGAAGCCCAACACACGGCCTTCCCTGCGCAGTGGTTTTACGGCTTATGTCGTGATCTCCCCGGGGAGCGATGCACTATTGCCCCCGTCGCCTTGCGGATGGCTGACGCTGCGGCCCGGTCGGCCCGCACGCATCACCGCAAGACTTGGCGCACAGACCCCGGGCGCCAGGACCACACGATTTTGCCGTACGCAGGCTGCACCGGTCGTGTGCGCGACACTTTCGCTCACGGTTGCCCGCCCTGCGAAGCCTTCGCGCCGGTGTGGCCCACGTCCACCACGTCCCATCCCGCGTTCGTGACGATCGCGATCCGCCCCTCGGCCGGGTTGGGATGGCTCTTTATGTGATAATCCGAAATGCGGATAAAGAGAAATATTTTTTAAGCGCCGTGATTGACCCGCTTATTGGTGTTTTGCCCGCCGGGGCGGCAAGGGGTTGTGGGGCGCGCGAGCCCCGCCGCAACGCGGCCACGAACGGGTCTCCCCGCGGCCGCAAAATGCGCTACCATGATTCCAGCGCGCTTCAAGTCGCGCATGATCACCGACACGTATGAGGAAACGAGATGAGGGTGACGATTGGACGGCGCACGGTCCTGGCCGCGGTGCTGATTGCCGCGGGCGCGGTGGCTTTGACGGCGGCGTTTGGCCCGGTTTCGACATCGGCCTGGGCCCACGGGCCGACCCGTCAGAAGGTGCGCGAATCCATCGAGATCAACGCCGCCCCGGCCAAGGTGTGGGCCGCAATGGGCAATTTCCAGGACATGAGCTGGCTGCCACCTGTCACCAAGACCGAGGGCGAGAAGGGCAACGAGATCGGCGCGACGCGCAAGCTGACGCTGACGGGAGGCGCGACCGTCGACGAGGAGCTCTACAAGTTTGACGCCGCCGCGATGAGCTATTCCTACCGGATCACCAATGTGGACGTGAAGGTGCTGCCGGTCACCAATTATTCCTCGACATTGACGGTGACGCCGAGCGCTGACGGCAAGGGCTCGACGCTGGAATGGGCCGGCGCGTTCTATCGTGGCTTTCCCAACAACGAGCCGCCGCCGGAGCTGAGTGACGAGGCCGCGGTCAAGGCGGTGAAGGGGCTGTACCAGGCGGGCCTCGAGGCACTCAAGAAGAAGATCGAGAGCGGAAGCTGACGGTGCGGGCGCTGGTCCTGGCGGCGCTCGCCGCCAGCTTTTGCCTGGCCGGCATCGCGCATGTGTTCGCCGAAGAGGCATTCGTCACCAACCAGCTCAGCGACGATCTGATGGTCGTGGACCTCGCCACGGCGCGCAGCGTCGCGACCATCCCGATCGGCGGCAAGCCGGCCGGCGTCGCCTTCAGCGCGGACGGACGTTTTGCCTATGTCACGAGCCCGGATGCCAAAGCCGTGACGGTGGTGGACGCAGCAACGCGGCAGGTTGCGGCGCGGATCGAGGTCGGCGGCGGGCCGCTCGGCATTGCCGTCGCGCCGGATGGCCGCACCGTCTATGTCGCGGACTGGTATGCGGCGGCGGTGCGGGTGATCGACGCGGCCTCGCGCAGCGTCACGGCCAGCATTGCGGTCGGCGCCTCGCCATCGGGGCTCGCGGTAACGCCGGATGGCAAGCTGCTGCTCTCGGCCGACCGCGACGACGACAGTGTGTCGGTGGTCGACACCGCGACGCGCCAGCGCACGACGACCATCAAGGTCGGCACCCGTCCGTTCGGCGTCACCATCGATGCCGAGGGCAAGCGCGCCTACACCGCCAATGTCGGCTCCAACGACGTCTCCGTGATCGACATCGCCACTGGGGCCGAGACCGGCCGCGTGCAGGTCGGGATGCGCCCTTATGCGGTGGCGTTGGCGCAGGGCCGCGGCTTCGTCACCGATCAGTATGGCGGCACTGTCAGCGTGTTCGATCTGGCGACCTTGAAGCCGCTCAAGCGCATCAATGTCGGCGATTATCCCGAAGGCATTGCCGCGACTGCCGACGGCAAGCGCATTATCGTCGCCTGCTGGGAAAGCAACACGCTCGATATCATCGATGCGGTCGAGCTGAAGCTGATCGGCGAGGTCAATACCGGCGACGGCCCGCGCGCGTTTGGGGCATTCTTGCGCAGGACGGAGTAGGGGCGTGTAGCCCGCGTGAGCGGAGCGACATGCGGGACGGGGCTCTCCTCATCCACCGGCGTTCCCGGATATCGCTTCGCTCATCCGGGCTACGGCACCGGGGCACAGCGTCCATACAATCTCATCCATCTGATCAAACATGTGATCCGGCACCATCGCCCGCAGCGCCGCCGGCGCCGCATAACCCCAGCCCACCGCTCCGCAGGCAATTCCCACTGTCCGCGCCGCCTCGATGTCGCGCACTTCGTCGCCGATCGAGATGACCTTGCCCGGCTCCACGCCGGCGCGGCGGATGACCCGTCGGAACTTCGCGGGCTTGCCGAAAAGCGAGGCCGCGCAATCGAAATGGGCGAACAGCGTCGCGCAATCGCCGAGCTTCTCGCGCGCATTGGCTTCGCTGTCCGACGTCACCATCGCGAGCTGCACGCCACTCTCCGCCAGCGTCCGCAGCATTGTCTCGACCCCCGCAAACAGCGAAATCTCCGCTGCAGCCTCCGCCTTCAGTCGCCGCGCATGCCGCGCGATCGCCGGCAGCTTCCACAGCGGCACCTCGAGCCGGCTCAGAATCTCCCGCGAAGAAGCATGCCGCAGCCCCTCGATATCCTCGTCCGCGACGCGGCGGAAGCCGAAGCGATCGGCGACGTCGTTGATGGTGCGCAGGAACCACGGAAAGCTGTCGGCCAGCGTGCCGTCGAGATCAAAGATGGCGAGGGAGTAGGGCATGGAGACGAAGCTACACCGCTAGGCTTTCCACACGGTTTCCTCGGTCCATCCGAGTTGGTCGAATTCGGTGGCCCTGAGCGGCGCCTCTCCCTCGGCGAAGAACTCGTCAAGCTGAGGCGGCGCGACGCTCGTTTCGGACAGCATGGCGTGCGCTTGTCCGCGGTGATGAATTTGATGCTGGAACAGATGCATGAGCAGTCGGTCGCGGCGTTCGGCCTGGACCCGCGTGTCGCGGTTGATCCGCACAATGCCGTTGAGAATCTCGGGCGTCAGTGCATCGCACATGGCGATCAAGCGCTTGTCGATCGCGGCTTGCGCAGGCTTCAGCGCAGCAAGGGAAAGGTGCGGCACGTCGTTCTTCCAAGCTGCCGGTCCCAACCATCCGCCCTCCAGTGCATCGACATAGAAGAGGTCGATGACATGGATGTGGTTCAGCGTGCGTTGCAGGCTCGGAAAGAAGCCGGTCCGCTCGGCTTCGAAGTCGGCCTGAGACAGCGCCGCGCAAGCGGTGAGCAGCCGGTGGTTTGCCCAAGCATTATTGTGGGCGAACGCACGATAGGTTTGCACAAGTCCGGCAGGCAAACTCAGTCTCCCTCAGACAATGTGTCGGCCGCTCCCGCGGCGTAACCTACTCGGCCGCCTCGCTCGCCGCGCGTCTCCGCTTCGGCTTCCGAGCCTTCGCCAGCACCGGCGCCAGGAACTTCCCCGTATAGCTCCGCGGCGCTTTTGCGATGTCCTCTGGCGGGCCCCAGGCGACGATCTCGCCGCCGCCATCGCCGCCTTCGGGGCCGAGGTCGATGACCCAGTCGGCGGTCTTGATCACTTCGAGATTGTGCTCGATGACGACGACCGTGTTGCCCTGCGCGACCAGCTCGTGCAGCACCTCCAACAGCTTCTTGACGTCGTGGAAATGCAACCCGGTGGTCGGCTCGTCCAGGATGTAGAGCGTGCGGCCGGTGGCGCGCTTTGACAGCTCTTTTGCGAGCTTGACGCGCTGGGCTTCGCCGCCCGAGAGCGTCGTGGCCTGCTGGCCGACATGGATGTAGTCGAGGCCGACGCGATGCAGCGTCTGGAACGTCTCGCGTACACGTGGGACCGCCTTGAAGAACTCGGCCGCTTCCTCGACGGTCATGTCGAGCACGTCGGCGATGCTCTTGCCCTTGAATAGGACCTCCAGCGTCTCGCGGTTGTAGCGCTTGCCCTTGCAGACGTCGCAGGTGACGTAGACGTCGGGCAAGAAGTGCATCTCGATCTTGATGACGCCGTCGCCCTGGCAGGCCTCGCAGCGGCCGCCCTTGACGTTGAAGGAGAACCGGCCGGGCTCGTAGCCGCGCGCTTTCGACTCGGGCAGGCCGGCGAACCATTCGCGGATCGGCGTGAAGGCACCGGTATAGGTCGCAGGGTTGGAGCGCGGCGTGCGACCGATCGGCGACTGGTCGATGTCGATGATCTTGTCGATGTGCTCGAGGCCCTCGATGCGGTCGTGCGGCGCGGCGCCTTCGCTGGCATTGTTCAGCTTGCGGGCGATCGCCTTGTAGAGCGTGTCGATCAGCAGCGTCGACTTGCCGCCGCCGGAGACGCCGGTGACGCAGGTGAACAGGCCGAGCGGAATTTCGGCCGTAACGTTCTTGAGGTTATTGCCGCGCGCGTTGACCACCTTGATGGTGCGGCGATGGTTCGGCGGGCGCCGCTCGGGCACCTCGACCTCGAGCTCGCCGGTGAGATATTTGCCCGTCAGCGAGTTGGGGTTGCGCATGATCTCGGCGGGCGTGCCTTCGGCGATGATGTTGCCGCCATGCATGCCGGCGCCGGGGCCGATGTCGAGCACGTGGTCGGCGAGCAGGATCGCGTCCTCGTCGTGCTCGACCACGATCACGGTGTTGCCGAGGTCACGAAGTCTCTTGAGCGTGTCGAGCAGGCGCGCGTTGTCGCGCTGGTGCAAGCCGATCGAGGGCTCGTCGAGCACGTAGAGCACGCCTGTTAGCCCCGAGCCGATCTGCGAAGCCAGCCGGATGCGCTGGCTTTCGCCGCCGGAGAGCGTGCCGGAGGAGCGGGAGAGCGTGAGGTAGTTGAGGCCGACGTCGAGCAGGAAGGTGAGGCGCTCGCGGATCTCCTTGAGGATGCGGCCGGCGATCTCGTTCTGCTGGGTGTTCAGCGCCTCCGGCACGGTCTCGAACCACGCGCCGGCGCCCTTCACCGACATCTCGGAGATGTCGCCGATATGCTTGCCGCCGATCTTGACGCAAAGCGCCTCGGGCTTCAGCCGAAAGCCGTGGCACGCCTCGCAGGGCACGTCGTGGAAGTACTTCGCCAGCTCCTCACGCGCCCACTCGCTCTCGGTCTCGCGATAGCGGCGGTTGATGTTGGTGATGACGCCCTCGAACGGCTTCTTGGTGTCGTAGGAGCGGACGCCGTCCTCGTAGGAGAACTTGATCTCGTCCTCGCCGGAGCCATGGAGGATCGCGTTCTGCGTCTTCTTGGGCAGATCCTTCCATTTGGTGGTCAGCGTGAACTTGTAGTGCTTGCCGAGCGCAGTCAGCGTCTGAATGTAATAGGGCGACGAGGATTTGGCCCAGGGCGCGATTGCGCCCTTGCCAATGGCGAGCTCCTTGTCGGGAATGACGAGGTCTTCGTCGACATGCTGCTCGACGCCGAGGCCGCCGCACGCAGGACAGGCGCCATAGGGGTTGTTGAACGAGAACAGCCGGGGCTCGATCTCGGGGATGGTGAAGCCGGACACCGGGCAGGCGAACTTTTCCGAGAACAGCATGCGCTCGGGTCCGCTCTTGTCGTGGATCTTTGCGGTCTTCTTCTTCTCTTCCGCGGGTGCTGCCGCAGCCGGCGCATCCGCGAATTCGATGACGGCGAGGCCCTCGGCAAGTTTCAGCGCGGTCTCGAAACTTTCGGCGAGGCGCTGGCCGATGTCGGGGCGCACCACGATGCGATCGACGACGACGTCGATGTCGTGCGGGAATTTCTTGTCGAGAACAGGGGCTTCGGCGAGCTCGTGGAAGGCGCCGTCGATCTTGACGCGCTGAAAGCCCTTCTTGAGCCATTCGGCAAGCTCTTTGCGGTACTCGCCCTTGCGGCCGCGCACGACCGGCGCGAGCAGATAGAGGCGCGAGCCCTCGGGCAGCGCCAGCACGCGATCGACCATCTGCGAGACGATCTGGCTCTCGATCGGCAGGCCGGTGGCGGGCGAATAGGGCACGCCGACGCGCGCCCACAGCAGGCGCATGTAGTCGTAGATTTCGGTCACCGTGCCGACGGTGGAGCGCGGGTTCTTCGACGTCGTCTTCTGCTCGATCGAGATCGCCGGCGACAGGCCGTCGATCTGGTCGACGTCGGGCTTCTGCATCATCTCCAGGAACTGGCGGGCGTAGGCAGACAGCGATTCGACGTAGCGGCGCTGGCCTTCGGCGTAGATGGTGTCGAACGCGAGCGAGGATTTGCCGGAGCCCGACAGCCCCGTGAACACCACCAGCTTGTCGCGGGGAATCTCGACATCGACGTTCTTGAGATTGTGCTCGCGCGCGCCACGGATGGTAATTGCGCGCAGGTTTGATCCCACGTTCTGCTGTTGGCGCTTCGCCTTGATCACTTCATCCATCCGGGTTGCCCTCAAGGAATCCCAAAGGCGCGCGATCGCGCCAACAAAAAAGGCGCGCTTCGCCCGGAACCGGGATCGGCGCCGATGGGGTTGTCAGCGAACGTAGGAAGAACGGAGACGGATTTCCAGTGGGACTTGCGAATCGTCAACGGATTGTTGGCGCACTGGCGGCATCTGGCAGGAGCAGGGTGGAACTGCGCGGCAACGTGCCCGACAAAACAAAAAGGCCGGCACAAGGCCGGCCTTTCGTAACGCGGATGGCGTTGGGGCTAAGTACTGAACTCAGTACTTGGCGACCACCGGGCCCCCGAAGTGATAGTTCACGCCGACCTGCACGGTGTGAAACTCGAGCGTGCCGGAGGGCAGGGCGCCCGAGAAGTAGGTCTCGCCGCCGAGGCTGCGAAAGAGGTACTCGCCCTTGACCGACCACTGCGGAGCGAAGAACGCTTCGACGCCCGCACCGACGGTCCAGCCGGAGTGCCACTTGCTGTCGGAAACGGTCACGCCGAGCGCGCTGACGCTGAGCTTGTTGTCGATCCAGGCGTAACCACCGGTGCCGTAGAACAGGACGTTGTTGACGGCGTAGCCGATGCGGCCGCGCACGGTTCCCATCGCATCGGTTTTGGAGCTGAGGGTGGTGCTGACGAGGCCGAAGCCGGGGACGGCAACGGGGCCGGTGACCGACGCGCTGACATCAGCCCAGGAACCATCGGCCTCGACGCCGAGCACGACATTGCCGGTCTGCCAGTTGTAGCCGGCAGTACCGCCGACGAAGCCGCCCTTCATCTTCGGGTCGGTCGAGGAATTTTCCCAAGCGCCGCCACCGACGATACCGAGGTAGAAGCCGGTCCAGTTGTAGACCGAAGCCATGGCCACCGGGGCCTTGGTGTAGGGGCGCGCCGCGAGATCAGCGGCCGAAGCCGGGGCGGCGAGAGCGAACAAACAGGCCGAAGCCAACAAAACCTTTTTCATTTTCAACTAATCCCAGTCCCAGTTTCTGATTGTGCCTTCCACGATAGGGAGGGCATCGGACTCACTTGCCCAACTGATGCCGTACTTACACCAGTGAAGCCGCAAGTTGTGTCACTCAAAAGCAACAACGGTCGGAAAACGGAACGGTTATTGACCGATTAATATTGGAGAACTGCACAGCAAAAGGCCGGCGCAAGGCCGGCCTTCGAAGTGCGATATGTCCAGCGCGATCAGTACCTTGCGATGGCCGGACCGCCCCAGCGATAGTTCAAGCGCACCAGGCCCATGTCTACGTCCTGGCGAATCCGGTCGCTGCCGAATACCGCACCCGCGGGCGTTGTGAAGCCGATCGTGCGATCGCCAAGGAAGATGTGGTCGTACTCAAAGCCCAGCGACCAGTTCGGGGCGAAGCCGAATTCCAGACCGGCCCCGACCGTGCCACCCCAGCGAGTCTCCCGGGCCGAAGCCAGCAGCGCGCCCGCGCCGGGCGTACCCGCAGCAGCGTAGATGTCGTACTTGTCACCGACGACGGCGGCGCCGCCCTTCACGTAAAGCAGCACGTTGTTCCAGGCGTAACCGACCTGACCGGTGATGAGACCGAAAGCGTCGATGCGGGAACGGTTGCGATCACCCGTCACCAAAGCGGTACCAGGGAAGAGGGTGCTCACGTTGTCGCCCCGGAAGTCAGCCCAGTTGCCCTGGCCTTCCAGACCGAACACCCAATTGGCGGACTGCCAGCGATAGCCGATCTGGCCGCCGACGGTGCCCCCTGTTGCATTGTGACAGCCTTCGCCGACGAGAACGCCGGTCGCGGGCGTGACGAAGTCCCAGCACTTGTGGCTGGAGCCACCGCCGCCGTTGATGCCGATGTAGAAGCCGCTCCAGTCGTAGATGGCGGCAACCGCCGGCGGCGGGGCTTTGGTGTAGGGACGCGCGGCCATGTCCGCCGCGCTTGCGGGAGCCGACAAGCCCATCGCCACTGCACCGATTGCACAAATAAGAAGCTTATTCATTGCCAGTCTCCCCAGGTTTCGTCCGCTTCTTATGTCCCCGAAGCGGCTGATCAGGCGCGAGGGCCCATATGAACTAAGTCCGAGGCAACCGTAGCTCTACGGAGCGGCAGAGTCCGTCTCCCAAATGCAACAAGACCGGGGCAGTGCGAGTACCCATAACTTGCTGAATGTTAAGTTCTTTCTTCCATTTTTGGGAACCTACAAAGGTTCCAATCGACGTGTCCTTTCCGCAACACATGTGGCCGATCGATCCCACGCCTTCAGATCTGTCTTCGCCAAGAACAAATCTGGAACGAACCGGAGGTCGATGCTATATGTGGGGATAACCGGAAGGGTGACGGCCTGATCGTCGTCCGCAAGTGTTCGGCGAGCGTATAGGGTCGCCTCAACAGGCACGGCGGAACGCGGGAGCGGACCGGCCTTCTTGAATTCAGTGGCATTCGGAGCGGAGAGCGGAGATGGCGGGAAGCGTCAACAAGGTCATTCTGGTTGGAAATCTCGGCAAGGATCCTGAAATCCGCCGCACCCAGGACGGGCGGCCGATCGCCAATCTGAGCGTCGCGACTTCGGAGACGTGGCGCGACAAGGCGACTGGCGAGCGCAAGGAAAAGACCGAGTGGCACCGCGTCGTGATCTTCAATGAAGGGCTCTGCAAGGTCGCCGAACAGTATCTGAAGAAGGGCGCCAAGATTTACGTCGAGGGTGCGCTCCAGACCCGCAAATGGACCGACCAGAGCGGTGTCGAAAAGTACTCGACCGAAGTCGTGCTGCAGGGGTTCAACTCGACCTTGACGATGCTGGACGGTCGTAGCGGCGGTGGCGGAGGCGGCAGCTTCGGCGACGAGCCGGGCGGCGATTTCGGCTCCTCCGGTCCGGTCAGCAGCACGCCGCGGCGCCCTGTTGCCGCCGGCGGCGGTGGCCGCAACAGCGACATGGACGACGATATCCCGTTCTGAGCGATTCCGCTCCAAGAACGCGGCGCCTGATGCGGACGCCCGGCCGGATGGGCGGCGCTTCTCATCTCATGTCAGAACATCCCACTAATCGACAGGACGGGCTCGGCATTTCCGGGCCCGCTTCATGTTTGGGGTGAGCTCGGATTGCGGCTTGGCAAACGCGCCGACGCGGCAAGCTCACCGCGCGGTTTTCCACGCGTGAGCGGCGATTTTGCAAGGCCGATGCGAGTGCTGTCCGAGACACCGCTCGCAAGGGCTTAAGTTGTTGGAAAAATAGGCGGAAAAAGCGCTTCCCAGAACGCCGCGAGGGTGGTTATCAGAGGCTCGATGCGCTATATGATTCCCAGATAAAACCTCACCGGATTTCCCCTTGGCTGACGACGACGACAAGCCCGGCGACCAGCCGGCGCAACCCTCGGATATTCGCCCCGTCTCCATCTTCGAGGAGATGAAGAAGTCCTATCTCGACTACGCCATGAGCGTGATCGTGGCGCGGGCGCTGCCTGACGCCCGCGATGGCCTGAAGCCGGTGCATCGCCGCATCCTGTACTCGATGAACGAGCAGGGGCACACGCCGGACAAGAAGTACGTCAAGTCCGCCCGCGTGGTCGGTGACGTCATCGGTAAATATCATCCGCATGGCGACCAGTCGATCTACGACGCCATGGTCCGGATGGCGCAGGACTTCTCCATGCGCGTGCCGCTGATCGACGGCCAGGGCAATTTCGGCTCGGTCGACGGCGATCCCCCGGCTGCCTATCGTTATACCGAAGCCCGATTGACGAAGGCGGCGCTGGCTCTGCTGGCCGACATCGACAAGGACACGGTCGACTTCCAGCCGAACTACGACAACAACGAGACCGAACCGTCGGTCTTGCCAGCCAAGTTCCCGAACCTTCTCGTCAACGGCGCCGGCGGCATCGCGGTCGGCATGGCGACCAACATCCCGCCGCACAATCTCGGCGAGGTCATCGACGCCTGCGTCGCGCTGATCGACAACCCCGCGCTCACCATCGACGAGCTCATCAACATCGTGCCGGGACCGGACTTCCCGACCGGCGGCGTCATCCTCGGACGGCAGGGCATCCGCGCCGCCTATCACCTCGGCCGCGGCTCGGTCATGATGCGCGGCAAGGTCGCGATCGAGACCATCCGCAAGGAGCGCGAGGCGATCATCATCACCGAGATTCCCTACCAGGTGAACAAGGCGACGATGGTCGAGCGCATCGCCGAGCTGGTCAAGGAAAAGAAGATCGAAGGCATCGGCGACCTGCGCGATGAATCCGATCGCGACGGCTACCGCGTCGTCATCGAATTGAAGCGCGACGCCGTGCCGGATGTGGTGCTCAATCAGCTCTACAGGTTCACGCCGCTGCAGACGAGCTTCGGCGTCAACATGGTGGCGCTCGACAGCGGCCGTCCACGGGTCATGCACCTGAAGGACCTGCTGGCGATCTTCGTCGACTTCCGCGAGCGGGTCGTCACGCGGCGCACCAAGTTCCTGCTCGCCAAGGCCCGAGATCGCGCCCATGTTTTGGTCGGTCTCGCCATCGCAGTCGCCAATATCGACGAGATGATCCGCGTCATCCGGACCTCGCCCGACCCGACCACCGCCCGCGACACCCTGATGTCGCGCGACTGGCCGGCCCGGGACGTCGAGGACATGCTGACGCTGATCGACGATCCGCGCCACCGCATCAGCGAGAACGGCACGATCCGGCTGTCGATGGAGCAGGCGAGGGCCATTCTCGATCTGCGCCTGCAACGCCTCACCGCACTCGGCCGCGACGAAATCCGCGAGGAGCTCGACAAGCTCGCCGGCGAGATCGCCGACTATCTCGACATCCTGCGCTCGCGCGACCGCGTGCTGGGCATCATCAAGTCCGAGCTCGCCGAAGTGAAGGCCGAGTTCGCAACCCCGCGCCGCACCGTCATCATCGAGCAGGAAGGTGAGGTCGAGGACGAGGACCTGATCCAGCGCGAGGACATGGTCGTCACCGTCTCGCACGCCGGCTACGTCAAGCGCGTGCCGCTGTCGGCCTACCGGGCCCAGCGCCGCGGCGGCAAGGGCCGCGCCGGCATGCAGACCCGCGATGAGGATTTTGTCAGCCGGCTGTTCGTGGCGTCCACGCATACTCCGATGCTGTTCTTCTCCTCGCGCGGACAGGTCTACAAGATCAAAGTCTGGCGCCTGCCGATGGCCGCGCCGAATGCGCGCGGCAAGGCGCTGATCAACATCCTGCCGCTGGAGCAGGGCGAGCGCATCACCACCATCATGCCGCTGCCGGAGGACGAGTCCACCTGGGGCAATCTCGACGTGATGTTTGCCACGACAGGCGGCAACGTCCGGCGCAACAAGCTGTCCGACTTCGTGGATGTCCGCCGCTCCGGCATCATCGCGATGAAGCTCGACGACAATGAAGCGATCGTCGACGTGCAGATCTGCACTGAGCACGACGACGTGCTTTTGACCGGCGCCGGCGGCCAGTGCATCCGCTTCCCCGTGACCGACGTGCGGGTGTTCACCGGCCGCACCTCGATGGGCGTGCGCGGCATTGCGCTTGCCGAGGGCGACAAGGTGATCTCGCTGGCGATCCTGCGCCACGTCGAGACGACGTCCGACGAGCGCTCGGCGTACCTGAAGATGCGTCGTGCGGTCGCCGGCGAAGCTGCGGCCGAGGAGCCGGCGGCGGACGCCGAGACCGAGGAGACCTCCGGCAGCTTCCAACTCGCCCAGGAGCGTTACGTCGAGATGTCAGCGCAGGAGCAGGTCGTGCTGACCGTGTCCGTCAACGGTTACGGCAAGCGGACGTCGTCCTACGAGTACCGCACCACGGGCCGCGGCGGCAAAGGCATCGTCGCCATGAGCGTCAACAACCGCAACGGCAACCTCGTAGCGTCGTTCCCCGTGGAGGATGCTGATCAAATCATGCTGGTTACCGACAAGGGTCAGCTGATCCGCTGCCCGGTCGAAGGCATCCGCGTCGCCGGCCGCTCGACCCAGGGCGTGATCGTGTTCGACACCGCGGAGGACGAACACGTCGTCTCGGTCGAGCACATCACGGAAGAGGCCGAGAGCGGAAACGGGGCGAATGGGGAGTCGAACGGGGAGTGATGCGTCACCCCGTAGCCCGGATGGAGCGCAAGCGAAATCCGGGTTCTTCATTCGGACGGCTGTCCCGGATTGAGTTGTGCTCGATCCGGATACTGCACTGACCAGCTAAATCTCCAGCTCCGTGCCGAATTCCACCACCTGCTTGGTAGGTACGCCGAAGAACGCGGCGGAGCGTTCGGCGTTGCGTTGCAGGAAGGCGAACACGGTTTCGCGCCAGACCCACATGCCCGGCACGTCCTCGCGCGGGATGATTGTCTCGCGGCCGACGTAATAGGTGATGTCGGAGAGGTCGATGCCGGGCAGCTTGCCGTGGCGGCAGGCGAAGGTCAGCCCTTCGTAAATCGTCGGGTTCTGCATGAAGCCGTAATGCAGAACGACGCGGGTAATGCCGGGAATGATCTCGATCACCTCGATGCGGTCTTCGTCGGCGATGTGAGGAAGCTCCTCGATCAGCACGGTGACCAGGACGATGCGCTCGTGCAGCACGTGGTTGTGCTTGACGAACTGGGTCAGTGCCAGCGGCACGCCGCGCGGCGCCGAGGCCAGGAACACGGCGGTGCCGGGGAGTCTGGCGCTGCACTGGTTGACCGCGGTCTCGATCAGATCCTCCTCGGGCTGGCGCAGCTTCGCGCGTGCGGCTTCGACGAGCTTCACGCCGCTGCGCCAGGTCAGCATCAGGAAGGCGACGAAGCCCGCCAGCATCAGCGGAAACCAGCCGCCCTCGAACAGCTTGATCGAATTGGCCGAGAAGAAGATCAAATCGATCACGAAGAAGAAGCCGTTCACGGCAACCACGAGCCACGGTGAATAGCCCCACTGGATCGCGACCAGGGCGGCGAGCAGCGTGGTGATCGCCATCAATAGCGACACCGCGATGCCGTAGGCGCCGGCCAGCGCCTCCGAGCTGCCGAAACTCAGCACGGCGCCGAGCGTTGCGGCGGCGAGCAGCCAGTTCACCAACGGCACGTAGATCTGGCCGATCGCGTCGCTCGTGGTGTGACGGATCTGCATGCGCGGCAGGAAGCCGAGCTGGATCGACTGCTGCGTCAACGAGAACACGCCGGAGATGATGGCTTGCGAGGCGATCACGGTCGCGACCGCCGAGAACGCGACCAGCGGATAATGCAGGGCGTCAGGGCAGAGCTGGAAGAACGGATTTTCGATCATGGTGGGATCGGTGATCAGCAGCGCGGCCTGGCCGAAATAGTTCAGCACGAGCGCAGGCAGGCAGATCGCGAACCAGGCCAGCCGGATCGGCAGGCGGCCGAAATGCCCCATGTCGGCGTACATGGCTTCGCCGCCGGTCACCGCGAGGAAGGCGGCCCCCAGGATCGCGAAGGAGACATGAAAATCCTGATGGATCAGGAAGTCGAACGCATAGAGCGGGCTGAGCGCCGCCAGCACCGCCGGCGCCTTGACGATGCCGTGGATGCCGAGCGCTGCCAGCACGAAGAACCAGGCCAGCATCACCGGTCCGAAGATGCGGCCGATGAAGCCGGTGCCCTGCTTCTGCATCATGAACAGTCCGATCAGGATGACGACGGTCACGGGCACAACCGCCGGCGCGAGCGAGGGTGCGTCGACCTTCAGACCTTCGATGGCTGAGAGCACGGAGATGGCCGGCGTGATCGCGCCGTCCCCGTACAGTAGCGCGGCGCCGATGAGGCCGACGACCAGCAAATGCGCGCGCCAGGTACCGGGTTGAGCGTTGCGGGCATGCAGCAAGGCCAGCAGCGCGACGATGCCGCCTTCGCCGCGGTTATCCGCACGCAGAATCAACAGCGCATATTTCAGTGAGATGATCAGCAACAGCGCCCAGAGGATCAGCGAGGCGACGCCCAGAACGGCATCGTTCGTCAAAGTGCCGCCATGGGCGGCGGCCTTGGCGGCTTCCTTCAGGGCGTAGAGGGGGCTGGTGCCGATATCGCCATAGACCACCCCGAGGGCGCCCATGGTCATGGCAATCGGCAGTGGATCAGGTTGATGGCCGGAGGCGACTGCAGGCGTGCTGGACAATGGCGACCCCCCGATGGGATCGCGCCCGACGGGTCATTCCGACGGGCGCGAGCATCAGGCAGTGTGCGACGGGACGTCGCAAATATCCATGGGGTATATCTTTGGGGTTTATCTTGAGAGTTAGCTGACGCGAAACTGACAGACCCCCACTACGGAGTACGGTTGGCAGTCA
This sequence comes from Bradyrhizobium sp. 87, assembly GCF_023073015.1. Taxonomy (NCBI): domain Bacteria; kingdom Pseudomonadati; phylum Pseudomonadota; class Alphaproteobacteria; order Hyphomicrobiales; family Nitrobacteraceae; genus Bradyrhizobium; species Bradyrhizobium sp. 87. Next base: position 125,043 of record NZ_JADPIQ010000075.1, read on the forward strand.
CAAGGCGAGCCTCGCGGATGTTGGCTTTGGTGCCGGCCTGGCGGAGGCAGGACGCTTCGAAATTCGGCCAGGCCTGCTGCGAGCAGTCCTTGCCGACGGTACGGATATCGAGCCGGTCGCTCTTGGCAAGCGGCTGCGGCACGCTCGCCTCGACGGTGGGGGCGAAGCCGGGCAGGAGCGTGAGGGTGGCAGCAACACACGCAGAAATGGCGATCGCCGAAAGAGCCTTGATCATGACAGTCCCCTGTGATGCGGCCGCTACGCCCAGTGTGCGGCCCGTCGTTCGTTGGCTGGATTAGTAACCATGGCCAGTTTCCGGACGTCTTCGCGAACGCGGGAAATGGTTTCGTTCGCGCTCCGTTTTGTGTCGTGGCCGCCCTCAGGACGAAACAATTCGGCGCATTCCGACACGCTTCTGCGGAAAAACCGCCAGGGAACCTGACCGGCTTGCCGGGCCGGGCAGGGCGCGGTAGGACGTGGCCATGCCGCGCATTGCCTTCTATCCAGGTTCCTTCGACCCCATCACCAACGGCCATCTGGACGTGGTCCGGCACAGCGTGTCGCTGTGCGACAGGCTTGTTGTCGCGATCGGGGTGCACCCCGGCAAGAAGCCTCTGTTCTCGACCGAGGAGCGGCTGAAGATGCTCCATGACGTCTGCGGGCCGGTGGCCGCCCAGGCCGGCTGCGTGCTCGAGGCCGTGACGTTTGACGATCTGTCGGTGACCTCGGCGCGCAAGCACGGTGCCACGATCATGATTCGGGGCCTGCGCGACGGCACCGACCTCGACTACGAGATGCAGCTCGCCGGCATGAACGAGGCCATGGCGCCCGAGGTGCATACGATCTTCCTGCCGGCCTCTCCCATGGTCCGCCCGATCACCGCCACTTTGGTGCGCCAGATCGCTGCCATGGGCGGGGATGTCTCGGCCTTCGTCCCGCCGCTGGTTGCGGCCCAGCTCAAGGCAAAATTCGCCTGATAACGGCGCGTTTCCTTTCTCATCTCTGATCCGGAGTTGTCATGATCCGAATTCTCGCAGTTCTTGCCGCGGTTCTGTTCGCGGTGCCGGCCTTCGCGCAAGCCTTGCCGGCCGGCCTCGACAAGGCCAACGCCATCGTCATCGACTCCACCAAGGGCCGCATCGTCATCAAGCTCCGGCCGGACCTTGCGCCCCAGCACGCCGAGCGAATCAAGCAGCTCGCGCGCGAGGGTTTTTACAACAACGTGCCGTTCCACCGCGTCATGGATGGCTTCATGGCGCAGACCGGCGACGGTCAGAACTTCAATGGCACCGGCGGCTCGAAATATCCGAACCTGAAGCAGGAATTCTCGAAGGTGCATTTTGCGCGCGGCATCGTCGGCATGGCCCGGCGCGGCGACAGCGTCGACACCGCCAATTCGCAGTTCTTCATCATGTTTGCCGACGGCGGCAGCCTCGACAACCAGTACACCGTGATCGGCGAGGTCGTGCAGGGCATGGACGTCGTCGACAAGCTGAAGAAGGCGCCTCCCGGATCGAGCGGCGGCACCGTCACCGACCCCGACAAGATGGTGAAGGTGCAGGTCGCTTCCGACATCAAATAGGAGCGGCGATGGCGCGCTGCGGTGGCAAGCTCCTGCTGGTTGCCGCGGTGCTGCTGCTCGGCGTCCCAGGCGCGGTCGCCGAGGACGCACAGGTCAACACCATTCAGGACATCTTCCGGCATTTGCGCACCTGCTGGAAGCCGCCGCCCGCCGCCAGGGCCCGCCCGATCGACATCACCGTCGTGGTGAGCTTCAACCGGGCTGGAAACATTCTGGGCCATCCGAGGATTACCTATGAATCCGCGGAGGCTTCCGACAATGACCGGCTGCAATACCGGGTCGCGGTGATGGAGGCATTGCAACGCTGCACGCCGATGCCATTTACCGATGCGATGGCCGGCGCCGCTGCGGGGCGTCCGTTCGCGATCCAGTTTCGCAACCGCAAATCTTCACCTGACAGGACTTCACCCCCAACCCAAGAGAGACGAGCATGAGCGCCACCGAAAACACACTGATCCTCGAGACCACGCAGGGCCCCGTCACCATCGAGATGCGGCCTGATCTGGCGCCCGGCCACGTCGCACGCATCAAGGAACTCGTGCGCGAAGGCTTCTACGACGGCATCGTATTCCATCGCGTGATCGACGGCTTCATGGCGCAGACCGGCTGCCCCCAGGGCACCGGCACCGGCGGCTCCGGCCAGAAGCTGAAGGCCGAGTTCAACAAGGAGCCGCATGTGCGCGGCACCACCTCGATGGCGCGCGCCGCCAGCCCGGATTCCGGCGATAGCCAGTTCTTCATCTGCTTCGACGATGCCCGCTTCCTCGACAACCAGTACACGGTGTGGGGCAAGGTCACCGAGGGCATGGAGAACGTCGACAAGATCAAGCGTGGCGAGCCCGTGCAGAACCCCGACAAGATCGTCAAGGCGCGGATGGCGGCTGACGCGGCGTAGGCGTTCAACCCTCATGGTGAGGAGGCGCGTGGCGCCGTCTCGAACCATGAAGGCCGAGCTGCAGCAGCGGGGCCTTCATCCGTCGAGACGCGCGTTCCGCACCCCTCAGGATGAGGAGTGACTGTGCGGCCCTGAGACCGAGATGCGCACCGACTTCTTCGATTTCGACCTGCCCGCCGAGCGCATCGCATTGCGCCCGGCGAGCCCGCGCGACTCCGCGAAGATGCTGGTCGTCGATCGCGGCACGCTGCGCGACCAAATCATCACCGACCTGCCGCAATGGCTGAAGCCGGGCGACCAGCTCGTCGTCAACGACACCAAGGTGATCGCGGCGCAATTAAAAGGCCGTCGCATCGGCCGCGAGACCGAGCCGAAGATCGAGGCAACGCTGATCAAGCGCCTCGACGGCTCGCGCTGGCAGGCGTTGGTGAAGCCTGCCAAGAAACTCATCGCCGGCGACCGCATCCGCTTCGGCAATGAGGGCAAGGTCTGCCTGCTCGGCCATCTCGACGCCGAGGTCGAGGCGAAGGGCGGGGAAGGCGAGGTGACGCTGTCATTTTCGTTTCACGGCCCGACGCTGGATCAAGCCATCGCCGATCTCGGCAGCCCGCCGCTGCCGCCCTACATCGCCTCGAAACGCACGCCTGATGATCAGGATCTCGCCGACTACCAGACCATGTTCGCTGTGAACGAAGGCGCCGTTGCCGCGCCGACAGCAGGCCTGCATTTCACCCCGGCGCTGGAGCAGGCGATGCACGCGCGCGGCGTCGGCATCAATCGCGTCACGCTGCATGTCGGGGCAGGGACCTTCCTGCCGGTGAAGGTGGACGACACCGAAGGCCACAAGATGCATGCCGAGTGGGGTACGCTGTCGTCCGAGACGGCGGAGCGGCTCAACACGGCGCACAAGAACGGCGGCCGTATCATCGCGGTTGGCACCACGTCGTTGCGCCTGATCGAAAGCGCAGCCAGCGAGGACGGCACCATTGAGCCGTTCGCCGCCGAGACGTCGATCTTCATCACCCCCGGCTATCGCTTCCGCGCCGTTGATATTCTGCTGACCAATTTCCATTTGCCGAAGTCGACACTGTTCATGCTGGTGTCGGCGTTCTCCGGGCTGGAGGCGATGCAGCAAGCCTATGCACACGCGATCGCAACCGGCTATCGGTTCTATTCGTACGGGGATGCCTGTTTGCTGTTTCCGGCGCGGGAGTGACGCGGGCGGCGTTCTCGTGCTATACTGCTCATACGTTTTGCATGGATCGAGTGGCCGATGAACATCCGTTCCGCGAAAGTCGATGAGCTTGCCCAGCGCCTCGCCCGCTTGACGGGGGAAGATATCGAGACGGCGCTCGAACGCGCCATCGAGGAGCGCTTGTCTCGCGTGGCATCGCCGGCGGTCGATAGGAGGGCCGCCCTGACGTCGTTCCTCGAGCGAACCGCTGGCTTGCCCGTTCTCGATTCTCGGCCTGCAGACGAAATCCTCGGCTATGACCGTTTCGGGCTGCCGTCCTGATGGTGCTGGATACGTCTGCGATCGTCGCGACCGTCACCAACGAGCCAGATGGGCAGCGCTATCGGAAAGCCATGCTGGATGCTGCCAGCCTGTCGATGTCAGCAGTAGCAATCCTGGAAACAAGATCGTTCTCTCTGCTCGCCTCGGAGCATCGGCCGTGAAGTTCTTCGACGAATTGCTGGAGACTGCCGGGATTGTCGTAGTGCCGTTCGACGCAGACATGGCGAAAGGCGCGTTCGAGGCATTTCAACGCTTCGGCAAGGGCGGGGGGCATCCGGCGCAGCTCAACATCGTCGATTGTGCGGTCTACGCTTGGCGAAAGCGCGTTCGCAACCGCTGCTCTTCAAGGGAGCCGACTTTGCTAAGACAGACATTCTCCCCGCGTTGACCTGACCGCGCTATTTGCCATTGTAGGGTGGGCAAAGCGAAGCGTGCCGACCAACTTTCTTGATGCGAAGTGGTGGGCACGGCGCTTGCGCGCCTTTGCCCACCTTACGCATCTTCCGTTACGCCATCACCCGCTGTGGCAGGAGCTCCGCGATCTGCACCGCGTTGAGCGCAGCGCCCTTGAGCAGCTGGTCCGCCGCCACGAACATCGAGATCGAATGCCCGGAGGGGTCGCTGAAGTCCTTGCGGATGCGGCCGACCAGGACGTCGTCCTGGCCCGAGGCGTCGATCGGCATCGGGAAGTAGTTCCTGGCACGGTCGTCGACGACCTTGACGCCGCGCGCTCGTGCCATGATGGCGCGGACCTGGTCCTCGCTGATCGGCTTCTCGCATTCGAAGGTGATGGCCTCGCAATGAGCCCGCAGCACCGGCACACGCACGCAGGTGACGCCGATCGCGATCTTGTCGTCCTCAAAGATCTTGCGGGTTTCGTTGATGACCTTGGTCTCTTCGTCGTTGTAGCCGGTGTCAGGGTCGATCGCCGTGTTGTGGTTGAAGAGGTTGAACGCGTAGGGATGCGGCATCACCTTCGGCGTATAAACCTGCCCGTTGAGGTTGGCGCGGGTGGACTCGACCAGCTCCTCCATCGCGGCAGCGCCGGCGCCGGAGGCCGCCTGGTAGGTCGAGATGATCACCCGCTTGATGCGGTTGCTCTGGTGGATCGGCCACAGCGGCACCAGCGCCGTGATGGCGGCGCAGTTCGGGTTGGCGATGATGCCCTTGTGGTCGCGGATGCGATTCGCGTTGATCTCGGGGATCACCAGCGGCACGTTCGGGTCCATGCGGAAGGCGGAGGAGTTGTCGACGACGACGGCGCCCGCCTTGACTGCGATCGGCGCGAACTTCTTGGAGATGCTGCCGCCGGCGGAGAACAGGGCGATGTCGACGCCTTCGAAGGCGCGTTCGGTCAGCTCCTCGATGACGACGTCTTGCCCACGGAACGACACCGTCTTGCCGGCCGAGCGGGCGCTGGCCAGCGCCTTGAGCTTGCCGACGCGAAAGCCGCGCTTGTCCATGGTGGCGATGAATTCGGCGCCCACCGCACCGGTGACGCCGACAATCGCGACGACGGGATCGTTACTCACTTTGTCCTCCATTGAATTGCGATCTAAACAACAAAAAAGCCCCGGACCATCATGGGCGGGGCTTCGGTAGAGTGGATTGCGTTCTAGTCGACGACTACACGCGCACGCCTCCCCGGGCCCCGAAGGCCGTGGTGGTTTTAGTCGTGCGTTTGGTGGTCGCGAACATGGCGGGAGCTTATGCGGGAGAGTCCTGCCCCCGTCAATGGCTTTTCGGCGGGATTGGGGCTGCCGCTATTTGGTCCGGGCGCCCGGCGGTTCGAGGATGACCTCCTTGAGGTTGTCGCCACTGATGACGACGATCGCGAAATTCAGCCGGCCGCGTTCGCGCACCAGTCCGCCGCTGATGGCTTTGCCGGAGGCCGCGCGTTCGGCGACGTGGACGGCATCCGCAAGTCGGTGCTTGATGGCACCGAGCGCTGCGAGATTGCTGCGATCGTCGAGGTCGAGCTCGGCGAGAGGGAGGGCGGCTTCCCCGCCGACGAGCTCGCCGGTCGCGGCATTGATGGTGTGGCGCCAGATCCGGTCGTTGTGCAGGGTCTTCACCCGGTAGACCGGCACGCCTGAGGCTCCGTCGAAACTCACATCCGCCGTGGTGGCACCGACGTGGCGGGCTTCCGCAATCGCCATGGCCTGGTTGATCGAGATCGACGAGCTGCGGAAGCGCTCGATCTCGCGGCTGACCGCTTGGCGGTCGGCCTCGGCGTCACCATCTGTGTCGTTGTGAAGGGTGGTCGGCGTGCCCGTGCTCACGATCGCCCGCGCCGGCGCTGCGAGGAGGAGTGCGGACAGGGCGATCGCGAGCAGTCCCGAGATCCGTCGTTTGGCCGTCGTCATGCTCGAACCCTCGGCCAGCGAGTATGCCGGATGATCGTCAAGAATTTGCGGCCGACCTTGGGCATCGGTCGGCCGCTGAGCGTCGCGACGGGCTGTACCGCCGGGACGATCGAAGCGGTGCGGACCTCTTGGGGCTGGTGAAAAAGCGATCCGCATCGCCCTATAATTAAACCATACCGTATCGTTTTGTTTCGGTCAACGGCGCGGCCACGAGATCTCCCGGAAAGTTCGCAACCTCACGGAATTGTCAGCGCGACGGGCGGCGTCGCTGAGTGCCCTTGGCGGCACTCTGGCTGCCGTCCGCTGATCCCAGCGCGCCTGCCAGGAACAGCTTGATCGCAGCGCGCATGCGCTTTTCCGCGGCCTTCATCTCCGGCGGCGTTCCAAACGTCGCCAGACGATGGTTATGACCGACGACGACGTCGAGGAACACTTCCGCCGCGATGGTGGTGTCGTCGACGTCGAGCGCGCCTTGCGCCACCAGATGGTCGAAGAAGCGTGCCGTGGTGGCGACGGCCTTGAGCCAGCCTTCCTCCTTGCCGAGCTTGGCGATGTCGGGAAAGTTGATGGCCTGCGACGTCATCATGCGGCTGAAGGCGACGGCATCGGGTCCGCAGGTGAATGTCAGCATCTCGCGCCCGATCTCGACGAGCCGTTGCTCGACCGAGATATCCGAGGCGCTGCCGAGCTGCGTCTCGGCGGCCGCGGACAGCGGTGCCAGCCATCGCGCGATCTCGCGTCTCAGCACGGCTGCAAACAGGCCGCGCTTGTCGCCGTAACGGGCATAGACGGTGGGCTTGCTCACTCGCGCGGCTTCCGCGACCGCATCGAGCGAGGTCGCATCAAAGCCGCGATCCAGGAACAGGCGGGTGGCGACCTCGATCAGCCGCTGATCGCGCTCGATCGCGGCGCTTTTCGTCGGCCGGCCGCCGCGCGATTTCGGCACCTCGCGCCGCGGCGCCGCCGGTCTTGTCCTGGTCGCAGTCAATCCCATGCCCAATGATTCCTGCGCGGTCGTGACATCAGTCATTGCTCTATAACGCGCGGCAACGAGTGCGTCATGGCTAATCTGGCCGAATGACCGCATCGTCAACCGTCTCGGCACGGCCCCGTTCCTCACCGAGCGCTCACGGAAGCGTCGAAGTCCAGGCCTCGCCCGAAGCCGCCTTCTCATATCCGTACTGATACAGCGCCCGCATATAAGCGGTGTCGAACCCTTCCGAGGGGGCGGCCGGATAATCGCGCGCGATATAGGAGAGATGGAAGCCCAGGCGGTTGCGCTTCGCAAAATCATAAGTCGAGAAGATGATCGAGCGGGTCTGCGACTGGGTGATCGACGACAGGCTGCGGGAGGCAACGTCGATGGTGCTGTTGGAGACGAGCTCGAAATTGCGTTCGATCTTCTTGTTGACGAGGATGTAGATGTCCAGCTTCGCAGGGCCGGGAAGGCGACTGCCCTGGAAAAGCAAGGCTTCCGGCAGCGTCAGCACCGGGGCCGTCACACCGCCGTCGACATGCATCTCCTGAAATCTGCGGCCCTCGCCTTCGGCGTCGATCATGATCGGCGGAAACACCAGCGGGATGCTGGCGGAGGCCGCCATCACGTCGCGAAACAGCTTGAGCGCCTCGGACGTGCCGACCGCGGCGATCTTGCCCATGTCCCAGATCGCGGTGCGCTGGGTGTCGAGATCGGTCGTCACCACCAGCAGCCTTCGGCCCTTGGCGTTTTCACGAGCGACTTGCGCCATGATTTCGGGGCCGACATAGCGGGCGACGAGCTCGCGCAGCCGCGTGTTGCCGAACAGGCCGGACCCGAACAGCACGCGCATGATGCTGGGATCACTCAACAGGCTCTCCGCGACACCGCTGGTGTAGACCTCCTTCAACGTGTCGTCATATCGCGAGCCGAGAAACGCAAAGGGCGCAATCAGGCCGCCGGTGCTCACGCCCGAGACCACCGAGAAGGTGGGACGGGTTTTGGCCGCGGTCCAGCCGTTGAGCACACCGACGCCGTAGGCGCCATCTGCGCCGCCGCCTGAGAGCGCCAGGTAGGACTTCGTCGCGGTGCTGGTGTCCTTCTCGAAATTGAATTTCGTGATGGGTTCGTCGGCGTAGCGCCGCAGGCCATCAATATCGAGCACGCGCGATGTGCTGGCTTCGGTGGCCGTATAGGGCGTGCGGGGCAGGGAGGTGCAGGCGCCGAGCGCCAAGCTGCACGTCAGGACCAGCAATCCGAACAGGCGGGCGCCGGTCCACCTCGTCCAGCCATGCGAACGGCCGGCTGGGTCAGTCGAACTTGAAGGGAGGGGCATTGCGGTGGCTGGCGATCACGCATCTACCGCCGCCGGCAACATCGCCGCGGCATCTCGTCCAACCCAAGGTAAAACTACACTGTATCGTTTTGTTTAACAAGCGTCGCAGGCGCACAATTCCGTGTCCCCAATATTTGCACCCATTGTCCCAGTCTGATGCATAAGCCGGCCGAGGCATCGCCCGAGCGGGTTGATCGGCCTGCTCCGACACGCAATAAGCACCGTCATGAATCGTCCTGACACCGGTCTGCCCAATCATTTCGAACTGCTCGCCACCGATGGCGCCGCGCGCACCGGGCGCCTGACCACGCCGCACGGCGTGGTGCGCACGCCCGCCTTCATGCCGGTCGGTACCGCCGGCGCGATGAAGGGCATGCACTGGCGCGAGGTGCGTGAGGCCGGTGCCGACATCGTGCTCGGCAACACCTATCATCTGATGCTGCGTCCCGGCGCCGAGCGGATCGCGGCGCTTGGCGGCTTGCAGACATTCACCGGCTGGAACGGGCCGATGCTGACGGATTCCGGCGGCTTCCAGGTGATGTCGCTGGCGGATCTGCGCAAGGTCAGCGAGCAGGCCGTGACCTTCCGTTCGCATATCGACGGCGCCAAGGTCGAGCTGTCGCCGGAGCGCTCGATCGAGGTGCAGCGTTTGCTCGGCTCCGATATCGCCATGCAGATGGACGAATGCGTGCGACTGCCCGCCGAGCGCGCCGACATCGACCGCGCGATGCAATTGTCGCTGCGCTGGGCCGAGCGAAGCAAGCGCGCCTTCGAGAGCGCGCCCGACGGCTACATGCTGTTCGGCATCGTGCAGGGCGGCGACATACCCCAGCTTCGCCATGCCAGCGCGCAAGGCCTCATCGAGATCGGTTTCCATGGTTATGCCATTGGCGGCCTCGCCGTCGGTGAGCCGCAGGCGGTGATGCTGGCGATGATCGACGAGACAGCGCCGCTGCTGCCGAGAGAGCGGCCGCGCTACCTGATGGGCGTCGGCACACCCGACGACATCCTCGAGGCGGTCAAGCGCGGCATCGACATGTTCGACTGCGTGATGCCGACGCGCAATGGCCGGCATGGCGTTGCCTTCACACGCTTCGGCCAGGTGAATTTGCGCAACGCGCGCCACGCCGACGATCCCCGTCCGCTCGACGAAGAGAGCTCCTGGCCGTCGGCGCGCAGCTACGCGCGCGCCTATTTGCACCATCTCGTCAAGGCGGGCGAGACGCTGGGTGCGATGCTGCTGTCCGAGATCAATATCGCTTATTACCAGTTCCTGATGCAGGGCATCAGGGACGCGATCGCACAGGGAACGTTCGAGGAGTTCTATCGGCGTACGCGCGAAGACTGGGGGAGGGGCGACATCGCCCCGCGCTAGGTCAAGTGCAAAACGTCAGTTGCAGACGAGGCGCTGCTTGACGGAGTGCTTGGTCACGAAGCCGTAGCCGCAATTGTCGCAGGTCCAGAGATAGCTGATCACGTGTTCCGACAAATACGCAGAACCTTCGGCGGCGATCATGGAGTCGGCGCAGACGGGACAGGCCGGCAACTCACTGCAACGCGGAGCGCGGTTCGGTGCGACGGTCGACAACACTTCAGCGACTGCTGACATCGTGGTGACCTCCCAGCTTGAGACCTAAGTCTAACATAAGCAGAATCAGTTGACGAGGTCGCAACACAAATGCGTTGGTTTTCTGATAATTATTGCTCACGCGATTTTGCGATGCAGCGTATTTAACATGTAACGCAATCTCGCTTGCGTGTCGCCGCAGGCTGTCTAGAAGCACAATCGTCGCCACAGGGAGTTCATCATGGACGCATCGTCCACCACGGGTGCAGCGCACCAACCCGGCCGCGGCCGGATCTATGACTCGATCGTCGATGCTTTTGGCGACACGCCGATCGTGCGCTTGCGCCGGCTGCCGGGCATGCATGGCGTGAACGCGACCATTTTGGCAAAGCTTGAATATTTCAATCCCGCCGCAAGCGTGAAGGATCGCATCGGCGCGGCCATGATCATCGCCATGGAGAAGGCCGGAATCGTCAAGCCCGACACCGTGCTGATCGAACCGACCTCCGGCAATACCGGCATCGCGCTGGCCTTCGTCGCGGCGTCGCGCGGCTATAGGCTCAAGCTGGTCATGCCGGAGTCGATGTCGATCGAACGCCGCAAGATGCTGGCCTTTCTGGGCGCGGAGCTGGTGCTGACACCGGCCGCGCAAGGCATGAAGGGCGCGATCGCGACGGCCGAAGAGCTGTTGAAGACGACGCCGAATTCGGTGATGCCGCAGCAGTTCAAGAATCTCGCCAATCCCGAGGTGCACCGCCGCACCACCGCGGAGGAGATCTGGAATGACACCGCCGGCAACATCGACTTCTTCGTCGCCGGCGTCGGCACCGGGGGCACCATCACCGGCGTCGGCCAAGTGCTGAAGCCGCGCAAGCCCTCGCTGCGCGTGGTTGCGGTCGAGCCGGAGGAGAGCCCGGTGCTGTCGGGTGGCCAGCACACGCCGCACAAGATCCAGGGCATCGGTGCGGGCTTCGTCCCTGACATTCTCGATCGCTCGGTGATCGACGAGATCGTCAAGGTCAACTCGACGACGGCGATCGAGACCTCGCGGGCACTGGCGCGGCATGAGGGCATTCCGGGCGGCATCTCCTCGGGCGCCGCGATTGCCGCGGCCGTCGAGATCGGCAAGCGACCCGAAGCTGCGGGAAAGACCATCCTGGCTATAGTGCCGTCCTTCTCCGAGCGGTATCTTTCGACGGCTCTGTTTGAGGGAATCTAGGACATGGCGGATCAACCACCGAGGCGGCCGCGGACGTTGGGCGACGCCAGGACGGAGGCCGAGGCGGCGTTCAAGAAGGTGACGGCGAAGGTCGCTGCGGCGCCGCCAAAGCAGAACGTGGCGCCGGGGGTCAAGGAGCAGGTCACGCTGCGGATCGACCAGGACGTGCTGGAGCATTTCCAGTCCGGCGGGCCCGGCTGGCAGGACCGCATCAACGAGGCGCTGCGAAAGGCCGCCGGGAAGTAGACGCCAAAGCTTTGGTTATTCGTAACGAAAAAGCCCGGCGCGAGCCGGGCTTTTGTATCTGCGATTGGCCTCGCCTCAGCGGCGGAACATGCCGCCCATCATGCCGCCGACGACACCGCCGACGAAGGCTGCGCCGGCAGGATCGCCGCCGCTGCTGCGATGGGGAGCAGGTGCGGGCGCGCTGCTGGCCGCGGGGGCGGCGGCCCGGCGGGCTGCCTTCTGGCTGTTGTCGCTCGCGGTCGGCGGGCCGGCCACGACTTCCGAAAGCAGAGCCTTGTGCTGGAGCTTGTTCAGGTAGCCAGACGCGGGATAGCCGCGCGCCGCCTGCCAGCGCTTGAGCACCGACCGGGTCTCGTCGCCGAAGACGCCTGTCTGTTTGTTGTCGAAGCCGAGCCCGCCCAGGCGACGCTGAACGTCGCGGCGCTGGTTCTTGTCGAGGCCGATTTGGTCCTCGGTAAGCTGGGTGGCCTCTTCGGTGAAGGTCGCGGGATCGACGCCAGCGGTGAGGGTGCGCGTCGCGGTCGAGGGGCCGCTCTTGATGGCCGCGAGGCGTGCCAGCGCAAGCGCCTTGAACTGACCGTTCGGGTAGGCGGAGAGGTAAGCGTTGAGCTCTTCCGACTTATTGCTCTCCTTGACCGAACGCCAGTATTCGAGCTCGACACCGTCCGAGCTGCCGCCCGCCGCCATTGGCACGCTGCCAGCAGCCGTCGGTGCCGCATTGGCGACCTGCGTCGTCGGAGCCTGGTTGAGATAGACCGCGCCGGTCAAATTGGTGTGGCCCCAGGGCAGCTGCCCCTTGTGGGTCTCCTCGTTGACCTGGGCGCGGACCGACGTCATCGCCTGCTGGATCTCGACACCAGGCTTGGTGATGTTGTCGATGAGCGCACGGGTGAACGGGCTGTTGTTGCCCTCTTGGCCGTCGAGCGCGGTCTGGCCCGGGCCGGTGGCGAACGCGATCAGCGTGCCTTCGCCGGATTTCATCTCGGCAAGACCGCTCTGCACGTTGACGCTGCGGGTCGCGGAGTTCGATTTGATCTTGGCGGCAAACGGATTGTCGCGGCAGGCGTCAAGGAACACCAGCTTGACCTTGGCGTCGCCCATGGTCTGCTCGAGCGTCAGATCGATGTTGATGGCGGCACCGAGCTTGACGTCCATCTCCGACTTGATGTCGGCGTCGACAGGCAGAAGATAATTGGAGCCGCCGACCGCGATGCCGTGACCGGCATAATAGAACACTGCGACGTCGGAGCCCTGCGCCTTGCGGCCGAAGTCCAGCAGCTTCTCCGTCATCTGGTCGCGCGAGAGGTTCGAACCTTCGATCACCTCGAAGCCGACATTGCGCAGCGTTGCCGCCATCGCCTTGGCGTCGATCGGCGGGTTCGGCAATTGTGCGACGTTCTTGTAGGTGCCGTTGCCGACGACGAAAGCAACGCGGCGGTCGGCCTTCGCGGCACTGACCGACAGTGCCATGCACATCAGCGACGCGAGGAGGGTGAGAGTGCGCATCTGGAATCCCCAACAGAATCGAAATTGCAGGCAGCAACGAATTGGCACGAACTTACATGAAGTGCCCGCCTCGGCGCCACCAAAACGGCAGTTCGTCGCGTTCCCGCTGCTGTGTGGCAGAATGTGCACGATGGAATACCCTTCCAACGTGATCCAAATCACACGGCCACTTGGTTTTGTCGCGCGAGGCGGCGCGAGGTTCAGCGCGCGGGAGCAGGATCTGCCGGAGCTGGCTTTAGATTCAGGAGATTGCCGAACAGGATCAGCGCGGCGCCGACCACCGTCCAGGTGTCAAGCCGCTCCGAATACAGCAGCCAGCCAGCGGTCGCGGTCAATGGAACTCGCAGGAAGTCCATGGGAACAACGATGGTCGCATCCGCATAGCGCATCGCGCTGGCGAGGCAGTAGTGCGAAAACGTGCCGCAGACGCCGATCACGCCGACCCACGCCCAGACGTAGGCGGAGGGCCACGTCCAGACGAACAGCGTCGGAATGAAGCCTGCGACCGATTGCACCACCAGCATCCAGAACAGGATCGACAGCGCGCTTTCGGTGCGGGTCAGCGATTTGACGAGCACCATGGACACGCCAAAGCCCATGGCGGCGCCGAGTGCGATGAGTTGACCGGGATTGATCTCGCCGGTGGCGGGTCGGACGATGACGATCACACCGAAAAGGCCAAGCGCGATGGCGGCGATCTTCCACGGCGTCATGCGCTCGGAGAGAAGGCTCGCTGCGAGCAGCGCCGTCCAGATTGGCATGGTGAACTCGATTGCCACCACCTGGCCGATCGGGATCAGCGTCAGCGCGAAGAACCAGCCGAGCTGCGCAACATAGTGCACCAAATTGCGCCCGATGTGCTGCGGCAGGCGCGACGTCCTGAGCACTTTGAAGCCGCCGGCCCGATAGATGAACGGCGAAAGCAACAGGAATCCTAGCAGCGAACGCACTTCCATGATCTGAAATACATTCAGCTCGCGCGTGGTCTCGCGTCCGGCGACCGCCATGACCAGCATCAGCGACAGCCAGCCGGCCATCCACAGGGCAGCCATCGTTTTGGACGGTGTCGTGTTCATCGGCGCGGGTGTGAGAGGCGAGGTCTTGAGGGAAGGCCGGTATCGGCGACATCCTCGCCGTTTGCAACGGTCAAATCTGCCGGTGCAGCGATGCAGGGCGCCGTGCTAAGGCATCAGTGAACAACGAGAACAATCGGGAGATCTTCGCTCATGCACATCTTGCAGCCGGCCGAGTGGAAAAAACCGCGCGGCTTTTCCCATGGTGTCGTGGTCGAGGGGCCGGGCCGCTGGGTGGTGCTGGCCGGGCAGACGGGCGGCGACGAGACCGGCAATTACGCGCCTGACATGGCAGCGCAGGTCGGGACCGCGCTGAAGCGGATCATCAAGCTCCTGGGCGAGGCCGGCGCCAGCCCCGAGCATATCGTCCGCCTGACCTGGTACCTGACCAGCCGCAGCGAATATGAGGCAGCCGGGGCCGGCATCGGCGCGGCCTGGAAGGAAACGCTGGGGCGCAATTTCCCGCCCTCGACCTTGCTCTACATCGGCGGCCTCGTGGATGACCGGGCCAAGGTCGAGATCGAGGTCACGGCGTTCGTGCCGGGCACATAAAAAATCGACCCGGCGAGATCGCCGGGTCGATTGTCAATCTACTCGTATCGGCTTAGCGCGACAGCGAGATGTTGGCGCCGCGGAACTGGCTGTCGGCGCGCATCGTGACGTTCTGCTTGTTGCCGGACGTCTTCAGCGAAATGTTGGCGTTGAAGCCGGCAGTGGAGGCGAGCAGCTCATAGTTTCCGCCGGCCCCGCGACCCGAAAGGGAGCCGCTGATATTACGGCTGGCCTCGGACCAGCTGCCCGCGATGGCGCTGCCTTCAGCCTTGACGTTGGCGCCGAGGTTGAACTTGTAGGCGTCGCTGGCGCAGGTCAGAGACAACTCCATGGTCGGTCCGATCGGAGCGTATTTCGCCCGGCAGCGGATCCGTTCGGTCGAGCCGTCATCCAGGGTGACCGTGCCTGAGCCGCTCCAGCTGCCGGCCAGCGGGGCGAACGGGCCGGACTGGGCCTTGCTCTCGGAGTTTGCAATTCCGGCGGCAAACATAACGGCGGCCGCGATCAGCAGCCGCCGGCCCACACCGCTCGTCACGATTTTTCTATTGGCGCGATGCTTCCCACCGCCCGCTGCACGGTATGCCTGCAGATGCTCCATTCCACTTCCCCGATCCGGCGTTGCCGCTGAGTTGACCGTTGGCATATGCACCATTGATCGAAACTTTCACAAGTCCCCCGCTGCCGATGGTGCCGGAAACGTTAGCGCCGGGCGCGGTGATCTTGCCGTCGGCAACCGTCAGCAAGGAGCTCGCGGTCGGCTCGCAGGTGCCGCTCTTGGTGACGATGGTGACGTGCCAGTTGCCGTCATAGGGGGTCTGGGCAAAGCCGGGCGCGGCGAGGGTGGTAACTGAGGCGGCACAGAACGCCGCAATGCGAGCAAAACGCATAAAATCCGTCCTTGAATTTGTCTGATATGCTGACCCTTATTCGGGCCAAATGTGACGGAAATTTGGTGCAGTGCCAAATCGAAAATTGTTCCTGTGGGAACAATGGTTTATTTGGGTTTCAAGCTGGGATTCTTGAAGCAAAATCAATGCCCCGTCACGTTAAGAGTAAACGTCAGGAGATCGACTCAGGATAAAGGGCCTCAGGAAAGACTTGGCGCTGAAGTCGCGAACTGCTCGTCTTGAGTCTTGGACGGCAGCGCCTTGTGGACCTTGGCATAGTCGATCACGTCGGCCAGCAATTTGAGCCCGAGCGGGGCGAGCGCGCGCTCCCACAGTTCCCGCGCCGTCTCGCCCTTCTTGACGAAGCACCACTCCTGGGCCGCAATGGCGCCAGCGTCCATGCGGTCGGCGAGGTGATAGATCGTGCCGCCGGCGATCGGATCGCCTTCCTTGATGGTCCATTCCACGGCCGCCTTGCCGCGGTGACGCGGCAGCAGCGAGGGATGATAGCCGATCCCGCCCAGCTTCGCTGCCTCAAGCGCGTCCTTGCCGATCCGGGCGTGGCTGTGCGCGGTGACGATCAGATCGGTGTCGGGGGCGATCTCGGAGGCCACCACCAGTTTGGGATTGGCCTGGACCACGACGTCGATGCCCGCCGCCTTGGCTGTTGCGGCGAGACGATCCTCGGCGTCGGCCACCACGACGCGCACGATCGAGACACCATGCTCCCGGAGCATGTTCAGGGTGGTCACGCCGAAATGGCGGGAGCCGACAAGAGTAATGCGCATGGGTGTCCGATCCGTCTCGCAACTGCGTCATCTCCCGATAACACGTCCGGACGTCCTGTCACCACCCGCGCTGGGTTTGCGCCGGTTATCAACAACGCGCCGGGCGAGGCTGCGCGATGAATTCCGCGATTGCGGTGTCGGCCGGTCCGGTGCTTCCATGCGCATGGCATCGGCTCGGAGTGAACGCATGCGGAGCGCGTGGTTTGTCCTTCTCGCGGCCTTGGTTGCAACCACTTCGGCGCGCGCTGGCGGACCGCCCTATCCCGTGGTTCCGCCCGAGGTCGGGGTGGCGCCCTTCATCGGCCCGACCTGGGACACCTATCGCTGCGCGGAAGGGCCGGTCACCAATTTTTATCACGGCGCCTATTACGGCCAGGAGCCGCCGGCGCTCTATCGCGGCTACGCGTACCGGCCGCATTACCGCTACAGCGCCTACCGCAGGCTGCCGCGCAAATATTTCTGCGTCACAGACTAGCGTTGCCGCGCCGCCACGGTGGTGCGGCGAGTGCCGACGGCCGGTTCCTGTGTTTCGTTTTTAACAGAGAGACCCAGGATTTGCCGTTAGAACGTGGACCGACCGGGGCTGGCGACATTTCAACCCGCATCCGTTTTCGAACCCGGATTTGGCCGCTGGCGTGATCGCCAGCGGCTTTTTCATGCTCGGCCATCACGAAATCATCTGACGGTAACGTGATCTCAACCAGCTTGGCGTATCGACGAATCCGTCGCGGATTTGTATTGCGTACCGCGACACCGAGATTGTCGCGCCGGCGCGGGTGCGCCGTGCGGGCTTTTTCGCCGGGACCTATTTCATGCCGAGCGCGATTGAGCAGATCGTCGACGTCTATGTCCGGCTGAAGAACCGGCGCGGCCTCGACGAGCTGATGATGCACAGGCAACGGCTTGCAGTCGATCTGAAGAGCAGGTCCGGCTACGACTTCAGCCTGCCGATCGGCCAGATCGACGAGGAGATCGCGATCATCGAAGCCGGCCTCAGCCGGCTCAAGTCGGGCGATATCGCCGCGACGGACGACGGCCGGCCAGTTTGACGTTCAGTCGCGCCGGCCACCGTCGATGACGGTGAACAACGGCCGCGCCTGGGTCGGCTCGACCAGCAATTCCTCCACCAGCGCGGTCGCCGCATCGACATATTTGCGCGTCGGCTTGTCGAGGGGACGCGTGGCCTCGTCGTCGAGCGCGACTTTGGCGGCCTCGACCAGCTTGCGCATTCGCGCCGCGTGGTCATCGCCCGCCGTCAGCGTCGCGCGGGCCAGCGAGCGCAGCACGAACAGCTCGCCCTCGAGGCGGAGCAGACGGTCGTTCAGCCTGGAGAGGACGGCGTTGAGGTCGGCCATGGCGCGCGTTCGTTGCGGAAGATGCATCCTGCTCTAGCGGCGATCGGTGAACGGAGTCCAAACGGCATCGGCGCAATTGCGGCGATCTCCCTCAAGTCTCGCTCCGCGCCAGATAGTCGCGTGCGAAGGCGAGATACCAGTCGAGGCAGGCGGGATTGGCCATCGCCTCCCGGTTGATGACCTTCTCGACGGGTTGGCCGAGCAGCAGCTTCTTGATCGGCAGCTCCTGCTTCTTGCCCGAGAGCGTGCGGGGAATGTCGGCGACCGCAAAAATCTCGTTGGGCAGGAATCGGCGCGAGAGGCCGGCCTCGATCGCCTTGTTGATCTTCGCCTGCATCGCGCCGTCGAAGGCGACGCCTTCGCGCAGCACCACGAACAGGGGCATGTAGCTGTCACGGCCGAGATATTCGAGATCGACGACGAGGGAATCCAGCACCTCCGGCAAGGCCTCGATCGCGGAATAGAGTTCGCTCGTGCCCATGCGCAGGCCATGCCGGTTGATGGTGGCATCGCTGCGGCCATAGATGATGCAGGAGCCGTCCGGGTCGACCTTGAGCCAGTCGCCATGCCGCCACACCGGCCCACGGCCGGTGCCGTCGAAATTGTCCGGATAGGTCTCGAAATAGCTCGCGCGATAGCGCGCACCGCCCTTGTCGTTCCAGAAATAGAGCGGCATCGACGGCATCGGCTCGGTGCAGACGAGCTCGCCGACCTCGCCGATGACGGCGCGGCCCTGTTCGTCAAAGGCTTCCACGGCAGCACCCAGCAGACGGCACTGCATCGCGCCCGGCGTCTGCGGCAGTTCGCGATTGCCGCCAATGAACGCGCCGGCGAAATCGGTGCCGCCGGAGATGTTGGCCCACCAGATATCGGCCTGCGCCTTGCTGCCGTTGGTCTTCGACAGGCCAGCGAAGTGGTTGTTGAACCAGGCTTGGGTGTCGGCGCTCAGCGGAGAGCCGGTCGAGCCGAGACATCGAAGCTGTGAGAGATCACCGGCGGCGGCGAGGTCGACCTCGGCCTTGGCGCAGTTGGCGAAGAACGCGGCGCCCGCGCCGAAGAAGGTCGCTTTCGACTGCGCGACGAAGCGCCACAGCGTGGTCCAGTCTGGCTTGTCCCTGGCGCCGCCGGGGCTGCCGTCGAAGATGCAGCAGGTAGTGCCGCTGAGCAGGCCGCCGACCTGGCTGTTCCACATGATCCAGCCCGTCGAAGAGTACCAGTGATAGCGCTCGCCGAACGAGTTCTCGTGGTAGGAGCAGCCGAGATCGTTGTGCAGTCCGAGCAGCGCCAGCACCACGATGACGATGCCGCCATGGCCGTGCACGATCGGCTTCGGCAGGCCGGTGGTACCGCTGGAATAGACGATCCAGAGCGGATGATCGAACGGCAGCCAGGCCGGCTCGAACGCGTCGATCTCCGCGCCGGTTGTTGCGATAATTTCGGAGAGCAGGGCGTCGGCCGCTGCGGGCGCGGCGGCCTCGCTGTGCAGGATGACGTGCTCGACCGTCGGCAGCGACCGCCGCAGCTCGGCGAGGACGTCTTTGCGATCGTGCCGGCGGCCGGCATAGGTGACGGCGTCGCAGGCAATCAGTACTTTCGGTTCGATCTGCTTGAAGCGGTCGATCACGGCGGGCGCGGCCATGTCGGGCGCGCACAGGCTCCAGATCGCGCCGATGCTGGCGCTCGCCAGGAATGCGATGATGGTCTCGGGGATGTTGGGCAGATAGGCGGCGACGCGGTCGCCGGGCTTGATGCCTTTTTCTTTCAGATGCAGCGCGAGCGCAGCCGCCTTGCGCCGCAGCTCCGGCCAGCTCGTCTCGCAAAGCCTACCGTCCTCGCCACAGCTGACGATTGCGGGCAGGCCGGCGGCGTCAGCCGCGTCCACGTGGCGGAACACCTGCCGGGCATAGTTGACCTGCGCGCCGGGAAACCAGACCGCGCCGGGCATCCTGCGCTCGGTGATCACGGCGGCAAACGGCGTCGGCGATTGCAGATCGTAATAGTCCCAGATGGCGTGCCAGAACCCGTCGAGATCGCGCACCGACCATTGCCGCATCTCCTCGTAGCTGTCGAAGTTGAGGCCGCGCTTCTCGGCGAGCCAGGTGCGGTAAAGGGCGATCTGGGGAACGAAGGGTGAGGTCATTGCGTGTCGGCTTCAGTTGCGGGGCGGAGAGTTTAACCGTTGCCGCAGAGTAGCAGAAGCCGCAGTTCGGGCAGGGGGCGTTGACGGGAGTAGCTGGTCTGGGTCCGGTGGAAGCAGTCTACCCGCCGGCTCCGGCCCAACGCCTTCCGAACACGGGTGGCTTGGTTTTCACCGCTTCCCAGCCGAAGAAATGATGTTTGCCGGACCATGTGTGCACCACGCCGCTGCAGATGCTGCACTTGAAGGTGCCGGAATGCGCTTCGGCGTGCTCCTCCCTTGTCGCCGTGTAGTTCATGCTGCAACCCGCGCAGGTGAATTCTTCGATCGTCCAGATGGTATTGGCCATTGCACCGAAGTGGTTTGAGGGACCTCGATGGAAGCGTAGGTGCACGCCTTTGCATCGACGTAAACCGGTCGGCCGAAATCCGGTTAATCACCGTTAGCCAAGCCGGCATCACGTCGCGCACCTTGCCGGCGCTCGCCCACGGCGCCGCCGCAAGATCAATCGCCGGTCCGGATGCTTCGCATGTCCCGGTCGATGCACATCTGCACGCGCCTGATGGCGAGCAACGGCAGCCTGCCTTGCACGCGCCCGGTGCGGGCCCTGTCGCCGACGGCATAGGCGTAGCGCCAATAGCCCGGTGCGCCGTTTGGCTTCAGCGAAAAGCGGATGCCGCGGTGAATTCCCGCGTGTGCGACGGGCTCTCTGGGGCGGCGTGCCATCGTCTCGGAATGCAGAATGGCCCGATGCGTTCCTAATCGCCGGCTCGTGCCGGCCCGGTCGTCTTGACGCCGGGTGCGCGGCTGGCAATAACGCGGGGCCGCGCAAGTGCCGGAACCCGCGTCAATGCCGCAAGGAAAGCCGTGCCCGTGAAAAGTCTGCGTCAGCTCCTGACGGGCGAGGACATCATCCAGCTCGTGATCCGCGTCGGCCTGCTCGGCCTGCTGATCATCTGGACCTTGCTGATCATCCGCCCCTTCGTGCCGATCCTTGCCTGGAGCGGCGTGCTCGCGGTCGCGTTCTACCCGGCCTTCAGCTGGGTCGCCAAGATCCTCGGCGGCCGGCCCAAGACCGCAGCGGCGATCCTGACCCTGATCACGCTCGGCATCGTCATCGGTCCTGCGACCTGGCTCGGTATCAGCGCAGTGGACGGAGTGCGCGAGCTGGCGCACCAGCTCGGCACCGGCGACCTCGCGCTTCAATCGGCGCCGGAGCAGCTCAAGTCGTGGCCGGTCGTTGGCCCCTGGTTATTCGACCTCTGGGAGCAGGCCTACAACAACATCCGCGCAGTGCTCCGCGAGGTGGCGCCGTATCTCCAGCCGCTGGCGGGACCGCTCTTGTCGCTCGCGGGCGATGCCGGCGTCGGCACGCTCCAGTTCCTGGTCTCGGTGTTCGTGGCCGGCTTCCTGTTTCCGCACGGGCCGCGGCTGGTTGCGGCCGGCCGCGGTTTCCTGTTTCGCATCGTGCCCGAACAGAGCGAGCATTTCCTGGGGCTCGCGGGCGCGACCATCCGCGCCGTGGCGCAAGGCGTGATCGGCGTCGCGATCGTGCAGGCATTGCTCGCCGGCATCGGCTTCAAGCTTGCCGCGGTGCCGAGCGCCGGCCTGCTCGCCTTCATTGTGCTGCTGCTCTCGATCGTGCAGATCGGCGCCTTCCTGGTGCTGCTGCCGGTGATCATCTGGATCTGGACCGCCAAGGACGTCACCACCGCGCTGCTGCTCACCGTGTTTCTCGTCCTCGTCGGTTTCCTCGACACCATGTTGAAGCCGCTGGTGATGGGGCGCGGCCTGACCACGCCGACCATCGTCATCTTCGTCGGCGTGATCGGTGGCACGCTCGCCCACGGCATCGTCGGCCTGTTCATCGGCCCGATCATCCTGTCGGTGGCCTGGGAGATGATGATGGCCTGGATCAGGACGGAGGACCGGGCAGAGGCGGGGGCAAGGGCGGGCACAGCGGCGGGCGAGGGCTGATCTGGCGCCTCGAACGGCGGGATCGGCCTGCCGGGTTTAATCAGATCTGACGGCCTTGGCCCGGGTGATCAAGATCCATCCGGAACTTGTCTATCCGACTAGACAAGTTACCATGGGCTCGATTCTATTTTCGATTACGGCGGACATGGCGAAGTCTTCCAAACTGGTTGCCGCCAAGCGCGGCAAGGTATTGTTGGTCAGACGCCGGTCGGACGGCCTGTGGATGTTCCCGGGCGGCCGCAAGCGCGCGCGCGAGTCCGACAAGGACTGCCTGCGGCGGGAGATCAAGGAAGAGCTGCCCAAGCTGAAGCTCGGCCGGATCAGCCTCTGGAAGGAAGTGACGGCCAGGAACAAGCGCTCCGGCCGCAAGATGAGCGATGCGATCTTCATTGCCAAGGGCGCCAAGGGCAGGCTCGCGATCGGGGACAAGAACGAGATCGACCGCGCCGTCTGGCAGAAGCCGCGCGGCATCCGCCTGACGCCGACCTCGCGCTACATCCGCGACCGCCTGTTTCCGCGGAAGCGCGGGTGAGCTAGTCCTCCTCGTCCTCCGACGAGTGCTGTATCCGTCCGGTCTGGGTCCGCGAAAAATTGCCGCGCACTTGCGGCGCGGACATTCTGGCCATTTCGGTTTCGCGCTGCTCCTTGCGAGCCTGGCGCGCGCGCTTCATGGCCTGCTTGACCTGAGGGTTCGGTGAATCCTCCGCGAAGAACAGCACCACCTCGCAGCTCGGACATTGCCTGGAATAGCCGTCCTGCAACCGTCCCGCGCGGTCGCGGAATACGGTCTTGCAGCGCGTGCACTGAATCTGGACGAAACTCATGCGCGGTCGATCGACAATGACTGATGAAAATGGATCGTCAGGTGATCCCAAATGTCTGAAGAAAGCTTGAACGCGTCGGCGACTTCAAGCCGCTCGATCAGGCGCTATTGCTTGGCCGCCATCGTGTCCAGGCAATGGTTGAGATAGACGGTGCGATCCCTGGGCAGCACCTTCTCGAGATCCGCCTTCAGCGCGCATTCGCGCTGCCGCATCTGCTCGGCCCGCCGCTTCTCGGCCGCCTCGCGATATTCGGGAGCAACCTTGTTGGGATCGACGAGAGCCTGCGAGCGGGCGGGAGCCGTCACGGCGAGTGCAATGGCGGTGATGATCATGAACTGTTTCAAATGAGCCTCCGTAAAAGGCTCATCCTAGCGCTCGGGCGGCGAGGGCTCAACGGCAAGTTCGCCGAGACGCCCGGCAGCCCAGTTGATTCAACTACCTGAAGTTGGGACTCGTGAGTCCATCACTTCGGGACGTGGTCGATCTTGTGGCTGAGATGCCCGGTGTCGTGATCGCGCCGCAACTGGCTGAGCGATGTCTCGTTCAGCTGATGCAAGACCTCGCTGAGTTCAGTCGTATCCGGATAACCGGCAGCAAAACCCTTGCCGTAGATCTTGCGCAACGTACCGACCAGCGTGTTGCCGTGCTTCTTGCTGATCGCGCCATCCTTGTCGCGGTGGCGATGATCCAGGCCCGTGTCCTTCATGGCTTTCTCCCTGAGCGGCGTCTGCGCGCCTGGAGAGAGCGTGCTCCCAAACGAGTTGATTGGCAACGGCACGGCGCGCGGCAGGTGAGCCTCGTCAAGATGTGGAAAGATCGAAGGCCGTGTGAAGCAGTTCACAAGCGATGGTCGAGATCGCTGCTACGAAGGCCTCATTGCTTGACCGATTGATATTTTGAAAACGCCCCAGCGCTCCACCAGGCGCTGGGGTTTTCACGTCGATCACCGCCACGGCCAGAGCGCGCGGCGCGCGATCGGTCGGGTGCTTTTCGAATGATGCCGAAGGCTGGTGCCGAAGGCGGGCGACTACGCGGCTTGCTCCTCGAACGAGGTGTAGACCTGGCCACCTGGAGCGATCACCTGAACGCCCCAGCACCCGTCGGCGATGAGCTCCTTGGCCTTCTTGAGGGCGGCGGCGAGTGACAGCCGCTTGAGGCTGACGATTCCTGCCGTGTCGAAACCGCTGATGTCAAACATGCCGCTCCTCCCTGTTTTGTCGAATCCTACACTTTTTGAGCGGGTTGTCTCGCGGCTTTTGGGACAGGGGCCCGGCGCACGAGCAGGCGGTGGCCAAAATCGCGAAAACAACCCCATGCACAGTAGCTAAGTCCCGCTGGCGCAACGCTTTCTTTTTGGCACATGGCGGTCCTGCATCCGGCGGAGACGCCGGGTTGACGCGTCGGGCAAAACAGGGGTAGTCTGCCAACTTCGGAAAATCCGCTTCGGACCAGGGCGGCTTCCCGGGATCGGGAGGAGCTCGCGCACCGGCCTGCCTGTCATGACCCTCGCACGACCCCTAGTCGGCCGGGGGTGGCGGGGTCTGCAGCAGGCCGCGGCCGCTAACGTGGAATTAAGCAAAAAAGCCCACAATTTTAGACAGTTGTAGATGGGTGCTGCGTAAGGGAGCTGTCGCGAGGACGTTCCGGCGACGGCTTCCTGTTGCTCGCTCATTTGGGGTCAATGCCATGACCGCGACTTTCGAAACGCAAGGCCTTGTCGAACAGCTCGACCCTGCAGCACTGGCTGCGGCCATCGCCGCCGGCGAACCCGCAAGTTTGGACGCTCCGGAACCAATCAAGCGATCCAGCCGGACGTCCGTCATGGCGCTGTCGGTGTGTGCCCTGGCCATCAACGGCGCCGCGGCGATCTACACATGGCCGTCCGGCCTGCCATCGCTGAATCTGAGCAGCCTGGCTGATCTGCTCCCGCGCCAAGAGGCTTCAGCGCCAAAGCCGGATCCGGTTGTCGCGGCCTTGAAGGATATTCAGTCGACCCAGCAGCAACACACGGCTTCGCTGCAGGAGAGCAATCAGGCCTTGCAACAAAACGCGGCTGTGCTGCAGGCGGATTCGATGGTGCTGCTTTCGCTGCGGCAGAGCATCACGGACGAACGGGTGGATGTGAAGAAGGTATCTTCGCAGCTGTCCACGCTGATTGCGAAGATCGACTCGCTGCAAAATGCCATGATGTCGGACGTCACGTCCTCGGTTCGAAGAGCGCATGCGCGCTATGGACTGTCCGCAGCGATGCGCAAGCGGATGGTTCGGCAGTCGAAATCTGCAGGTCCCGTTTCAGTTGGAGGAGCGCCGTTGAGCGTGCCTGCCACAGTTTCGGGCCCGGAGAGCTGAAGATAGGGTCAGGCAGGTGATCTGAGACTTTGTCCGCGCTCACTTGGCGGGCTCACGTGAGCGCGGCTTTTTACCCGACTTGGAACTACGGAATGCTGGTGACAGTGCTCTCCGGCACTGTCACCGCGAATCCTAAGAAGCGATGATCAGGGGCCCGCCGGTTTGCCCTGAGGGTCTTTCAATAGTAGCGGCGCCTCGGACGGCGCTCGTAATAATCATCGCCGTAATAGCCTTGCCGGCCCTGTTGAAACTGCGGCGGAACCGTTCCGGTCGGGTAACACTGGCCGTCGCGGGTATCGATATCGGCACCGTTTCCGCAAGGAACGGGAGAATGGCCATAGCCTCTACCGCCACCATAGTACTGCCGTGCGGCCTGTTCTTGCGGCGGCAAGTAGCCGTTGGGGTAGCACATGCCGTCGCGGGCGCTGACGTCCCAGCCGTGGCCGCACGGCGGTGGGTGCACAGGGACACGGTATTGAACCTGATGAACCTCACCGAGCTGTAGAGCCAGCAAGGTTGCGACAACTGCACCGATCATCGGACTTCTCCCAATCGCACTATGCCTACGCCTGAGCGGCTGAATGATCGCTGAACGGGTTCACGCCGGCGATCTTAACCTCACTTTAGGAAATCGTTGTTCGGCGGCCTGCCGTTGGATATAAAGGGAGCCGCCGTTAGCGTCAGTTGCGTCCGTGAGTCATGATTACCTATAAGCAGTACCATATCCAGCAAGTCGAGCACGGCCCCAAGCGCTGGGTTGCTCGCATCACGCGGACAGACGGCCAAAACATCCGCACGATTCTGCCAGCGACCGAGCTACCCTACCTCGACACGAAGCCGACAACGTCCCCCGAGGAAGCCGAGGCGCTTGCCAAGGAAGGCATCGACTTCGGCGGCGTGGTGTAGGCCGTCGTCGGGGTCGACTGACATTCGTTTGCGAACTCGCCGGTGGCTTCATCCGCCTCCGCAGCCGGCTTTTCACCCAAAAACTATTGTGGCTCGGTTGGCTTGTCTCGCTCATGGCTCTCGGCTTCGGCGGCCGCGCACGCATCCATGCCATGACATTTGCTCAGATAGTACCGAGCGCCTGCGAAGATCGAGCAAACAATCACCACGGAAACCAGCAGCAAGATCATCCACCGTCGGTTCAACATTCCCATGACCTTCTGCACCCTCCATCCGACGCAGCCCGTTCGCCTGACCGGCCCAGCCAGGCGAGGCCAAGGGTCGATAAGCTCAAATCAGACCTTGCGCTTCGGATTCAGTCTAGCCTCACGCTCCAGCCGCTCGGACTTCAGGCGTTTGAGGTTTTCCTGAAACTCCGGAGTGGCTTGGCTGTCCGCTATTGTCTGTCTCGATCCTATCGGATTGAGGGTCCTTCGATCGGCTTCGTCCGCGACTTGTTGCGCGGCCGACCGTTTGGGTTTGATCATTTGCTTTTTGCCTTCAGGCGAGATTGACCAAGCGGGCGCCGGTCAATTCATTTTCGATTTGGCCGGTCGCGTCGAACATTCTGGAATTCCTCGGGTCCCTTGACGAGCCGCCGCTTGCGGCTGGCCTGGTCATCCGGGCTCGCTTTGTTGTCTTTGAGCTTGTCGATCGCATTACCCGCCATTTCCCGAGCCCGCTCGGACGAAGGCCTTGGCTGCAGACGTAACCGCGAGGGCGGAGGCGGGTTTGCCCAAGCCAATATCGACCAGCCGACGGATGGATTCAGAGCGAGCCGGAGTGTCTTTCTGCCCCGACGCCCATGCGTCGATCTGAGCGACAGTCGCCTCCGGCCAGCGCGTGCCGATCTGGACGCCTTGACCAGTAGCGGGGCGGCCGCGATGCTTTTTGGCACGAATCTTTTTTGCTGGTTTCATTTTATTTGGTACCAAAAAATCATGCCGAAGGGAAGCGCGAACTTCCGACGGCTGTGCCTGTTTAGTGCACTGGCACCGCAATCCCCACGCAACATCACGATCACAGATTGAACTCAGGCGGCCCCCCGTAGAGGAAGCGCCAGTTGTACAGCAAAAGGTCGGGAAGCATTTGCTTGGACGAAGGCCTGCAAGGCCGGCGTGATCTCGCTACTCGTGACACGCTCGGCAAGCTCATCTGCGATCTCGCTGGTGGCATCGCGAGACCAGCCCTCGATGGCGTTGAAGGCGACGATACGGACGGGATACGCGTACTGCCCGGAGAGTAGGTCGCGGATGATGGTCTCGACGTCGGTATCCTGCTCGTCGGCCTCGCGCCAGGAGCAGCCGGCGCGCGCGCCGAAGTCTTCCAGTACCAGGTAAATCTCCCGGTCGAGCCGATCCAGCGGCACAATCGACGGCGCATGACGCATGACGCAACTCCTACTCAAGAGGAGCAATCGTTCGACTGTCCGTTCGTTCCGCCCGGAACTCAGGCCGATAGGCAAATGAAAGAGGCGGACGTTTGAGAAGCGGCCTTACTTCTTTGGCAGAAGT
Source organism: Bradyrhizobium sp. 87 (assembly GCF_023073015.1). NCBI lineage: Bacteria > Pseudomonadati > Pseudomonadota > Alphaproteobacteria > Hyphomicrobiales > Nitrobacteraceae > Bradyrhizobium > Bradyrhizobium sp. 87. The sequence continues at coordinate 152,653 of NZ_JADPIQ010000075.1, forward strand.
CCCAAGACGAACCATTGAGCCGGAAACAGTGGAAACAGCAGCGCTCCCCAGATGAACCAAATGCGCCTAGACCGGCCTCTCTGTGCCGCGAAATTGGCGGTCACGCGCCCACACCACATCATCAGGGTGACAATGACCAAGCCAAACATGATTGAGGCAAGCATGGAGTGGCTCCTGCCGATGGTCCGTTGGCTATCATATAGGATTGGCGTGTCGCCGGGGAGAGAGCCCAAATCAAGATTGCGCGCTTAAGGCGGGGACGACCGGCGCCGCCTTACTTTACTTGTTCTCTGGCTCCGGTGACGAGGCGGAGCCCGGCGTGCGGGACGTCGGCACCGTCTGAGAGAGCGGCAACTGAGGCGGCCTATTTGGGGCGGAATGGCTTTGGGCACACCAGTTTTCCGGAAGAGTCTCGTCGGCAAGCGCCGACATCAAAGCGCCGCTCATTTGCGGCGGCAGGACGCGTCGGCAGCGGCAATTCCAGCTGCCGACACAGTGCCGACATGGAGCTTTCTGTCGAAGTTGCGTTTGGGATTACTGCTTCATTGTGTTGGTGAGCGCGCTGGGGCTCGAACCCAGGACCCCGTGATTAAAAGTCACGTGCTCTACCGGCTGAGCTACGCGCTCCCATGGCCGCTGATGGCTTCAAAGAAATCGCCATCGTCTTCGGTCATTTGGAAAAGCATGTCTTGCCGCCACATCGACGCAAGCGTTGCGGAAAAACCGGCTGTTTCCGGATCATGCTTTCGGCCCGCGCTGTGTAGGGGGATGGGGCGCGGAGGTCAATAGCTCGGGTGGTTGCCGAACTTGAAGGCAACAGCGGGAATTCGCTCGCCGTTTCCAATGCTTGAGCCGGGATTTTCAACCCGAATGGCGGCCGTCATCCACGCCGAAGAAGCCGCGACGTCCGCCCACGGGACGGATGCCACGTTCGGAGCCCCGTCAGTTCGCTTCCCGCCGGACCTCGCTCGGCACCGGCACTTGCTGCGGCGTGCCGGCGGGGGTGGGTAGCGCGACCGGGCGCAAGCCGATCAGCTCGGCGGTGCGGATCGCGCTGTCGCGCCAGAACTGGAACGAGTTGATGCGGCTGAGCTCGAGGATGGCGATGGCGACCGCGGCCAGGAACGGCAGGCTCTGCAGCACCAGCACGCCGGCGAAGATGTAGATCTCGGTGATCTGGCGGTAGCTGTTGGAGGCCACCAGCACACCGGCGCCGATCAGGAGCAGGGCGCCGATCACGGCCTCCCAGAACGCCTGGAACTCGATCGACATCCTGGACAGGCCGCCCTTGGAGGTGCGCGCGAACGCAATGTGCTCGGTGATCAGTCCCTGCGCCACCGCGCGCGACACCGTCCACTGCACGCTCATCGCCGCGATCATCGCGCCCAGCATCTGGCCGGGCTTGATCGCGACCCGCGCGCGGTACATCGACAAGAAGTGTACGAGCGAGACGATGAAGGCGCCGATGATCGGCAGCGTCAGGATCTTGTCGGGGATGGCGATGTCGGCGAAGGCGACGATCGGCACCCAGACGAGGTTGAGCAGCGCCACGACGACGCCGAGGCTTTCGGCACCCAGCCAGTTCAGCCAGCCGAGGCCATATTCGCGTTTCTGGTCGGGCGTCAGCCGGCTCCGTCCGGGCAGGAAGTTCCGCCAGTGCTTCTTGACGATCTGGAGGCCGCCATAGGCCCAGCGGTGACGCTGCTTCTTGAAGGCCTCGTAGGTGTCGGGGAGCAGGCCCTGGCCGTAGCGGTGGTTGGTGTAGTGCGTGGTCCAGCCGAGCTGCTGGATCGAAAGGCCGAGATCGGAGTCCTCGCAGATCGTGTCGGACGACCAGCCGCCGGCCATGTCCATCGCGGCGCGGCGGATCAGGCACATCGTGCCGTGCACGATGATGGCGTTGGTCTCGTTGCGCTGGACCATGCCGATGTCGAAGAACCCGGCATATTCGCCGTTCATGATGTAGTGCATGATCGACAGGTCGCCGTCGCGATGTTCCTGCGGCGCCTGCACCAGGCCGACGCTGGGATCGGCGAACGCCGGCACGAGGTCCTTCAGCCAGTCGGGATCGACGACGTAATCGGCATCGAGGATGCCGATGATCTCGGCGTCGACGGCGGTGCGGTCCATCGCGATGCGCAGCGCACCGGCCTTGAAGCCCTGCACCTTCTCGGCGTTGATGAACTTGAAGCGTTCACCGAGCGCGCGGCAATGATCCTGGATCGGCTGCCAGAAGGCAGGGTCCGGCGTGTTGTTGATGATGACGACGCATTCGTAGTTCGGATAGTTCAGCCGCGACAGCGCATCGAGCGTCTGCTTGAGCATCTCGACCGGTTCGAAATAGGCGGGGATGTGGATCGAGACCTTCGGGCAATAATTCTCGGGCACGTCCTCGACCGGCTTACCTTTCGTGAGCAGCCGCTGCGGCGGCCGGCCGAATGCGACGGCCGCGATCTCGTCGATGCGCGCCATCGCGATCAGCACGAGGGGAACAAGCAGGATCATGCCGAGCGTGAGCGCGAAGGCCGAGCCGAAGATGAAATAGTGCCCGTTCCAGAACGCGAACACGGTGGCAGCCCAGGCGCCGACGCCGTTGGCGGTGGCCGACAGCAGGAACGCCTGCTTCGCCGTCGGCTGCTGCAGCCGCAGGATCGGCAGCGACAGCAGGATACCGACGAGGAGCGCCACACCCATCAGCTTCCAATAATCGGGATTTTGCACCGGGCCGGTCCAGGCAAATTTCGGCTCGCGGCTGGCGTTGAGGATGCCCCAGTACGGACCGACGCCGCCTTCGAAGTATTTCCAGGGCTGATCGATGGCCTCGACGATGTTGTATTCCATGCCGATGGCGTCGGCGCGGCTGACGAAGTTGCGCAAGGTGAGTGCTTGCTGGAACGGACCGGGGTCGGCGTTGCGTAAATTGTAACCCGCGCTCGGCCAGCCGAATTCGGCGATCACGATGCGCTTGCCGGGGAACAGGTTGCGTAACAGATTGTAGCGGTCGACGGCCTGGTCGACCGCCTGATCCGAGCGGAAGTTTTCCCAATAAGGCAGCACGTGGGCGGCGATGAAGTCGACGTTGGAGCCGAGGTCGGGATTGTCGCGCCAGATGTTCCAGATCTCACCGGTCGTGACGGGTACGCGGACCGAGCCCTTGACCTTCTTGATCATCTCGATGAGGTCTTCGACCTTCTGCTCGCCGCGGTAGATCACCTCGTTGCCGACGACGACGCCGTTGACGTTGCTGTTCTTGCGCGCGAGCTCGATGGCGGCCTTGATCTCGCGCTCGTTGCGATCCTTGTCCTTGTCGATCCACGCGCCGACGGTGACCTTGAGGCCGAACTCCGCCGCGATCGGCGGCACCAGTTCCACGCCGCCCGTGGACGAATAAAGGCGGATCGCGCGCGTCATCGTCGACAGCGTCTTCAGGTCGGCGCGGATTTTCTCCACCGTCGGAATGTTGTCGATATCAGGATGAGCCGAGCCCTCGAACGGGGCGTAGGAGACGCTGGGCAGCAGGCCCTTGAAGTCGGGCGCGGGTTCCTTGTCGCGCGAGACTCCCCAGAGGCCGGCGTGGAGCGCGGACACAAGCAACAGAACGGCGGCGACAACCCGCATCGCGGCTAAACCAAAAGGGGCTGAGGGGGCAGGGAAGCGGATCCGACCCCGAGATCCGACCAAGTCCGCGGCAAATGGAGCATACCTCTGCCGCGCGGTTTCACAACTGTCATCGCCTCATGACCGAATGAGGGCATGCACATTTCGAAATTCGCAGCAGTGCCAATTGCTTCTATCGCCGATCGTTCCTGAACGGAGGCTGAAACAATCGCGGCTATTTCGGGGGCGCCGGTGACGGGCTTGCCGCCGGCGAGGGGCTCGCGGCCGGCTGCGGCTGCGCATTGCCCGATGCGGGCGCGGCCGGCTGCGAGGCCGCGGCCGCCGCCTGCTGTGGCTGCGACGCCGGGTTGATCCAGCAAGCGTGCACACGGCTGTCCAGGGTCTCGGCGACCTTGGGATCGATCTGGCCGCCGAAGCGGGTCAGGCAGCGGAAGGCGGCCTGGATGTGGCCGCCGGGGCAGCCGAAACGGTCATAGAGATCGAGATGGCGGAATGCGGTATCGAGGTCGTCCCGCCACATCAGCCGCACCACGCGGCGGCCGAGCCAGACGCATTCGGGGTTGCCGGCCGGGCCGCTGATGACCTGGGCTGCTTCGGCGAATTCGTCGGTGCGGCGCTGATTCTGAGCGGCATCCTTGGCCGTGTCGGCGGGCTGGGCGGCTGCCTTGCTCTGGTCGGGGGCGGGCGTGCCGCTCTGGGCGGAGGCCGCGCCGATACCCATCAGGATGACAAGGGAAGAAACGGCCAAGGTGGCGGCGAACTGCCGCAGGACCGCATTTCGTAACTCGAACACCCGTTGCCGCATGAATTCCCCAATATATCACTGACCGTCCGCGTCAGGACCTTCGCGGACGCGCCGGTGATGGCGTCCAAATGGGTCTCCAATGCGGCGGAAAAGTCCTCCCGAGTCCATGGCCTGAATCTGGAATTTTGTCCAGCAAAGTCACGATCCTAGGCCTCGGTCGAACGGCCGCAGGTAAATTCCTCAGGGGAGGGATGGATCCATAACGGAGTCACCCCCTTGGCAGACGGCGTGCTAGCAGGTAATCGACGGCCCTTCGCGGAGGACGGAACCGATTTCTCTTCGTACGCCACTGGCGCTTCTGCTCGTTTCATTGGGTGCGATCGCTGCCGTGTGGTGGTGGCTTGCCACGCCGATCTCGCTCGCGCGCGCCCCGATCGATCCCGCCGACAAGGTCCAATGCGTCTCCTACGCGCCGTTCCGCGGCGAGCAGTCGCCGCTGAACGCATGGACTCATATCGAGGCCGATCAGATCGAGCAGGACCTGCGCCAGCTCAAGGAGATCACCGACTGCGTCCGCACCTATTCGATGGAGAACGGGCTCGACCAGGTGCCGGCGATCGCGGCCCGGATCGGCGGGCTGAAGGTGCTCCAGGGCATCTGGCTCTCCAGCAACCGCACCAAGAATTTCGAGCAGGCCGCGCTCGCCATTCGCCTTTCCAAGGATTTCCCCGGGATCATCACCAGCATCATCGTCGGCAACGAAGTGCTGCTGCGCGGCGAGATGACGACCGCGGACCTCGTCTCCATCATCCGCTCGGTGAAGGCGCAGGTCAGCGTGCCCGTCACCTATGCCGATGTCTGGGAGTTCTGGCTCAGGAATCGCGAGATCTATGACGCCGTCGACTTCGTCACGATCCACATCCTGCCCTATTGGGAAGACAATCCGGTGCGGGCCGAGTTCGCCGCCTCCCATGTCGAACAGATCCGCGAGCGCATGGCGGTCGCATTTCCCGGCAAGGAGATTTTGATCGGCGAAACCGGCTGGCCGAGCGAAGGGCGCATGCGAGATGGCGCGCTGCCGTCGCGCACCAACCAGGCGCGCGTGGTCTCGGAGATCCTGAGTCTGGCGAAAGCGCAGAAATTCCGCGTCAATCTGATCGAGTCCTACGACCAGCCGTGGAAGCGCAAACTGGAAGGCACCGTCGGCGGCTATTGGGGCCTCTATGACTCGGTGCGCCGGAGCCTGAAATATCCGCCGGGCGAGCCGATCAGCAATTTCCCGTACTGGAAATGGTACATGGCCGCCGGCATGGGCCTCTCCGTGCTGGTGTTCGCGGTCGCGGGCCTGACGTTGCGGCGCAGACCCTGGACGCCGCGCTTCTCGTCCTGGCTCGGCGTGGCGATCTCGGCAACCTCGGCCGGCATTCTGCTCGGGATCGGCGCCGACAAGATGTACTACGAGAGCTACGGCATCGGCGGCTGGCTGCTGTGGGGCGCGCTGCTCGCGGCTGGCATCCTGTCGCCGATCTTCTGCGCGCAGGCGATGGTGATCGGCCGCAGCCTTCCGACCTTCCTCGATCTGCTTGGTCCGCGCGAGGGCCGGAAATGGTCGAAGCTCACCGCCGTGCTCGGCTTGACGCTGGCAGTGACGGCGGTCATCGCGGCGCAGACCGCGCTCGGATTCGTGTTCGACCCGCGCTACAAGGATTTCCCTTACGCCGCGCTGACGATGGCGGTTGTGCCGTTTGCGCTGTTGATGCTGAACCGGCCGCAGATCGGCCAGCGTCCGATCGCGGAATCGGTCTTCGCCGGCGTGCTGACGCTGTCGGCGGCCTATGTGCTGTTCAACGAGGGCCGCGACAATTGGCAGTCGCTGTGGACCTGCGCGATCTATCTCTTGTTCGCGCTCACGCTGTGGCGGGCGCGGGCCGAGCAAATCCAAGAATGAGCAGGCCGATCGCCAGGCCCGACAGCACGACATTGTAGAGCACGATGCCAAGGCCCGCGGCGATGATGCCGGCGGTGAGCAGCACGATGGACGGCCGCATCAGGTTCAGCGTTGCCACCACCAGCGCGACGATGCCGAACACCGAATTCTTGAACAGCACGGTCGAGACCGAGCGCGCCTTGCAGACCAGGGTCTGAAGCCCGGCGTCGCAGGCGAGACCGACCTGCGAGTTTTCGATTCCGAGATAGCGCAGATAGAGCGCATAGCCGACGCTGGCGAAGCCGACGACGATTAGGAACTGCACCTGGTAGGGCGTGAGGCGGAAGGGCTTTTTTGTCATGGCGGCAATATGGTCGGGATGGTGGAACGGGGCAACAGGGGAGGCGCAAGTTTCTCGCGACCTGCGTGAGATCCTTCACCCATTACGCTGATGAATTGCCGCGAGGTAAGCTACCTTCTGAAGAACGACGACAGCGTTGATCCCGCCGACGCCGTCTCGGGCTTCGGCTGTGCGGCCGGCTGCGCCGCAGGAGCAGGCGCGGGCTCCTCGCGCTTCGATGAGCGTTTTGAGGAATAGCTGCGGCGACGCTTGTCGGGCTTGGCGGCCGGCGCGGGCGCTGGGGCGGTCTCGGCTTGCGGCACCGAGTCCTGGGGCTTGTCGGAGTCCTTCTCCTGAACCCTGTCTTGGGTCTTGTCTTGGGTCTTGTCTTGGGTCTTGTCTTGGGTCTTGTCCTGCTTCTTCTCTTGGCCGCCGCGCATTGACAGCCGCTGGCCGTCGAACACGGTGGTCTCGCAGTGGCGGTCGTTCTCGGCGAGGCCGGCGCAGAGTTTTGCTGCAGCCGCTGCATTGATCAGCGGACCGGCGCCGAGGCGGATCTGCATGCCAAGGCCGGTGTTGCCTTCCTTGATCATGATGATCGGCCGCAGCGCTGCGATTTCGGGATTGGATTTGGTGACCCCGCGCCACAGCGCGCGCAGGCCATCGAGCGAGTTGGCGCCACCGAGATCAATCGCAAAGCGCGTCTGCTGGACCGCGATCGCGGGAGCCTCGCTTTCGGCGGCCTCCGGCGGCTTGGCAGGTGCCGCGGCGACTTCGATCGGAGCGGGCGCCGGTTCTGGCTTCGTCTCGGCAGCCTTCTCGGTCGCCTTCTCTGCGGCCTCGGGCTGAACCAGTTTCGGGGCGGCCGGATCGGGCGGCGCCATGATCGATTTGGATGGGACCAACGGAAGCATCGGCAGTGCCGAATTCGTCGCCGGCGACTGCGCGACCAGCGAGGCCGCGGCCGCGCTCTGCGGCGGCGGACTCCACGGCTCCTTTGCGGCCTCGGCGCGCGGCTTGTCGTTGGCCGGAGCCGGTGTCGAGGCGACCTGCGCGATGCCGGGCGCCGGCGGGCCGATCAAGGCCGGCGCGTCCTGCGGCTTCGCAACGGACGCCTGCGGCGGCGTTGTCGTCTGCTTGGCGATGGCGCCGGTCACGGAATCGAGCCCTTGCTCCAGCACGGTGACGCGCGAATAGAGCCGGTCGCGATCGGTGTTCAGCGTCTCGATGGCGGAGGCGAGCCGGCGGGCCTCGTTCTGGCTCTCCTTGGTCAGGATCTGGAGCCGGTCGGCCTGGCGCGCGAGATCGGCGGATGCGACCTGGTCGCGCCGCCAGCCGAGTTGGGCCTGGTTGGCGAACACGGCAAGCACCACGGCGGCGACGGCCGCCACGCCCCATGAGCCCAGCCGCCACATCATGCCGCGATCGAACGAACTCTCCTCGGCCACAAGTCCGGAGAACAGCCCGCCGGTCTCCTTGGCGCCGAAGGCATCCGCCAGTGGGTCGGAATCCTTTGCCATGAACGTTAAGTGCCCAACCCCTGTCCGGCTTCCCCGAATCAATCAGGGAACATTAACAGGAAAAGCGTGTCGCACTTGAACTCCGGGCGTTTGCGGGGGTAGCAAGGCGATAGCTGATGAGGGCGGCCCGTCGCCCGCTGGCGCCGATTGATTCGGCCGATTGACAGGATTGCGATGACCGCCCGTTCCAGCCTCACGATCGTGCTCGCCGCCGGCGAAGGCACGCGTATGCGCTCACACCTGCCGAAAGTGCTGCATCCTGTCGCGCACCAGAGCCTGCTCGCCCACGTGCTCGCCGCGGCGCCCAAGGGAACCGGCACCTCGCTCGCGGTCGTGATCGGACCCGATCATCAGGCGGTGGCGGACGAAGCAAGGCGCATCCGTCCCGACGCGCTCACCTTCATGCAACAGGAACGGCTCGGCACCGCACATGCGGTGCTGGCGGCGCGTGATGCCATTGCGCGGGGCGTGGATGATCTGCTGATTGCGTTCGGCGACACGCCGCTGATCTCGGCCGAGACCTTTGCGCGGCTGCGCGCGCCGCTGGCCAAAGGCGCCGCAATTGCCGCACTCGGCTTCCGCGCCGCCGATCCCACCGGCTATGGCCGCTTCATCGTCGAGGGCGACCGCCTGGTCGCGATCCGCGAGCAGGCCGATGCCAGCGCCGAGGAGCGCAAGATCGACCTGTGCAATGCCGGGGTTATGGCGATCGACGGCCGCCGCGCGCTCGCGATCCTCGACAAGATCGGCAATGCGAATTCCAAGGGCGAGTATTATCTGACCGACGCGGTCGGCATTATCAGCGAACAGGGATGGGATGCCGTGGTGATCGAAACCAGCGAGGACGAAGTGCGCGGCATCAACACCAAGGCGCAGCTCGCCGAGGCTGAAGGCGTGATGCAGGCGCGGTTGCGGAAAGTGGCGATGGAGTCCGGCGTCACGCTGATCGCGCCCGAAACCGTCTATCTCGCCGCGGATACCGTATTCGGCAAGGACGTGACGATCGAGCCCTTCGTGGTGATCGGCCCCGGCGTTTCGATCGGCGACGGCACGGTGGTCCATTCCTTCTCGCATATCGTCGAGACCAAGCTCGGCAAGAAGGTCTCCATCGGCCCCTATGCGCGGCTGCGGCCCGGCACCTCGCTCGGCGACGGCGCGCGCATCGGCAATTTTGTGGAGACCAAGGCCGCGACGCTGGAGGCCGGCGTCAAGGTCAACCATCTCTCCTACATCGGCGATGCCACCATCGGCGCCAATTCCAACATCGGCGCCGGCACCATCACCTGCAACTACGATGGGTTCAAGAAGCACAAGACGATCATCGGGCAGGGCGCCTTCGTCGGCACCAACTCCTCGCTGGTCGCACCGGTGACAATCGGCAACGGCGCCTATATCGGCTCGGGCTCCGTGATCACGCGCGACGTGCCTGATGACGCCATGGCGCTGGAGCGGAGCCCGCAGACCATCCGCGAAGGTGGGGCGGTGCGCTATCGCGAGCTGAAGACGGGTGGCAAGAAGCCGGAGAAATGAACGCCGCTATTCGTCGTCGGCGAATTCGGAGAAGATCGCGCGCGTCAGGCGCCAGCCGCGCGGCTTGGCACGCTTCGCCGGCTCGCCCGCGACATGCTTGATGAAGACGGGCTTGCTTTCCTTGCCGCGCTGGGGCGGCGGCCAATGCGCGAGGTGCGTGCCGGTGGTCTCGCTGGCGCGCACCGCCATCGATGACAGGCCTTTGCGGTTGGATGAGCCTTTCATGGCCTCTCTCCTTGGTACGCAAGGGTTGGCCAAATTTGTTGACAACAAGTTAACGCGCGCGGTTTAAGGCCCAGCCAGTTCGACGCAGGCGAGGCTCGGTCGCCGTCGGTGCTGTCTCAATCAGCAATAATTATTGAGTATCTGGTTCCTTAGGAACTTCGCTAAAAACCGAGCTGGTCGTTTAGGCGATTTTTCGACGATTTGGGGGATATTGATCGGCATGTGCGGGATTGTCGGCATTCTCGGGCGCCAGCCGGTTGCAGAGCAATTGGTGGATTCGCTCAAACGTCTTGAATATCGCGGCTATGATTCCGCGGGCGTCGCCACGCTCGAGGGCAAGCATCTCGAGCGCCGCCGCGCCGAGGGCAAGCTGAAGAATCTGGAGAAGCGGCTGGAGGCCGAGCCGCTCAAGGGCACGACCGGAATCGGTCACACCCGCTGGGCCACCCACGGAAAGCCGACCGTGAACAATGCGCACCCGCACGCGACCGAGCGTGTCGCCGTCGTTCACAACGGCATCATCGAGAATTTCCGCGAGCTGCGCGAGGAGCTCGAAAAGAAAGGCACGGTGTTCCACACCCAGACCGACACCGAGATCGTGCTGCATCTCGTCGACGACCTGCTCACGCGCGGCAACAAGCCGGTGGAAGCGGTGAAATTGACGCTGGCGCGGCTGCGCGGCGCGTTCGCACTCGGCTTCATCTTCGCGGGCGAGGACGATTTGATGATCGGCGCGCGCAACGGTCCGCCGCTCGCGATCGGCTATGGTGACGGCGAGATGTATCTCGGCTCCGACGCCATCGCGCTCGGGCCGTTCACCGACACGATCAGCTATCTCGAGGACGGCGACTGGGTCGTGCTGACCCATACAAGCGCTTCGATCTTCGACAAGGACGGCCATGCCGTCCAGCGCGAGAAGACCAAGCACGCGGCCTCGACCTCGCTGGTCGACAAGGCCAATTACCGCCACTTCATGGCCAAGGAGATCCACGAGCAGCCGGAAGTGGTCGGCCACACGCTGGCACGCTATGTCGACATGGCGACCGAGCGGGTCTCGCTGCCGGTCAAGCTGCCGTTCGACTTCAAGAACATCCAGCGCATCAACATCACGGCTTGCGGCACTGCGAGCTACGCCGGCTTCGTCGCAAAATACTGGTTCGAGCGTTTCGCGCGCGTGCCGGTCGAGGTCGATGTCGCCTCCGAATTCCGCTACCGCGAGGCGCCCTTGCGCAAGGGTGATCTCGCCATCTTCATCTCGCAGTCGGGCGAGACCGCCGACACCTTGGCCGCGCTGCGCTACGCCAAGGCCCAAGGCGTGCACACGGTGGCCGTCGTCAACGTGCCGACCTCGACGATCGCGCGCGAAAGCGAGACCGTGCTGCAAACGCTGGCCGGCCCAGAGATCGGCGTCGCCTCGACCAAGGCGTTCACCTGCCAGCTCATGGTGCTGGCAAATCTTGCGATCGCGGCCGGCAAGGCCCGCGGCGAACTGACCGACGAGGACGAGACCAAGCTCGTTCACGGGCTCGTCGAAATCCCGCGTTTGATGTCGGATGCGCTCACCACCGAGCTCCAGATCGAGAAGCTCGCGCGCGAGATCGCGAAATCTCGCGACGTGCTCTATCTCGGTCGCGGCACCAGCTTCCCGCTCGCCCTCGAAGGGGCGTTGAAGCTGAAGGAGATCTCCTACATCCACGCCGAGGGCTATGCCGCCGGCGAGCTCAAGCACGGCCCGATCGCGCTGATCGACGAGACCATGCCTGTCGTCGTCATCGCGCCCTACGACCGGGTGTTCGAAAAGACCGTCTCCAACATGCAGGAGGTCGCCGCTCGCGGCGGCAAGATCATCCTGATGACCGACGCCAAAGGCGCGCAGGAGGCAACCGTCGAGTCCCTCGTCACCATCGTCATGCCCGATATGGCGGCGGCGTTCACGCCGATGGTCTATGCGGTCCCGGTTCAGCTGCTCGCCTATCATACGGCGGTCATCATGGGGACCGATGTCGACCAGCCGCGCAATCTCGCGAAATCCGTGACGGTGGAATAGGCAGAGGGGTCGAGTGCGGGACGCTTCGTGGTCTTCCAAAACCTGCTAGAAGACCCTAGCTTGGACGAAGCGACTGACTTGGAACCCGAATGAACCCCCGTGACGACGCGCCTGCGCCTCTTGATGCCGTGCCCGAGCCGCATACCGGCCTGATCGGCCGCTTCCGTAACTATTTCCTCACCGGCCTCATCGTGACGGGGCCGATTGCGATCACGCTGTATCTGGTCTGGTGGTTCGTCACCTGGGTCGATGGCGTGGTGCGGCCGTTCGTGCCGCTGGCCTATCGGCCCGAGACTTATCTGCCCTATGTCATTCCCGGCTGGGGGCTGATCGTCGCATTCTTCACGTTGACGCTGGTCGGCTTCCTTGCGGCCAATTTGATCGGCCGGACACTGGTCGATGTCGGCGAGACCTTCCTCGGCCGCATCCCGGCGGTACGCGCCATCTACCGCGGCCTGAAGCAGGTGTTCGAGACGCTGTTCTCGGGCAAGGGCTCGAGCTTCCGCAAAGTCGGCCTGGTTGAGTTTCCTTCGCCGGGCATGTGGTCGATCGTGCTGATCTCGCAAGCGCCGAACGAGGACGTCTCCCGCAGCCTGCCGGGTCAGGAGGAGCACGTCTCGGTGTTCCTGCCGTGCTCGCCGAACCCGACGACCGGCTTCTTCTTCTATGTGCCCAAGAGCAAGATCGTCGAGGTCGACATGAGCACCGAGGATGCCGCGACGCTGATCATGTCGGCCGGCGTCGTGCAGCCGGGCTCAGCGCCCGATTCGAAGAAGGCAGCGGCGCTGGCGGGCATGGCGAATGCCGCGCGTATTGCCAACGCCTCGGCGGCGGTGCAGCCCCAGCCTGCGAAGGTGGAGTAGGGCCATTCCCCTGCGGGATGGCCGCCGTTCACGCGGGCGTCTCGTCCTCTGCTAGTCTCCGATTGAACTGAGCGCGTTGCTCGGGCTTCGATCTGGAGTGCACGATGTCCAAAACTATTGCGATCCTCGCGCCCGGTGCCATGGGCAGTGCCGTGGCCCGCCGTCTCGGCGAGCACGGTGCGCGTGTGCTGACGTCGTTGAGAGGGCGGAGCGAAGCGACGCGCAAACGCGCCACGGATGCCGGCATGATCGGCGCCGAGGACGACGCGATCGCGGACGCCGACATCATCCTGTCGATCGTGCCGCCGGGCGAAGCCGTGGCGCTCGCCGAGCGGCTGGCCGGGCTGATCGTCCGGCGCGAGAAGAAGCCGGTCGTGGTCGATTGCAATGCCGTCAACGTCGATACCGTGATGAGGATCGAGGAGATCATCGGCTCGGCACAGGCGCCGTTCGTCGATGCCGGCATCATCGGGTTCCCGCCCCAGCCCGGTGGCAAGAGCCCGGCCTTCTACATGTCGGGCGAGCACGCCAAGGATGTCGCCGTGCTGAAGGATTTCGGGCTCGACGTGCGGATCGTCGAAGGGCCGGTCGGTGCCGCGTCCGCGCTGAAAATGTCCTATGCCGGGATCGTCAAGGGCCTCGCCGGGATCGGCGCGGCGATGGTGGTCGCGGCAACGAAAGCGGGGGCTGCGGATGCGCTGCGCGACGAACTCGCACTCAGCCAGCCCGCGGTTCTGGCCCGGCTCGAAGTCGCGTTGCCGGACATGATTCCGAAAGCCTATCGCTGGGTCGCGGAGATGCGGGAGATTTCCGGCTTCCTCGGCCCCGATCATCCGGCGAGCCAGGTTTACGAAGGCTTTGCGCGCTGGTTCGACCACCTCGCCGAGGATGCGAAAGGCGAGGCGGCGGATACCGACCTGATGAAGGCATTCGCCGCGCGCATCGCGCAGAAGAAATCCTGATCGTCCGGTCTCACGTCACCGCCATCCATCATGTGCCGTGCAGCGAATCCAGAAACCCCTGGATGTCTCGATCGCGTCTCAAGCGCACGACCGGAACGTCAGCGCCATACTGCATACGCTCGGCCTCGATGACAGGCGCGCGCTCGGTGTCGTAGCGCCACGCCTCGCGCATCAATTTCCAGTCGAACTGCTCGGGGCACCCCTCCGGGAGATCAGGCCGGGCCTTGTCGCGATCGAAGGCGGATCGCAGGAGAATGCGCCACTGGCAGAGCCAGCGCGGGCGGTCGATGACGACCAGCGTATCGGCGCGCGCGAGCGTGAGATCGAAGGCAAGTCCCGAGAAGCTGCCGTCGACAACCCATGCGTCGCCCGCGATCGCCTCAGTAACCCGTGCTCGGAAGTTCGGTTTGTCGGATGGCTTCCATCCCGGCCGCCAGTAGAGCACGTCGAGATGCACCACCGGCAGCGCGAGCTTTTGCCCGAGATTTCGGGAGAGGCTCGTCTTTCCGCTACCCTGACAGCCTACAACGATGATCCGGCGCATCGTCGTAGGGTTCCATAAAGTCGGGCGAAGGGAAAGAGGAGGCCTCCGAACGCGCCTTATTACCTGGCATGTAATTGAGCCCATCTGCAGCCTGGCTACTGTCCCGGTTCATTCACCCGACAGGAAGCATTCCATCAAGCCTCCTGTCGCGTGTGTGTCGGTGCATGAGGAGAGAGCTATGCAAGTCGTGTTTACGAAGAAGGAGCCGCCGCAATGGCTGCTCGACATGTGGCGGGAGATCGACAACAAGACCTTCGGACCAGGCTTCGACTGTTTTACGGAAGATGCCGTTTGCAACCTCGGCGTCGCCGATTGGAAGGGGCGCGAGGCGATCCGCGGCAATCTGAAGGCCTTCATCGACACCGGATTCACCGCGCTCCATCACGTCACCGAATATTGGGACGCGGGCTCGCTGAAGGTGTTTCGGGGTGTCGTGGACATGACACCCGATGATCCCTCAATGAAGACGGTTCATCCCACCATGACGCACTTCTTCTACATGGACGAGAGGAACGACACCAAGGTACGGCATTGGGTCGGTGCCGTGGGGCCGGTCGCCTTCGGTTGATCGCCAGAACCTGCTACCATCGGCGGTGGTGCCTCGGACAAGCCGACGTACCGCCGCCGATGCGCGTTGACGATGCCGCACATCGACAGGAAGGATCAGTCGGCCATGAAAGCGACGGCCAGTGCCCTCAAGACGCGCGCCAGTTCCGCGGGCGCGCTGCTGCGTCAATGGCGGGACATTCGCGGCAAGACGCAGCTCGACCTGTCCTTCGACGCCGGCGTCTCGCAGAAGCACATCAGCTTCGTCGAGAGCGGCCGCAGCGTTCCGAGCCGCCAGATGCTGCTCGACCTTGCGCAAGCCCTCGACGTGCCCTTGCGCGAACGCAACGAGCTGCTGCTGGCCGCCGGCTATGCGCCGTCCTATTCCGAGCCCGCGCTCGAGGCGCCCGGCATGACGAGCATCAACCGTGCCCTGCAACGCATGCTGCGTCAGCACGAGCCGTTTCCCGCCATCGTCATGGACCGGTACTGGAACGTGCTGATGACCAATGAGGCCGCGCCGCTTCTGTTCAATTGCTTCATCGACATGTCCGCACGGCCGGCGCCACGAAACCTGCTGCATCTTATGTTCGATCCGGAGGGCGTGCGCCCTTTTATCGCGAACTGCCGCAGACCGCACGCGGGCTGCTGGCGCGGGTGTATCGCGAGGCAGTCGGACACGTGGTTGACATCAGGACGAAGGCGTTGCTGGAGGAGCTGTCGCAATACCCCGGGGTGAAGCCGGAATGGCGTGCGCCGTCGGCATCCGATGCGATTCCGATGATCCCGTTGTCCTTCGTCAAGGACGGTGTGACGCTGGACTACTTCTCCCTGATCACGACGGTTGGAACGCCGCAGACGGTGACGGCGGAGGAGCTGCGGCTCGAGTGCATGTTCCCCGCCAACGAGGGGACCGAAGCCGAGCACGGCAGGTTCTTGCGCGCGCACGCCGGTTGAGGAGACGTCGCGAGGCTCATCTGTTATTGTTTCTGCGAAAGCGGTCACTCCGCAATGGGAGTTCGAATGAGAGTGCTTGTGATCGGCGCGGGAGCGCTCGGAGGCTACTACGGAGCGCGCCTGGTCCGAGCCGGCGGCGACGTGAACTTTCTGGTGCGGGCCGGGCGTGCGGAGCAATTGCGGCGGAATGGATTGCAGGTCGTGAGCCCGCAGGGCGATTTCGCCGTGCAGCCGAAGATCATCCTGGCCAACGACCTCAAGGAAACGTTCGACGTCGTGCTCGTCGGGGTGAAATCCTACTCGCTCGACGATGCGATGGCCCAGTTTGCCCCGGCCGTTGGCGCCCACACGATGATTTTGCCGATCCTCAACGGGCTGAAACATGTCGACGCCCTGACGGCGCGGTTCGGCGCCGCTCAGGTTCTCGGCGGGCTCGCGAACGTCAGTGCCGGGCTCGATGCGGATGGCCGCGTCGTTCAGTTCATGGCCAATCAGACCATCGTCTTCGGCGAAATCGGGGGGTCGTTGAGCGAGCGTGTGCTCGCCCTGGAGACGCTGCTGCACGTGCCCGGTATCGACGTGCGCGCCAGCGAAGCGATCATGCAGGACATGTGGGAGAAATTCGTCCAGCTCTCGACGCTCGCCGGCATCACCTGCCTGATGCGTGCAAGCATCGGAGACATTCTGGCCGTTCCGAACGGCGAGCAATCCATCTTCCGCCTGTTTGCCGAATGCTGCGCCGTCGCCACGGCCTCGGGTTTTGAGCCGCGAGCGCCTTTCATCGAGTTTGACCGGAAGCTGTTCACGACCCCGGATTCCCCGCTCAAGGCCTCGATGCTGCGTGATATCGAGCGCGGCTCGGTCACCGAGGCGGAGCATATCCTCGGCGATATGGCCAACCGGGCCCGTGCACTCGGCATCGACACGCCCCTGCTGGATCTCGCCCGGGCGCATGTGGCGGCTTATGAGATCGGGCGGCAACGAGCGGCCAGCTAACCCGCTCCGATCAGCGGGATCGCTTCATCCCGCTCATACAGATACAGCAGGCAGCGCAGTGCCTCGCCGCGCTCGCCCTTGAGTTTTGGATCGTCCTTCAGGATGCGCAGCGCCTCGTCGCGGGCCTGCGTGATGAGCTGGCCGTGCACCTCCGAGCGGGCGATGCGGTAGCCGGGCAGGCCGCTCTGGCGCACGCCGAGCACATCGCCTTCGCCGCGCAGCTTCAGATCTTCCTCGGCGATCCGAAAGCCGTCGGTGGTCTCGCGGATCACCTTCAGCCGTGCTTTCGACATCTCGCCGAGCGGCTCGGAGTAGAGCAGCAGACAGGTCGAGGCCTCCGAGCCGCGCCCGATGCGGCCGCGCAATTGATGAAGCTGGGCGAGGCCAAAGCGTTCGGCGTTCTCGATCACCATGATGGTTGCCGCCGGCACGTCGACACCGACCTCGACCACGGTGGTCGCGACCAGCAGACCGATCTCGTGGGCGGCGAACTGGCCCATGACGCGGTCCTTCTCGGTGCCCTTCATCTGGCCGTGGACGAGGCCGACACGGTCGCCGAAACGTTTTTGCAGGGTTTCGAAGCGCCTGGTCGCATTGGTCAGGTGCTCGGTACCCTCGGCCTCGGATTCCTCGACCAGCGGGCAGATCCAGTAGACCAGCTTGCCGGATTCGAGCGCGCGGCCGATGCTGTCGGTGACCTCGCCGAGGCGGCTCATCGATATGGTGCGAGTTTCGATCGGCTGGCGGCCGGCCGGCTTCTCCCTGAGCTCGCTGATGTCCATGTCGCCGAAAAAGGTCAGCACCAGCGTGCGCGGAATCGGCGTGGCGCTCAGCACCAGCACGTCGACGGCCTCGCCCTTTGACGTCAGCGCCAGCCGCTCGCGCACGCCAAAACGATGCTGCTCGTCGACGACGGCGAGGGCGAGATCGCTAAAGATCACGTCGTCCTGGATCAGCGCATGGGTGCCGACGAGCAGGTCGATCTCGCCGGCTTCGAGTTGTGCCAGCAGGTCACGCCGCTCCTTGCCCTTTTCGCGGCCGGTGAGGATCGCGACCCGCATGCCCGCGCGCTCGGCGAGCGGCGCGATGGTCTTGATATGCTGACGAGCCAGAATTTCGGTCGGCGCCATCAAGGCGGCCTGCTTGCCGACCTCAGTGACGGCAGCGGCGGCCAGCAGCGCGACCACGGTCTTGCCGGAGCCGACGTCGCCCTGGAGCAGGCGCAACATGCGCACCGGCTGTTGTAGATCATTGGCGATGGCGGCTGCTGCGTCGCGCTGGGAGGTTGTCAGCGCATAGGGCAGGGCATCGATGATTTTGTTGCGGAGGTGCCCGTCACCGGCGTTGCGCGCACCGGCCGGGCGTCGCAATTGGGCGCGGATCAGGGCAAGCGCAAGTTGCCCGGCCAGGAGTTCGTCGAAGGCGAGGCGCGACCAGAACGGCTGGTCGGGCAGAATGTCGGTGAGCTCGACCGGCTGGTGCACGCGGGTGAGCGCCTCGGCGATCGGTGGGAAGCCGCAGCGGCGCAGCACCTCCGGGCTGATCCATTCCGGCAGCGCCGGTAGCTTCTGCAGCGCCTGCGCGACCGCGCGGCGCAGCGAGCCGAGCGCAAGGCCTTCGGTCAAGGGATAGACGGGATCGATGCCGGAGAGTTTGGAAATCGCCTCCTCGTCCAGCACCCGGTCGGGATGCACGATCTGCGGGATGGCGTCGTACATCTGGAGCGTGCCGGAGACGAAGCGCTTCTCGCCGATCGGCAGCAGCTTCTCGACATAGCCGGGCTTTGCGCGGAAGAACGTCAGCACGACGTCGCCGGTGTCGTCGCTGGCGTAGACGAGGTAGGGCGCGCGCGCATTGCGCGGCGGGGGCGGGCGGTGGCGGTCGACCGTGACCTCCAGCGTCACCATGGTTCCCTGCACGGCGTCGCGGATCTTCGGCCGGGCGCGACGGTCGATCACCTGGCTGGGCAAATGCAGCAACAGATCGACCAGCCGCGGCGTCTCATTGCGGCTGAGCAGATATTGCAGCAGCTTGTCCTGCTTCGGACCGACGCCGGAGAGGCTGGTCACGGGGGCAAACAGCGGGTTGAGCAGGCTGGGGCGCATCAGGCGAATCTAGGACCGTTTTCGCTCGTCATGCCCGGCTTTATGCCCGGCATCCACGTGTTTTTTCGTGCCCCTGCGGGGCAGCGGGCCATGACAAATCGAGGGCTGACAGGGCCCGCCCGAGTGGCTATATCACCCCGGCCCGGCACGTCCGGGCTTTTGGCGTTTGACTGGAATTGAGACATGACGGGAACGACACGATCGAGCAACGGGCTGGACGACCGCCGCAAGCGGCTTCTGTTCCGCTGCTGGCACCGCGGCACGCGCGAGATGGACCTGATCCTCGGCCGGTTCGCGGATGCCGAGATCGGCAATCTGTCCGATGACGAGCTGACGCAGCTCGAGACCCTGCTCGAAGAGGCCGATCCCGACCTCTATGCCGCCATCACCGGCGACAAGGTGCTTGCCGCCGACGTCATTGGCCCGCTGTTTGCGCGCATCAAGGGGTTTCCGATCGCGGACCGCGACGTATGAAGCAGGGGATGAAATCGCCGGCCGAGCTGCTCACGCCCGGCCGCGCGCTCACGCTTGCCAATGTTGCCGAGGGTGCCGAGGGCCTCGTCATCTCTGATCTCGCGCGCGCCATCGCGGCGCGGCCGAAGAAGCCGGCTGTCAGCCTCACGGTGATCTGTCGCGACGGGCCGCGGATGCAGCAGCTCGAACGTGCTCTGCAATTCTTCGCGCCCGATTTGCCCGTGCTGACCTTCCCGGCCTGGGACTGCCAGCCCTATGACCGCGTCTCGCCGCATGGTGGCGTCCTCGCGCAGCGCCTGACGACGCTGGCGCGGCTGGCGTCACTGACCGGTAGCGACAAGCCGCTGATCGTGCTGACCACGGTGAACGCCGTGGTACAGCGCGTGCCGGCGCGCGAGCTCGTCGCGGCGCAGGCGCTGTCGGTCGCGCCCGGCAACGTCGTGCCGATGGATACCATCATCGCCTGGCTCGAGCACAACGGCTACAACCGCTCCTCGACCGTGCGCGAGCCCGGCGAATACGCGGTGCGCGGCGGCATTCTGGACCTGTTTCCGGCCGGCCTGGACCAGCCCGTCCGTTTCGATTTCTTCGGCGACAGCCTGGAATCGATCCGCACCTTCGATGCCGAGACCCAGCGCACGCTGCTCGACATGCGCGCGCTCGATCTCGTGCCGATCTCCGAAT
The DNA here is from genome assembly GCF_023073015.1 of Bradyrhizobium sp. 87. Classification (NCBI taxonomy): domain Bacteria; kingdom Pseudomonadati; phylum Pseudomonadota; class Alphaproteobacteria; order Hyphomicrobiales; family Nitrobacteraceae; genus Bradyrhizobium; species Bradyrhizobium sp. 87. The sequence goes on from NZ_JADPIQ010000075.1 coordinate 172,736, forward strand.
TCCAGCTCGTCACCGAGACCATCCGCCGCTTTCGCATGGGCTACGTCGCTGAGTTCGGCGCGCCCGAGCGCGACGATGCGCTCTACGAGGCCGTCAGCGAGGGCCGCCGCCATCCCGGCATGGAGCATTGGCTGCCGCTGTTCCAGGACCGGATGGACACGCTGTTCGACTATCTGCAAGGAGCTTGCGTCGCGATCGAGCCGCAGGCCGAGGACGCCATCCGCGAGCGTTTCAAGCAGATCCTCGATTATTACCAGGCCCGCCGCGATGCGATGGAGCATCCGGGCGGCGGCGCCATCTATAAGCCGCTGCCGCCTGACAGGCTCTATTTGACCGAGGAGGAATGGGGCAAGCGCGAGAGCGGGATGCCGTTGGTGCGGCTGACGCAGTTTTCGGTGCCTGCTGATGGTACCAGCGTGGTCGATGCCGGCGCACGCAAGGGACGAGACTTCGCCCCGGAGCGCAACGATAACAAGGTCAATGTCTTCGAAGCCGTCGTCGCACATGTGCATGGGCTACTGACAAACCGCAAGAAGGTGGTCATCGCGCTCTGGACGGAGGGCTCGCGCGACCGCATGACCTCGATGCTGCGCGATCACAAGCTCACCCCCGTGACCAGCGTCAACAGCTGGCGCACGGTGCAGGCGACCCCGCGCAACGAGACCATGCTGGCCGTGCTCGGCCTCGAAAGCGGATTCGAGACCGACGAGATCGCTGTCATCAGCGAGCAGGATATCCTTGGCGATCGCCTGGTCCGACCGCGCAAGGCGAGCCGCAAGCTCGACAATTTCATCTCGGAGGTGACGAGCCTCGCCGCCGGCGATATCGTGGTCCATGTCGATCACGGCATCGGCCGCTTCATCGGCCTGCAGACGCTGGACGTCGCCGGCGCGCCCCATGACTGCCTCGAGCTGCATTATGCCGCCGAGACCAAGCTGTTCCTGCCGGTCGAGAACATCGAGCTGCTGTCGCGCTATGGCTCCGACCAGACCACGGTCGAACTTGATCGTCTCGGCGGTTCGGGCTGGCAGACGCGCAAGGCCAAGCTCAAGAACCGCATCCGTGAGATCGCGGGCGAGCTGATCAAGATCGCCGCCGAGCGCCACCTCCATGAGGCGCCGAAGCTGCCGGTGCAGCCGGGCCTCTACGACGAGTTCTGCGCGCGCTTCCCCTATGACGAGACCGAGGATCAGCTTGGTGCGATCGAGTCCACGCTGAAGGACCTCGAGCTCGGCCGTCCCATGGACCGGCTGATCTGCGGCGACGTCGGCTTCGGCAAGACCGAGGTGGCGCTGCGCGCCGCCTTCGCGGTGGCGCTCGAAGGCAAGCAGGTCGCGGTCGTGGTGCCGACCACGCTGCTCGCCCGTCAGCATCACAAGACGTTCACCGACCGTTTCAAGGGTTTCCCGGTCCAGGTCGCCCAGGCCTCCCGGCTGGTGCCCGCCAAGCAGCTCAATCTGGTCAAGAAGGGCCTCGCCGACGGCTCGGTCGACATCGTCGTCGGCACCCATGCGCTGCTCAGCAAGTCGATCAAGTTCCGGGATCTCGGCCTGCTGATCGTCGACGAGGAGCAGCATTTCGGCGTGACCCACAAGGAGCGGCTGAAGCAGCTCCGCGCCGAGGTGCACGTGCTGACGCTGTCGGCCACGCCGATTCCACGCACACTTCAATTGGCGCTCACCGGCGTGCGCGAGCTCTCGATCATTGCCTCGCCCCCGGTCGACCGCCTCGCGGTCCGCACCTTCGTCGCCCCGCACGACCCCTTGATGATCCGCGAGGCGCTGCTGCGCGAGCGCTATCGCGGCGGCCAGGCGTTCTACGTGGTGCCGCGCATCGACGACCTCGCCGAGGTCAGGGATTTCCTCGACAAGAACGTGCCGGAGATGAAGGTTGCGGTTGCGCACGGGCAGATGCCGCCCGCCGTGATCGAGGATATCATGACGGCGTTCTACGACGGCAAGTTCGATATCCTGCTGTCGACCACGATCGTGGAATCCGGCCTCGACATCCCCAACGCCAACACGCTGATCGTGCATCGCGCCGACATGTTCGGCCTTGCCCAACTGTATCAGCTCCGCGGCCGCGTCGGCCGGTCCAAGCTGCGGGCCTATGCGCTGTTCACGCTGCCGGCGCAGCAGAAGATCACGGCGCAGGCCGAGCGCCGGCTCACCGTGCTGCAATCGCTGGAGACGCTGGGCGCGGGCTTCCAGCTCGCCTCGCACGATCTCGACATCCGCGGCGCGGGCAATATCCTGGGCGAGCAGCAGTCCGGCCATATCAAGGAGGTCGGCTTCGAGCTCTATCAATCGATGCTGGAGGAGGCGATCGTCAACCTCAAGGCTGGCGTGTCCGAGCCCGCGGCCGACCGCTGGTCGCCGACGATCACCATCGGCATGCCCGTGCTGATTCCGGAGGATTATGTCGGCGATCTCTCGGTGCGGCTGTCACTCTACCGCCGGCTCGCCGACCTCGACAGCGAGGAGGAGATCGAGAACTTCGGCGCCGAGATGCGCGACCGGTTCGGCGTGTTGCCGGACGAGGTGCGCTATTTGTTCAAGGTCGCCGCGATCAAGGCGTTCTGCCGCCAAGCCAATGTCGGCAAGATCGACGCCGGTCCGAAGGGCGCCGTCATCGCCTTCCGCGACAATTCCTTCGCCCATCCCGACCGGCTGGTGAGCTTCATCCGCAGCCACGGCCAGGCCGCGAAGGTGCGGCCCGACATGAAGGTGGTGTTCCTGCAGGACTGGGAGACGCCGGAAGAGCGTCTTGCCGGCACCACCGAGATCATGCGCCAGCTGGCGCAGCTCGCGCAGAGCAAGAAGGCGGCGTAGAGGTTTCCGGAGGCGGCGCGAAACGACGCGCCGCACTCGGATCCCCGAACAGCGACATATGATCACTTGCGCAATGATCGAACAGTTGCTAGGTTCAGTCTATCGAGTTTCGGCCGAACGACTTGGCCTCGCCGCTGAAAAGCGCGCCTGACTGACGACCCTCCCTCCAGATCTCGACGACACCCACCGCGCTTCTGAGCGCGGCTAAACGTTTATCTATCTTAAAGGACGATCCCCATGACGACGGGAACTGTGAAGTGGTTTAACAGCCAAAAGGGCTTCGGATTCATTCAGCCGGACGAGGGCAGCCAGGATGTCTTCGTTCACATCAGCGCCGTTGAACGCGCCGGCATGAATACCCTCAACGAAGGGCAGAAGGTTTCTTTTGAAATCGTTGCAGATCGCAAGACCGGCAAGTCTGCTGCTGAAGATCTGCGCGCCGCATAGGCTGCCGCAATCCCAATGACGTTGCTTTGACCACGGATGTACTGGCAGAGCTTCGGATTTTGACCCGCGACCGTTTACCGGCCGCGGGTTTTTTGCGCCAGCGGCCGGCCCTCGCGAATGAGAATGCGAACGGTGCGTTTCGCGTAAAGCTTCCACATGTGAGCAGTCGAGCTCCGACGGCAGCGAGCGCTCGCGGATGATTACGACGCCGCCCGCGATGCCTCGGCCGACAGCCGCCCAAGCAGCGACCTTGCCGTATCCGAGGGCGACAGCGAATCCACCGAAACGACGGGATCGCTGCGCATCTCGTGCTTGCCGTTCGACGTGTGCCGCATCACCGCGGAGAGGCGGCGGGCGATCATGTGGGCGGTGCGGAAGTCGGTCTCCGCGAACACGACGACGACCGAGCCGTCCTTCTGCGCCACGCCAAAATCCATCTGCCGCATCAGCCGGCTGAGAATGCGCGCGGCATCGAGCTGGGCTCGGGAATTGCCGGGATCGAAGGCGAAGCGTGCGACCGAGAGGCCGCCGCCGCGGGCCAGCGTCTGCTCGACCGCCTTGGCAAAATCACGCGCAAAAGCTTCCGCCGTGAGCAGGCCGCTGCGCGGGTCGAGCCAGCCGCCGGCATCGATCGAGCGCAGCGTACGGCTCAGCTGGGCTTCCATGGCGTGCTGGCGGATCAGGGGCAGCGCGTTGGCGGCGACCTTCGCCGACTCACCGGGGATCAGTTCAAGATTGGGTAGGTCGTAAGTCTGCGTCAACTGATGCGCAGTGACGACCACGGGCAGGCTGCGGAAGCGGGTGTCCTCGGCGAGCACCGTGAGAAAGGCATCGGTCACGCGGGGGGTAAAACCTTCAGCGAGCACGACGCCGTCGAGGTCGCGGGTGTTGAGATGCTTGGCCGCTGCCTCGATCGAGAGCGCCCCGATGACGCCGACGCGCTCGCCGAGCGCGACGGAAAGCGCGGGGTAAGCCGTGCCGCGGCCGATCAGAAGCACCGTGGCATCGCGAACGGGATCAGCCTCCGGCAGCGCGACTTTGACCTCGGGCAGCCGGCGCAGCACCGTGGCGTGAAGGGTACGAATCCGTAGAGCGGCGCGAAGCCGCGCGATCAGGCGTTCGGAATGGCCGGCGCGCGAGGAAGAGAAGGGCAGGACGTTGTGCGGGAGCGCGCCCGCCGCATCCAATGCCACGAAGGGAAGGTAAGGGGATTGCTCTGCGATCTTGCTGGCGAGCGGCGCCAGATGCGGCTCGTGCCCGGCATGCATCGCGGCGAGAACCGCGGCCGGCTGTACCTCTTCGACCGCGCGCGCAGCGCCGGCCCAGCCGGTGTCGATCACGGGAAAGAATCGCGCCTCGTCCAGCGCCGCAAGGAAGGTCGGCCGCTCGCCATTGGACACAAACAGGATCGGGCCGGCCTGGGACATCGAGAAACTCTGGTCACGCAACAGGTGCTGCGCAATCTAGTCCGGCCGCCTTAATGCAGCGTCAATGGAACGGTCGAAACTCCGCTTAGACCGGCCCGGAACGGTCGCGAAAAGCTTCGACCATCAGGGGGTTAAGCCCGAGTTCGCTGAGCGCCTCGCGGGCGCGGGCATTGTCCTGAGCCCGGCCCGCGAGCCGGTGACCGGAGAGCCGGTCAGGCAGCGCGGTCAGCAGGGCGCCCTGGCCGAGCCGGCGCGCCCATTCCTGCAGGTCGTTGGAGAGGAAGCGGTAGCCGCCGACGGCCATGATCCCGGAGGGCGGCGCGGTGATACAGATCGCGCCGCTGGGACGGTCGAGCCGCGCGGCGTAGCCGGTATCGACATAGTCGCGTGGCGGTTGCGCGATCAGGGTGTCGCCGACCGGCGGCGGCGGGGCGTAGGCCGCGATCGGCACCATCGGGCCGCGCAGCCCGAGCGTGCCCTTCGGCGTCAGCAGAATCTCGCCGGCGATCGACGAACCCGACTGCTCGCGCGGCGCGCCGTGCGGTCCCGGCATCACCGGCACCGGCATGCCGTCCTCGCCACGCCGGGCGCCGAACAATCCGGCCTCGCCGAACAGATAGACGTCCGTGAAAGGCGCATGCGGCGCAATCCATGCCTCGCTCGCCGACACCTGCTCGGGGGCGCGCCACAGGCCGATGACGTTGCGCAAGCTCGGCATCCGCGCCGCCAGCTCGGAATCGCCGAGCCGCTGGGCGAACTGTGCCGGTGCGATCAGCACGTCGCATTCGTGCGCATTGATCTGCTGCTCCAGCACGTCGTTCTCGAAGGGGTGATGCAGCGCCAGCGTGCCGCCGCACAGCAGCCACACCGCGAGCGAGGAGGCGAGCCCTGCGAACGACATCGGCGTGAACGCCGCCATCACGGTTGCGCCTTGCCTGATGTCGGCTTCCAGCGACATCGCGAGCCCCCCGGCGATCAGGCTGAAATGCGGCCGCGGCACCGGACGAAAGCCTTCCGCGGTGACGTCGAAGGAGATCATCGCCGCCTTGCGGCCATCCTGAATCACGGCGCGCGCTGTGCCGGGCGGACGGGCCTGCACGTCGTCGAGCGAGGCCATGCCTTCGGGCAGGTTGGTGCCGAAGCCGCAGACATGGCGAATCGAGAAGGCTTCCGCGGCCGCGTGCATGGCGAGATCGGCATAGCTGACGCCGTCGACCGTGCTCATGGTGACGATGGCGCGCGCCGCGGTACGATTGAGAGCGGCGGTCAGTTCGGCATGGCGCCAGAGCAGCGGCAGCACGGCGACGACAAGACCGGCGCGATGGGCGGCGAGAACGGTGAGCACGAACTCGACCGTATTCGGCAGTTGGATGGCGATGACGGAATTGGCCGGCAGGCCTGATTCGACGAAATAGGCGGACAGCGCCTCGATGGCGGTGTCAGCCTCGGCATAGCTCATCCGCCGCGGCTCGTGCCCGGTCACGCGGAACTTGTTCAGGGGGTCGAGCAGAGCGGTCGCGTGCGGCTGCCGCATCAGCGTGCGCTGAAACAGTGTGTCGAGCGTCGGCGATACGGCTGGCTGGTTCACGGCGTCACTTTGCTTGATGAGCTTGCGGCTGCCCCTTCGACCACCAGGTCTCCGGCAAATAGCCGGACAGCGAGGTGGCCTCTGGCCGTTCTATCCGATTCCAGCGCGCGATCCATTGCTCGGATACGTTAAACAGGGGGATTGTATAGAAACCGGAGATCAAAGCGCGGTCGAGCGCCCGCACCGCGGATACGAAATCCGTGTGTTCACGGGCTTCCAGCAGTGCGGCGATCATCGCATCGACCGCGGGATCCCGGGCCCCCATGTAGTTGCGGGTGCCCGGACTGTCGGCGGCAGCGCTCCCCCAGTAGAAATATTGCTCGTTGCCGGGCGACAGGGACTGGTCCCAGCGGTTCTGGATCATGTCGAATTCGTAGGCGAGCCGGCGCTGGTCGAACTGCACGGGATCGACCGATCGCACGCTGGGCTCGATGCCGGCGCGCCTGAGGTCGCGCTGAAAGGCAAGCGCGACGCGTTCCTGGTCGCGGGTCGTGACCAGGATCTCGAAGGTGAAGGGCGCCTTGGTCGCACGGTTGCGCAGCACGGTGCCGTCGAGATCGTAGCCGGCCTCCGACAACAGCTTCAGCGCCGCGCGCAGCGTGGTCCGGTCGCGGCCCGAACCGTCGGTCACCGGCAGGCGGTAGCTGCCGTCCATGATGTCAGGCGGGATCTGCGCGGCGAACGGCTTGAGCAACTCGCGCTCGCGCGCATCCGCAGGCTTGCCATACGCTGAGAGGTCCGAGCCGGCAAAATAGCCGGCGACGCGCGAGTAGAGGTTGAAGAAGTAGTTGCGGTTCACCAGCTCGAAATCGAACAGCAGCGTCAAGGCCTGGCGCACGCGGATGTCGGCGAATATGGGACGCCTCGTGTTGAACACCAGAAATTCGGAAGGTTGCGGCACGCCCGGCTTGAAGGTGTCGCGGATCACGTCGCCATTCTTCGCCGCGGGAAAGTCGTAGCCGTCGTGCCAGCGCAGCGGCTCGTGCTCGATGCGGAAATCATAGAGGCCGCGCTTGAAAGCTTCGAACTGGCCGTTGGCTTCGCGAAAATAGTCGAGCCTGATCTCCTCGAAATTGTAGAGCCCGCGATTGATGGCGAGGTCACGGCCCCAATAGTCGGGATTGCGGGTGAGCGTCACGCTGGCACCGGGCCTCACGGCGGTGACGCGATAGGGGCCGGAGCCGACCGGGCCCGACAGCGTCGTCTCCTCGAAAGCCGCGACGTCGACCGCATGTTTCGGCAGGATCGGCATCAGGCCGAGGATCAGCGGCAGTTCGCGGTCATTGGCTCCCGCAAGGTCGAAGCGGACGGTGAGGGGATCCGGCGCCTCGGCCCTTGCCACCTTGCCGTAATATTGCCGGTGGTTGGGGCGGCCGTGGTCGCGCAGCAACTGCCAGGAGAACAGCACGTCCTCGGCGCGGACCGGCTTGCCGTCGGAGAAGCGCGCGCGGGGATCGATGTGGAACGTGACAAAGCTGCGCTCGTCATCGGTCTCGACCGATCTGGCGAGCAGTCCGTAAAGCGTGAACGGCTCGTCATTGCCGCGCGCGAGCAGGCTCTCGACCACGTAGTTCCGGACCGGCTGCACGGCCAATCCCTTGACGATGAAGGGATTGAGGCTGTCGAAGGTGCCGAGAACGCCCCAGGTCAGCCGGCCGCCCTTGGGGGCGTCAGGGTTGACGTAAGGCATGTGGGTGAAACCGGCAGGCATCGCCGGCTTGCCGTGCATGGCGATGGCGTGGGCTTCCTCGGCCTCTGCGCCGCTGGCCGGAAGCCCCAAGGAAAACGGGAGCCCCAAGGCGAAAGCCAGGACACAGAGGCGGACGCAAAGACCTTCAGGACGGCCCTCGAGAAGGCACTGGAACATGAACATGTGGACACGTTGATTCGAGGACCGCAGGCCTGAATCCTATCACAGGGATTTTCCCGGGGGCGCACGCCGACGCGCGGTCAAAGGCGCTTGTCGGCATTGATCTTTTCGTCGGCCACGTTAAGAAGGCACGCAATCGCGCAAGAGCGCCGAGCCCGTCACTTATCTGCCTCATTTGACGGGGAGAGAGCCGCGCCCAACGCGGCCAGGCTCGGTGCGTCGAAGCGGTTCGGGCACTTCCCGTTCAGAAAGGGTTTTCCGCAATGAATTTCCGTTACTTGGCCGCGTCCGTCCGGCCGCGCGGGCGACTTCTCGCCTTGTTGACGGCGACGGCGTTGGCCGTCCCGTTTGCCGCCGAGGCCCAGGCTCCCGCGCCAGCTCCGGGCACGCCCGCGCCCAAGGCGACCCCGAAGGCCGCTCCGAAGGCTGCCCCCAAGGCTCCGGCGCCGGCCGCTCAGGCACCGGCCCAGCCGGCACCCGCCCAGGGCGCTCCGGCGCAGGGCGCTCCAGCGCAGCAGGGCGCGGCCCAGCCGGCCGATCAGCAAATCCAGCTGATCTACGCCCCCTGGACCAAGTTCTGCCTCAAGGGCCAGGACGCCAATGCCAAGCAGGTCTGCTTCACCGGCAAGGACGGCCGTATCGAGTCGGGCCAGCCGGTCATCGCGGCCGTCATCATCGAGCCAGAAGGCGAGCCGAAAAAGATCCTGCGCGTGACGCTGCCGCTCGGCATGCAGTTGGTGCACGGCACCCGCATCATCGTGGACAACAATCCGCCGTTGCAGAGCCCGTATGTGATCTGCTTCCAGAACGGCTGCATGTCCGACTACGAAGCCACGCCCGAGTTCATCAACAACATGAAGAAGGGCCAGAACCTCGTTGTTCAGGCGATCAATGCCAACGGCGCACCGCTGACGCTGCCGCTGCCGCTCGCCGGCGAATTCCAGAAGGCCTATGACGGCCCGCCGACCGATCCGAAGGTGTTCGAGGAAACCCAGAGGAAGCTGCAGGAAGAGCTCCAGAAGAAGGCTGAAGAGCTGCAGAAGAAGCAGCAGCAAGCGCCTGGCGCCGCTCCGGCCGGACAGAAGTAATCAGGGATCAATCCCGCACATGAAAAAGGCGCTCGGTTCGAGCGCCTTTTTTGCTGGCCAGTTGATGGCTTCGAAACTCAGTTCAGCGAAGGATTGCGCGGGCGATAGCCGGTCTTGTCCTTGACGAAGATCTCGGCGACCTGGGAATGCCGGACCGGCTCGCCGGAATCGTCCGGCACGAGATTCTGCTCGGAGACATAGGCGACGTATTCCGACTCCGAGTTCTCCGCGAGCAGGTGATAGAACGGCTGGTCCTTGTGGGGCCGCACCTCCTCGGGGATCGACAGCCACCACTCTTCGGTGTTGTTGAATTCCGGATCGATGTCGAAGATCACGCCCCGGAACGAGAAGATCCGGTGGCGCACGACCTGTCCGATCTGGAATTTGGCGGTCCGCGCTTTAATCATTCCCCGTCGATAGACCAGGATTGTGGCCGATGCTAGTGCCCTGATCTGGAATTAACCCGCGGTTGCGGGGCAGATAGGCCCCCAATCTTCAGAAAACACTTCATCAATGGTCGATATCCTCAATCTGGCTCTACCATATTTCGGCTTGATCTTCGTTGGATTCGCCTGTGGCAAGGTCAAATCCCTGCCGGAATCGGGCCTCGCCTGGATGAACTTCTTCCTGCTCTATGTGTCGCTGCCGGCGCTGCTGTTTGCGATCATGTCGAAGACGCCGTTTTCGGAATTGAACAACCCGCCGTTCCTGGTCGCGACCACCCTGTCGACCGTTGCGGCGTTCACACTCGCGCTGGTCGTCGGCAAGGTTTTGGGCGGGCTGACGCTGCGCGAGGCGACGCTCGCCGGGCTCTCCGGCGGCTACGGCAATATCGGCTACATGGGACCGGGGCTGGCGCTCGCCGTGCTCGGGCCGAAGGCCTCCGCGCCGACTGCGCTGATCTTCTGCTGCGACAGCATCTTCCTGTTCACGATCGTGCCGTTGCTGATCGAGCTCTCCGACCGCGATCATCCCTCGATCGTGCATGCCTTCGGCGTCGTGCTGAAGCAGATCGTGCTCAACCCGCTGATCATGTCGGCCTGCTTTGGCGCGGCCTTCGCATCGCTGCATATCGAGATGCCCGTCGCACTCGATCGCACCATCACCTTCCTCCAGAACGCAGCCGCTCCGACCGCGCTGTTCGTGCTCGGCGTGACCGTGGCGCTCCGCCCGTTCGATCGGGTCCCGTGGGAAGTGCCGGGCGTGATCGCGATCAAGCTCCTGATCCATCCGCTTGCAGCTTTCGGCCTGATGCTGGCGCTCGGCCCGTTTGCGCAGCCCTGGGCCGCGACCGCCGTGCTGATGGCCTCGCTGCCGCCGGCGCTAAACGTGTTCGTCATCGCCCGGCAGAACGACGCCTGGATCGAGTCTGCCTCCGTCGCGGTGCTGCTCGGGACGTTTGCGTCCGTGGTCACGCTGACCAGCGTGATGTGGGCGATCCAGACTGGCCGGCTGGCGTTTCCTTGAGCGGCGGTTACTTCCGCCAAGTCGGCGTGAGCCCCTCGCGCATCGCAAAACGCCGGAGCGGGCCGATCGCGCCGAGCAGGTGCATGCCGACCGCGCGGACGGGCTGGAGTGGCAGGAAATCGTTGAGCAGCGAGCGGTTGGCGATGTCGATCGCAAAGGTCCGGCTCAGGATGTCCGGACGCCGCGCCCGGTCATAACGCTTGAGCACGTCTGCTGCGCCGGGATCTTGGCCTGATGCGATGGCCTCGCCTGCAAGCCTCGCAATGTCGGCGGCATCGCGGAGGCCGAGATTGAGACCCTGGGCGCCGATCGGGGGAACCACATGGGCGGCTTCGCCGACCAGCGCAATGCGGTCGCCGCCGAAGGATTTGGGACGTTCGATCGCCAGCGGGAACAGATGGCGGCCCGGCTCCACCGTCATGCGCCCGAGGATCGAATGCGACTGCTTCTCGATCGCGGCGGACAATTCCTCATCGCTCAGGCCGCGAAGCCGCTCGGCGTCCGCAGGCGCCGAGACCCAGACGACGCTGGAACGATCGCCGGGCAGGGGCACGAACACGCAAGGACCATGCGGGGTGTGGAACTCGGTCGAGACGTTGCGGTGGGGCCGCGCGTGCCCGACGTTGAAAGTCAGTGCCGTCTGGGTCAGCTCGCGCCGCGTCACCGCGATGCCGGAGGCTTCGCGGCACAGCGAATGCCGGCCGTCGGCCCCGACCACGAGGCGGGCCGAGAGAAATTGCGCAGCGGCCGTGCGGATCGCGACGTCATCGGCTTCGATGACGACAGTTTCGGCCTCGTCGTCGAAACGGACGACATCGGGCAGTTCGGCCGCGCGCGCTTCCAGCGCCAGCATCAGCGAGCGGTTGTCGATGTTGTAGCCGAAGGCATCGAGGCCGATTTCGTGGCAGGAGAACCGGACCTCCGGCGCACGAAACAGCCGGCCGGTGTCGTCGACGAGCCGCATGATTTCGAGCGCGGCCGCCTTGTCCTTGCAGCGCGGCCAGACGTCGAGGCTCTCCAGCAGATCGACGGAGGCACCGAGTAGCGCCGTGGTTCGATTGTCGGCATAAGGCATGCGACGCGCCACCAGCGCGGTCCGTGCGCCCGCCTGCGCCAATGCGATGGCGGCGCTCAGTCCCGCCGGTCCGCCGCCGATCACGGCCGCGTCAAAGAGTGTCGATGCATCTGTCATGGAACGACATTGGACATGCCCCGCGGCAAATTCAAGCCCACTCATATTTCCCTGATTTTATGACGAATTGTGCGACCAGGCGCCGCAATGGCTTATGTGCAAACCGGTGTCATTCTGATAGCAGAAGTCATGGACAGCCAAGAGGATTCCCTGAAGCCCAGGCCCGCGATCCGCGCCGCTGCCTTCTCGGTGCACATCTTCACCGCGTTCGGTGCGGCGATCGCGCTGCTGGCGATGCTTGAGGCCGTGCGTGAGCACTGGGCGGCGATGTTTCAATGGCTGGGCGTCGCCCTCATCATCGACGCGATCGACGGGCCGATCGCGCGCCGGCTCAACGTCAAGGACGTGCAGCCGAACTGGTCGGGCGACGTGCTCGACCTCGTGGTCGATTTCGTCACTTACGTCTTCGTGCCGGCCTATGCGATCGTGGCCAGCGGCTTGCTGCTGCCGGTCGCAGCTCCCCTGCTCGGCGTCGCCATCATCGTCACCAGCGCATTATATTTCGCCGATCTGCGCATGAAAGCGGACGACAATCATTTCCGCGGTTTTCCGGCGCTGTGGAATGCGGCGGCGTTCTATCTGTTTCTGCTGCACTGGCCGCCTCTGCTCTCGACGCTGCTAGTAGCGGCCCTGGTGGTGCTGACCTTCGTGCCGTTCCACGTGCTGCATCCGGTGCGCGTCGTGCGGCTGCGCTGGCTGACGATGTCGCTGATCGCCATCTGGGCTCTGCTCTCCTTCTACACGCTGCAGATGGACTTTCGCGTCGGCACCGGTGTGACTGTCGCGCTCTGCGCGATCGCGCTCTGGATCAGCTTCAGCGACGCATTGATACGGCTGACAAGATCCTTCGCATGATGCACCTGTTGACCAGCCCCGAAGCCTGGGCCGCGCTCCTCACCTTGACCGCGCTCGAGATCGTGCTCGGCATCGACAACGTCATCTTCCTGTCGGTGATCGTCTCGCGCATTCCCGAAAAGCAGGCGCACCGCGCCCGCCAGATCGGGCTCGCGCTGGCGCTGATCTTCCGCATCATCCTGCTCAGCCTCCTGGTCTGGCTGATCGGCCTGACCGCGCCGGTGTTTTCGTTTTCCGGTTACGGCTTCTCCTGGCGCGACCTCATCCTGATCGGCGGCGGTCTGTTCCTGATTGCGAAGGCGACGCACGAGATTCATGGCGAGGTCGAAGCCGATGACGGCGAGGGCGGCGAGAAGTCACCTCGTAACGCTTTCTTCTGGGTCATCGTCCAGATCGTGATCATCGACATCGTGTTCTCGCTGGACTCGATCATCACGGCGATCGGCATGGCGCAGGACCTCGAAATCATGATCGCGGCCGTCGTGATCGCCTGTCTCATCATGTACATTTCGGCCGGACCGGTGTCGCGGTTCGTCGCGGAGCATCCGACCACGAAAATGCTGGCTCTGGCCTTCCTGGTGCTGATCGGCGTCGCGCTGGTTGCGGACGGATTCCAATTCCACATCCCGCGCGGCTACATCTATTTCGCGATTGCGTTCTCGGCAGCGGTCGAGTTTTTCAACGTGCTAGCGAAACGCAACCGCAGGAAGACCGGCAAGCCGTCGGTCTAGGCGTTCCAGCCCGCGTCGAGTTGACAAGGCGGGCGCGATGTCTTTCGCTGGCCCGCGAGAAAAGGAGGTCAGGTGATGACCAAAGCCGTCCGTGTGCACAAGGTCGGAGGCCCCGAAGCCCTGGTCTATGAGAGCGTCGATGTTCCGGCGCCCGGGCCCGGCGAGGTGCGCATCGTCCAGCATGCCGTCGGCCTGAACTTCATCGACGTCTATTACCGCACCGGCCTCTACAAGGCGCCGGGGCTGCCCTTCATCGCCGGCAACGAAGCCTCGGGCGAGGTCGTCGCGGTCGGGCCGGGCGTGACGAATTTCCATCCCGGCGACCGCGTCGCCTACTACCACAATCTCGGCGCCTATACCGGGGAGCGCAACATCCCCTGGGAGCGGCTGGTCAAGCTGCCCGACCACATCACCCACGAGCAGGGCGCCGTGCTGATGCTGAAGGGGCTGACGGTGTGGTATCTCCTGCACAAGACCTTCAAGGTCGAGCCGCATCATCGCGTGCTGATCCATGCCGCGGCCGGCGGCATCGGCCTGCTTGCCTGCCAATGGGCGAGGGCCATGGGTGCCCACGTCATCGGCACCGTCGGCTCGCGCGAGAAGGCTGCGCTTGCCGAGGCCAATGGCTGCGACCATGTGATCCTCTACAACGAGGAAGACTTCGTTGCGCGCGTCAAACAGATCAGCCGCAACGAGGGCTGCGACGTGGTTTATGACGGTGTCGGCAAGGCGACGTTCCCGGGCTCGCTGTCCTGCCTGAAGCCGCGCGGGATGTTCGTCTCCTTCGGCAATGCCTCAGGCCCGGTGCCGCCGTTCTCGATCGCCGAGCTCAACACCCACGGCTCGCTGTTTGCGACCCGGCCCAAGCTCAACGACTATATCGGAACGCGCAAGGAGTTGCTGGAAGGCGCTGACACGCTGTTCGCCGCCGTCATCAACGGCAAGCTGCACGTGCCGATCAACCATGCCTACGCGCTCAAAGACGCCGCCAAGGCGCATATCGATCTCGAAAGCCGCAAGACCACGGGTGCGTCGATCTTGAAGCCGTAAAGAACGTCTTGCCGAAGTCGTCATGCCCGGGCGTGTCCCGGGCATCCACGCTCTTCGTGCCGCGCCTCAAGGCGTAGATGGCCGGGACAAGCCCGGCCATGACGGAGAAGAGAGCGGGCCGTCTACGCCACCCGCCGTGCCGCGCCGGCTCTGGTCAAGATCCCGTCGAGACAATCGATCATCTCGGCGATCTCGGCCCGCGTGACGTTCAGCGCCGGCATGAAGCGCAACGTGTCCACCTGCGGCGCGTTGAGGAGGACGCCGGCCTCGAACGCCTGCGCGACGATGCCGGGCGCGATCGGCAGCTTGAGGTCGAGCGCGAGCAGGAGCCCGCGACCTCGCACTTCCCCGAGCCCATGCCGCGCCGAGACCTTCTGCAGCTCGCTTTCGAGCAGCAGCCCGGTTTCGGTCGCCGTCTTCAGGAACTCCGGCTTGCTGACCTCGTCGAGCACCGCAAGCCCCGCCGCGCACATGATCGGGTTGCCGTTGAACGTGCCGCCCTGGTCGCCGTGCTCGAAGCAGGCCGCGCGTTCGGTCGCGAGCAGCGCCGCGAGCGGCACGCCGCCGCCGATGCCCTTGCCGAGCGTCATGATGTCGGGCGCGATGCCGGTGTGCTCGTAGTGGAAGAGCTTGCCGGTCCGGCCCATCCCGGTCTGGATCTCGTCGAAGATCAGGAGGAGGCCGTGCGCGTCGGTGAGGGCGCGCAACTCCTGCAAGAACTGATCGGTCGCCGGCCATACGCCTGATTCCCCCTGGATCGGCTCGATCATCACAGCGACGGAGTTGTCGTTGATCAGCTTTTCGACCGAGGCGATGTCGTTGAGCTTCGCCTTCTTGAAGCCGGCGACCTTTGGCTCGAACAGCGGCTCAAAGGCCTTCTTGCCCGAGGCCGACATCGTCGCCAAGGTGCGGCCGTGAAAGCCGCCTTCGAAGCTGATGATCTCGTACGCGCCACCTCGATGCAGGCTGCCATATTTGCGCGCGAGCTTGATCGCGCCCTCGTTGGCTTCCGCGCCGGAATTGGCAAAGAACACCTGGTCGAACGCGCTGTCTGCAACCAGCGCCTGCGCGAGCTTCAGGCTTGGCTCGTTGTAGAAGGCGGGGCTTGGCGTCAGCAGCCGCTTGGCCTGCACGGCAAGCGCGTTGGCGATCGCGGGCGGGGAGTGGCCGAGGCAGTTGACCGCCCAGCCCTGTACGAAATCGAGATAGCGCTTGCGGCTGTCGTCCCAGAGGTAGGAGCCGGCGCCGCGAACGAACACGGCCTTGGGCCGAGCGGTGATGTCCATCAACGCGTCATACGGATGGGTGGCGGTGGTCATGTCGAACTCCTCTGGAGGCGGGTGGAAAAGGGGGCGCGAAAAGCAAGAAGGCCGCACCTTGCGGGTGCGGCCTTCTCGAAAACCTACGCTGAATTCAGTGCTTCAGCGGCGTCGTCGGACATGGCGCACCCTCTCATCGTCGCGGAAGCGACGGCGGAGCATTTCGGTGCGCTGATGGGTCCGAGCGTTGATCATGGGGCGCGGCAATACATGCGAATGGCCGTGCTTGTCAAGCGCCGCCTTGCAGACCACACGCCCAGCGTGCATGGGGCAGGAGAGAGATGCGCGCCGGGAAACCATTACGTCTCTAGCGCGTTTGTGATCAGCGAACGCGAATTGGCTCGAACCGAACGCCTGACGGTTCGGACCAAGAGGGGCGGGACCAACCAGATAGTTTTAAGCCTTGTCCGACACGCCTTATTCGATCGACCTCGACAGCATTCGCGGCGCGTTTCCGCCGGGCATCGAGGCGCCGCCGCTGTTGCTGGACTTTGCCGGCTGGCTGAAGGGACGGCCCTGGGGCAGCGTCGGCTGCTTCTCGCTGCAGGGCCAGTTTTCCGATCAGGCGCCTATTGTTGACGGCAGTCCCTTGCGCGACCGGTTTTCGCTGTTCATGCGGCTGTCGGATGGCTCGGCTGTTGGCGGCTGGTATGGCGCGGGTCTCGACCGCGACAATCCGCCGATCGTGGGGCTTGGGTCCGAGGGCGATCACGAGCTGCTGGCGCCGAGCCTCGATGGTCTGCTGGCAAAACTGACATCACAGCAATTCGACAACGCTTGGAGCGATCTGAAGCCACATGACGAGGTCGAATGCCAGACGGTCGAACTCGCGCAGTGGCTGACAGGACGGCCGACCGGGGAGACGGCGGCGGCCGATAACCATCCCTCGGAGCTGCCCGACTTTCGCGGCTTCATGGAAAGATGGAGCCGGGAGCGCGAAGACTATTGGGCCAATCATCGCCTGATGGCCGAGCTCGGCTGGCGCCTGGCCGCGCATCTCCCCAAGGGCAAGAACGCCTGGGACAAGACGCATTTCGAGGTCGCGATCGTCGGCAAGCAGTACGAGGCGCGCGTCCTGTCGCGCGGGCCGCAGCCGTTCGAGGAAGCCGCCTCGATCGAATCCCTGCTGCGCGATCTGCGTGAGGAGATGCGCCGCGCACAGCCCGAGCTCGGGCTGTGGTACGCCATGAAATTCGGTCTCTATGCCGACGGCCGCGTCATGCCGAACTTCGAATATGATGTGCGCCCGACCATCGAGGGCGAGCCCGCGAAGCTGTCGGAGGCGCAAGCCGATCTTGCCCGCGCCCCGCGCCCGGAGCGCTGGGTGCCGAAATGGCTGGCGGAATCTTGAAGCTCGGAGTGCCGCGACGCTGCCGCCCAGCCGGCGCGCCGAAATCTTTGCACCTTCGATCCCCCTTGACTTAGAGCGCGCTCGAAGGGGTATCTGTACGTGCGTCAGTACGAGAACGGGCACACATGAAGATCGGCGACCTCGCAAAACGGACCGGCCTGTCGACGCACACGCTGCGCTATTATGAGCGCATCGGGCTGCTTCCATACGCCGACCGGGATCGCTCCGGCCAGCGCGACTTTGACGCATCGATCCTCACATGGATCGCATTCCTTGGGCGGCTCAAGACCACGGGAATGCCGATCCGGGACATGTTGCGTTACGCGGCGCTTCGGGATGAAGGCGACGCTACCGGCACAAGCCGGCGGCAGATTCTGGAAGTCCACCGGGAACAGGTACGCACGCAGATTGCCGAACTCCAGGAATGCCTGCTCGTCCTTGATACCAAGATCGCCGGCTATGCCAGCGACGAACAGAGGACGAAGGAAAATGACGCACGCCCAAACACAAGACGAAAGCCGCTTCGATCGCGGTCAGCGGGCCCTGTCACGTATTGACGGCAGTGCCGGCGAAAAGGTCGTCGCCTCACTCGCCGACATAGCTCCGGATTTCGCACGATACGTGATCGAGTTTCCGTTCGGCGACATTTACTGCCGCCCGGACCTCGGCCTGCGCGATCGAGAGATCGCCACGATCGCCGCGCTGACGGCGCTCGGAAATGCCGCGCCTCAGCTCAAAGTGCATCTCGAGGCGGGTCTGAACGTCGGCCTGTCTCGCGACGAGATCGTGGAGATCATGATGCAGATGGCCGTCTATGCGGGCTTCCCGGCGGCGCTGAACGGGCTGTTCGCAGCCAAGGAAGTGTTCGCCGCACGCGACGAACAGCAGGCGTCGGGAGAAGCGACATGACCTCGTAGTTCGGGCACGCCCAGCCTGAACGCCGGCTGGTGGAAAATGCCTAAGGCGCGCCGGTCTTGCCGGCGTGCCGCGACCGGAATCTCAGAATCCCGCGACGCTGCCGTGGAGGTCGTACTGGTCCGCGCGCTCGATCTTGGCGGTGACGATCTCGCCGACGCGCAAGGGGCGGCGGCTCGACAGGTAGACGGCGCCGTCGATCTCGGGCGCATCAGCCTTGGAGCGGCCCCTTGCGACGGTCGGGCCGACCTCGTCGATGATGATCTGCTGGCGCGTGCCGACCTTGCGCTTCAGCCTGCGCGCAGAGATTTTCTGCTGGCGCGCCATCAGTGCATTGTAGCGCTCCTGCTTGATCTCTTCCGGCACGGGGTTCTCGATCGCATTCGCCGTGGCGCCGGCGACCGGCTCGTACTTGAAGCAGCCGAGCCGATCGATCTCGGCTTCGTCCAGCCAGTCGAGGAGATAGGCAAAGTCCGCATCGGTCTCGCCGGGGAAGCCGACGATGAAGGTCGAGCGCAAAGCGAGATCAGGACATTGCTCGCGCCAGCGCTTGATGCGCGCCAGCGTCTTGTCCTGCGCCGCCGGGCGCTTCATGGCCTTCAGTACTTCGGGGCTCGCATGCTGGAACGGGATGTCGAGATAGGGCAGCACCTTGCCCTCGTTCATCAGCGCGATGACCTCGTCGACATGCGGGTAGGGGTAGACATATTGCAGCCGGACCCAGGCGCCGAGCTCGCCGAGCTCGCGCGCGAGGTCGATGAATTTGGCGCGGACCTGGCGATCCTTCCACGGGCTCTCGGCGTATTTCAGATCGACGCCATAGGCCGAAGTGTCCTGCGAGATCACCAGCAGCTCTTTCACGCCGGCGTCGACCAGGCGCTCGGCCTCGCGCAGCACGTCGTTGGCCGGTCGCGAGACCAGGTCGCCGCGCAGCTTCGGGATGATGCAGAAGGTGCAGCGGTTGTTGCAGCCCTCGGAGATTTTCAGATAGGCGTAGTGCCGCGGCGTCAGCTTGATGCCTTGCGGCGGCACCAGATCGAGATGCGGATTGTGGGCGGGCGGCAGCGCGCGATGCACGGCGTCCAGCACGCTCTCATATTGCTGCGGGCCGGTGATGGAGAGCACGCCGGGATAGGCCTGCTCGATCTGCTCGGGTTCCGCCCCCATGCAACCGGTCACGATCACCTTGCCGTTCTCGGCCATGGCCTCGCCGATCGCCGAGAGCGATTCCTGCTTGGCGCTGTCGAGGAAGCCGCAGGTGTTGACGATGACGATGTCGGCCCCGTCATGCTTGCGGGCGAGCTCGTAGCCCTCGGCGCGCAGACGCGTGATGATGCGCTCGGAATCCACCAAAGCCTTGGGGCACCCGAGCGACACGAAGCTGACCTTCGGCGCAGCCGTCTGATCCATATCCAAATCTGCCTGATTGACAGGGTTGAGCTAGTCCCAATTGCCCATAATTACAACCCTTTGCATGGCTCGCGGGCATGCTATGGATGAATCACTGGTGGTGAGTGAGCAATGAGCGCCGAACAGTCGCCCAAAATCGTGATCGTCGACGAAAGCCCGATCCGGGCTGCGATCCTCGAAGAAGGGTTGCGGGAGGCCGGATTTACGCAGATCGTCCATATCCGCGAGATGCAGAGCCTGCTCGCCCGGATTTATGCGGTCGATCCCGACATCATCCTGATCGATCTGGAAAACCCCAGCCGCGACGTGCTGGAAGCGATGTTCCAGGTCAGCCGCGCCGTGAAGCGGCCGATCGCGATGTTCGTCGACCAGAGCGATTCATCCTCGATCCAGGCCTCGGTCGAGGCGGGGGTCTCCGCCTATATCGTCGACGGGCTGAGGAAGGAGCGCATCAAGCCGATCCTCGACCTCTGCGTGTCGCGCTTCAATGCCTTCGCAAAACTCCAGGAGGAACTGGAGCGTACCAAGTCGCAGCTCGAGGATCGCAAGGTCATCGAGAAGGCCAAGGGCATCCTGATGAAGGTGAAAGGCCTCACCGAGGACGAGGCCTATGTGCTGCTGCGCTCCACTGCGATGCGCGAGAAGAAGAAAATCGGCGAGATCGCCCAGTCGATCATCACCGCGTCGGAGATGCTGAAATGACCGCTCCCCTCCGCATCGGGTTCATTCCGCTGGTCGATGCCGCAGCGCTGATCGTTGCCGTCGACAAGGGATTTGCCGCGGCTGAAGGGCTCGAGGTCGAACTGGTCCGCGAGGTCTCCTGGTCCAACGTCCGCGACAAGCTCAATATCGGCTTGTTCGACGCCGCGCATCTGCTCGCTCCCGTCGCGATTGCGTCCTCGCTCGGGCTCGGCCACGTCAAGGTGCCGATCGCGGCGCCCTTCAATCTCGGCATCAACGGCAACGCGATCACGGTCTCGCCGGCGCTTCATACCGCGCTGATGGAGGAGATCGACGGCGACCGCTTCGATCCGCTCGCCACGGCAAAAGCGTTGGCGCGCGTGGTCACCAAGCGGCGCAAGGCTGGGGCCGATCCGTTGACCTTCGGCATGACCTTCCCGTTCTCGACCCACAATTATCAATTGCGGTTCTGGATGGCGGCGGCCGGCGTCGATCCCGACGAGGACGTGCGGCTGGTCGTGCTGCCGCCGCCCTATATGGTCGACAGTCTTGCCAATGGGCATGTCGATGCGTTCTGCGTCGGTGCGCCCTGGAATTCGATCGCGGTCGATCTCGGGATCGGCCACATCCTGCATTTCGTCTCCGACATCCTGGCCCATGCGGCGGAGAAGGTGCTGGCGCTCCGCCAGGTCTGGGCCGACAAGAATCCCGACGTGGTAGCCAGCCTGGTGCGCGCGGCGGTGAAAGCCGCCGAGTTCATCGAGCATCCCGAAAACCGGACCGAAGCGGCGCAGATCCTGGCGCAGCCGGAGCGGATCGGCGTCGATGCCGAAGTCATCCAGCGCACCCTCACGGGGCGCCTCAAGATTTCGCCGGACGGCACCTTTCGCGAGAGCGGCAGCTACCTCCTGGTGGGACGCGAGGAAGCAGGGCGCCCCGATCCGGTCCAGGCCGCCTGGCTCTATGCGCAGATGGTGCGCTGGGGGCAGACGACGCTGACGCCCGACGGCGTCAAGACGGCGATGGCCGTGTTCAGGCCCGATCTCTACGACGGCGCCCTCGGGCGCCGGCCGCCCGCCCAAGCCCCCGCGGCATTCGGCGCATTCGCCGGCCCCGCCTTCGATCCCGCCAATATTCGGGGGCATCTCGAGGCCTTCGAGGTGGGCCGCTGGAAGGTGTGATTCGGGTCTGCATCGTTTTTGAGCGCTGGAGATCCGAGTCTAAATTTTAGGCCGACTGCTCGAATTTCATAAGAGTTCCGGAGCCCAGAGTTCCCCGGCGCGCTCTTAATTACCTGATACCTCACACATTTTCATTTCATCGAAGCTGGCACGCAACTTGAATGTTGCAGTGCGGCCAGCCTGTCACAGATGCCTGCTGCGCCAGTCCCCAGCAACGAAGCTGTTCGGACCGCTGGGTGCGCAGCCGGCTCTCGAGCCAGCCGAGCTCCTCGCGGGTCGTGCACTTTCCGTCGATACCACCCAGGTGGCCGCAGGAGCTTCGTTACTGACCATGAAACTCGACACCGTCTCAGTCGACTTTACCGACGACCAGAAACGCTACCTTGAAGGCTTCACGACCGGTCTGCAGATCAGTCGCGTCGGTCGCGGTCTCGGCGGCGGCGCCGGCAAGGCGAACGCCGAGCCGACCGGTCCCGATGCCGTGCACATCAAGGCGCAGGACAAGGTGATCGCCGCGGGCAAGAAGCTCGCCGACCAGGAGAAGGTCAAGCGCGACGAGCATCCCTTCGATGCCTATCCGCGTCTCCGCCAGCAGGCGCTCGATAATACGCCGCCAAGCCCGGCGGACAATTTCCGCTGGCGCTATTACGGCATCTTCTACGTCGCGCCGACGCAGGACTCCTACATGTGCCGTCTGCGCATTCCGAACGGCATCATGAAGCACTGGCAACTGTCCGGCCTTGCCGACCTCGCCGATGAAACCTGCGGGCCCTACAGCCACGTCACGACGCGTGCCAATCTCCAGCTTCGCGAGATCCCGCCGAAGAACGCCGTGAAGCTGATCGAGGGCATACAGGATCTCGGCCTGTGCTCGCGCGGCTCCGGCGCCGACAACATCCGCAACGTGACGGGAACGCCGACGGCGGGCATCGATCCGCAGGAGCTGATCGACACGCGGCCTTATGCGCGCGAGTGGCACTACCACATCCTGAACGATCGCTCGTTGTATGGCTTGCCGCGCAAGTTCAACGTCGCCTTCGACGGCGCCGGCAAGATCGCGGTGCTCGAGGAGACCAACGACATCGCCTTCACGGCGTATGAGGTGAAGGATGGGTTCGGCGTCGAACCCGGGATCTGGTTCCGCCTCGGCCTCGGCGGCATCACCGGCCACAAGGACTTTGCGAAATATTCCGGCATCGTCGTCAAGCCTGAAGACGCTACCGCCGTTGCCGACGCCATCGTGCGCGTCTTCATCGAGCACGGCGACCGCACCAACCGCAACAAGGCGCGGTTGAAATACGTGCTCGACGCCATGGGCCATGACGGCTTTCTCAAGCTGGTCGAAGAGCGGCTGAAGACGCCGTTCACGCGCGTGACGGAAGAGGCGTTTGCGCCGCGGCCGGCCGCGGACCGCATGGCGCATATCGGCGTGCACAAGCAGAAGCAGGACGGCTTGAACTGGATCGGCGTGTCGCTGACGCTCGGCAAGATCAGCTGCGATCAGATGCGGGGTCTCGCCAAGGTGGCGCTGGACCTCGGTGACGGCGAGATCCGTCTGACCGTCTGGCAGAACCTGCTGATATCAGGGGTGCGTGACGAGAATGTCGAGCTTGCCGTTGCGGCGATCAAGCAGATCGGGCTCGCGGCCGAGGCCTCGCACATCCGCGCCGGCCTGATCGCCTGCACCGGCAATGCCGGTTGCCGCTTTGCCGCCTCCAACACCAAGCGTCACGCCGCCGAGATCGGCGAATGGTGCGAGCCGCGCGTCGAGATGGACAAGCCGGTCAACATCCACGTCACCGGCTGCCACCATTCCTGTGCCCAGCACTACATCAGCGACATCGGTCTGATCGGGGCGCGCGTGCCTGTCAACGAGGAGGACACGGTGGAGGGCTATCATCTCTTCACCGGCGGCGGGTTCGGTCCTGACGCCGACGTCGGTCAGGAGGTCTATCACGACCTCAAGGCCGAGGACGCGCCGAAGACGGTCGAAGGGCTGCTCAAGGCCTATATCGCCCATCGCTCGTCTCCTGACGAAACCTTCCTGTCCTTTGCGCGCCGCCACGACGGCGAGACGCTGCGCAAGCTTGCCGATGCCGAGGTGTCCTCATGAACCAGATCAGCCCTCCACCCAAACTCGACATTATTCCCACGAGCGCCCCGTTCTCCGACGCGCAACGCTCCTGGCTGAACGGCTTCTTTGCCGGGCTGCTGTCGCCTGAGGCGGCCACGCCGCTGTCGGCGGAGCAGGGCGCCGCGGTCATGCAGGCTGCTGACGGTGACGACGGTGAAGCGCCGTGGCACGACCAGACCATGCCGATCGCCGATCGGATGAAGCTCGCCGAAGGCCGTCCCGTGCGGCGCAAGATGATGGCGGCGATGGCGCAGCAGGATTGCGGGCAGTGCGGCTACAATTGCCACGACTATTCGGAGGCGATCGCGAGCCGCAGTGAAGCGCGCCTCAACCTCTGCGTCCCCGGTGGCAAGGAAACCGCACGGATGCTGAAGTCGTTGCACGAAGAGCTGGACAAGGCGCCGGCGGCAAAGCCGGCTGACAAGCAAGACGCGGTGGCGGCCCCCGCCGTGACCGTGACGATCGCCGAGCCCGGCCGCTCGCGGGACAACCCCGTTGCGGCGACCTTCCTGTCGCGCCGTCTTCTCAACAAGGGAAAGTCCGAGAAGGAAACCTATCACGTCGAGTTCGATCTCTCCGAGAGCAAACTCGACTACGTCGTCGGTGACAGTTTTGGCGTGTTCGCGCGGAACGAGCTCGGCCTCGTCGACCAGGTCATCGCGTTGCTCGGTGCCTCCCACACCACGAAGGTCAACGGCAAGACGCTGCGCGAGGTGCTGATCGACGACGTCTCGTTGTCGCCGGCGCCCGACACGCTATTCGAACTGCTCTCCTTCATCACCGGCGGCGCGCAGCGCGAGAAGGCGCGGGCGCTGGCACAGGGCGAGGATCCCGATGGCGATGCCGCAACGCTCGACGTCATGGCGGCGCTGCAGAAGTTCTCGGGCACGCGGCCGCATCCCGAAGCCTTCGTGGAGGCGCTCGAGCCGCTGCAGCCGCGGCTCTATTCGATCTCGTCCTCGCACAATGCGACGCCTGGAAAGCTGTCGCTGACGGTCGATTCCGTGCGCTACGTGATCGGCAAACGCAAGCGCATCGGCGTTGCCTCGACCTTCCTCGGCGAGCGCATCGCTGAGGGCGAGAAGCTCAAGGTCTATGTGCAGAAGGCGCACAATTTCGGCCTGCCGCAGGATCCGAAGACGCCGATCATCATGATCGGGCCCGGCACCGGCATTGCGCCGTTCCGCGCCTTCCTGTTCGACCGCAAGGCGACCGGTGCGCCTGGCAAGAACTGGCTGTTCTTCGGCCATCAGCGCAGCGATTGCGACTTCTTCTACCAGGAGGAGCTCAACGCGATGAAGACCTCGGGCCTGCTCACGCGTATGTCGCTGGCCTGGTCGCGCGACGGCGAGAAGAAGTTCTATGTGCAGGACCGCATGCGCGAGGTCGGCCGCGAGGTGTGGACGTGGCTCGCCGAGGGGGCGCATTTCTACATCTGCGGCGATGCCAAACGCATGGCCAAGGACGTCGAGCGTGCACTGGTCGATATCGTCGCCCAATTCGGGGCGCGTTCGACCGACGAAGCCGTCAGTTTTGTCGCAGAACTCAAGAAGACGGGCCGCTTCCAGGCTGACGTCTACTAGATGTCATCCTACGGTCATCCGAGCCGGTTCCAACTGGCTCGGATTTGAGCGAATAAGATTCTCGGAAGTGGCGGGCGAGGAGAATTTGCTCCTGCGATGCGGGGTTTTCAGAGAACCCGCATCGCTATTTCCGCCGGTCTCTTGCCCGCCACCCCGGTTGATCCTTCATAATGGTCCGAATGGGGCGTTGGAGATCGACCATGCGCGAACTATCGGCGGAAGCCAGGCTGCACTTCTACGCGCGCTCGCTCTCGCGGCGGACCGGTGCGAGCGTGCATCATGCCGCAATGTACAGCGCCTTCGCCGTCATCGCCGTGATCGTGTTCGGCACGCTGTCGGTACACCCGTTCTGATCACGCTCCGCGCTTGAACGGCGCGACCTCGATCCCTGCATCCTTCAAAGCCTGCCGCAGACCGCGCGCGATGTCGACGGCGCCCGGCGTATCGCCGTGGATGCAGACCGTGTCGGTGCGCATCTTGATGACCTTGCCGGTGACCGAGACCACCGCGCCGTCCTGCACCATGCGCACCACGCGGTCGGCGATGGCCTTGGCGTCATGCAGCACTGCACCGGGCTTCTTGCGCGAGACGAGATTGCCGTCGTCCTCATAGGCGCGGTCGGCGAACACCTCGTGCACCATCGGCAGATTGGCGGCTTCGCCGGCCTTCACCAGCTTGGAATTGGCGAGCACGACGAAAATCAGGCTCGGGTCGACCGCCTTGATGCCGGCGGCGATCGCCTTCGCCGTCATGTCGTCCTCGCAGGCGACGTTGGAGAGCGCGCCATGCGCCTTCACATGCGTTACCTTGTGGCCGGCCGCGGTCGCGATCGCCTGCAGCGCGCCGATCTGGTAGGCGACGAGGTTCTCGATCTCGGAGGCCTTCAGGCCCGCGATCGGATGGCGGCCGAAGCCGTGCAGGTCGCGATAGCCAGGATGCGCGCCGACCGAGACGCCGCGCGCCTTCGCCAGCTCGACCGTTCGGCGCATGATGTCGGGGTCGCCCGCGTGGAAGCCGCAGGCGACGTTGACCGAGCTCGCCAGCTCGATCATGGCGGCATCATTGCCCATCTCCCAAGCGCCAAAACCTTCGCCGAGATCGCAATTGAGATCGATCGTCTTCATGGGTTGCTCTCCGTCTCTGGTCGTCTTGTCGTTTACGGCTCGGCCGCGACCTGCCAGGTCCCGGCGTCGACGGCACTGACAGCATAGCCCGCGACGTTGGCATCGCTGAGCGCTTCGATGTTGAGCGCCACGGTGTCGGCAGAACGCAGGCGATCGGGCAGGTTGCGGATCAGCTGCGCAAATTTCTTCGCCTCGTCCTGCGCCTCGGCCATGCTGACCGCCTTGAAGCGGAACGCCGTTCCCGCTGAGGTCTGCGCGAGACGGCCGACATCGGCCGTGATCACGGTCGCGATCTTCGGGTAGCCGCCGGAGGTGCCGCGATCCATCATCAGCGCGATCGGCGCGCCGTTGCCGGGCACCTGGATGCTGCCGTTGACCGTGCCGTCGGAGACGATGTTGTGGCCGTGCAGATGCTTGATCGCGGGACCTTCCAGCCGGTAGCCCATGCGATCGGAGGTCGCCGAGATCTTCCACTCGCTGTCGAGGAACAGCGCCTTGTTGGCGTCGTCGAACTCGTCGTCCTGCGGACCCAGCAGGACGCGGATCGGACCGCTCGACGGCTTCGGCAGTTCGATGCGCTGTTCCGGTGCACCGCTTGCGGCATCGACGCTGAATTCGTCGTCGGCCTGCAGCGGGCGCGGGTAGGGGCTGCCGAGACCGGCACGGGCGTTGACTGCGAGACTGCCGAACACCGGCTCGCCCTTGATCCCGCCTTCGATCGCCAGATAGGTGAACGCACCGCCGCGAGCAAAACCCAGCGTCAGCGTCTCGCCGTCTTTCAGCGTCACCGATGTGTCCGTGGCGACCGGACTGCCGGCGATGTCCGCATTGCGCGGCGCGCCTGAGATCGCGACGCGCACGGCACCGTCGCGCGCGGTGAACGCGGCGCCGAACGGGCCGACCTCGACAGCGGCTGCGAACGGTTCGTTGCCGACAAGCGTGTTCGCCGCCGCGAGCGACAGGCGGTCCATCGCTCCGCTGACCGTCAGGCCATAGCGTTGCGCGCCATGGCGTCCGCCGTCCTGGACCGAGCTTGCCGGCCCGATGCTGGCGATCACGAGCCGGCTCATGCCACCACCTGCTCGGCAATGATCTCGCCGGCCTCGGCAGCGCGGTCCTGTTCCTCGAATGTCTTGTGGTCGATCGCGAAAAACGTCACGCGATCGCCGGGTTCGGTGAGGAAGGTCGGATTGCGGTGGAGCTGATAGGTCCGCACCGGCGTGCGGCCGAGCAGGTGCCAGCCGCTCGGGGCCGCCAGGCACTGGATTCCGGCCTGGATGCCGCCGATCGAGATCGTGCCGGCAGGCGTCAGCAGCCGTGGATTCTGCCGCCGCGACATCTGCAGGGATTTGTCGAGGCCGCTGAGATAGGACCAGCCCGGCGTGAAGCCGATCATGGCAACCTTGTAGTCGCCGGCGACGTGGCGCGCGACGATGTCGTCGGGTGTGGTGTTCAGCGCCTTCGCGACGTCCTCGAGGTCGATGCCGTGCTCGCCGCCATAGGCGACGGGAATTCGCCATCGGCGGGCCTTGGTGGCCGGCGGCAGCGGCTGGCTGGCGAGCGCGAGCAGCTTTTCGCCAAGTTCATCAAAGCCGATCTTGCCGGGATCGTAATGCACCAGCAGCGAGCGATAGGTCGGCACGGACTCGGTGATGCCATCGATCGGACTCGCTGCGAGCGCCTTGTCGAGCGCCAGCACGCGCTGGTTGGCGTCGTCGTCGATGGTACGGCTGAACTCGACCGTGACGGCGCTGTCGCCACTGGGCAGCAGGCGGGGCGGGGGAAGCGTCGCGGACATGGGCTGTCGAAATCGGGCTTCTGGAGATACGCGGGCTCGGCCTTGAGCTCCGCTTGTCCCTGCTTCGCGTAAATGCGCCCGCAAGTCCAATAAATTAATGCAGGGGAGGCGATAAACCCTTGTTATCGCGACGCATAACTGCGCTGCGGCCCTGCATGATTGGTATCCTATTGGCCCTTGACGCAAGGCCCGCACCCCGCAAGATGCGCGTTCTTTCCCGCCCATCCGGAGCTCGTCTGTTTCCATGTCGCTGTCCCCCGAAGCCCGCAAGACCCTCGCCGGCATCACCACTGCCACCATCACCACGGTCCTGCTGAAGAAGGGCCTGCGCAACATCTGGATGCGCGGCGCGCGTCCGCTGCGTCCGGGTCTGCCGCGCCTGGTGGGACCGGCCTTCACGCTGCGCTTCGTGCCGGCGCGGGAGGATCTGGCGACGCCGGAGTCATGGTCGTCGCCGATCTCGACCCGCACCGCGATCGAGGCAATGCCGGAGGGCTGCATCGCCGTGGTCGACGCCATGGGCATCACCGACGCCGGCATCTTTGGCGACATCCTATGCGCGCGCATGATGAAGCGCGGCGTCACCGCACTCGTCACCGACGGTGTCGTGCGTGACGTCGAGGGCGTGCTCGGCACCAACCTGCCGGTCTGGTGCGACGGCTATGCCGCGCCGCCGTCAGTCGCCGGTCTGACCTTCGTCGGCTGGGGCGAGCCGATCGGCTGCGGCGGCGTTGCGGTGTTCCCGAACGACATCGTTGTTGCCGACCAGGACGGCTGCGTGCTGATCCCGCAGGCGATGCTCGAACAAGTGCTCAACGAGGGTGTCGAGCAGGAGCGGATGGAAGCCTGGATCGTCAACGAGGTGAACAATGGCGCGGTGCTCCCGGGCCTCTATCCCATGAACGCCGAGACCAAGGCGCGCTACGCAGCAAGCAAGAAGTAATCGGGAAAGAAGCGAGGTAATCCCAATGGAGATCACTGTTGCAGGCACGCGGCTGACCCGCCGCGCGCCCAAGGAAAATTTCACCGGCACCGTCTGGCAGGACCCGGTGATCATGGCGCCCGCGCCGGCACGGCTGAACTGCTCGCGTGTCTCGTTCGAGCCTGGCGCACGCACCAACTGGCATCATCATCCGCTCGGGCAGACCCTCTACGTCATCTCCGGTGTCGGCCGCGTTCAGACCAAAGGCGGGCCCGTCAGGGAGATCCGTCCCGGCGACACCGTCTGGATTCCGCCGGGTGAGGTGCACTGGCACGGCGGATCGCCGACCAACGGCATGTGCCATATCGCCATGCAAGAAGCGCTCGACGGCGTCTATTCGACGTGGCTGGAGCCGGTGAGCGACGCGGAGTATGGGGCCGCGTTGGGCTAGCTCTCGTGCCCCGGACAAGACGCATCGCCCCGCGGCGATGCGTCGCCGATCCGGGGCCCAAAACTTTTGACGGCATCAGGACTGCTGAGTCCCGGCTCTGCGCAGCAACGCTTCTCGTCGCTGCTTGTCCGGGGCACGACACCTTACATCCGCTCGGCGGTCCACGTTCCCGTGCACATGCTGCCGCGCCACGTGCCGGAGCCGGAGGTGCCGCTGAGGCGGCCGAAGCCGACGGCGCGCTTGATGCCGGTGCTCAAGGTGACATTGATGCTGCCGGCATCCGCGACGCGGCCCGACGCCGTCACCATTGCGCTGCTCGAGGCGATCTGACCGTTGTTGATGCCGATGGCGACGGTCGAGCCGTTGCCGCAGGTCTCGCTCGATGACGAGATGCGGACATTCCATGCGCCGTCGAATGTGCTGGCGCTGGCCTGCGCGGCCGGCAACGCGATGACTATGATTGTGGCGAAGAGAGCCTTGCGAAATCCGTTCATGACACGCCCCTAGGGTTGATTATGCGGGGATCGTGTCACGGACGCGGAACCGGCGATGTGAGGGCTGTCACGCGCGCGACGGGCTCTGTGATGTCGCGCACATCCCGGAAAGCGAGGGGTAAAAGCAAAAGGGCCCGCATTGCGGGCCCTTTGTCTCGGTCAGAGTGTCGCGGGAAGTCAGTTCACCCGCGTCCAGGTCTGGCCGCCGCAGAACATGCCGCCGAAGGCGCAGCCCTGCACGCGCAGGCGATCGGTGCCCTTCAGCGCGATGGTTGAATCGTAGGTCGAGCCGGAGTTCGGATCGAGGATCCGGCCGGACCATTTTGGGTCCTTGTTCTGGTCCTTGCCGGGCTTCATGTTGATCAGAACCTGCTCGCCATTCTGGTTCGATTTCGAATCGACCGAGTAGCCGCAGAGATTGCTGCCGCATTGCTCGATGCGGACCTTGCCTTCCTTCTCCTCGGTGAGCCAGACGCCGAGCGGTGAATTGAGGTCGCGCGTGGCCGCGGTTGCGGGAGCCGGCGGCGCGACGGCGGCCGACTGAACGGGAGCAGGCGCCGGGACAGGAGGCGGAGATGGCGCCGGCGGCGCGACTGCCACCGTCGGGGCAGCACTTGGGGTCGGCTGAGGCGGCGGCACAAGCGCCTCTTCGGCCGGAGCCTTGTTAGCCGTGGTGGCCGGAGGCGCTGGCGGGGCAGGAGGCGCCACGGCCACGGGGGCTTGGACGGGAGCTTGGACAGGGGCCTGCTCGGCCGCCGGCGGCGCCGTGACAGGTGTTGGGGCCGGCGCCGGATCGGCAGGCGGCTGCGGATCAGCCTTGGCCTGTTGCGGTGCCTGCGGGTCCGCTTTGGGAGCCCCCTTGGCATCGTTCTTGGCTTTCTTCGCCTTGCCCTGGCCGGTGTTGTCGTAGACGCCGGGGATTTGCACCGTGCCGCGGTCGGGATCAATGCGGATGGTGCGCCCGCCATAGTCGAAGGTGTACTGCGCCTGCGCAGCGGTGCTCGCCAAAAGGAATGCGGCCGTGGCCAACAGCTTCCTCATTTCGCATCTCCTGAAACAGGTGGTCCCCGCACCGACGCTTACGCCCCGGTTCGATCGCAAAAAGTGATCTAGATCACTGTCACCGTATGAGTCGTGGCTTCTGCGTTTCGGGTTCAATAACACCGGAGCCGGTCCAAAGTTTGGCCGGCACAAGCGACAGGAGGACGCGGCCCTAATCGAACCAGGCGGCGTAGATCTTCTTGTAGCTGCCGTCCTGCATCGAAATATGCAGCCATTGATCGACGAAGGCCTTCAGCGCCATGTCGCGCTGGAGCCAATAGGCCTTCTCGGAAAAATCGAACGGCTTGTCGGGATGCACCGCGCAGAGCACGCCTTGATGCTGCTTCTGCTGGTAGCGCGTCTCCGAGGCGTCGGTCATCATCAGGTCGGCATTGCCCTTGGCGATCTCGTCGAAGATCACGGTATTGTCCGGGAAGACGGTGATGTCGGCGTCCTTGATGTTGGCACGCGCGAAGCGCTCGTTGGTGCCGCCGGGATTGACGATCACGCGGGTGCCCTTCTTGTCGATGTCGGTGATGCTCTGGTATTTGCCGACATCGGCACAGCGCGCGATCGGCGTCTTGCCCTCGCGCATGATCGGCGTGGAGAAGAAGCCCTTCTTCTGCCGGTCGAGCGTGACCGAGACGCCGCCCATGGCGATGTCGAACTGATCGGCCTCGAAATCCTTCATCAGCTTCGGCCAGGCCGTCGGCACGAATTCGACCTTGACGCCGAGCGCCTTGCCGAGTGCCTCCGCCATGTCGACATCGAAGCCACTGAATTGCTGCGTCGTCTTGTCGAGATAGGTGAAGGGCTTGTAGTCGCCGGTCATGCCGACGCGCAAAGTGCCGCGCTTGACTATCTCGTCGAGGCGGGACGGCGCCGTCTGCTGTGCGTGGGCCGAAAGGTTTGCCAGCAGGACCACGGCCAAAGTCGCCAGAATTCGAATGGTCATTCGAACGATCATCTCTTTTCCACCCATGTCCAAGCTGTCATTGTGCAGCTCTCGAGGCCTGTCTTGAGGCCTGGATTTAGACCAGATGCCCGTCTCTGGCGAGGCGGAATTGAAGGGAATTTTGAAGTGACGATCTCAATGTATGACGCCTCGGTCGGACTCTTCGTGCCGTATCTGCGCAACCTCTCCGCACTGCTCGACAAGGGCGTTGCCTATGCCGAGGCCCGGAAGTTCAACCCGGCCGTCCTGCTCGGCATGCGCATGGCGCCCGACATGTACGATCTGGCGCAACAGATCGGCGAGGCCTGTCGCCACGCCACGGTCGCCGCGGCCTTGCTCGCCGACCGCGAGCCGGTGGCGCTGCCGGTGCTGGAGCACGACATGGCCGGGCTCCAGGCCCGCATCGCGACGTCAATCGAGTTCATCGAAAGCCTGCCGCGCGCAGAGATCAATGCTGCGGCGGAGCGGAATGTCTTCTTCAGGCTGAAGAACGGGACCGAGTTGCCCTTCACCGGGCGGACGCTGCTGCTGACCTTCAGCGTTCCGCAGTTCTTCTTTCACGTCACGACCGCCTACGACCTGTTGCGGCACGCAGGCGTCGAGCTCGTGAAGAAGGATTATCTCGGACGACGATAAGCCGAACCGGCATCCACTTCGCGCGAGAGCGCGCTAGGCTTCGCCCTTGCGCTCGTAATCGGCGAGCGAGCTGCGGCCGGCGATCTCGCTGCGCAGCTCTTCGAAGCGCCGATGCGCCTCGTCCTCATGCGCGTCGACGAAATGCACCGCGGCTTCGCCGGTCATCGGGCCGCTGACCACGGGCACGGACTGCTCGCCGATGGTCTCGTGGACGTAGAACTGGCCGTCATCGCCGCGATGGACCGTCCATTTCAGACGGATCGCCACCATCGGCCCGGGGCCGACCTTGCTGTAGCCGTCGGCGTCGGCGTGCTCCGGCACCAGCGGCTGCTCCTCGACCACCGGATGCTCGTCGACCATCGGGTGCTCGTCCGCGACCCCATGCTCACCAGCAACCACCATTTCAGTCACGGTGACAGTCTCGGTCTCGCGCACAGTCTCGGTCTCGCGCACGACGAGGACGGGTTCAGGATGCTCCAGGATGCTGGCGATGGTCGCCAACGCGTGGTCGGTCGGGTCGATCTCTGACAAGGGTCCATCCTCCAGCTCGACGCGGCCGGCAAGTCTGTCCCACTGCCGCCGCGGCCGGACCTATTACGCGGGTTTGATTAAGGCTGAGTGAGGGCTCGATCTGCACCAAAATGGGACTCATTCTGGCGTTCCGAAGGCGGCGGGTTGATCGCCCCGCCCAAGAGAACCGCCTAGCCCGGAGATGCGCTCAGCCCAGGACATCCTGATTGATGATGTTCTGCCGGATAGGATCGCCGTCCAGCACACTCAGGATGTTGCGCGCGGTCTGCTCGCTCATCCGGCTCACCGCCTCGACCGTCACGCCGGCGACGTGCGGCGCCATGATGACGTTGGGCAGCGCGAACAGCGCGTTGCTGACCGGTGGCGGCTCCGCCTCGAACACGTCGATGCCGGCACCGGCGAGCTTGCCCGAGACCAGCGCGTCGTACAGCGCCGCCTCCTTCACGATGCCGCCGCGTGCGGTGTTGATGAGGTAGGATTTCGGCTTCATCCGGCCGATCCGCGCCGCGTCGAACAGACCGACGGTCTCCGGCGTCTTCGGGCAGTGGATGGTGACGAAATCGGCGTGAGGCAGCGCGGCATCGAGGTCGGCGACCGGCTCGCAGCCTGCTGCCTTGATCTCTGCGGCTGCCTTGTAGGGATCATAGACCTGCACATTCATGTCCATCGCCAGGCAGCGCTTGGCGGTGCGGGTGCCGATGCGGCCGAAGCCGATGATGAGGACGGTCTTGCCGTAGAGATCGAACGGCAGCATGCCGAGACGGTCCGCCCATTTGCCGTCTTTCACGCAGGCGTGCATCTCCTGCGCGCGTTTTGCCAGTGTCAGCATCATGAACAGCGCCTGTTCGGCGACCGAGGGCGAGTTCGCGCTGCCGGCGACCATCAGCGGCACCTTGCGGCGGGAGAGGGCGGGGACGTCGACGGCGTCGTAACCGACGCCGATCCGGGTCACCACCTTCATGTCCTTCGAGGCTTCGAGCTCGGTCTCGCCGAAAGCGGTGGCGCCGAGCGCCACGCCATGGACCGGCGCGTGGCTCTTCAGCAAGGCCTCGAAATCCCTGGCGGAGATCAGGTTCGGAAACTCGATGAGCTCGATATCATCTCGCTGGGTGAGGAGGGCGCGCGCCCCTTGCGACAAAGTTTGCGTGACAAAGATTTTCTTCTTGTTGGTCGACATCGTCCCTACCTGCGCGAGTTTCTTGGCCGGCCGTCACAAGACGGCGCCGGTCGCCTCGTTTAGCAGGTGCATATTGTTGAGGTCCATCGCCAAACGTATGGGTGCTCCGTCCTTGGCGCCCGCATTGGGATCGACACGGCCGCAGACGGGCGTGCCTTCCAGTCCGAAATAGACCAGCGTCTCCATTCCCATCGGCTCGGTGACATCAAGCACGGTGTCGAAGGTCTCGACACCCGGCTCGAGATGCGCATGCGATTCCGTGAGATGTTCGGGACGGATGCCGAGCAACAGGTTTTCAGATCGGGGCAGCGCGCTGTAACGGGCGGCGCGGGCCGGCGGCAACGGGAATGAGATGCGATCCGTCAGGCGGACGTTGAGCTTGCCGCCAACGTCCTCGAGACGGCACGGAATGAAGTTCATCGCCGGCGAGCCAATGAAGCCCGCGACGAAGCGCGTCGCCGGCTTGTGGTAGAGCTCGTTCGGGGTGCCGATCTGCTCGATCCGACCCTTGTTCATCACCACGACGCGATCAGCCAGCGTCATCGCCTCGACCTGGTCGTGGGTGACGTAGACCGTCGTGGTGCGCACTTTCTGGTGCACCTTCTTGATCTCGATCCGCATCTGCACGCGCAGCTTGGCGTCGAGATTGGACAGCGGTTCGTCGAACAGGAAGACCTTTGGGTTGCGCACGATGGCCCGCCCCATGGCGACGCGCTGGCGCTGGCCGCCGGAGAGCTGCTTCGGCTTGCGGTCGATCAGGTCGGTGATGTCGAGGAGGCGGGCGGCTTCCGTCACCCGCGCCTTGATCTCGGCCTTGGGATAGTGCTTGAGCCGCAGCCCGAACGACATGTTCTCCGCGACCGTCATATGCGGGTAGAGCGCGTAGTTCTGGAACACCATCGCGATGTCGCGATCCTTCGGCGGCACGTCGTTGACGACGTCCCCGCCGATCATGATGTCGCCGTCGGTGATGTCCTCGAGTCCCGCGATCATCCGCAAGGTCGTCGACTTGCCGCAGCCGGAGGGGCCGACGAGCACGATGAACTCATGGTCTGAGATGTCGAGATCGATGCCGCGCACCGCCTCGACGTCGTCGTAACGCTTGACCACCTTCCGCAACGCAACCTCAGCCATAAGACATCAACCCTTTGTCGCGCCGGCGGTCAGGCCGGCAATGTAATAGTCCATCAGGAAGGCGTAGATGACCAGCGGCGGGGCAGCGCCAAGCAGCGCGCCGGTCATGATCTGCCCCCAGTTGAAGACGTCGCCCTTGATCAGCGTGGTGGTGATGCCGACCGGCAGCACGAGCTGGTCGATGGATGTCGTGAACACCAGCGGATAGAGGAACTGCGCCCAGGACACGGTGAAGGCGAAGATGGTCGCTGCGATCAGGCCAGGAAGGGCAACGGGAATGAAAATCCGCGTCAGGGTCTGGAGCCAGGAGGCGCCGTCGATGAGAGCCGCCTCGTCCAGCTCCTTCGGGATCGAGGCGAAATAACCGATCATGATCCAGGTGCAGAACGGCACGGTCAGCGTCGGATAGATGAACACCAGCACGTACCAGCGGTTGAGAAGGGTGATGCCGGTGACGTCCTGGACCACCGCGAGCATCTTGAACAAGGGAATGAACAGGAGGCTGTCCGGGATCAGATAGGTGAGAAAGACGCCGGTCGCGAGCGTCGCCGAGCCCCAGAACTTCATCCGCGCCAATGCAAACGCCGCCGGAATGCTGATCAGCATCGTCACGATCACGACCACGATCGAGATCATTGACGAATTCCAGAAGAATCGCAGGAACTGGTTCGAGGTCAATAGCTCCACATAGTTCGACAGCGTCGGATGAAATACCCACCACGGATTGGTGGCGGCCGAGATCTCCGCGCTGCTTTTGAGCGAAGTGATCAGCATGTAGATCGGCGGGATCAGGAAGAAGATCGCAAATAGCACCAGGAAAAAGTAGGACCAGCGCAGCGCCCAGGTGCGGTCGCGGCTCATGCTTCGAAGCTTGACCTTGCGTGTCGGTCCCGCCTTGTCGATTGCGAGCGTGCTCATCAGGCTTCGTTCCCACGTTTGTTGACATCGCGCAGGATGAAGACCGCTGCGACGGCGAGGATCGGCACCATGAACAGCGAGACGCAGGCGCCGAGCGGAATGTCGCTGCTCTGGATGCCGACCTGGAACGCCCAGGTGGCGAACAAATGCGTCCGGTCCAGCGGACCGCCGGAGGTGAGGATGCGCACGATGTCGAAATTGGCGAAAGTGACGATCAGCGAGAACAGCGTGGTGATGGCGATGATGTTGCGCATCATCGGCAAGGTGATGTGCCAGATCTTCTGCCACCAATTGGCGCCGTCGATCGCTGCGGCTTCGTAGAGCTGGTCGGGTACGGATTTCAGCGCGGCCAGGTACATGATCAGGAAGAACGGCGCGCCATACCAGACGTTGACCAGGATGACGGAGAAGCGCGCCCAGAAGGTGTCACCGAGCCACGGGATCGGACCGATGCCGAAGAACGACAGCGTATAGTTGAAGGCGCTGTAGGAGGGATCGAACAGCCACAGCCATGCCAGCGTGCTCATCGCCGGTGGGATCACCCAGGGCACCAGCAGCATGCCGCGCCATTTACGTTGCTTCTTGCCGGGAATGTTGTGGACGAAATGCGCGACGATGAAGCCGATCAGCGCCTTGAAGACCACGGCGGTAATCGCAAAAATGCAGGACTGTCTCACCACCATCCAGAACGTTTCGCGCTTGAACAGGAAGGTGAAGTTGCTGAGGCCGACGAACTTCGTCATCGCCTTGTTCAGCGTCGCCAGGTAGACCGAATAGAAGGCGGGATAGAGCACGAGCAGGGCGATCAGGAGGATCAGCGGCAGCGTCAGGAAGAACGCGACGGTCGATTTCCGTCCCATTGCATTGCGCAGGCTCGCCCGTTTGCGCGGGCTCGCAGCTCGAGCGGGACGGCCTTGCTCAACGACGACATCGGCCATGACGTTAGCCTCTTTTGCAGGACACGTAGCAGGACATGTAGGACGGCGAAGCCGGCGCAGCCGTCGGCTTCATTCGGCAAGCGGATCGAGCGAGTGTGCCTCGGCGGCTCACGCGCGAAGCGTGAACCGCCATGGCACAAGCCCGGCTCAGGTTCGCATGAAGCCTTCGCACTCGCCTTCGGCCCAGGCGAGCGCGGTTTCCAACTTCTCTCCTTGCGCAAAGCGCAGCGCCATCTTGGTCAGCGTCGCCTGGAAGTAGATCTGCTGGGCGATCTTCGGCGGCGCCGGAGACGCGGCGATCGACATCGTCTGCTGCTTGTAGGGATCCGGATAGTGGAAGAGCGTGCCCTTCGGCGGCCCTTCCTCGGCCCAGGTCTTGAACTTCGTCATGTTCGCGTAGGCCGGCAGATCGTACCCGCCGCTCGCCGCGACGAACTTCTCGATCGCCGCCGGCGAGGACAGGTGAACGAGCAAGCTCTTGGCCGCTTCCTTGTTCTTGCCAAAGGCCCAGACGCCCCAGAAGTACGGCAGGAAGGGCGCAAAACGTCCCTTCGGACCGGACGGGAAGCCGTGCGTCCAGCACTGTTCGGCGACTTGCGGTGCGTCGCGCTTGGCGACCGCCCAGGCACTCGGCGGATTCAGGATCATCGCCCCGCGGCCCGAGATCAGCCATTTGTTGTTGGAGGCATCGTCCCAGGACGGCGCGTCGGTGGGCAGGACGGCGATCAGCTTCTTGTAGAATTCGAGCGCCTGCCGCACTGCATCGGTCTTGACGGTGATATCGCCCTTGGCGTTGACGAGCTCGGCGCCGAACGACTGGAAGATCGCGCCGGCGGTGTCGACGCTGTCGGTGGTCTCGCCGAGACCGATGCCGAAGGGGAAGCCGGCCTTGTGGCAGGCCTCGGCCGCCTTCAGGAACGTCTCCATGGTCCAGTTGTCTGCTTTTGGCGGAGCGCCGACTGGATACATCTCCTGCACGTCGATGCCGGCGTGTTTCTTCATGAGATCTATGCGGGAGCAGGGGCCCTTGATCTGGCTTCCCGGCGTCGCGGGCACTGCGAGCCATTTGCCGCCCGACCGCCCGAGATATTTGACGGTGTCGTTCACCTCGCCGTTCTGCTTGATGAGCGGCTCCATGACGTCGTTGAGCGGTTCGAGATTCTCGGAATAGGCGTGCGGCCACCAGCTCGGCATCTGGAGAATGTCGTGACCGGACTTGGCCTGGGCTTCGGCCGCTGCCGTCAGCTCGATCTTCTTGTTGTTGCTGGTGATGTAGTCGATCGAGACTTCGACCTTCTCCTTCTCGCCCCATTCCTTGACGAGCGCGGTGGAGGCATCGTTGGCGCCGGGCACCCAGTGGTCCCAGAAGCCGATCGAGAGCTTGCCGGCGACGTAAGCGCCTCGGACATAGGGCGCCGTGATCAGCGCCGCGGAGGACATTGCAGTGGCAGCCACAAATTGACGTCGCGTCAGTGTCTTGCGTGACATCTCGTTTCCTCGCTTGGGTGTTTTATTGTTCTGGCGTTCCTCTGAACTCTTCCGAGTTCTGCTTTTGATTTTCTTTTCGAAAGTTTCTTGTTCGACGTTTCTTGTTGATGCCGTCGGCTTCGAAGGCAAATTGGTAGCGCGATCAGATCATGATTGATTGCGTCTGTCGAGAAAACCGAACGGCTTGCGCCTAGAACTAACGTTGTGTCCGGGAACGCGGCAGCGCCCTCGACCTCATGCGCGGACCATGAACCACGGCCGGTTGTTTTGCGACGCACACTTGGCGCTGGCGCACCCGACCGACATGTGCGCAATTACGCCGCAGTTTCCAAGGAGCCTGCATAAGCACCTCGCGGCAAACACTTTTCGGGCGTGGATAGCATTTGTCGGCGCCTAGACCTCGAAGCGGTGAAAACGATAGAGTTGCAGCTGGCGGGTGGTTCTCATCCCCAAGAGCCTAATCAGATCGAGATGGAGACCAGAATGATCAACCCGGCGCCGCCCGCGCGGCTTTACCTGCGACGATGGTTCGCGCTGGGGTCCGTTTTCGTGTTGCTGCTCGGCGCAGCCGCGGTGGCGAACGCTCAAGGCCTGGTCAAAGGGGTTCAGGAAGGAGCGGCGGCCGGGAACAAGGCGGCGGGTCCGGTCGGCGGTGTGCTCGGCGGCGCGATCGGCGGTGTGGTCGGTGTGTTCACCGGCGTGCTCGGCGTTGGCAATAATGGCAATCAGGCGCCTGCCGCCAGAGATCCGAGCAAGGATGCAAGCAAGGATGCGGCCAAGGACGCCAAGCAGGGCGCCGGCAAGGACAAAGATGCCAAGAGCGCCAAGGCGGGCAAGGGCGCCAAGGCGAGCAAGGAGGCGAAGAACGCGCCGCAGGACAAGGATGTCACGGTCCTCACCCAGACCGGCGCGCCGCAATTGACCGCCGACCAGATCGTCACCAACAGCGACTCCTATATCGAGCGGATCAAGACCGAGCTGAACCTCACGCCCGAGCAGGAGAAGCACTGGTACGGTTTCTCGAGCGCCATGCACTACCTCGGGCATAACGGTGCCGAGCGGCTCAACCTGCGGGTTGCGCGCGCCAAGCGGGATCCTCCCGACGACATCGTCGAGCAGATGCGCAACGAGGCCCAATTCCTGATCGACCGCGCTGCCGACCAGCGCAATGTCGCCGACGCCGCCGAGCCCCTCTATTCGAGCCTCGATGACAAACAAAAGCAGGTGTTCGTGCAGGAGATGGTGCGGCTCAGCCACGAACGAGGATTGGATTGATCAAGTGGAATCGGATCGGGCGCGTCGAATTAACGGACCCCGCCACGAATTCGTGAATGCTCTTCGCAATTCGGTTATGATTAGCTTGGGAAGCTGATGGGCGGGGTTGATATGGCGGACGGACTCTCCGTTTTCCTGGTCGAAGACGAGACGTTGATCCGGATGATGATGACGGACATGGTGGAGGAACTCGGCCACCACGTCATCGCGGAAGCGGATAATGTTCGGGACGCCAGCGCTTTCGCCATGACCGCGCAGTACGATCTTGCGATCCTCGACATCAATCTCAAGGGCCTCTACGTCGATCCGGTCGCCGATCTGATCGAGCGTCGCGGGAAGCCGTTTTTGTTCGCCACGGGCTACGGTCCGGAGCTGCTGCCGTCCTTGCTCAGGCGCCGGCCGATCCTGCGCAAGCCGATTTCGATCGATCAGCTCAAGGCGATGATCGATTCGATGTTTCCGGAAGCGGCAGCGAAGACGCCGAACTGAGACCAAAATGAAAATGGCCGCCCATCAGGGGCGGCCATTTCGCGACGGAATTCGTCGCGGCTTCACATCAGGCCGGCGCCGAGATCGATGCCGCGCGCCATCAGGCCGAACGAGGCGACCAGGCCCGTGCAGCAAAACAGCAAGATGGTCTTGAACGAAGAAAACGAAGAATCGGCCAAACGCGTTTCGCTGGTGGCCGGCATCGCGGCGATCGAAATCATGCTCATGTTCATTCCCCCCTTTGTTGCCCCTGAATTGGATCAGGTGGGGAACTCCTAGAGCAAAAAGTTTGACGCGAGCTTTCGAGGGATCGTTAACGAAATCGCAATCGATACCGCATTTTCGGGCACTGGAGTGCGATCACGCGTTTCAGTGGCGCCCGTTCTTCAGCACCGTGGCGATGGTGTGGGCCGTCATGGCGGCGCGGTCCGAAGCGCGCTGGGCTGCGAGGCGGTCACGCGCCTTTTCCTCGATCAAGAGCTCG
Organism: Bradyrhizobium sp. 87; assembly: GCF_023073015.1. Classification (NCBI taxonomy): domain Bacteria; kingdom Pseudomonadati; phylum Pseudomonadota; class Alphaproteobacteria; order Hyphomicrobiales; family Nitrobacteraceae; genus Bradyrhizobium; species Bradyrhizobium sp. 87. The sequence continues at coordinate 213,711 of NZ_JADPIQ010000075.1, forward strand.
ATCAGGGCCAGCCGCTTGCCCTCGTCGTCCGCCTCGAGCAGCAGGCGGTGATAGCGGTGATAGTCGAAACCCAGATCCTGCTTACGCATGTCACGCCCCCGCAACTACGCCACGCACAAGCTAGGATTGTTTCTCATCCGGGACGTGCGCGCAAGCACGATCCCGCGTCGCGCGCGCGTGCCGCGCAATCAGCTGTGCATGACTGGAACCCGCGGACGGAGGCGCGCGCCGTTTAAGGCTGGTTGTGCTCCGCGAACATCGTCAGGCCGAGGAAACTCGCATCAGGTTTCGTGACCAGTCTGGTCGGGATGTCGCGCAGATAGTCCTGGAAGCGTCCCTTGGCTTCGAAGCGCGCCCGGAATGCGGAGGCTGCGAGGAAGTCAGGAAAGCGCGGCACGATTCCGCCGGCGATATAAACGCCGCCGCGTGCGCCGAAGGTCACCGCGAGATTGCCCGCGACCGAGCCGAGGATGGCGCAAAACATCTCCAGCGTCTTGCGGCTGAGCTCGCAACTGCCTTCCAGGGCGGCCTTCGTGATGGCGGCAGCATCGCGATGCGGCACCTGAGCGCCTTCCACCTCGGCCAGCGCCTCGTACAGGCTTTGCAGGCCCGAACCGGACAACGCGCCACGCTCGATGGAGACATGGCCGAGGCGTCGGCGCATGCACGCGATCACGCGTTCCTCGCGCTCGTCCTCCGCCGGCAGGGTCGCGTGGCCTGCCTCGGTGACGACGGCCAGCCGTGAGCCGTGGCGCTCGACCAGGCAGGACACGCCAAAGCCGGTTCCAGGGCCAACCACCAGCAACGGCTCTTCGGGAAGGCCATCCTGTCCGCCGAGCGGGATCAGGTCGGCGGGCTGCAGGGCGGGCAGGGACCAGGCCACCACCTCGAAATCGTTAAGAACATGGACGCTGTCGAAGCCGAGGGCCGGCTGAAGCTCGTTGCCGTCGATGACCCATGGGCTGTTGGTCATGACGCAGCGGTTGTTGGTCACCGGTCCTGCGACGGCCAGCACGGCCCTTGGGGGCGGTTGGCCGTGGCAGCGACGCGCGAGAACATCGGCAATGGCTTCCCGGACGGTCGGGAAGTCTGCCACTTTGACGTAGTCGATCGGTCCGGTCTGATCGCCCTGACTGAGCGCGAAGCGCGCATTGGTGCCGCCGATATCGGCGAGAAGAATCTGTCCTGTCTTGCCGATGGTCATGTGCGTATGGCTGCCGCAGCCTTTCCGGCTGCGGGAACCGCTTCCTCCGCTCTATCCGATCGCAAGACGCGAACGGCTGTCAGAATCCGTCCCCGGGTGGATCTAGTCAACACGCATCAGCCCAAACCGTTGCATCCCGGGACCGACGGGGCGCATTCGCGCAGATCGCCGCACCTTCTCGTTGGTTGCGAAGCAGCCCGGGAAGATCGACACTGCAGACGTGCCTTCGGCGCCGCTCGCGCGGATGGCCTGGAATGGACCTTGCGATGAAGATTTCCGACCGCGACGTGCTGCTGGTCATCGACGTGCAGAACGATTTTTGCACGGGCGGGGCGCTCGCCGTGCCCGGCGGCGAGAAGGTCGTCCCCGCCATCAATCGGATCGCCCAAAAATTCGCCAATGTGGTGCTGACCCAGGACTGGCATCCCCGCGATCATGTCTCCTTTGCGCCGAACCATGCGGGCAAACAGCCGTTCCAGACCATCGTGCTCGACTACGGCGTCCAGGTGCTGTGGCCGAGCCATTGCGTGCAGGGCACCGCATGCGCCGAATTTCATCGCGATCTCGACGTCACCCGCGCAAATCTGGTGGTGCGGAAGGGATTTCGGCGCGGCATCGATTCCTATTCGGCGCTGTTCGAGAACGACAGGACAACGCCGACCGGCCTGCTCGGATATTTGCGCGAACGCGAGTTGAACACCGTCTTCGTCGCCGGCCTCGCGTTCGACTTCTGCGTTCGCTTCTCGGCGGACGATGCCCGCAAGGCCGGGTTCGAGGTCGCCGTCATCGAGGACGCCTGCCGCGGCATCGATCTCGACGGCTCGGTGGCCGCGACCCATCAGAGTTTTCGCGAGCGCGGTATTTCGCTCGTCAGCTTCGAGGCCTTCCTGTGAGGACCGTGGGATAGCCATGGCGGAGAAGACCGGCAAACAGCTGCGCGCACCGGAGCCGGTCCCGGATGACCCGCTGCTGTGGCCGTTCGCTGCGGCGCGGATTGCCATGGACGCCTGCTTTGGATGGCTCGAGCGCGGCCCGTCGGAGCTGGCCGACAGCAGCCTGCCTTGGACCACGCCCAACTCCGTCGCGCTGGAGCTTGCGACCATGCGCCTGCGTAATTGCGCGCGGACGGGGGCCGGCCAGCCGGCACTGGTCTGCGCGCCCTATGCGCTGCACCGGGCCCTGATCGCCGACTTCGCGCCCGGCCACAGCGTTGTGCAGTCCCTGCAAAATGGCGGCATCGACCGGGTCTATCTCACCGACTGGCGCTCGGCCGCACCCGACATGCGCTATCTCTCGATCGACAGCTATCTCGGTGATCTCAACGTCGCCATCGACGAAATCGGCGCGCCGGTCGATCTCGTCGGCCTGTGCCAGGGTGGCTGGCTCTCGCTGCTCTATGCGGCGCGCTTTCCCGCCAAGGTGCGGCGGCTGGTACTGGCTGGCGCGCCCGTCGACCTCTCCATTGACTCCAGGCTGTCGCAGCTCGCCCGCAACGCGCCGGAGATGGTCTACGACCAGCTCGTCGCCCGCGGCGGCGGCAATGTCAGCGGCGAAGAGATGCTGCGGCTCTGGTCGAAGGCACCGAGCCGCGACGACATCGCGACGGCGCTGCAGAGCGACCTCTCCGGCGAGGACGGTGCGGCGCTGCTGGCACGCTTCGAGCGCTGGAATGCCGAGCCCCTCAATCTGCCCGGCACCTACTATCTCGAGATCGTCAACTGGATTTTCCGGGAGAACCGGATCGCGCGCGGCCAGTTCACGGCACTCGGCCGCGGGATTGATCTGAAGGACGTCAAGGCGCCGGTCTTCCTTTTGGCCGGACTCGATGACGACGTCGTGCCGGCTGCGCAGGCGCTCGCCACCGCCGGCTTGCTCGGCACACCGCCGGCGTTCATTGCGGCGGCCTCCCAGCCCAGCAACCATCTTGGCCTGTTCATGGGCGCGCGGACCCACGCCCATGCCTGGCCCCGGATCGCCGAGTGGCTGCGCGACGATCTGCCCGGCATGCTGGCGCGCAGAGCCTGAGACTGCCTCAAGGGCACGGCCGGGCAGCGAAGCTGCAAATCCGTTATGCATGCCGTTGAATGGCCTGCACGGGGCCATGTCGATGGGTTAAATGGAGTCCAGAGCCGGCGGAGGCCGGTCGCGACGAGACAAAGGGACTGTGCTCGATGAGTTTCCACTCGATCTATGCCCACGGATTTGCGCGCGTGGCGGCCTGCGTCACCACCTCTCATGTGGCTGATCCCACGGCCAACGCAGCTGCGGTTCTGGCGGCGGCGAAGGACTGCCACGCGCAGTCGGTGGCGGTTGCCGTGTTCCCCGAGCTCTGCCTGTCCGGCTATGCAATCGAAGATCTCGTGAAGCAGGATCCGCTGCTCGATGCGGTCGAGCGCGGGCTTGTGGCCATCGTCGAGGCATCCTCGTCCCTGATGACCGTCCTGATCGTTGGCGCGCCGCTGCGCTTTGGCAATCGGATCTACAATTGCGCGGTCGTCATCCATCGCGGCAAGATCCTCGGCGTGGTGCCCAAGAGCTACCTGCCGACCTATCGCGAATTCTACGAGGGGCGGCATTTCGCCTCCGGCGCCGGCATCGTCGGAGAGATGGTCGCCTTTGGCGGGCTGCATGCCCCGTTCGGCGTCGACCTCCTGTTCGCAGCCGAGGACGTTCCGGGCCTGACCATCGGCGTCGAGATCTGCGAGGACATGTGGATCCCGGTAACGCCGGCCTCCGAGCTCGCGCTTGCGGGCGCGAGCGTGCTGATCAATCTCTCGGGCAGCCCGATCACGATCGGCCGCGCCCGCTCGCGCGCGCTCTTGTGCCAATCGACGTCGGCCCGCTGCCTCGCGGCTTACGTCTATTCCGCGGCCGGGGCAGGAGAATCGACCACGGATTTGGCCTGGGACGGCCAGACCTCGATCTACGAGAACGGCGTGCTGCTGGCCGAGGGCGAGCGGTTCCGCCAGGGCGGCCAGATCACGCTGGCCGACGTCGATCTCGACCTGCTCAGGCAGGAACGCGCGCTGATGGGTACGTTCGACGACAATCGCCGGCAGCGCGAAGCCTTCTTCCGAAAAGTCGGCTTCGCCCTGAAGGCGCCGGCCGCCGATATCGGCTTCCTGCGCAAGGTCGAGCGCTTTCCGTTCGTGCCGAGCGACGAGAGCCTGCTCGAGCAGGACTGCTATGAGGCCTACAACATTCAGGTCGCGGGCCTCGTCCAGCGCATGCGTGCGACCGGTACCAAGCGCGTCGTTATCGGCGTCTCGGGCGGACTCGATTCCACCCATGCTTTGATCGTCGCCGCTAAGGCCGTCGACCTTCTTGGCCTGCCGCGAGAGAACATTCTCGCCTACACCATGCCGGGCTTTGCCACCGGCAGCGACAGCAAGACCAATGGGCTGGCGCTGATGAAGGCGTTGCAGACGAGTTGGCAGGAGCTCGACATTCGCACCACGGCGACGCAGATGTTGAAGGACATCGGCCATCCCTTCGGCAAGGGCGAGAAGGTCTATGACGTCACATTCGAGAATGTGCAGGCGGGTCTGCGCACGAACTATCTGTTCCGGCTCGCCAACCATCATGGCGGCCTCGTGATTGGCACCGGCGATCTCTCCGAACTCGCGCTGGGCTGGTGCACCTATGGCGTCGGCGATCAGATGGCGCACTATAACGTCAACGCCGGGGTGCCGAAGACGCTGATCCAGCATCTGATCCGCTGGGTGATTGCCTCCAAGCAGTTCACCGACGACGTCAACCAAACGCTTGGATCGATCCTGTCGGCCGAAATCTCGCCGGAGCTGGTTCCGGCTGAGCCCGGCGAGAAGCCGCAGAGCACGGAAGCTTCGGTCGGCCCCTACGAGCTCCAGGATTTCAACCTGTTCTACACGCTGCGGTTCGGCATGCGGCCGTCCAAGATCGCCTTTATGGCGCTGCAGGCCTGGAAAGACGTTGCCCAGGGCGAGTGGCCGCCGGCATTTCCGACCGACAAGCGCAAGGCCTACGATCTCAAGGAAATACGCCGCTGGCTGGAGGTGTTCTTGCGCCGCTTCTTCGCTTTCAGCCAGTTCAAGCGCTCGGCGATGCCGAACGGACCCAAGGTTTCGGCCGGCGGCTCGTTGTCGCCGCGCGGCGACTGGCGTGCGCCGTCGGATTCGAGCGCTGCGGCGTGGCTTGAAGATCTCGAGCGGAATGTGCCGGTTTGAACGGGAGATGAGCGATGTCGGCCGGCGATGGGCTCGAGCAGGGCGGCAACCCACAGAAGGTCCTCAACGGCCTCTACATCTTTGAGATCGAGATGCGCGACGGCAAGCGCGGCCAGGCCAAAGGCGTCGTCGTGCTCTGCGATGGCCGCATCATGGGCGGCGACAGCTATTTCTACTACACCGGCAGCTACACCTTCCGGAACGGGAAATGGCGTGGCGACATGACCGTCAATCAGCACACCGAGGCCGTCGGCAAGCCGCTCGCGTTCGGCGGCAGGGAAGTGACCTGCGGCTTTTCCGGCGACTATTCCGCCGACGGCGCCGAAGTCGAAGGCATGGCGCTGGTTGGCAAGACCAGCGTGACATTCACGGCGCGGCTCACGCTGAAGGACCCGATGTGAGACCCGCGTGATCAGCCCTCGTTCCTGATCAGGAACCTTCGCACCCACAGAACGTTCGCGTCTGTTGTTGCGAATTTTCCAGGAGAGGGACCATGCGCAAGCACTTGATGTTATCGACCGCGGCTATCGGACTGATGCTTGCTTCCGGCTTCGCCTACGCCCAGGCGCCCGGTGAGCGAAGGGACGAGCCGAGACGGACCGAGGAGCCGGCGAAAGGTGCCGGGCCGCAACGCGGCGGCGCCCAAGAACGGGTTCAAGAGCGCGCGCAGGGCGCCCAGGAGCGATTGCAGGGTGCGGGCCGCGAGGAGAAGGGCGGCGCTGCCAAGCAGGACGCGAGTGACGACAAGCGCCAGCCGGCCAGTTCTGCCGAGCGCAACCAGCCGAAGTCGAAGGATCAGGCCCAGGAATCTCGTGAGCCTTCGCGCGATCGCAACCGTGAGGCGGAGAGCCCGAAACCGGGACGCGACGGCAAGAACAGCGCCGAGACGAAGCAGGACAAGTCCGCGCCGCAGAAATCAACGGCCGAGTCCGAGAAGTCCAAGTCCGGCACGTCTGGCCAGCAGAACGAGCGCACGGGAGCTGCGGCCAACCAGAACGAGCGCAACCAGACCCAGCCGCCGCGCAACGCGGCCGAGCAGCAGCAGCCGGCGCAACAGAACAACCGACCGGCCACAGCGACCGACACGAACCGGACGGCCCCGACCAACAATGCGCAGACCGCGCCTGCCACTTCAGGCACGCAGACCAATCAAGCCAATCAGACGCCCCAGACCAACACGCAGGCCAATCAGCAGACTCAGGTGCCGTCCGAGAAGCAGGTGCGGATCTCCGAAACGGTGAGCCGCGCACGCCTGGCGGAGCCGGAGCGTAATCTGAACATCTCGATCCGGGTCGGTGAAACCATTCCCTCGCGCGTGCGCCTCCACAGGCTTCCGCCCGAGATCGTCGCGATCGAGCCCGAGTATCGGGACTACGAATATTTTTCGACGGGCGACGACGTCGTCATTGTGGAGCCGCGGACGCATCGCATCGTCAGCCAGGTGCCCCGCGACCCCTCACGAGCCCGCGCCCAGATGAGCGGCGGCACCTCATCGAGCATGGCGGCCGCCGGGGGCAGCAATGTGAACTGCCAGATCATGCGGCGTGACGCCTCGGGTAATGTGGCCCAGGCAGAACCCTCGACCGTGGGCTCGACCGCGCGAACGGACTCCCTGAGCGTGACTGTCCAGATGCCCGGCGGCGGCTCATCCGCGCCGATCGCCCTCGGCGCTCCCGTGGGCAACATCGTGGTCGCGACGCAAGGGCAGGGCGACTGCACGGTGACGATCGAGCCGCAGACACGCTAGCGCCGTGTCGGCATAACGACGCCAAAACGACTTCGCGCCGCACGGCTGATCAAGCCGGCGGCGCGAAATCACGTTCAAAATAGAAAGTCCCGAGGTCCGGAGTGCCTAGGAGTCCGGACCTCGTAACCTTGCCCCAGCCTTTGATCCCCCCGCCCCATGTGGTCCCCCAACCCCGTGGTGCGCGATCAGAGGGTGATGCCCTTGGAAGGCCGCCGATCGATGTCCCGCGATGTACGCGACATCGGAATAGGATTCCATTCCGGATCACTACGGATTTCATCGCGCTTGAATTTTCGCGGTGCATGCGCCTGCACGCGCGGTTGCCTGAAACCAATGCAAGCGCGCGAGCGCATGTGGCCCTGATCATGCCGGCACCGGCGACCACCATCGTCGTGACCACGCTGCCGGTCTCCGTGATCGGCGACTGGCTCGATCCCGAACTGCAATAATTCCGTCATGGCCGGGCTTGTCCCGGCCATCCACGACCTTTCCGCATCAAGAACGTGTATGCCCGGGACAAGCCCGGGCATGACGGCTGAGACCGCCGGTGCCCACGCGCCGGGAGCAGGGGAGCCCTGTCCGGCCCAAGTTCCCGTTGCGCGCGTTCCCCCCGTGCGCTATCCGGCCGGAAAGGCCTGAGGCGGCTTCGAAAATTTGCCCCGCCCTGCCAGCCAAACCGAGGACGGAAACCGCCATGCCAGCCTATCGCTCCCGCACCACCACCCACGGCCGCAACATGGCGGGCGCCCGCGGCCTCTGGCGCGCGACGGGCATGAAGGACGGCGATTTCGGCAAGCCGATCATCGCGGTCGTCAACTCCTTCACCCAGTTCGTGCCCGGCCACGTCCATCTCAAGGACCTCGGCCAGCTCGTCGCCCGCGAGATCGAGCAGGCCGGCGGCGTGGCGAAAGAGTTCAACACCATCGCGGTCGACGACGGCATCGCCATGGGCCATGACGGCATGCTCTACAGCCTGCCGTCGCGCGAGCTGATCGCCGACAGCGTCGAGTACATGGTCAATGCCCATTGCGCCGACGGCATGGTCTGCATCTCCAACTGCGACAAGATCACCCCCGGCATGCTGATGGCGGCGCTGCGGCTCAACATCCCTGCCGTGTTCGTCTCGGGCGGACCGATGGAGGCAGGCAAGGTCACCCTGCAGGGCAAGACCAAGGCGGTCGACCTGATCGATGCCATGGTCGCAGCCGCCGATTCCAAGGTCAGCGACGAGGACGTCAAGGTGATCGAGCGCTCGGCGTGCCCGACCTGCGGCTCGTGCTCGGGCATGTTCACGGCCAATTCGATGAACTGCCTCACGGAAGCCCTTGGCCTTGCGCTCCCCGGCAACGGCACGGTGGTCGCAACCCACGCCGATCGCAAACGCCTGTTCGTCGAGGCCGGCCACACCATCGTCGATATCGTGCGCCGCCACTACGAGCAGGACGACGCTAGCGTGCTGCCGCGCAATGTCGCGAACTTCAAGGCGTTCGAGAACGCGATGACGCTGGACATCGCGATGGGCGGCTCGACCAACACGGTGCTGCATCTGCTCGCGGCCGCCCACGAAGGCGAGGTCGAGTTCACCATGCGCGACATCGACCGGCTATCGCGCCGCGTGCCTGTCCTTTGCAAGGTCGCGCCGTCGGTCGCCGACGTGCATGTCGAGGACGTGCATCGCGCCGGCGGCATCATGGGCATCCTGGGCGAGCTCGACCGCGCCGGCCTGATCGACACGTCGGTCTCGACCGTGCACGCGCCGAACATGGGCGACGCGCTGGAGCGCTGGGACATCAAGCGCTCCAGGAGCGAGTCTGTCCGCACCTTCTTCCGGGCGTCGCCCGGCGGCATCCCGACCCAGGTCGCCTTCAGCCAGGAGCGCCGCTACGACGAGCTCGATACCGACCGCGAGAAGGGCGTGGTCCGCAACCTCGAGCACGCCTTCAGCAAGGACGGCGGCCTCGCCGTGCTCTACGGCAATCTCGCGCAGGACGGCTGCATTGTGAAGACCGCCGGCGTCGACGCCTCGATCCTGATATTCTCCGGCCCCGCCCGCGTATTCGAAAGCCAGGACGCCGCCGTGGAAGGCATTCTGGGCGGCAAGGTCGTTGCCGGCGAGGTCGTGGTGATCATCTATGAAGGCCCGCGCGGCGGTCCCGGCATGCAGGAGATGCTGTATCCGACCAGCTATCTGAAATCGATGGGCCTCGGCAAAGCCTGCGCGCTCGTCACCGACGGACGCTTCTCGGGCGGCTCGTCGGGCCTGTCGATCGGCCATCTGTCGCCGGAAGCGGCCGAAGGCGGCAACATCGGTCTGGTCAGGACCGGCGATCGCATCGCCATCGACATCCCGAACCGCAGCATCACGCTGGAGGTCTCCGACGAGGAGCTCGCCAGGCGCCGCGCCGCGGAAGAGGCGAAGGGCGATGCCGCATGGCAGGCGATCGGCCGCAAGCGCAACGTCTCGACCGCGCTTCAGGCCTACGCCGCGCTCACCACCAGCGCCGCGCGCGGCGCGGTGCGCGAGGTGAAGCGGCGCCCGAAGTAAGTGCGTCACGTGCGGGTGTGATCGCAAGCATCACGCATCGCGCATGGTCAACAAGTTCTGAACGGCGGGCGCGAGCCGGCCGTTTGCATTAAGGATGCCCCGATGAACTTCGGCAGCTCAGAATTTTGCGGCGTATACTGCCATCGATCTTCGCAAATCCGTTTCGGGCAATTGGGGCACCACAATAATGTCTCGCACTCTCGCTGTCGTTTTCTCAACAGTCGTCGCTGCGATTTCAATGACCGGCGCGGCTTCCGCCGGCTGCTACAATTGCTACACGCCGCCGCCGTGCACGACCTGCTACCAGCAGCAATACGTGCAGCCGCAATACCGCACCGTCGACGAGACCGTGATGGTGTCGCCCGGCTCCGTCGTGGCGCACCGCGCACCGGCGCAGTACCGCACCGTGATGGTGCCGCAGACCGTGATGGTGGCGCCGCCGAGCGTCCAGTACGAGCGCATCCCGCCGCAATACGCCACGCGCCAGCGCGTCGAGATGGTCCAGCCGGGCTATTCCTATTACGCCCCGGTGCAGATGAACTGTGCCTCCTGCGGGTACTGAGCCCAAGCTAGCTTACGAAGAATTCAAGCGGCGCTCCCAACGGGGGCGCCGCTTTTCTTTGCAGCCAGCAAACGAGGCCCGGAAACGGAGGCGACTCCAAACCGGGCCTCGCAACCGGCGACGCCCTGGGAGATGTCGCCAGTGTCCGGGATCGCCGAGAGGGCATAGGGTAAGGGAACAGGCTGACGCTCGCCTGACAGATCCGATGTCGGGGAAGGGGCGGGCGCCAACTTCGCGTTGCCATGCGCCGTCGACTGCGTTAAGCGACAGCAATTCCGAACTTGGAAGGGTGGCCGAGTGGTTTAAGGCACCGGTCTTGAAAACCGGCGTGCCCGCAAGGGTACCGTGGGTTCGAATCCCACCCCTTCCGCCACCTGCTAATCCATCAGCGTCTATACACGTCCATCCCTGACACCTAAGCCATTGAGACTTAACGAGAACTTTTATTCTCATGTCGTTCAATGTGTTCGCGTGTCAACCGGCATCCACGGTGCCGACGTGGGTTGGGGCGTGGGTTTAGGCGGACACTTTTGGAGATAGCAGATGGGAATTCTAACAGCGGTGCGCGTGAAACACGCAAAGCCCGGTGACAAGCTCGCGGACGGCGACGGCCTGCGACTCGACGTCGACAAGAACGGGAATGCGAGCTGGGTCTTCCGTTTCAAATCGCCCGTGACCGGCAAAGAGAGGTTCATGGGACTCGGTCCCATTCGGGACGTCGGGTTAGCAGGGGCGCGGGAGGCGGCCGGCGCGGCGCGCGCGCTGGTGCGCAGCAATACCGATCCGATCGAACATCGCATCAGTGAGCGCGCCAAGGCCAAGGCGGCGGCAACGGGAAGTCTCACTTTCGAGGCTTACGCGAAGCAATACATCGCCGGCAAAGAGGTAGGTTGGAAAAACGAGAAGCACCGGCAGCAATGGTCGAATAGCCTGCGCGACTATGCCCACCCGATCATCGGACAGCTCGCCATTCCGGATGTGGATACCGAGTCGGTATTGAAGGTTCTGCGCCCCATCTGGAACGTCAAGAAAGAGACCGCGCGCCGCGTGCGGGGGCGGATCGAGGCGATCTTGAACGCCGCGAAAGCGGAAGGGCTGCGAACCGGTGAAAACCCCGCCTTGTGGCGCGGTCACCTTGACCAAGTGCTTGCGCGGCGCCGCAAGTCAGACGTGAAGCACCACGCGGCGCTGCCCTATGAAGAGGTGCCGCAGTTCTGGCGATCCCTGGCCAGCGACACGAGCGATGCTGCCCGGATGCTTCGATGGATCATCTTGACCGCGTGCCGCTTCAATGAAGCTGCCGATATGGACCGGGCCGTCGAAGTGAAGGGGGAGCTTTGGACGATCCCGGCGATCCGCATGAAAGCGGAGCGTGAGCACAAGGTGCCGTTGACGAATCTGGCGCTGGCGCAACTTCCGTTCCGGCCTGTGTCCGACGTGACGCTCAGCAACTGCATTGCGCGCCATACGGACACGACCGCGACCACACACGGCATGCGGTCGACCTTCCGCGATTGGGCCGGCGACTGCACCAGCTTCCCGCGGGAGATAGCCGAAATGGCTCTGGCGCACGCGGTCGACGACGAAACCGAAGCCGCGTACCGGCGATCCACCGCCCTCGTGAAGCGACGCGAGCTGATGGCCGCGTGGGCTGCCCATTGCGACGGGGCAGGGGCCTAAATCGGAATCTCGTTTTACTTTTGTTTCCTTTGTGGGCGCGTAATTGCCAACGTGGACGCACAAGTGTCGCGTCCCTTTCATATCTGCTCAACCCGCGAATGCGTCGCTTCCGCGCACGGTTCGCCATGTCAGGACCTCAACAATGGACGAATCTTTCACCATCAAAGAATTCTGCGCTGCCGAAAAAATCTCGCGAGCCTTTTTCTACAAGCTGCAATCGCAGGGCAAGGCGCCGCGGACGTATCCGGTCGGCAGCAATCGCCGCATCAGCCGCGAAGCTTACATTGCCTGGCGAACCGCACGCGAAGCCGAAGCCGCTTAACGCAAAAACCCCGACCGCGTGGCGCGCGACCGGGGCTGACTGCGTTCTTGGAATTGGCTCGACACTAGTTTCATAGCGCAATCGGCCTCAAAAATCAAGGCGCTCGCGACCGGGTTTCTGACCGCTGCACGTTCGTGCCGCAGAAATCCAAGTCAATGTCCGATAACGACACGTTTAAATTCAAAACTCTCGGGGATTGCTTCCTCAATCAAGCCGAAAAACAATGGATCATCAAAAACGTCATCGCGAAAGGTGAAACCTCTTCATGGTTCGGGCCGCCCGGCGCAGGTAAGAGCGCGCTTCTGGCCGAGATAGCCTTTCATGTTGTCGCCAAGCCCGACTGGAGAGGGTTCCAGGTCTGCCCCGTTCAAGGCTACGAGAGACAAGCCGTTCTATATTTTGCGCTTGAACGCGCAGACCTAACGGAGCGGCGCATGCTGGCGCACGCGTATCGAGAGGGACTACCGGCCAACCTCCCTTTTGCGATCAGCTCCGAGCCGCTGAATCTCTTGGACCCTAGATGCGTGGATTTGGTCGTCAATACGGTGAGCAAGTTCGAAAATGCGATCGGCGACAGTACCTGCGTCACACTCATCATCATTGACACCTATTCGAAAGCGATCGTCGGAGGCGACGAAGACAAGGCCCAAACGCAGAACCTGGCTGGGATGCACATTCAGCGGATACACGATTGCCTCTACGGCACAGCTCACATTGCGACGGTGGGACACAGCGGCAAAAATCCGTCGGCCGGAGAGCGCGGCAGCAATGCCAGAACGGGCCACGTCGATCTTGCGGTGCAAATATCTGGCGACAAGGTACGCACAGCGACGGTGGTGAAAGCGAATGATCAGCCGCACGGACCCCTTACAACGTTCGCGATTGAAGAATATCAGATGGCTAATTATTGGGGAGATGATTATGCCCTCAAGCCATACACCGTTGCCATCCTAGCGGCTGCCACGCCAGCGCCAGAAGCCCGCACAGCCGCTCCGCAGCGTATCACCGGCAAGCATGCGCAGGCGCTGGACGCGCTCGGGCGGGCGATTGTAGGGCGTGGTGACGCGGGCGCAGTACACACCGACTATTGGAAAGAGGAATTGGCCAAGGTCGGCCTGATAAGGGCGGACGATAAAAATCCGCGCGCCACGTTTGCGCGAATTCGGACCGGAATCAGTCAACACATAATTGCGGAACCGAACGGGCTTGTTCGGATCAATCTTCAACCTGGACAAATACCCCCGCCCGCGTAGCCGTAGCATCGTGTAGCAGCAAACCCCTATAGGGTTTTGCTACGCTACGCTACGTTTCGGGTCTGTAGCATTGCTACCAAATTGCTACGCTTTGCTACATGCTACACAACAATCTCAAAGCCTTAAGCAACCAACAGCATCAACCTGGAAAAAACACGTCTCAATGAGCATCGCTGCGGTTCGGACGATCAAATCACCGCACGAACTGCAAATAAGCATTGAGTATCGAATAGGAGTAAACCAATGAACCAATTAGCTGCCCGTGGAAACCCGAACATGCGACCCGGCGCGCCGTCCGTGAACCCGAAGGGGCGGGGACCGACGAACCGCCAGAAGATTGCGGAGCGGCTGATATCCGATCTCGCCGACACATGGTCGACGCACGGCGCTGCGGTGCTGCGACACTTGGCGACGGAAGACCCTGGCAAGTTCGCGACGATCGCGTTCGGGCTGTTGCCGCGTGACGTGTTCGTGCAGGTCCAGCAAGCCACGCCTGGCGGCCTCACGCCGGAAGAGTATGCGCAAGCGCGGATTGCTTGACGCGATTGAGGCGGCTCGCCTGGGTGATGTAGAGCCCTCGGAAATCTTTGCGGGTATCGAGACCTACCTGAAGGGCAGCTTCGCGAAGACGATCGAACACGCGCCGGTCAGCGTCTCGCCACCGCCATATTGACCATCGGCGGATACAGCATCCTCCAAATGCGCCTGATTTTATTGGGCGTTCACACGTTTCTCGTTTTCCATCCACGGCGCCATCCCCGTTCGATCCAAGACGAAATCTCGCCGTTGGAGAAAGATCAAACGGGGACGTCGGCTCGCACTTTTTCAAATAAGCGACGATTGGAATACGCGCGGGTAGGCCAACTTGGACAGCAAAGCGCTCACGACCCCGCGCTCGGCGATTGGGCAAAGATCAATCGAGTTGATTTAAGGCGAACATCCCCCGCAGTACGCGACCCTTGGACCCTTGCGAGGGCATAACAGATATTTGCACTAGGGTGAGACGCCAAGGCTCTGCGGCAATCCAGTCGAGACGAGGCCCGACGCGCGGCACTCGCTGCTGAGCGAGCGTCAGAGCTGCGACAAAAACGGTCCCGATAGGAAATCCGAGTCGGTCGTGCTGCGGCCTACAACTTGATAGTCTTGTGCTACGACTCAACGGCTATCGCGTTGACGATTGCAGGGGCGGGCGCATTGCAGGTCAAGATTACGTGCGTTGTTAACAGTTCAGCGACCTTTACCTAGAAGTGCGGTGTCAGGGGTGCGACACTAATCAAACAGTGGCGCTAGACATCGTTCGGCGCGCGAAGACGACACCGGTCTATGAGCGCTGCCTACGTTGCAATGGTCGCTCACGGGTGCGAAATCACCAGTATAGGCGCAGCGGGTTTGCGTCGGCCTCTTCATTTTCCCTTTGTCGCTCGAATTTTCTTGGCCAAGGTTTCGATCCTCAAGCCGTCACTGGGTCTGAACAGTAAGTCGAGCTGATGCTCATAAATCTCAAATGCGTTGAGGACTACCTCGCGGCGAACGCCGCTTCCGTGGCTCCCAACGTTGCCGACTTCTCGGAGAGCGTGAAAGACTTCGGACCGTAGATTGTCAGCGCCCTGGATGGACTCAATACGTTTGGCCAGCGGAGGAAGTTCAGATAGGCCAAGCGAGTCGAGCAGTCGTTCAAGGCTTACTCTAATCTTGTTTGCGCACGACGAAAGATCGACCCAGAAGAGGGCGAACGCGGCATCTAGCTCGGCAACAACAGCGCGGGGGGTAGCAGCGGGGACGGTAATGATAGGCGGTGCCGGGTAAATGCCTTTTGGCACCAGAATGTCGTCCTTGCGGACATAGCCCACAACGGCCACTGAACCCTCACACGCGCGACAGTCCAGCATTCCCATGAAAGCAGAGTCGGTGAGCTTTGCTGATTTGTCGTGATAGGGGCCTGCTCGCCGTACGGAATCTTTCCGCAAAACTAAACTGCCCGCCTTACAGTGCGGACAAGGGTAATTCGGTCCTCGTTCCGCGTTAAACGAGTAAGCCCAAAGTCTTTGTTGAAAAGCCATGGTGATGCCTCGGGTAAAACGGCACAATTAGCACATGTTTTGTGCCTTTAAACATCCACCCTTTGTTGGTGGCATAGTTCCTATCGTTTGCTGCCCAGGGGCGGCAAGGGCGACGTCGACATCTGCGAGACCTTGCCTTCAATTTTTCCAATGCGGTGCGCGTGCGCAATCAACCAATATAGCCGGCGCCTCGCGCAGCGCCGCATCGTCCTGGCGCGTCATAGCGACTTCTAACCGGGCGATGAATCCTGGAATTGCAGCGATAGTCTCAGAGGATTTCGACGCAAATCTTGCGGCGCGCGGTCACGCTGCGGGTCACTCGCTGGCGCAATATTGATTCATCTAAATCGCCTGCATTTCACCGCTGCAATGCTAGGTATGTTAATGATAAGTGCCGGTATCGTCGCTTCTCATATAGAGATGAGGACTGTTGTTCACACCGAGGTCTCTCGGTCGACATAGGCCATCCAGCTAGCGAGACCGGCGTATTCTCTCGCCATGCCGTCGAGCAAAATCTGCTGATGCGCTTCTGCGGGAATCACCTGGGGCAAAATTGTAAGGAACAATGCCTGGCGCGGGTGGTCACTGTCCAACATGATGGTCTTGAGCAGATCCTCTCCGTGATGCTTGGGCGCAATGATGGACTCGGCCAGCCGGTAGGCTTTGCCTCTCATGATCGGGTATAGATCAGGCATTCGTTCTCCCTCGGTCTGGCGTACTGAATAGGGAGTAGCACGCCGACGCTCAAGGTCTTGACATCGGCAGTCACCGGTCGAAAGATTTGCTAACCGTCAAAATTGTTTCAGGAGTGAGCCTTGACACGGTTGTCCCCGGAGTGCTGGGCGACCAGCCTAAACTATCGGTGATGCCGCAACTTCGTCGGCGGCCCCTTGCTACGCTTCTTTGATTTTTCAAATAGCTAACCTACCCAAGGCGGTACATAGAAGTGCTGCCCCAGAATCGAATATCAATAGGTTTTTCGTGCAGGAGGGGGATGTATGGCGACCACCCGTCAAGTACTTGGAGATTTCGGAGAAGCTGTCGTAGCGAAAACCTGCCGCTGCCCAAAGTGCAAGCGGCCTAAGACGTTAAGGCGCCTTCCAAATAATTTCAAATGCGCCGATTTGATTTGTGACTTTTGCGGATACTTGGCGCAGGTGAAGGCATCCACAGTTCGTGATCACGATGTCCTTCCGCAGGCGGTATTGGGCGCAGCTTGGGGGCCGCAGCAAGAGCGGATGGAAGCAGCTATCTATTTTCCGCTATTTCTTGTCTTGGTCGCCAGGAAGAAATATTCGATCTTCTATTTGTCGGCCGATCTTCAAACACCCGAGATGTTCAGAGCCCGGAAACCGCTGTCCGCCGATGCGCGACGGGCGGGCTGGCAGGGGTTCGTCTACGACTTAGCAGCAGCGAAGGATAGCTTCGTGCGAATCAAGTAGTAGGCTGGCGAGCGGGTCTCCTGGTGCAAACTAGGAGGGCCAGTCTTCCGCGCAAAGCAATGTGGAATACGTCGTGGATGAAACCCCGGATCCACCGAATTTCGAAGCAAGATCAATAACCCTTGGCGGAGGGTAGATCCGCCGTTGCCCTCCAGCGACGTTCCCAGAGTGGTGGGATAACGTCGGGAAGGGCTATTCGACTAGACGAGCCGGGTAGTCAAGCTCGGATAGAGCAGCTGTGAAGGGCAAAGCAAAAACGGCAAATCATATTCGCAAGTCATAACGCAAATCTCGTGTAAATGGCGACGCAGAGTTGGTGGTCTGGTGCGACTACAGGACCCCTGGAGACCAATCGCGAGGAGGGCCGAGTGAAGGCGCGATCGACGTGCCAAAGGTGCGAGAAGCTATCGAGCGAATAATGGAAGGTGGGAAAACCGGGCGTGCGCGGCTTGCTGTGCTTCAGGCCCCCAGGCCGGACTTGTCATGTTGGGCGGTTGAGACTCGGGTGTATGCGATTGCCGTTTTCATGGGTTTTTGACCTGATTCTGGAACGTCTCGACGACCGCCGATATGTTCCGAATCTGCTGTAACAGGCGAGCGTCATGTTCGGCTCCCTTCTATACAGCGTTTAATTGATCTTCCGCGTGGGCAACGCTTTCGAGGACTCTCTCGAAGCTAGGCACCTCCCCGAAAATCATGACTGACATCGCCTCGTAGTCCCTGCGGAGTGGATCCAGCATTGGCTCGGTAGGACGTAGTCGAAACGAGCCGCGTTGCGCGGCGTCTAGGCCAGTTTTGGTTCGGTGGAAGAACATCCGGGCGTGTCGTACGCAGTCTTCTATCAGCGGATGGTCGGTACAGGCGTTTTCCCCGACAGAGGCGCCCATAAGTCGGTGAACGTCATAGTAATGACGCGACATCCGGCCGTTTCCACGTAACGCGCCTGTCGCTTCAAAATAGAATGTCATGCCGTGCAGTATGAGAATCTTGTCAAGGAAGGTGCGCTCGGGGTCGATGGTCGTCACCTTAGGAATGTTTAACGCATCGCCTTCGATAAAATCGGGTGCGAGATATGGAATGATCGTCTTTTCTTCATTTGGATCGAGCGCAGATTTCGCGCCCGACTCTATCTTTATCGATGGTGTCACGTATTGGGACTTCTCGACCGCGCTCGGGTAGTGGATCAGCAAGCTCTGCCTGTCCTGATCCGCACCGTCCAGAACGACGCTCAGGGATGTGGGATCCTTGCCTGCGCTCTCCATGGTCTTTTTGCCTAACGCATCAAGTTCAACACGCAGCGTATCATCGATATAGGTTTGGCATGCAGTTTTGATGGCGTCGAGGCGCTTAATGCGCTGCTTCTTACTCAAGGCTTCAAGCTCCTGAAAGTCAGCGTCTTCGCCGATATCGGAGCGAAACACCGTAATATCAATGTCCTCGGAAAACCGGGATATCAAACCGTGGCCCTTCGATAACGACGTGCCGCCTTTGAACAGTAGCCGCGGCCCACCAACGTTCAGCCGATGGAATAAGGCGTCGAGAGTCCAACATACCCAGAAGTCTTTTTCTATGTTTTGGACGGTGGTGCCTACCCGGTTAGCCGTTGTGAGGAATAGCCCGCGCTGATCGTCTTCGCTGGACGAGATGATTTTTTGATAAGCGGGGTTCATGCGACGGGAGCTTTCCGGCGCTTTTTGTGACTTGCGGATTTGGGAGCAGAGGTACGTTTGGTGGAGAGCAGGTCGCGCAAAAAATCCTGCATCCAGATCGGCAGAGCTGGTAGCCCTTTCTTTAAATCCCTGCGCATTGCTGCACCTTGTTTGGAGTCAGACAAAAGAGCTTCCATTCTACGCTTGATGCTTTGGTACTCATCGGGGTTCTCGAGCTTTGGCTTCAGCCAATGCAGGGCCTGGACAATGCGCATGGCAGGGTGGCCGGCCCAATAGAGCTTGGTGGCGGAGGTTGGCCGGAAGGTGATGATAAGATTGCCGAGTCGAAGCGGCTTCAGGCGAGCATCCGTATGCACGACGACACGTCCGGGCACAGCATCACTTAGGCCCAAATCGTTGGCGGCCGTCATCCCGTCGACAAGGACACGCACTTGGTCGCGCCGTGCGATAGCGTCGATGACAGCGCGATAATCTGGGGCAGTGGGTTTGCCCGTAAGCCGATTTTTGCGTGGCCGGTCGTACAGGCCGGGGTCGATGCGACGCAGATTGCCAGCGGCTTCCAGACGCTGGAGCGCCTTACTGATCGCGTCACGAGGGCCAAAATCGGAAAAGTCCCCTATCGACCAAACCGCCTGAGGGGAGCTTGCGCAAATTCTTCCGTAAACTCTTGATTTTATGTCATAATT
Source organism: Bradyrhizobium sp. 87 (assembly GCF_023073015.1). Lineage (NCBI taxonomy): Bacteria > Pseudomonadati > Pseudomonadota > Alphaproteobacteria > Hyphomicrobiales > Nitrobacteraceae > Bradyrhizobium > Bradyrhizobium sp. 87. Next base: position 233,087 of record NZ_JADPIQ010000075.1, read on the forward strand.
TTCTGTCTTCATGGGTTTCCCTTGTCCCATATTTGTATACGTGTTTGGGACAAATCAAAGACCAGAATCGCTTGTCGAACCAAGGTGAAGATCCAGCCCATTTCATCCTAATGTGGTGAGGTATATATACCTCACCACATTAGGAACTAATTCGACCGGGCCCCAGAAATTTACGCTGATAGGCTAGGTATATATACCATGCCTATCAGCCGCCTTTGTCACAGGAAACATGGCCAGACCGAGCAGCCTAAGCCTAGCAAGGAAAGATATCTTCACGTGGTTCTCTGAAGCCCCACACAGAGTCTACACGGAAACGGAGATAGCTCGGGTCCTTCTTCAAAACCGCTCCGGTTGGAAACTGGCCGCGAGTACACGAGCCTCAGATTTCATTTCGTTTCTGGGAAAACAGGGTGAACTGAAAAAGCAACAGTTCCGATCGACATCCTATGATCGACAAATCACCCGCTACTCGTGGGGAAAGGCTTCTCTTTACGAAATAGCACTTTCCTTTAAACAACGTGCCTATCTTTGCCACGCCACGGCACTGACCCTGTCATTCGGCGCGCTGTTTGACACCCGATCGGCGCCGAAGGTTGACCCCGGTCAACGTCGCCCAATTCCTTGAACCGTCACCGGAATGTTCGTCACGCGTGGGGTCAATGTTGGAAGCCGTTGGGGGTCAAAGTTCGGCGCTTTTTTTCACTGGGCGTGGCGAGGCCGCTCCGGACCTGGAATCCGGGAGGAGATTGAACGAGCGAGCATCCTGGGGGCACCGCATTGGACGTCAGTGGGTCGCCCTGCAGGAAAGGCGATCCGGCCTGTGACCGCTTGATGCCCTCAATCGAGCGCAGACAGAGACCACCACTCGCGAGCTGGGTCTAGACCCCTGAATGGTGCTGATCGTCCACCAGCTTGGCCGTCACCAAACTCCTGACGGGATTCAGTAAAGCCGAACAAAGCTTAGCCTTTAGCAACTGGGACGCTCATACCCGGTCATTGATTCGGCTTGCAGGGAGGACCGAGGTCGGTCCCTTCGCGCTGCAAAACATCGTAAAGGTCCTGGCACTCGGCGGTACAAATCAACAGCGGCTTGCAACTCGCCAGGTATGTCTGAGTGTATTGTTTGATCCTCTCAGGCTTGGATGCTCGTTTCGCATTCGCAGCGGACGCATCTGTTATCCAGGCCGCCGCCGCGATCACAACCGATGCGTAAATCAATTCGCTGCGCTTCATCTCTTGTTCCCTGTCAAAATATAGCCGTGGCCGTTTCAGCTATGACAGAACCACGGCTCGTTCAATTTAAGCCGCGAAGTCAGGCCGAATAGCGCCGGACAAAATCACAACATTCACAACCAAATCGTACCCCTGTCGGGTAGGTCGAAAAATATCCATGCTCAATCTTAACGCGACTATAGCCGAGCGCAATGGACTACAGTAGCTTTTTGCTAGGAATGGACATTTGGGGCGAGGCGAGCATGCGGCTAGGTGATTGTGCTCTGGTTCTCTATTTCAAGAAGTACTTTCACACATTGAACTCGCTCAAGAGTCCGTTGTTTCTGTGCTTGGCGTTTGTCGCATGTGTCACGCTCCCTGGTCAGACTCTCGAACTCTATCGGTACACCGCGCAAGCTTTCGCCGAGTCTTATGCCTCCATCGGGAGCACTCACTCGCATTTCGGGGATCCGCAAGGACTAATCGGATTCATCGTCTTGGCGACGTCGGTGCTGATCGTGTCCTTTGTATTTTTGTCGGTCGCCGCTCATGCTCACAGGACCGCGGTCTCAGATGAGCTCGACGACAGCGACGGCCAGTTCACCCCGGGGCCTTTTTTGACGATTGCCTGCACGCCAGCCCTAGCAGTTGGCGCTGGACTTGTTCTGGCTTCAGCCGACTTTCGTGTGGAGAACATCAAGGAAGTTATGTTGGCCGGCGCACGACTGTCCATTGCGAAAGATTTTTCGGCTCCGGTCCGGATCGAGCAACTCTCCCAAAGCTATGTCGAGGCTCAACTTCAGGTCAACTGGTGGTTACATTTCATGGCCGCGGTCTGCGTCGCGATCGGAGCTTTAGTGTTTCTTCTGTCGCGGCCTTATCTGAGAAAACTGCGCGTGTCCGCCGAACGGACGAAAACACGTTGCGTATATCTCATTGGGTTCGGCTTGCCGATAGTTTTGACCGCTGCTTTCGTCCTTTCGCCAGTCTGGCTCGCCCGAACGCTTTCTTCGTTCGGGGTGCTTTGCCTGTTCTTTGCGGCAGCATCCGTGTTGTTGAGAGCAGTATCGCTCCTGGAGATTCAGGTGAGAATGCCACTGATGTTTCTCGCACTGGTTTGCGCAGCCATCTTCGGTATCTTCGGTCTGAATGACAATCACGCTGTTCGCGCAGTTCGGTCCCCTGAAACAAGCCAGTCATCACGATCACCGCCGGGGACGATTGCAGACGGGTTCGCGCAGTGGCTCAAGGAAAGACGCGATCGCCCCCTCTACGATGTCTATCCGGTGTATGTCGTCGCGACTGAAGGGGGAGGTATTTACGCGGCATATAGAACTGCGACTTTGCTGGCTTCCCTCCAAGACCGATGCCCGAGATTCTCCCATCATGTTTTCGCTATCAGCTCCGTTTCCGGCGGGAGTGTCGGCGCTGCGATATTCAACGGTCTTACACGAAAGATCAGGCAAAGCGACGATCGTTTCAAAGCCGGTTCGGGATGCCGCAAACCAGGTGACAATGTGGGCGGTCAATTCTTCGCCGATGTTTCCGAGGACATACTCAGGGATGACTACTTGTCTCCTGTTCTCGGCGCATTCCTGTTTCCCGACTTCCTGCAGCGCTTTCTGTTCTTCCCAGTCCCGCAATTTGATCGATCGATTGCCTTGGAGAAATCGCTCGAGGAGTCCTGGCAGAGTGGCGTGAAATATTACCAGACCCGTTTCAAGGAACAGTGGGTTGACGAAGGCAATCCCCTGAGTGCTTCATTCTCGACGAGCTGGAGTCCTCGGTTGGAGGCGCCGGCGCTTTTGATCAATACGACCGAAGTGGCATCGGGGCGAGGGCGTGTGATATCACCGTTTTCGATCGATACCGATGAGTTTAGAAGTTTTCCTTGGTTCGCTTCTGGCGATGCGTCGCGCCCCTCTGTCGACATTTCGCTGAGTACGGCAGCTGTTCTGAGTGCGCGATTTCCGTGGCTTACTCCGCCGGGCTCATTCAGCATTGACGTTGCCGGTTCAAAAAAATCGTCGCGCCAGAACATCCAGCTAGTGGACGGGGGCTACTTCGACAATTCGGGAGTGACGATGGCGCTCGCGGCAATGCGCGAAATCGAAGGAGCCATCGCGAACTTAGATCCGGCGCAAAAGATTCAAATCAATCTTATCGTTCTGACGAGTGCCGACTTTGGTGACCCGAGCGGGACGCATAGCGACTATCTGGCACCGGTCCAAACCCTGCTAAGCACGCGTTCAGCACGCGGTGGAATCGCCGTGAAGGAGGCGGAACGCGTCTTTGCAGCCGAAAAGCTGCAAGCAAGCCCGTTCCATTCGCTCGGCAAAGCAGAACTTCTCGGTTATGGCTACCCGTTGCCACTTGGATGGCGGCTGTCACCCATTACTCGATTGTTGATTTTGGGTCAGAGTGACGGAGGCGCGAGCTGCCGACAAAATGTCGGCGACAAACGCTGCTTCCTGGCAAGCGTTGTAGAGGAGTTAAATAAGTAGCGGGGTTTCGTCTCGACGACATCGCCGAATGTCTTTGTCGCCCGTAGATTTGCAGGCGGTGGGCGCGCCCATTTCCAACCAGGGAAGGTCGCTATGAGTTGGTCCCGCGTTTTGTCAGTTGTGGCGCTAGGTCTGGCGCTGGCGGTTGTGCATGAGACGGCTAATGCCCAACGTGATTCGGCCGCCTCACGCGACCAATTCAACTCCGAACTGGGCGCAATCGTGCAGCTTCTCGAATCGAACCAGTATCAATTGGCATTGGCGCGCGCCGTGGAATTCAGAAGCAGCGCGCGCCGCCAGTTCGGAGCATTCAGCCTGGCATATCTTAAATCCCTTGATTTGCTTGCGGAATGCCAGAGGGGCATCGGAGCACTGAAGGATACTGGCGATACTCTCAAAGAGGCATTGGCGATCCAAATCAGGAATAGCGGACAAGACACACCCGACGCTGTGAGACGAGAGTTTGAGCTTGCTGATCTGCTCGCCGGGAATGGCGATCTTCAAGCGTCAGTGCAGCTCTACAAGACGGCGCTCCCCATATTGGAACGGCGCTTGGGAGTTTCGCATCCAACAATCGCACGATTTCGGCATGACTTTGCTCTCGTGCTTCACAAATCGGGTGATGATGCGGCCGCGGACGAAATAATGCGTCGATCGTTGGATGCCTTTGACAAGGGCGGATCGCAATATCTGCTTGTTGTCTCCAGGGTGAAGACCGACCTGGCCGTCATATGCTTGTCCACGAATAAATTGGATGAGGCAGAAAGTCTCCTTCTTTCCGCATTGGAGATCCTCGATGACCCGCGGCAAGAGATCGTGGGTCAGGTAGAGAAGTCCCTCATAGCGCTGGCTGAAGTATATCGCAGAACCAACCGCGAGGAAGCGGCAAGAAAATCCGAGGAAAGAGCTCGCGTAGTGGCTCCTAACCATCAAGCGGAGAGCGCTGCTAAGCTTGAGGCGCTTTTGAGAGGCTTGGCAAACCTCACTATGTCACCCTCGGCAATTCCCACGGCCGAGAGCGTTGCGATCCTTACAGAGCAGTTGTATGGCCCTCGGCGCTACCAAACCGGTATTGCGCTCAACGATCTCGGTCAAATGTATTCCGAGGTAGGACGCTACACAGAGGCGGAGGCGAATCTTAAGCGCGCGGTCGATGTTTTTGATCGAATCCCGGACCGAGACTCCTATCGCGGTTGGGGATCCAACATGGCCACTTCGCTGAATAACCTCGGCCTCTTGTACACGTACACCAGCCGCTATGATGAAGCTCTGCCTTTGCTTGAGCGGGCGCACTTATTGGACCTGGCATTCAGCGGCGAGAACAGCAGCGACGCAGCCGCCAGCATAAACAATATTGGGCTCGTCTATTTGCGAACAGGAAGATTAAGAGAGGCGGAACAAGCATTCAGAGACGCGCTCGAAACAGACGAGCGCATTTCGGGGCCGGCAAGCCGACTTGTCGGAATCCGGCTTATGAACCTGGCGGCTGCGCTGGCCGGTGCTGGAAAGTATGATGAAGCGATGCCCCTGATGCAGCGCGCGCGGACCAACCTCGCGAAGAGGGCTGGAGAAAATTATATCGGCGTAGCGAGTATAGATGGACAAATTGCTGGGCTATTTGCCGAGCTTGGAAAGCTGAAAGAGGCGGAAACCCTCTATTCGCGGGCCATCAGGTCTGTTGATGAATTTCGCCGGCAAGATGGTCAAAAGCTTGTCTCAACGCTCGGGGTCGACAACACCCAGATGTCGCTGTTCAAGGGCTTTGGCCGTGTCTTTGCCAAGGAGGCCAATTGGCAGGAAGCAGTTCGCAACCTCGGCTCGGCGGTGACCCTTGCCGTCGGCCAGGTGGAAGCCCAAGCATCGTCACTGCAAAGAATCAACTCCGGGCAAATCGCCAATCGCGACACCAGGATCCAGCCTACATTCGAAGAATTCGTGAGCGCGGCGGCGCAGTTGAGGCGAGAGGACCCATCGCGAAACTCTGAGCTGGCCGGCCGCACCTTTGAGGCCGCTCAATGGGCGCGAGCGTCGGTGACCGCAGGATCGCTGGCCGAGATGGCTATGCGCGGGTTGGGACGTGGAGAGTTCAAAGCGACAATTCGGGAATTGCAGGACCTGATTGTCGAAAAGGGGTTGATCAGCGCTTACATGGACAGTGTTGTCGGCAATAGCGCCTTCGGGCGCGATGCTGACAAGGAGCGTCGACTGTCGATACGTGCGGGCGAAATCGACGCGCGCATCCTGGCGATACGTTCGTCGCTGAAGGAGGAGCTGCCAAAGGTCGCTAGCCTGATGGAATTCAGCCCCGTGTCGGTTCAAGAGTTACAGGAGCACCAGCTATCTGACGATGAAGCTTTGATACTCTTCCTGGATGCACCAGACACCGGCGTGCGGCCCGAGGAAACGTTCATTTGGGTGATTACGAAGACGAGCGTGGTGTGGGCGAACTCGGATCTCGGGACGTCAGCACTGGCTCGTGAGGTGGCGGCACTACGCTGCGGAGTGGACTACGATGGTGCATGGGTCGTGTTACGGTCGCGCTGCCCAGAACTCCTTAAGGTCGAGCATACCCGAGCAGATGAGGATGCCGGTAAGCCCCTCCCATTCGACCTGGGGCGCGCGCATTCGTTGTATAAGAGCTTGTTCGGGCAGGTGGAAGAAAGCATCAAGAACAAGCGCCTGCTGATCGTTCCGTCGGGAGCGCTGACGCAGTTGCCGTTCCAAGCGTTGGTTACCGCCACCCCGAAGCTCGGTATCCCCGTAGCTTCCGCGGATTATCGTGATGTCGCGTGGTTTGCGCGAAAGTATGCCGTAACCTTGCTGCCAGCCGTCTCGTCCCTCAAGGCGCTTCGGCAATTCGCCAAGGATAGCGTTGCCCCTGAGCGGTTTATCGGTTTCGGTAACCCGCTGCTCCTTGGCGATCCACATGATGCTGGCGATGCTGCCGCCGCAACAGAAGCGCAGGAGAAGCAGCGCTGCGTGGAAGTCAACAATCGACATAAATCGCCTCGCCGTGGCCACCGAAGCGTCGTGTATGACAAGAGCGGCGCGGTCGACCTTGCTGAAATTCGATCGCAGGTGCCGTTACCGTCCACCGCGGACGAGTTATGTGCGATTGCGAAAGATTTGGACGTTGACCCCGCTACCCAGGTGTTCTTAGGCGCACAAGCGACGGAGGCACAAGTTAAGCGGCTATCTGACAGGAACGATCTGCAGAAGTACCGGATCGTCGACTTCGCGACCCATGGCGCAGTAGCTGGTGATTTTTCGAACGCATCTGAACCGGGCCTGATCTTGACGCCGCCAAGAGAGGCAACGGACCTGGATGACGGTTACTTGTCGGCTTCCGAGATCAGCAGCCTCAAGTTTGATGCCGATTGGGTGATCTTGTCGGCCTGCAACACGAGTGCAGGGGTTGCGCCGGGGACCGAAGCGCTTTCCGGTCTGGCGCGTTCGTTTTTTTATGCAGGCGCAAGATCTTTGCTTGTTTCCAACTGGGCCGTCGATTCAGATGCCACGGCTAAGTTGGTGACAAAGGCGGTCGCCGAGCTGAATTCCCATCCCGAGTATGGGAGAGCAGAGGCGTTGCGCCGGTCGATGCTCGATATGATCGATTCTGGAAGTGCGGACGAGGCTCATCCGGCAATCTGGGCGCCGTTCATGCTTGTAGGCGAGGGTTCTTCGTTGACTTCCAGGACCAACATCAAGGCGAGATAGAGCGGCCTTTGGGCGATGCTCGAGCTCTTCTGTGTCGTTCCGCTAAAAGTAGGGACCAAGATGAGACGGCGCGACAGATTTTTGAAACGTATCATCTCTTTGAAGTTCATCGCCAGCATCAGCCTGGCCGTTCTGATTGTCTCAAGTACGCTTTCGGCAGCGCAAGACAGGAGCGTCGAGAAGCTTACGGGGATTGTCGGAAATCTCTACGCGCTAGGGAGGACCGGTGAGGGCGTCGCGCTAGCCGAAGCAGGATTGACAGTAGCCGAGCGGCAGTTCGGTAAGAACGACAGCAATATTGCAACGATACTGAATGTCTTGGCTGGGGGCTATCGGGAGCTCGGACGCAAGGACGATGCCGAACGTGCGTGGCGACGTGCGATGAAGATCGTCGAAGACACGTCGGGCTCCGACGCGGTTCAGTTGGCCCCCATTTTGAACAATTTTGCCAAGCTCCTCATCGAAGAAGATCGGCTGGTAGAAGCAACCACGTTGGCCGATCGGTCGCTTGCAATTCGAGAGCAGAAGCTAGGAAAGGAGCATCAGGCGATGTTCTCGGCATTAGACACAATGATCATGCTCAACAATAAAAAGGGCGCAAGGAGAGACAACGATGCGATCTACAGGCGCATCATAGCTTTGTACGAGAAGCGGAGTGGCCCGCTATCTCCTGACATTGTGCGCGAGGCCACGGCTTACGGGCAGTCCTTGGAGGATCAAGGGCGGTACGAGGAAGCGGAGCCATACTACAGACGAGCCCTGTCGATCCGCGAGCAAGTGTTAGGGCTAAATCATCCCAATCTTAGCGACAGCCTCCAGAATATCTCTGGGCTCTTGGCCAATCAGGGACGCTTTGACGAGGCCGGGTCTTTTGCTGAGCGAGCGCTAAAGATCGATACCGACGCATTCGGACCAAATTCGGGTCAGGTCGCCAAATCGTTGTCGGCTCTGGCGATCGTCCGGCTCGGCCAACATGACTTTGCCGAGGGGGCGAGGCTCATGAAGCAAGCGATAGAGATTTATGACAAGGTTCTCGGTCCCGAATCGGGAGCGTCGGCAACGATGAGGCAGAATCTTGCCGGGACTTTGGCTCAGTTGGGCGAACTCCAAGAGGCGGAGTCGGAAGTTCGAAAGGCCATCGACGTCTTCGAAAAGAGTAATAATCGCCTGATGTTGGGGGCCGCATACGGCGCGCTTGCGTCCATCGAGTACCGCACGGGTCGGGCGGCAGAGGCCGAAGCTCACTATTTGAAGGCGCTCGAATACACACGGGCAACGCTTGGCGACGATAGTCTCGGCACTTATCTGGTCCTCGATTCGCTCGCGGGGTTATTTTTCGAAAAGTCGGACTGGACATCCGCGAACCGATATTATGCCGAAGCTGCAAGTATGGTGGTTCATCACTTCACGCGCAGATATGCGCTTGGCCAAGCGCAAGCGAGCGATGGCAGCGGTGGCGATCAGAGGTTCCGAAGCACTTTTGAAGCGGCGATCAAATCGAATTTTCGAGCAGATGACGTCGTTGAGACAAATGCCGCCCGCACCGCGCGTGCCTTCGAATATGCGCAATGGGGGCAGGCGTCGGCGGCTTCCAATGCCCTGGCCCAGATGTCGGCCAGAGGGGCGATTACAGACGAGAACCTGTCAAAGTTGGTGCGGGAGCGGCAGGATCTCGCGCTTGAATGGCAAGAGAAGAACAAGAGTTATCTTGCGTTCGCGTCCCAGAGCCTGAGAGACCAGTCGAGCGAAGCGCAGTTGCGCGACGCAATGGCAAAGATCGATGCAAGGATGGCTGAGATCGATCGGACACTCAATCAGTCGTTTCCGCAATACATGGACTACGCAAATCCGTCGGCAACGACGATATCGGAAATCCAAACCTTGTTGGGTCCCGACGAAGCGATGATCGGCTTCTTCAGTTCATCTGAGAAGAAGCCGACGACTCAGGAAACGTTTGTCTGGATTGTTACGAAGGACAAGGCGCGGTGGGTGCGCTCTGATGTTGGTACGGAGGCGCTGGGGCGCGAGGTCGCGGCGTTGCGGTGCGGTCTCGACTTTGAGGGTTCCTGGTTGGTGTTAAAGTCTCGATGCCCAGATCTCTTGAAGGTCGAATATACGAAGGCAGACGACGAAAAGGGAAAGCCGCTGCCGTTCGATCTGACGCGGTCCTATAGTCTCTACAAGGCTCTTTTTGGCCAGTTCGAGGACACAATCAAAGACAAACATCACCTTCTGATAGTGCCCTCGGGCGCACTGACTCAATTGCCCTTTCAGGTGCTGGTGACCGATCCGCCCCCAGCGACCGGATATCGTGATGCGCGGTGGCTTATCCGCAAGCACGCGATTTCCATCCTGCCGGCCGTTTCTTCGCTCAAGTCCTTACGGAAGCTGGGGAAAGGCAGTCAGGCGAGCGATCTGTTTATCGGCTTTGGCAACCCCTTGCTGGACGGCGATCCCGCAAGTGAGCCGGATCCACAGAAGAAGGAGGCGATCTTGAAAGCCGCATCTGCAGCGCGCGCATTTGCGAGTTGCGGACCGTCTCCGGGAGGGCTAGCAGCTTCACCGGAACGCAAGGTGGGGACACGCACGCCTTCAAAGGGAAGGGGCGGTCGCATCGATATCGAATACATTCGCCGTCAGGAGCCAATCCCCGAAACCGCGAGCGAACTTTGTGATGTGGCCCGGGATCTGGGTAGCGATACGGCAACGCACGTGTATCTTGGTGCGAAAGCTACGAAGACTGAGCTGAGGTTGTTGTCGGAGAGCGGGGTCCTTGCCAAGAGCAAGATCGTTCAGTTCGCGACGCATGGCGCGATAGCCGGCGACATTTCGCCCACTTCCGAACCGGGGCTGATCTTGACGCCTCCGGCAAGAGACGGCAAAGCAAGCGGGACGGATGACGGATATCTGAGTGCTTCTGATATTGCCGCGCTAAGACTTGACGCGGACTGGGTCATTCTTTCAGCGTGCAACACGGCAGCAGGAGAAGCGGCCGAAGCGGAAGCGTTATCTGGTCTTGCTCGCGCGTTCTTCTACGCGGGAGCGAGGTCATTGCTGGTGTCTCATTGGGAGGTTGATTCTGACGCTACCGTCAAACTCATCACCAGCTCTATAGCGGAGCTCAGGGTGGATCCGGCGACTGGGCGTCCCCGAGTTGATCGGGCCGATGCTCTTCGCCGCGCAATGCTGTCGATGATCGATACCGGCGATAATCGTGAAAGTCACCCGGCGGTTTGGGCGCCGTTTGTTCTTGTCGGCGAGGGGGCCGCGCCACAGTAAGCCATACTGCGCTTTGTGGCTGAGAGATGCCTACTGTGATGATGCGGTGGCCGTGACGGTCTTTGCGTGTTCATTGGCGGCAGCGTCGCTACGGCAGCCGCTGAAGACTGCGTATACCGCTCAGTTGCGTGCCCAAATTGTTGATGAGTTGCTGTTCGAGCACCCGGTTCGCGCCAGCGAACGTCGAGGGCGGCGTCGCCTGGTGTGACTTGAACGGCGTTCCCGCATTCTTGCCGACGGCGAAGCCGAAGCTGAGCTTGTCGGTATTGACCCTGGAAACGGACGCCAAGTTGCCGGGGCCAGCGAAATGAGTGAGCGTCCAGGTCGGACCCGTCGAATTGAGGTTTCGGGTCAAGACGAAGTTGACGATGCCGCCGAACTCTCCGCCCGTCGGGGATAGGTCCGCCTTCTCAACCATGTCAGGCGTGTCGAGCGCGGACGTAACCATGCGTCGCAGGCCGAGATTGCCTGCAAGGTTCGTATCCATGGCCGGACAGATGGAAAGGTCTCTATCCTGGTCCCATCGATGAGCGAGCTCTCTCATGGAGTAGGTCAGATTGATGTTGAGCGTGTCCTCGCGGGATTGGTTGACATTGGCTCCCAGGTTAAAGGCGAAATTGCCATAGGGAAGATTGAAGGAGGGGGCTAGGCCACCGGTGTCGTTGACGTCGAGGCTGAGCAGCATCGCCACTTCGTAGTCGAAGCCGAGCAGCAGCTTGCGATGCTTGTAGGGCTGAGGCACGTCATCGCGGATGAGGTCGATCAGCTCGCACTTGATGCGTTGCACAATGGTGCCGGTCGACGGTGTCCCATGCACGTCGCTCGGCACATCGAAGTTTGGCGGGATCGCCGCACAGCCGGAGAGCGCAATTGAAAAGCTGCAAACCAAGAGACGGAATCGAAGGCCGCAAAGCATCGCGCCAACCCTATAGTAAGCGTTTGGACGTCGCCGTGGAGCGTGCCCGTTCGGGCATCACTGAGGACAGACTGAGCCGGGTATGACGGTCCGACTGAAGCCGCCGACGCTCTTTGCGAGGTTCTGGCAGGCATCATTTGTCATGCCGTTGCGGCAATAGTCTTCCTTATCCGTACCCGGAAATACGATCAGGCACATGCCGGTGGCTGCGGCTGCAGCTCCGCCGGGAGAGGCATTAATGGATGCTGCCGCGGCGTCTATTTCTGCGCGACTGGGTGGCGTTCTGAATTGGTTGAGTACCGCGTGATAGCCCCACCGCATCTTGTCAAAAAGCGAAAAATCATCGTCAGGCATTGGCTGCTCCCCCAAGCGGCAATGGCCGAAATCATGGGAGAGCGTAACCATAGGTAGAAGATTTGCAAGAGGACATTCAATCCATGCTTGTGGATTGCGGAGCGATAGGGGCGATCAGCTTGGAGAAGCCGACGCGCCGGGCGGCTTCAGCTCGTTCAACAGCGCGGCGGGATTGTCAAAAACCCGCGCCAATGGCTTTGGAAGAAGCGCCTTGCTCGCCTGCTGTCATTCGGCGCGCTGTTTGACCCCCCGTCAAAGTTCGGCGCTTATTTACAATCTTGCGCGAAGTGGTCGGGGGCGGCATGGCGTCGAACTATGGGGGCCTGGCGACGCTCTTCAGCGCCGGCATCGCGGCGCGGCTGCACGGTCCCGCGTCGTGGAGCTTAAGACGCCGTGACCTTTTCGCTCCGGCGCTCACGCGTGTTGGCCTCGACCTCCACGCGTCATTTGTTGCGAAACCTGGAAAGACCGCTACGTGCTTCCCGCGATGGAAGAGGGCTTGCGTTGCAAGGGGCTCGCGGCCGCGGTTGGCGAGGCTAGCGGGCCCTGAGGCTCACAACCCACGTGGTCCGGTGCTCACGTGGGATAAGCCGTGGGTTGAGTTTTCAAAATCGGAAATTTAGTCGCAAAAACAGTGTCCTTTGGTTGACACCCCGTCCGCCAAAACACCAGCAAAATCAGCTACTTAGACTTGTAGATTGGCTCCAGCGCACAATCGAACGTACAATCAGCGCGCGCTATCGCGAGCCCGACATTGAGTCAATCTGCCGCACGTTGGCGGCCCAGACTGACGATCCGGTAGAGCGCGCGGCGCTGCTGGAGATCGCCGGCAACTACAGGAAAGCCCCGCCATGTTGAGGCGGCGCGAAGGGCCGCCAGGTGAGGCAACAGGGGTCCTCTGAAGGGCCGAGAACCTACGGCGAATTGACTATCTATTCTTGCGGAACCGGCGCCTAGTAATTCCATCACCGGCCCATCACGGCATATATCGGTGACTGAGAGCCACGTGCTCCCGCCAAATACGCGGAGCCATCTATGGTCAAGCTCATCCCTTCTCTCACTGAACGCCTAACTCAAATGGCGAGCGCCGCTCGAACCCGGGCCGAAGCAACGCCTCCGGGGCCAAAGCGGGAAGCTCTTTTGAAGGCCGCGCAGCTCAGTGAGAACGCGCTGCATATTCAGCAATGGCTGAGCTCCACGAGCTTGCGAAAGCCAACGTAACGATGGGTTCGCAAAGGCCCGCCAGCGTGAACCGGCGCATACGGCCGCCAACTAAGGCAACGTACTTCTACGTGTTCCGCTTATAAATACACGCGCAAGGAACAAACGAAGATTTATTATTAGCGCAATCTGTTCTCGCCCGGAGAACAACGGGCCCGCCGTGAACCGGCGGGCCTGGAGGCTCAGGCTTCGCCCTTCGTCGGGGCAGCCATTGCGGCCAGATCCATCGCGACGGAAACTGAAATCACCGGATCGACATGGCGTAGGTGCGGCTGCCTGACGTCCTCAAAGACATAGATCATGCAAGCTTTGAGGCACAATTCGGCAAGGTCGCGGACCTTGACGTTCGCCAAGGCAAGTTGTGCGGCCTTGAAGGCGTCGCGCGCCTTCTGATGCGCATCGAAGACCGCATCATAGTTGATCTCGTCCATGTGCTTATCGTAGCGCCGGCAATACTTCTTGTGAGCGCGGTGGGCGCCCGGCTGCGGATTGGCTTTTTGCCATTCGCCGCAAGCCTTCCATACCCTTTGGAAGTCCGCAGCCGTCAGCTTCAAGGCCTCGTTCGCTTCATCGAGCTTGTAATAGGCCTCGCGCATTGCGTCGCCGCATTGGGAGCCATCGAAGGCAAGCTTTGGCACGCTGGCTGGAAGCGGCGAGGCCAGCGCTTCTAGAGGCATGCTGGCTACGGAGGCTGCTGCTGCGCCGACGAATACGTTCATGATTGATCGCCCGCATGGGGCGAGATCAGCACGACACCGACGAACTCCCGGCAATGGAGCGACTGTGCCGCGACCTGGTGGAGGAGAGCAGGGTGCCAGGCGAGGCCGGCGCGCTGCTTAAGATGGCCGAAAAGTTCGGTCGTGAGGTTGCGAGACTAACCGTGGATAGGACCGTAGATTGTTCTCGGCGCAGGTGGAAAAGACGAGCGATTCAGCGAGGTTGACCGGGCCCCATTCCGCCACCTCCTAGTCCAATAGTGCCCTAATCCGTCTTTCTGTGTCGAAGAAGCGCTTGATCTAAAACGGTTGGGTTCGTTGCTTGGGCTTGGTGGCAGCGCGGGCTCCAGCAGCGTGCCCACGTGGTCTGGTGCCGCTCTCGGCGCCGGAGCGGGCGGCCTCTCCATTCCCATGTTCGCAAGCGGCACCAGTTCGGCCCCGAGTGGACTCGCCATGGTGGGCGAGAAAGGTCCCGAGCTGGTCAACCTTCCGCGCGGCGCGCAGGTTTTCAAGCCGGTCAAGCGCGGAGAATGCTGGAGGATCAGAGCGGCCCTGCTGTGGTCATGCAGGACGGTGTGCTGGGAGTAGCTGCCGAACTTGTGGACTGGCCGCTCCGCCGCTACGATTTGCGGCATGGGACAGACCAAAAAGCTGATCGATTGCCACGACTGTGACCACCCGGTTTCACCGAGTGCGTCGGCCTGTCCAAATTGCGGCTCGAAGGTGCCGTTCGGTCCTCCCGTTCTTCACCGCAAAAGGCCCCCGGTCTATAACATCGAGGCGCGCAACGACCGCAACATGGTCGTCTTTGCCGTGACGCTGGGAGGCTTAGGCGCAGCTTACGGATTTGCGACAAGCGCAGGGCCGCTTAGCGCTGCGCTGCTGGTCACATCGTACGGCATGCTGGGTGTGTTGGTAGGCGTCCCGCTTGCGGCGTTGTTCAACGTCACGCGCCGGCTGTGGCGGTAGCGACCTCCGGAATCTGGGAAGTCTACGTACCAGCCCAGCGTCGCTCCCGGCGCTCTCATCCGCAATGAGCATGGGCCCTAGTAAGGAAGCGGTGCCATTTCCAAACCCGAGTGACAATCCGGGCCACCCCGAATTCCGGTAGTCTTACGGAATCCTTTTTCGGAACACGGTGTTCTACTGTGAGAACACCGGCGAGATTTAAGTACCAGTTTCTAATTTGCCCGGGATGGCCGCAGTGGGGGCTGGAACCACCCTGCGGCCTTTCGCTTTAGCGAAACCCATTTCTAAGTTGAGCCGTACCGTCTCGGAGGCGAAGTCGGCGGAGAATTCGTGAGCATTCAAATCATTATAGCCGCCATGTTGGAGCGCGAGCTAGCGGCGCGCGGCGTGCAATCGTTGGGACCTTCCGATTGCATGGAGATCGTCGAGAACCTGCTTGAGCGCTTGAAAGATCTGGATCGGGAGTTAGCTGCGCGAGGCGCAACGCGGCGGTAGGCTGATGGACAGACGGCCCCGGGGTCGGAAGGGCCGGGGACTGGTTAGACCGAGGCCGCTACGCGGGAGCTTTGGCATTCTCTTGTTCACGATGCAGGTCCGCAGGAGTCGCAATCGATCGCGGATCGACATTTGCGATTGCGGTCTGGCAGGCGAGCAATCCGGTCATCGGGACGCGTCGCGCCGTGAGCACGATGAGTTTTAGATCGTCTTCCGGTGTCCAATGGTCAGTGCGTATTTGTCCGCTCCAGGCTCAAGATGCTGAGGCCAGTCAATTGCCGTGCAGAACAAGCCGCGTCGCTCGATTTCCCGTGCAAGAGCTTCCGCGCGCAGCCTCGCTGGCAATCCGACAAAACGCGCGCCGGCTAGCCTATCTGCTTGAACCTCTTGGCGAATGAACTCGTGCATCCGCAGAATGAAGTGGTCAGAGAGGCCTTCGAATTCGCTCATGCCAGCCAATCGCGTCAGTCAAAGATATAGGCAACCAGAAAGGTGGATGGCTGCCAAGCGATGAACCCAATCGCCTCCAGCGAAACAGCTGTGGCCAGGAGGGCTACAGCGCTGAAGGTGAGGGGAATGACGAGATCAAAAAAGTTGTGGGGCTCGTCTGCATCTGCAGTTTGAAATGCGGTTCTATTGGACATTCGAATATTCCTCTATTCGAGGTCATATCGAGTTCGACGCTCTCAGCCAAACGTTCGCTGGGGTTAACCTGACCGCTAAACCTTAACAGCGGGTCCAGTCCCTATGTGTCGCGGCACAAAACCGATCGACGGCCTTGATCAGTGCGTCCTTCAATCCACCACTCTGCTGCGGCTAACCTCAACAAGCGCAGGGATCAAAGCCGGCTGGCTGCAAGCTCGAAATACTGTGAACACGACGCCGCCGCCAAAGCCAAGGCGCTCACGCAACCCCGTTCGGCTTGTGGTGGTCTGCTCCCGACAGTGATTTGTCAGTTGCGGTGGAAATCGAGCGAGAGCGCGATTGTAGTGAAGCCTCGTCTCTGCATTCTATGGTCAGTGCCGCGAGGTCGTGCACCGCACGTAGAAGGAGTGAGGTCCGTTCGAAAAAAGTCGAAGATCAATACAGTTGACAAGAGACCCCTTCCGCCGGTCTATCCGACCGGGTTCTATCCGTCGGGTTTACCCGGACAGGTGATCGGTGAATCAGACATCCAATCCAGCTGCACTCGACAAGCTGAAGCTCCGCATTCAGGCGTTGCGTTCCAAGACCATCGCCAATGGCTGCACCGAGGACGAGGCGCTGTCTGCGGCCGCCAAGGTCGCCGAACTGCTGGATCGCCACGATTTGTCGCTGTCCGACGTCGAACTGCGGGCGTCGCCGTGCGAGCGGAAGGTCTACGAGACTTTTCGCAAGAAGCGAATTCCCCTGGACGACTGCATCGGGGCGATCGCTCGTTTCTGCGATTGTCGGGTCTGGCGCGAGAAGAACACGGCCGGCGAGAGCAGCTATGTGTTCTTCGGCCTCGGCGCGGACATCGAGGTCGCGCATTATCTGGCCGAATTGATCGACGGCGCCGTCCGCGCCGAGCTCGGCCGCTTCAAGACCTCGGTCGACTACAGCAGGTTCCGGCACCAGGAGCGGCATCTGGCCAATGCCTCCTTCGCGCTCGGGATGGTGGGGTCCATCGCGGACAGGCTGGTGGCGATCAAGGCCAGTCGCGATCAGATCAACGAAAGCACCGGCCGCGGGCTGGTGGTTCTCAAGACGTCGGTGGTCGATGCGGAGTTCGACAAGCTCGACCTGAAGATGCGGACCCAGCGCAGCAGCAGCCGGATGGTGTCGATGACGGCCTATGAAGCCGGCGGCGCCGCCGGCGCGTCGCTGGCCATCAATCCCGGGCTTGCAGGGTCGCAGTCAAGGACCGCTCCCAAAGGGAGCTGAGCGCGTCGGGGGAGGGCGTGCAGCGTCACCGTCATTGCAGTTCAGTCGATCGACTTCTCGAGCTTCTGGGCTGCCCGGAAGTCGTCCATGTGCTGCAGGTTGGGCCCATACGCAGCCTCCTTGGTCAGCAGGTGGTAGATCCGGGCCACGACGGTTTGCAGATGTTTCATTCGTCCGCGCGGCATCGCCCGGGCCTTGCAAAGGGCTCGGACCGCGTGCGCTCGGAAATAATCAAAAGCGTCTGACATCGCGGACTCAACGTCCCGCGAAACGATTGGTTCTTGGATTGGTCCTCGTTCGCGCGCCCCAAAGCGCCTCCAGGAACGCTGTCGAATGGGAGAACTTAGCTCGTCACGAAGCTATGGGATGGGCGAGGTATGTTCTTCTTTTTCTCGAACCGGCTGGGATGTCTCGGCTCGCTGCTGGTCTCCGGGTTGATCACTCTCGCGCTGCTTGTTCTGTTCGGGATCGTTCGGTTCTAACCGCCCGCGGGTTCAGGAACCTGGCCCTCGCTGACCCGTTGTTGGCACTCTCGTCCAGCCATGGAGGGCGCCCTTGGAAAGTACGATCATCGGAGAATTCGACACGCGCCGCGGCGCCGAGCTTGCGGTTGAGCATGTCGTGCAGGAATGCGGCGTGCCGCGAAGCGACGTCTTCGTCCAGCCCGTCGGTGGCGCGAACACGTCGGGGACACGCCCGGCCGGTCCTGACGCCAAGGCCGCGCCTGCGCCGGAGGGACACCAGAAGCTGGAAGGCCGGATCGAGGTCTCCGTGGATTTTCACGGCGATGCGCCTGAGAAGATCGCGGACGCCTTGAAAGGCGCAGGTGCGAAGACTGTCCGAACCAAGTAGCGGCAATGGGCGACTGTGGCGCCGGAATCCGCGCACGCTGAACGGCCACTCTGGTTCTGAGTCGGGGAACCCCTTGCGCGGTCAGTGCGTTTCAACGCGAACGCAGATTGCGAGGTCTCCCTGCTTCAGAGCTCATCGACCCTGATCCCCGGCGACACCGTCTGGCGGCGGTGCGAGGCGCGGCGTGTGGCGGTTCTGAACGATGCTGCCGCTTATTTCGCGGCCCTGCGGCAGACCCTGCTGCAGGCGCAGGACCTCGTCTATATCGTCGGGTGGGATATCCATAGTGAGACCAGGCTGGTCGGCGAGTCCGGGCGAGCGGATGATGGCTTGCCGGAGCAACTCGGCCCATTCTTGCGCGCGCTGGTCCACCGCCGTCCCACCTTGCACATCAACATTCTCGTCTGGGACTTCGTCTCGTTCTACGCCTCCGAGAGGGAATGGAATTCCGCGGCCAAATTTACCGCCGACACAGATGGCCGCGTCCGGTTTCACCTGGATGCCACGCTTCCCTTTGGGTCGGCCCAACACCAGAAGATCGTCTGTGTCGATGGTTCACTGGCGTTCGTCGGCGGGCTCGATCTGACGATCAGGCGTTGGGACACCAGTGATCATCGCGCCGATCACGCATCGCGCTGTGATCCCCAGGGCAAGCCATACCTGCCGTTTCATGACGTTCAATGCGTGGTCGATGGGGATGCGGCGGCGCAGTTGTTCGACCTCGTGGAGCAACGCTGGCGCGCGGCGGGCCAACAGATTGATGATCGGCGCCCGCTGAAAAGCTTGCGCTGGCCGGCGATTGTGCCGGTCGAGGCTGAACATATTCCGGTGGGTATCGCCAGGACCGAGGTGGTTTGTCCGGCAGGTTCGACGCTCCGGGAGGTCGAACGCTCGCTGATTGCAGCGATGCGGTCCGCGACGAAATTCGTGTACATCGAGAACCAGTTCACCAGCGCCACCAAGATCGCGCGCGAATTGGCGGAGCAGATGCTGCGCGTGCCTTCGCTTCGGGTTCTGATCGTCACCCCAAAACTGCACTCCTCATGGCTGGAATCCCAAGCGATGCAGAACGGCCGGGGCGCTTTCATCGATTGCTTCAGTTCGGCCGGCGTCGCCGATCGCATCCGCTTCGTCTACCCGGTCTCGGGGAACGGGGATACGGAAGCGGCCGTGATGGTGCACAGCAAGCTCATGATCGTCGACGATCGGATCTTGAGGATCGGTTCGGCCAATTTGAACAATCGATCGATGGGTGCCGATAGCGAATGTGACCTGATTTTCGAAGCCGCATCAGACGAGCATCGGGAGTTCATCGCCTCGGTCCGCCGTCGCCTAATCGCCCATTTCTGCGGTCTCGATGAACAGACCGTCGCGCAAAACGAAGATCGTCTTTTTGCGCTCCTGGACGACGTCGCAAGCGGGACGAAGGCGCTGCGGGACGTGGAATCCTCGGTCCTGACAAGCGCTCTGGCCACGATGGTTCAGCCGGTGGCGGACCCTGAGGCGCCTCTTCATCTGGAGCGGGCGGCATCGCGCATGTGGAGCACGAAGACAATCATCGGGATCGTCTCGATAGCCGTGGCGCTTTTCGGCCTCGCGATGGCCTGGTCGTACACCTCCTTGAGCGATTTCGCCGACGCGGGCCGAATGTCGACATTCCTGTCTGCCTACGCGCACTCCATCTGGGGGCCGCCATTCGCGATTGCAGCTTTCGTCGTCGGCGGGTTGGTGGTGTTTCCGGTTCTCGTGCTCATTGCGGCAACTGCTGCCGCACTCGGACCATGGCTGGGCTTCGTCACCGCCATGACGGGCGTCTCGCTCAGCGCCTTTGTCCTGTTTGCGATCGGGCGGGCACTCGGCCGCGAACGTCTCCAGCATTTGCTGGGGCGACGTACCGCGCGCATCCAGGAACGCGTTGTCGGCAAGGGCATTCTGGCTGTCGTCGTCATCCGGATGATCCCGATCGCGCCGTTCTCAGTGGTGAATGTCGTGGCTGGCGCGAGCACGCTGCCTCTGCGTGACTTCCTGGTCGGAACGCTGCTAGGCATGACGCCCGGCATTCTCGCCATGGCAGTTTTGGGGGCTCAGATCGCTGATCTCGCCAGGAACGCGTCCTGGGTCAACATGTTGCTGCTCGCACTGGCGTTCCTGGGCTGGCTCGCGATCTGCGCCGGCGCGCAATTCGTCGCGACGTGGCTCGCCGGGAGGCGCTGATGCGCTTCATGACGTGGAATGTGCATGGCACCTTCAATCTCAATCCGAAGTTCGATCTGGAAGGGATCTGTTCCATCATTCGCAAATGGGCTCCCGATGTCGTCGCGCTTCAGGAGGTGGATTCGCGATCGCGATCGGACGATCCGTTTGCGAAGCTGGCGAGCGTTGTCGGCGATCACGGTGTTCACGCCAAGTCGATCGTCACGGCCGATGGCGACTACGGCCAGACGCTCCTGAGCCGCTTTCCATTCTCCGGCCCGCCCGAGATCGTCGATGTGTCGTATCGTGAGCGGGAGCCGCGCCGAGCGATCGCCGCGGGACTGCTGACACCGGTTGGCGATGTTCGCGTGGTGGCCACGCATCTCGGCCTGAGCATCCACGAGCGCCACGCGCAGGCTCAGGCGCTGGTGAGCCTGGTGAAACCTGGAAGGACCGTCGTCCTCGGGGATTTCAACGACTGGTTCTGGATCAAATCGGTGCGGCGCGTGCTCGCGCAGGTCTGCCCAAACCGTACGCGGCTGCGAACTTTCCCGTCGCATTTGCCCCTGCTGCGGCTTGACCGGATCTATGCGACGTCCGACAGCCCGATCGGGAAGGTTTGGACCGACGAAGGCGCGAGGGCCTATTCAGACCATTTGCCTGTTATTGCAGACATCGAGATCCCTGCGGGGTCAAACGCATCGAAAGTGCGATAAAAAAAGTGCTGTCTGCAGAAGGACTTGGCTACTGTGCTTGGGGTTGTTTTCGCACAACATGCAGTCGGCCCGCAGTGCCGCTCAGCGGGACCACGAGGAACTCTTTCCTCACCTCAGCATTATCTGGCCATGACGGAAGACATTTCCTACCGGCGCAAGCCCTTGACTCCCGAGCAGCGGCAGGCGCGCGATGCGACACGCCGTGTCGAAGCCGAAAAAGCCATGCGCGATCATGAAGCTGCGCAGAAGGCGTTTTATGCCAACAAGGAACGGCTAAGGGCCGAACGGTTGGCACGTGAACAGACGGAGGCGAAGGGCTGACCGTACGCGGTCGCCCCGTCAAGGATGTCCTTGCCCGCGAGCGCCGGTCTCAGTGCCGGTGAGGGATGCGGGTCACGCTCAACGCCTGCTTCAGCGCCTGAACGGCACTTGCGAAAGGTCTGCGAGGCGATTGCGCCTCGATCGCTTCGGCTGCGACGCGACAATCGTCAGCGACCTTGAGCAACCCGCCTCGCGCGAGGTCCATGGTGGAGAGAGCTGCCTGCTCCAGGCAGACCCGTTCAAGCCGTCGAAACTCCCGCAGTTCTTTGCTCATGCGTCAGCTCTCGATGTCCCCGGCGCCATGCCGGCGCTGAGTCTGCTTAATGAACAGTAAACATCTCTGCCTAGCCGGGTTGGCTGGCGTAGAGCTAGTGGGTGCCTTGGGCACGCCCAGCGGGCTTGACGGCGTTTGGCTTCCGCCGGAAGCTTCCAACGACCCTGAATTGAACCACGGAGACGTTCGCTTCCAGCCAGTCCGATCCCGATCAGCGCAAACGACAATGGAGCTGACCATGACCACGTTCGACAAGCGCGAGCAGGGCTTTGAGGCCAAATTCGTCCACGACGAGGAGCTCATGTTCAAGGCCACGGCCCGGTCCAACAAGCTGCTCGGGCTCTGGGCCGCAACCCAGCTCGGCCTCAGCGGCGATGCCGCGGCCGGCTACGCGACCGCGTTGGTGACGGACCATCTGGAGAGCCAGTCGATGGATGAGATCCTCGACAAGGTGGCAGGCGATCTTGCCGCCAAAGGCGTCGCACGCGAACAGGTCGCAGCCAGGCTTCAGGAATGCTTGCACCATGCGTTGTTGCAACTCGAAGCGGACAAGTGAAAGCAAGCCGGCCCTCGACGGCTGGGATCGGGAGGCGGGCGGTGACTTGCGGAATATCTTGCGGAGTATCTTGCAGCAGCCTCGGCAAATGGGCCGGCGCGATCGCACTCGCTGCTGCGATCCTGGTCGGCTGCAGCGGCGCTGAGGTATCGGCCACGCCGCTGACGCCATTTCGCTACGAGGCGCAGGCGCAGCGTCATTGCCCGCACGACCGGGTTGTCTGGCTCGATTTCAGCAAAGGTGTCTATTACGGCAAAGGCCAGAAGCGGTACGGCCAGGGTTTTGACGGCAGCTTCGTCTGCCTGAGCGAAGCCCGTGACAGTCTTTATCGGCGTTCGCTGCTTGGACTGCGGTAAGCGTATTGTTCGGGAAGTGCTGGGTGCTCAGGCGAAGGCCAATGCCACGAGGCTGGAGCACAGCAGGACCAGACCACCGGCGGTCAATGCCAGGAAGCCATCGGATACGAGGTCATGGTTGCGCATGGGACACCTGCCGCTCTCGTCTGCGATGCTCGATCGGATCGATTAAAAATGTCCGAACGCGCCGTCTTGAAAGGGTGATGCTTGCCGTCCGCGCGAGTGCCTCAGGCCCTCGTGCGGTAACCTTCAAACGCATGGGCCAGGAAGATCCCCGCGCTTACCAAACCCATCAGTGCCGAAACCGTCTCGATCATCGTCTCATTCCATTCCGCCCTGCACGCGAGAAAACGCGGGCGGCCTTGCACAGTCAAAAGAATTCCAGTGAGCGGCGCGACAATGGGGGTGGAGTGAGGATTTGGCGCAACAGAATGTCCAGGCGTGGCACAGAGCAGGGCACCGGCGCCCCGTAGTTCAACGGGGCGAGCGCATACCCCCTGTTTACCATCCCGGCGTGAACGCCGTGCGCTCCCCATTTCCGCCGTGTTCGGGTTGCGTTATCGTTACCACTTCCGACGCGGTGGTGGGCCGCCTCGGAGCAAAGGACCGGACAGCGCTACCCGTAGCCAAAGCGGGTTAGGTACGCCTCCGGCAAAGTGGTATTTGGGGCGAATGGGGATCCGACGGTCAGATTCGGTTTTGCGGGCCGCGCGCGCTGCTGCGATGGCCGCGACCTGCCTTGCGCTCGCCAATTGCGCCTCCTCCAACAAATTCGCCAGCCGGGTCGATCCGAAATACGGCGTGTCCTCGAGCCCCCGGGTCGTGGCTTTGGGCGATCCGGTCCCGAAGGGCGGCGGCGCCTATCGCGTCGGCAAGCCCTATGTGGTGGGTGGCCGGACCTATGTGCCCGAAGAGGACGTCAACTACCGCGCCGAGGGCATGGCGTCCTGGTACGGCGACGATTTCCACGGCCGCCTGACCGCCAATGGCGAGGTGTTCGACATGGGCTCGCTGACCGCGGCGCATCCGACCCTGCCGATGCCGTCCTATGCGCGGGTCACCAACGTCTCGAACGGCAAGTCGCTGATCGTCCGCGTCAATGACCGCGGGCCCTATCACGGCAACCGGCTCATCGACGTCTCGAACAAGGCCGCCGAACTGCTTGAATTCAAAGGCAATGGGATCGCCAAGGTCCGTGTCGAGTATGTCGGCCGGGCGCCGCTGGAAGGCTCCGACGACCGCCAGCTGATGGCCACCTTGCGCACCGGGACCCCGGCGCCGTCACCGTCGATGGTCCGGGTCGCCTCGGCGAGACCCTTCGTGCCGGAGCTGCCATCGTCGAACCGCGGCGCCATGCGCGGCGAAGTTCCGACGCCGGAGGGACGGCCCTACAATCTCGGCAACACCTCCGCCGACATGGCTTCACTCAGTGCGACCTCGGAAATGTCGGCCTCGAGCCGCAACCGGGGCCGGGCGCTCCAGAACGCGCGCGCCGTGTCCTATGACGGGGACGGCCGCTATGCGACCGAGAGCACTCCGTCCGGCGCCTACGCCTCGGATGGCGCTGCCGAGGCCCGCGGCATCCTGAGCGGCCGCGGCCTCTACTGAGCCGCGCTTTCCTTCAGGAAACTCATCAACGCCGCATTCACCTCGTCGGGCCGCTCCTGCTGGACCCAATGGCCGGCGCCCTCGATGATCAGCTTTCGCTTCAGATTGGGCAGCACGCGCTCGAGTTCGTTGACGCGCTTGGCTCCGATCAGGCCGGTGATGACGGCGTCTTTCGAACCGGCAATGAAGAGCGACGGCTGATGGATTTGCGCGTCCTGCCAGGGCGCCGTCAGCTCCCAATTGCGATCGAGGTTGCGATACCAGTTCAGCCCGCCGCGGAAGCCGGACTTGCGGAAGGTTTCGGTGAAATAGGCAAGGTCAGTCTCGGTGAGCCAGGCCGGCACAGGCTCCTCCGGGTTGCCGTGGCCGAGGAATCCCTTGCCCTCCAGCACGAACATGGCTGCGGAGGGATCGGCAAGGCCGCGCCCGCCGAGCACGATGCGCATGGTGCGCGCGACGTCGCGCTCGAACTCGGCTTCGGCAACGCCGGGCGCCTGGAAATACTGCCAATAGAAATTGGTGATGCCGCCCTGGCGCAGGAGATCGAGCGGCTTGCCGCGGCCGCGGAACGGCGGCGGCACGCTCAGCCCGGCGACCGCCGTGAAGATGTCGGGCCGGAACAGCGCCGCGTGCCAAGCCACCGGTGCACCCCAGTCGTGGCCGACCACCATGGCCTTGGTCTCGCCAAGCGCCTGCACGAGGCCGACGATATCGCCGACCGTGTCGAAGATCGAATAGGCCGTCGCCTCGGGCGGCGCTGAGCTCTGGCCATAGCCGCGCATGTCGGGGGCGACGACGCGAAACCCGGCCTGCGCCAGCGCCGGGATCTGGTGGCGCCAGGAGTAGGAGAGTTCCGGCCAGCCGTGGCACAGCACCACCAGCGGCCCCTGACCGGCTTCACGGATGAACAGGTCGATCCCGTTGGCCTTGATCACGCGGGTGGATGACATCGCTTTTCCGCCTTGTTTCAGGGGTTTGGTCAGAAAATCTGAGGTGCCACGATAGGGGCGGGACGAGAATCGTGCAATCTCGGGACAAGCGGCCACCCCGTGTTGTTTGCACCGGCTCCAACTGTTAGAACGCCGCTCTCAGGGCTTGGCCATGGAATTTCATCTTTCCTCGTTTAGGCGCACCCGGTTTACCGCCGGAGCGCTGGCGCGCTGGCTGATCGCGACGGCTCTGGTGGCGGCCATTGGCTGGAGCGGGGCGCTCTACGCCGCCAACCAGAGCGTCCAGGGCGCCAAGAAAACAGATGATTCCGGCTTCGACGGCGACGCCCCGACCGCGATCCTGATCGAGGCCTCCAGCGGCAGTGTGCTGTTCGAGAAGAACGCCGACGAGCTCCGCGCGCCCTCGAGCATGATGAAGCTGATGACCGCCGAGGTCGTCTTCAACGCCATCAAGAAGGGCGACATCAAGCTGACCGACGAATACCGGATCAGCGAGAACGCCTGGCGCAAGGGCGGCGCACCCTCCGGCGGCTCGACCATGTTCGCCGCCATCAACAGCAAGGTCACGGTCGACGATCTCCTGCACGGGGCGATCATCCAGAGCGGCAACGACGCCTGCATTGCGCTGGCCGAGGCCATGGCGGGCAGCGAGCGGATTTTCGCCGCCGACTTCATGACCAAGCGAGCTCGCGAGCTTGGCCTCACGAAATCGACCTTCGGCAATTCCAACGGCCTGCCGGACCCCGCCAACAAGATGACGGTGCGCGAGCTCGGCATTCTCGCCCGGCACATCATTCTCGACTTCCCCGAATTCTACAAACTGTTCGGCGAGAAGGAATACACCTGGAACAAGATCCGCCAGCCCAACCGCAATCCGCTGCTCAATTCGATGGAAGGCGCCGACGGTCTGAAGACCGGCTACACCAAGGAAGGCGGCTACGGCATGGTCGGCTCGGCGGTGCAGAACGGCACGCGGCTGATCGTCGTCATTAACGGGCTGGAAGACCCCGACGATCGCGCGACCGAAGCCAAGAAGATGCTTGAATGGGGTTTTCGCAATTTCGAGACCCGCACCCTGATCGCGGCCGATCAGCCGGTCGGCTACGCCAAGGTGTTCGGCGGCGAGAGCCGCTCGGTCAAACTGGTCGCCAAGACGCCCGTGAAGGTGATGGTGCACAAGAACGGCAGCGACAAGCTGATCGCGCGCGTCGTCTATAACGGCCCGGTGCGCGCGCCGGTCGAGGCCGGGCAGAAGGTCGGGCTGGTCAGGGTCTGGCGCAGCGGCAACATCGCAGTGGAGACGCCGGTCTATGCCGCTGACGCGATCGGCACCGGCTCGACCGTGCGCCGCGCGATCGACGGCGCCAGCGAGCTGGTGATCGGCATGTTCCGTGCGGGCGCCGAGAAGCTCTGATCATGAGTGAAAGCGCGGTAAAGTGGCCGTCCGGACGCGGGCGTTTCGTCACCTTTGAAGGCGGCGAGGGGACGGGCAAGTCGACCCAGATCAAGAAGCTCGCCGACCGTCTCAAGGCCGCCAGGATGCGTATCCTCGTCACGCGCGAGCCGGGCGGCTCGCCGGGCGCCGAGATCATGCGCCATCTGGTGCTGTCAGGCATGGGCAAGCTGCTCGGACCCGAAGCCGAGACGCTGCTGTTCGCGGCCGCCCGCGACGATCATGTCCACACCGTGATTCAGCCAGCGCTCAACCAGGGCACGTGGGTGCTGTGCGACCGCTTCGCCGACTCGACGCGGGCCTATCAGGGCAGCCTCGGCCGCGTGCCGGCCGCGCTGATCAACGCGATGGAGCGGGTCACGATCGGCGATCTCAAGCCGGACCTCACCATCATCCTCGACCTGCCGGTCGAGATCGGCCTGCAGCGCGCGGCCGCGCGCCGCGGCAGCGGCACGCCGGACAGGTTCGAGGCCGAGAAGCTCGGTTTCCATCAGGGCCTGCGCGAAGCCTATCGCAAGATCGCGGCGGACGATCCCGCGCGCTGCGTGCTGATCGACGCCAATTCCGATCCCGACACGGTTGCCGGACGCATCTGGATCGCGATGCGTGATCGCCTGCTCCCGACGCCGGCAACGGTGGTGTCCATATGAGCCCGCGTCAGACCGAGCGCGAAACTGCCATGTCTCATCCGCGCGAGACGAGCGTTCTGTTCGGCCATCGCGAGGCCGAGACCGCGCTGCTCGCCGCCTATCGCAGCGGGCGCATCCCGCACGCCTGGCTGATCGGCGGGCCGCAAGGCATCGGCAAGGCGACGCTGGCGTATCGGATGGCGCGCTTCGTGCTCGCTCACGGCCAGCCGCTGGCGCCTTCCGTGCAGCGCGCCGAAGACCTCGCCATCAATCCCGATCACGCCGTGGCACGGCAGGTTGCTGCGAGTTCGCACGGTGGCCTGCTGACGCTGGAGCGCACCGCCAACGACCGCGGCGTAATGCGCACCGTGATCACCGTGGACGAAACGCGCGAGACGATCGGTTTCTTCGGCTCGACCGCGACAGCCGAAGGCTGGCGCGTCTGCATCGTCGACACCGTCGACGAGCTCAATCCGAATGCCGCCAACGCGCTGCTGAAAATTCTCGAGGAGCCGCCGCAGCAATCGCTGTTCCTGCTGGTGAGCCACGCGCCGGCGCGCGTGCTCGCCACGATCCAATCGCGCTGCCGCAAGCTGCGTCTCCGCGCGCTCGCAACCGACGACGTGATTGCTGCAGCCGCAACCGCTGCCGATCTCGACCCGAACGATCCGGCGTTGCGCGAGGCGGCGGAGGCGTCCGAGGGCAGCGTCGCGCGGGCGCTGACGCTGCTCGGCGGTGACGCCCTGAAGCTTCAGCAGCGCACGGCCGCGCTGCTGGCGCGACTGCCGCAGGTCGATCCGCGCGAATTGCATACGCTCGGCGAATCGCTCGGCACCAGCGACCGCGTTGCGCTTGCCGCCTTCATCGACGGCATCGATCGCTGGATCGCGGAACGCCTGCACGCCGACGAGGCCAATGCCAACCAGAACCTGCCGCGCCTTGCGCGCCTAGCTGAGGTATGGGAAAAGATCGTCCGCGCCGCGCGCGACACCGAAACCTATAATCTGGAGCGAAAGCCCTTAGTCTTCTCGGTGTTCGGCTGGCTGGCGGACGCAACGCGCTAGAGCATGATCCGGAAAAGTGTGCAGCGGTTTTTCCGATAGGATCGTGCTCAAGACAATAAACTAACGCAGGTTCGTTTCCCAATTTCGAGAAGCCGGTAAAGGAATTCGTCGTGGCAGCGCGAGCTAAGAAAATCGCTAAAGGCAAGAGCAGCAAGAAGAAGGCTGCCACCAAGGCCGTCAAGAAAGGCGCGAAGAAGGCCGTGAACGCGCGCGCGCGCAAAGCTGCCAAGAACGTCAAGAAAGCCACGAAGACCAAAAAGACGGCCGCCAAAAAAACCGGGAAGAAGAGCGCCGCGAAGACGGCAAAGAAGGCAGCGAAGAAGCAGGTCGTCGCCAAGAAGACGGTGAAGACAGGAACCAAAAAGCCAGCCAAGGCTTCGGCGAAGAACAAGGCCTCGGCGAAGAAGATAGCCAAGACGGCGAGGGTGGCTGCGTCCGCAGTGACCGCCGCACCAGCTCCTGTCGCGACGCCGCCGAAGACTGCGAAGCCCGATGTATCGAAACCCAAGGCCCCGCGCGCGCCGAAGTCCATCGCAGCGCCGCACGCCAACACGCCCGTGGCCGTCCCCGCGCGCGACAACGTCTTCTACATCACGACTGCGATCGCCTATCCCAATGGCAGCCCGCATATCGGCCACGCCTATGAGGCGATCGCGACCGATACGTTGGCGCGCTTCGCGCGACTCGACGGCAAGGATGTGTTCTTCCTGACCGGCACCGACGAGCACGGCCAGAAGATGGTTCAGACCGCGGCCGGCGAAAAAATGTCCGTCTCGGAGCTCGCCGCCCGCAATGCCGGCCGTTTCAAGCAAATGGACGAGCGCCTGAACGTGTCGTTCGACCGCTTCATCCGCACCACCGAGGAGCAGCATCACCGCTCCAGCCAGGAGATCTGGCGGCGCATGGAAGCGAACGGGGATATCTATGCCGACATCTATGCCGGCTGGTATTCCGTGCGCGACGAAGCCTATTACGCGGAGGACGAGACGCGCCTGAACGAGGACGGCGTGAGGCTCGGGCCGCAGGGCACGCCGGTCGAATGGGTCGAGGAGAAGAGCTACTTCTTCCGCCTGTCGGCCTATCAGGACAAGCTGCTCAAGCTGTACGAGACGCAGCCCAATTTCATTGGGCCCGACTCCCGCAAGAACGAGGTGGTGAGCTTCGTCAAGGGTGGCCTGCGCGACCTCTCGATCTCGCGCACGACGTTCGACTGGGGTGTCAAGGTGCCCGGCGACGAAGATCACGTGATGTATGTCTGGGTCGACGCGCTCACCAACTACATCACCGGCGTCGGCTTCCCCGACGAGAGCGACAACAACTGGCGTTATTGGCCTGCCGACGTGCACATCATCGGCAAGGACATCATCCGCTTCCATGCGGTGTACTGGCCGGCTTTCCTGCTGTCGGCCGGGATCCCCCTCCCGAAGCGGGTCTATGCCCATGGCTTCCTGTTCAGCAGGGGCGAGAAGATGTCGAAGTCGGTCGGCAACGTGGTCGATCCCTTTAACCTCGCCGACCAGTACGGCGTCGACCAGATGCGCTATTTCTTTCTGCGCGAGGTGCCGTTCGGCCAGGACGGCAACTACAATCACGAGGCCATCGTCGCGCGCATCAATGCCGATCTCGCCAACGATCTCGGCAATCTCGCGCAGCGCTCGCTGTCGATGATCGCGAAGCAGCTCGGCGGCGTGCTCCCGGAGCCCGGCGAATTCAGCGATAACGACAAGGCGATCCTGTCACAGGCTGACGACATGCTCGCGGCGTCCCGCGAAGCGATGGCGACGCAGCAAATCCATCACTGGCTCAATGCCGTGTGGGCCGTGGTCGCGGAAGCCAACCGCTATTTCGCGGGCGAAGCGCCGTGGGCGCTCGCCAAGACCGATCCTGTCAGGCAGAGGACGGTGCTCTACGTCACCGCCGAAGTCGTGCGCCAGATCGCAATCCTGGCCCAGCCGGCGATGCCGACGGCCTCGGGATTGCTGCTGAACAGCCTCGGTATCCCCGAAGCGGAGCGCAACTTCGCCGCGCTTGGTGGCGCAACGCGCATCGCGCCCGGTACGACGCTGCCCGCGCCGACGCCGGCCTTCCCCCGCTATATCGAGCCGGCAGCCTAAAGGCGTTCGCACCATGCTGGTCGACAGCCACTGCCATTTGGATTTTCCGGATTTTGCGGAGGATCTCGACGGGATCGTGTCGCGGGCGCGAGCGGCCGGCATCGGCCGCATGGTCACGATCTCGACGCGGGTGAGGAAACTGAACCAGCTTTTGGCCATCTCCGAGCGCTATGACGACGTCTATTGCTCGGTCGGCACCCATCCGCATAACGCTGATGAAGAAGACGGCATCGCGCCGGACGAGCTGATCGCTTTGACGCAGCATCCCAAGGTCGTCGCGCTCGGCGAAGCCGGGCTCGACTATTTCTACGACAACGGCTCGCCGGAGGCGCAGGCGAGGGGCTTTCGTGCCCACATCGCCGCCGCCCGCGCCACCGGCCTGCCGCTGGTGATCCACACCCGCGAGGCTGACCAGGATTGCGGCCGTATCCTTGAAGAGGAGACGGCAAAGGGATCGTTTCGCGCGGTGTTGCATTGTTACACCGGCGGGCGCGAGCTGGCGCTGAAGGCGGTCTCGCTCGGGCTCTATATCGGCTTCACGGGCATCCTGACCTTCAAGAAGTCCGAGGCCTTGCGCGCGCTTGCGGCCGAACTGCCGTCCGACCGTATTCTGGTTGAAACAGACTCGCCCTACCTTGCGCCGGGCAAGTTCCGGGGCAAGCGCAACGAACCGGCCTATGTGGTCGAGGTCGCAAAAGTGCTCGCCGAAACACGCGGCGTGTCGTTTGACGAGATCTCGCGCCAGACAAGCGAAAACTTCTTTCGCCTGTTCTCCAGGGTGAAACCTTAGAACTGGGAGCCGCATGACGCTGACGCTGACGATCCTGGGCTGCGGCTCCTCCGCCGGCGTGCCGCGTCCGGCACTCGGCTGGGGTGCCTGCGATCCCAACAATCCCAAGAACCGCCGTCGCCGCTGTTCGCTGCTGGTCGAGCAGACATCGGGCGAGGGCACCACGCGTATCGTGATCGACACCTCGCCTGACCTGCGCGAGCAATTGCTCTCGACCAATGTCGACCACATCGATGCCGTGTTCCTGACCCACGAGCACGCCGATCAGACCCACGGCATGGACGACCTGCGTTCGGTCGTGATGCACATGCGCCGGCGGATTCCGACCTATCTCAATCAGACGACTGCGAACGACATCATGTCGCGGTTCTCCTATTGCTTCGTCTCACCGGCGGGCAGCGACTATCCGCCGATCCTGACGGCGCAGTCGATCGAGGCCGGTGACAGCCAGACCATCCAGGGGAAGGGCGGCCCGGTGACGATGACGGCCTTCCTGGTGCAGCACGGCAACATTCCCGCGCTGGGCTATCGCATCGGCGATGCCGCCTACACGCCCGATCTCAACGACATCCCACGCGAGAGCTGGAGCGCGCTGGAAAATCTGGATCTCTGGATCGTCGATGGCCTGCGCTACACCAGCCATGTCAGCCATTTCAGCATCAACGACGCGTTGTCCTGGATCGAGCGCTTCAAGCCGAAGCGCGCCGTCATCACCAACATGACGGCCGACGTCGATTATGAGGTGATCCGGCAGTCGCTGCCGGCGGGAGTGGTGCCCGCGTATGACGGGCTGCGGCTGGAGACCCGCTGAACCTGCGGGGGAAATTCCGGCGAGAGCCGGCATACTCCTTGCTTGCGCTAGCCCCATCATGTTGATCTAACGTCTGAAAGACAGGCGCCGGGCAGGGGCGATATTCATGCAGGACCGGCGCGCGACGTGCGATCGCCGGGACCTTCTGAATCGCTTCGTATGAGGATGGGGATCGCGTTGGCAGGGGACGATGTTACGAGCCGGGGGCCGGTGCGACGCGCGCTAGATCTCCTTTATCTCGGTGCGGGCTACGCCGCCGGAGCCTTCATGGTTGCGATCTTTGCAATCATGATGATCATGTCGATCGGGCGCCAGTTTGCGGTCAACATTCCCGCCGGCGATGATTTCGCCTCATGGTGCATGGCCGCGATGGCATTCCTCGGCCTCGCTCACACCTTCAAGCGCGGAGAGATGATCCGGGTCGGCCTGTTGCTGGAGCGTCTGCATGGGCGCTCCAAACAGGTGGCGGAGGTCGTGGCCCTTGGTATTGCCGCCGCTTTCATCCTCTATTTCACCCGGCATGCCGTGCAGATGACCTACGATTCCTGGCGCTTCAACGACGTGGCGCAGGGCGTCGTCGCGCTTCCGCTCTGGATTCCGCAGCTCGGGTTTTCCGGCGGACTCGTGATCCTCTCGATCGCGCTCATTGATGAAATGGTCAGTGTCATCAGCGGCAACCGGCCGAGCTACGAGAAGGGCTCGCCGGACGAGACTCCGGACGAATTCATCGAGCGGATATCGCAGGGCGGCGGAGGTTGACGATGGCCAATCTCGGCATGATCGAACTATCGTTCATTCTGCTCGGCGTCATGATCGTGCTGCTGGGAAGTGGCATCTGGATCGCGGTTTCGCTGGGGCTTGTCGGCTTCGTGGCGATGGCGCTGACCACGAGCCTGCCGC
This sequence comes from Bradyrhizobium sp. 87, assembly GCF_023073015.1. Classification (NCBI taxonomy): domain Bacteria; kingdom Pseudomonadati; phylum Pseudomonadota; class Alphaproteobacteria; order Hyphomicrobiales; family Nitrobacteraceae; genus Bradyrhizobium; species Bradyrhizobium sp. 87. The sequence continues at coordinate 265,962 of NZ_JADPIQ010000075.1, forward strand.
TCGGCTCCGTGCTTGCGACCACGACATGGAGCGCAAGCTCGTCATGGACGCTGGCTGCGCTGCCGTTGTTCATCTGGATGGGCGAGATCCTCTTCCGCACCAAATTATCCGAGGAAATGTTCCGGGGCCTGTCGCCCTGGGTGCAGTGGCTGCCGGGGCGTCTGACCCATGTCAACGTGATCGGCTGCGGCATCTTCGCGGCAGTGTCGGGTTCGTCGGCGGCGACCTGTGCGACCATCGGCAAGATCGCGCTGCCCGAACTGGACAAGCGTGGTTACGATAAGGGCTTGAGTCTAGGCTCGCTCGCGGGCTCCGGCACGCTCGGCCTGCTGATCCCGCCGTCGATCCCAATGGTGGTCTATGCGGTCACGGCGAATGTCTCCGTGCTTCAGGTGTTCCTCGGCGGCTTCCTGCCGGGCGTGCTCGTGATGGTGCTCTATTCGGGCTACATCATCATCTGGTCGCTGCTGAACCCGAAGAAGATTCCGCCGCGCGATCCCCCGATGCCGTTCCGCCAGAAGCTGCGCGAGTCGGCCAGGCTTGCGCCCTGCCTGTTGCTGATCCTGGCAGTCTTCCTCTCCCTCGTGCTCGGCTTCGCGACGGCGACGGAATGCGCCGCCTGGGGCGTTTCGGGCGCGCTGCTGCTGGCGTGGTGGAGCCGCACGCTCACGCGCAAGAACTTTCTCGAGAGCATCATGAGCGCGACGCGCCTGACCTGCATGATCATGCTGATCCTGGCAGGCGCTGCCTACACGACCGCAGCGATGGCCTATACGGGCATTCCGGCGGCGCTCGCCACCTGGGTCCAGGGCCAGCAGCTGACGCCGGGCATGCTCGCGCTGTATCTGAGCATCATGTACATCATCCTGGGATGCCTGATCGACGGCATCTCGATGATCGTCCTGACCGCCGTGATCGTGCTGCCGATGGTCAAGCAGGCCGGGCTCGACCTGGTCTGGTTCGGCGTCTATCTCATCATCCACGTGGAGATGGCGCAGATCACGCCGCCGGTCGGTTTCAATCTGTTCGTGCTCCAGAACATGAGCGGGCGTGATACCTTGACCGTCGCGCGGGCGGCGTTCCCGTTCTTCGTCCTGTTGCTCGCCGCCGTGTTCATCATCACGGAATATCCGCAGATCGTGATGTTCCTGCCCAAGCTTGCTTTCCCAGACTGAGCGTACCGGTTTTGAAATTGACTGTGAGGAGAAGCCCGATGATGTCTCGTTTATTCCGCGCATCCTTGATCGCCAGCGCCGTGCTGGCTGCGACACCCGCTTTGGCTCAGACCAAATGGAATCTGCCGGCGGCATATCCGGCCGACAATCCGCACTCCGAGAATCTCGTCGCGTTCGCCAAGGACGTCGAAGCCGGCACGTCCGGCAAGCTCCAGATCACGGTTCATCCGGGCGCCTCACTGTTCAAGGCGCCCGACATCAAGCGCGCGGTGATGACCGGGCAGGCGCAGATGGGCGAAGTCTTGCTGTCGATCCACGAGAACGAGGATCCGGTATTCGGCGTCGACGTCGTGCCATTTCTGGCGACCAGCTTCCCGGATGCCATGAAGCTGTACCAGGCGTCGAAGCCGCTGATTACCAAGAAGCTCGATGCGCAGGGTCTGAAGCTCCTGTTCGTCGTGCCGTGGGCGCCGCAGGGCGTCTATGTCAGCAAGCCGCTTGCGACCATCGAAGACATGAAGGGCCTGAAATGGCGGGCCTACAACGTTGGGACCGCGCGCATCGGCGAGCTGGTTGGCGCGCAGTCGGTCACCATTCAAGCCGCCGAGCTGCCGCAGGCACTTGCGACCGGCGTCGTGAACTCGTTCATGTCGTCAGGCGGCACGGGCTACGATGCGAAGGCATGGGAGTCGCTGAAGTACTTCTATGATGTGCAAGCCTGGATCCCGAAGGACTACACCTTCGTCAACAAGGCGGCGTTCGAGGCGCTCGACAAGCCGACCCAGGAGGCCATCCTCAAGGCCGCCGCGACCGCGGAAACCCGCGGCTGGAAGGCCTGGCAGGACAAGAGCACCTGGTACATCGATCAGCTCAAGGCCAAGGGCATGACGGTCGAGCCGCCGAGCCCGGCCCTGAAGGCTGGCTTCCAGAAGATCGGCGAACAGCTCACCGCCGACTGGCTCAAGAAGGCGGGAGCCGACGGCCAGGCCCTGGTTGACGCCTACAAGAAGATGTGAGGACGACGGGGCTCGGCGAACCCGACTAGTCGAAACTGCGCAACGACTTCGCGGCGACACCCAACCGCCGCGGAGGTCGAGACAAGCTCAGGCCGAGATCGCCTTCGCCGATCCCGCTTCATTGCGCAGCAGGAATTTCTGGATCTTTCCCGTCGACGTTTTCGGGATAGGCCCGAACACCACGGACTTCGGCGTCTTGAAGCCGCTCATATGCGAGCGGCAGAAGGCGATGATATCGGCTTCGCTCGCGCTTGCGCCGTCCTTCAGCTCGACGAAGGCGCAGGGCACTTCGCCCCATTTCGGATCGGGCTTTGCGACCACGGCGGCGAACAGCACGGCCGGGTGCTTGTAGAGAATGTCCTCGACCTCGACGGAGGAAATGTTCTCGCCGCCGGAGATGATGATGTCCTTGGAGCGATCCTTGATGATGACGTAGCCGTGCGCGTCGAGCACGCCGAGATCGCCGGTGTGAAACCAGCCGCCCTCGAAGGCTTCCTGCGTCGCCTTGTCGTTCTTGAGGTAGCCCTTCATCACGATGTTGCCGCGGAACATGACCTCGCCGATGGTCTCGCCGTCGTGCGGTACTTGCCTCATGGTTTGCGGATCGATGACGGTGACGGCTTCCTCGAGCGGGTAGGGCACGCCCTGCCGCCGCTTCAGGCTGGCGCGCTCGGCTGCGGGCAGATCATCCCAGCCAGGCTGCTCGGCGCAGACGGAAGCGGGGCCGTAGACCTCGGTCAGGCCATAGACGTGCGTCAGCTTGATGCCGATGCTCTCGGCGCCCTCGAGCACCGCGACCGGCGGCGCGGCACCGGCGATCAGGCCGACGACGCGGCGCGCGGCATCGCCCTTCGGTGCATCGGGCGCGTTGATCAGCGTGTTGTAGACGATCGGCGCGCCGCACATATGGGTGACGCCGTGCTGCTTGATCAGCTCGAAGATTTTCGTCGGCTCGACCTTGCGCAGGCAGACGTTGATGCCGGCGGCGGCTGCGATGGTCCAGGGGAAGCACCAGCCGTTGCAGTGGAACATCGGCAGGGTCCAGAGGTACACCGGATGCTGGCCGAGTTGGCCCGCGAGAATATTGCTGACGGCGTTCAGATAGGCGCCGCGGTGATGGGTGACGACCCCCTTGGGATTTCCCGTGGTGCCCGAGGTGTAGCTCAGCGCGATCGCATCCCATTCATCGCCCGGCAGGATCGCCGCGAAGTCAGGATCGCCTTGCGCGAGCGCGGCCTCGTACTCGATCTCGCCGATGCGCCCGCCGCCTTTGAAGGCGGCGTCGTCGACGTCGATCACGAACGGTTTTGGGCCACTCATCTGTGACAGCGCATCGGTGATCACGCCGGAAAATTCGGGGTCGACCAGAATGATCCTGGCGCCGCCATGGTCGAGCTGAAATGCGATCGAAGGTGCATCCAGCCGGATGTTCAGCGCATTGAGCACCGCACCCGTCATGGGGACGGCGAAATGCACCTCGTTCATCGCCGGAATGTTCGGCAGCATCGCCGCGACGGTGTCGCCGACGCCGATGCCCTTGCCGGCAAGGTACGAAGCAAAGCGCTTGCAACGCTCATGCGTCTCGCGCCAGGTGAAGCTGCGCCCCTCGTAGACCGTGCTGACGTGATCGGGATAGACCGCGGCGCTGCGTGTGAGAAAGCTCAACGGGCTCAGCGGCACGTAGTTGGCGGGCGTCTTGTCGAGGCCGATATTGTACTGGTTCTGCCGCTCGCTCATCGACACCTCCCTTACGCGCCGGCCTACAGGAATCCGATGGAGATCCACGGAAAGACGGCGACCACGATCAATCCTACCAGCAGCGCCAGCAGATAGCCCCAGATCGGCCTGATGCCTTCGGCCGGATCGACGCGTCCGATGGCGCAGGCGGCATAATAACCGACCCCGAAGGGCGGGGCGAATAGCCCGATACCCATGGCGAGAATGATGACCATGGCATAGTGCACCTCGTGGACGCCGACGGCGCGCGCAATCGGAAATAACAGCGGCCCGAACAGCACGATCGCCGGGATGCCCTCGAGCACGCTGCCGAGGATGGTGAAGGCCAGGATCGAGACGGCGATGAAGGTCGCCGCGCCGCCCGGCAATCCGGTCATGGCGGATGCCAGCGCCCGCGAGAAGCCTGATTGCGTCAGGCCCCAGGCCATGCCGGTCGCCGTGCCGATGATCAGCAGGATCGCGCCCGACAGCGCCGCGGTTTCGACCAGCATCGGAAACAGCCGCCGCCAGTCGAAGCGGCGGTAGACGAGGAGGCCGACCAGGGCGCCATAAACGATGCCGATCGTGGACACTTCGGTGGCGGTGGCGATGCCTTCGACCACGGCGTAGCGGATCACGAAGGGCAGCGCGAGCGCGGGCAGGGCGATGACGAAGGTCTTGCCGATCTCGCCGCCTGTGGCGCGGCGGACATGGCTCATGTCCTCGTGGCGATAGCGCCACCACACCAGCATGCACAGCGTTATGGCCAGCACCACGCCGGGCAACAGGCCGCCGGTGAACAGCGCGGCGATCGAGACGCCGGTGACCGATCCGATCGTGATCAGCACGAGACTCGGCGGAATGGTTTCGGTCTGCGCGCCGGTGGCCGCAAGAAGCGCGACGAGATCGCCGGGCTTGGCGCCGCGCTGTTTCATCTCCGGGAACAGCACGGGCGCGACCGCGGCCATGTCCGCGGCCTTGGCACCTGAGATGCCGGAGACCAGGTACATCGCGCCGACAAGCACGTAATGCAGCCCACCGCGGACATGGCCGAGCAGGCTGGCCAGGAACGCCACCATGGCCCGTGCCATGCCGGTCATTTCAATCAGGAGCCCCAAAAATACGAACAGCGGCACCGAGAGCAAAATGAGGTGGCTCATGCCCTCGTCCATCCGCCCGACCAGTACCATGACCGGCGTGCGCGTGGTCAGTGCCAGATAGCCGAAGATCGCGAGCCCGAAGCCGAACGCGATGGGAACGCCGGCAAAGACGCAGAAGCCGGCGACGCCGACGAAGAAGATGACGAGGTTGAGATTGCCGAGCGGCCGCAGATATGGCTGCGCCAGCCAGAACAAGCCGACGACGACGGCAACGGCGACCGCGGCCGTCAGCACCATGCGGTAATCGACTGCGCGCAGCAGCCGCAACAGCGCGAACGCCGCCATCAGGCAGATGCCGGCCGGCAATGCCGCGGCGCGCCACATATTGGAGATCTGCAGCGCCGGCGTGGTGATGAAGCTTTCCTCGTAGGCGTAGTCCCAGGACGGCCAGACGATCAGCGCCAGGAAGGCCAGCGCCGCGCAGGTCGCGACCAGATCGAGCCAGGCCCGCGTGGCCGGCCTGGTGCTGGCGACGACCGCGGTCATGCGCATGTGCTCGGAACGGCGGAACGCCACCGCCGCGCCCAGCATGGCGAGCCACAGGAACAGGATCGAGGCCAGCTCGTCCGACCAGATCAGCGGCCGGTGCAGGCCGTAGCGCGCGACCACGCCGGCAAACAGGATCGCAATCTCGGCGACCACCAAAATGGCCGCCGGAATTTCGACGAGGAGACCGAGTGCGCGCTCCGTCGAGGCCAGCAAGGAAGGCCGGCGAGGGGACCGAACAGCCGCCTCGCCCGCCACTCCGCTCACTTCGACCTCAAGATGAGCCATGACGGCTCCAACGCGTTACGACAGCTTGCCGACGGCTTTTTCCAGCAGGTCCCAGGCCTGGTCGCCATATTTGCCTTTCCACTCGGCATAGAAGCCGGCGGAGCGCAGCTTGTCGCGGAACGGCGCGACCGCGGGCTGATTGAAGGTCAGGCCCTTGCCCGCGAGCTCCTGCTGCAGATTGGCATTGAGCTTGGCGGTATCCTCACGCTCCTTGAGCGCTGCGGCATTGATGTTCTTGGCGACGATGGTGCGCACATCCTCGGGCAGGCTGCTCCACGCCTTGCGATTGGCCAGGAACCAGAAGCCGTCCCACATGTGGTTGGTCAGCGAGCAGTATTTCTGCACCTCGTAGAGCTTGGCGGTCGAGATGATCGCCAGCGGGTTCTCCTGGCCCTCGACGATCCTGGTCTGCAGCGCGGAATAGACCTCGGCGAAATTGATCGAGGCGGGCGCCGCATCGAATGCCTTGAACATCGAGGTCCATAGCGGCGACACCGGCACGCGGATCTTGAAGCCCTTGAGATCGTCCGGATGGGTGATCGGCTTGCTCGACGACGTGGTCTGGCGGAAGCCGTTGTCCCAAATCTTGTCCATGACTTCGAGCCCGGCCTTCTTGATCTCGCCGCGGACAAAGGCGCCGAGATCGCCGTCCATCGCCTTCCAGACCGTGCCGTAGTCCGGGAACGCGAAGCCGATGCCGTTGATGGACGCCGCCGGTACCAGGGTCGACAGGATCAGCCCCGACAGCGTGAAGAACTCGACGCCGCCGGACCGGATCTGGCTCAGCATGTCGGTGTCAGACCCGAGCTGGTTGTTCGGGAAGATCTGGAGGTCGAACTTGCCGCCTGTCTCGGCCTTGATCGCCGCGGCCATCTCCTTGGCGCGCACGTTCAGCGGATGCGTGTCCGGCAGGTTATTGGCGTATTTGTAGGTGAACTCGGCGCTCTGGGCGCGGGCCACATGGGGCGCACTGAGGCCGCCCAGGACCGCGGTCGCGGCGGAGGCCTTGAGAAGCGTGCGGCGGGAAAAGCTCATGGGTCTGCTTCCTCGGAAAGTTTGTTGTTGTTCTGAGATGCAAACCTATACGGACGGAAGGTCAGAAGGTCATCTGCGATCTCGCGAAGCCTCGCTTATTGCAGCCGGACATCCTCACGGCAATATCGGCTTTCGGCGGCATCGGCCCGATTCAAAAACCGAAAAACAACCCCATGCACAGTAGCCGTCGAAAGTCGGGACCACGTCCGACGGCCAGCCTGGAAAAGGACCGGGAACGAAGGTGCGATGAGAGGAATTCTAGCTAAATAACTGATCTGATTTGATATAATTATATTCCATAATATACCTTATGCGAATCGTGGATATGGCTGTGCAGGTCAGGCCAGATCATTCCGCAGCTACCCAGAACCCCTCTTTCGGATCAAACTTGTGCCAACAAATCCCCGGGCAAACCGACGCAGCGGTTGTCGCCACGGCAGCATTGGGAGGTTCGTCATGCAGGAGAACGTCGCCCGCGCAGACCGCTCGCGCGCCATTCCATTCGACGCCGCCAAGCTCGACCGCCTGATGGAGGCTGCCGGCCTCGACGTCCTGGTCGCGACCTCCAAGCACAATGTGCAGTACCTGCTGGGTGCCGAGCGCGCGATCTTCTTCGACTACATGGATGCGCTCGGCGTCAGCCGCTATCTGCCGGTGCTGGTCTATCCCAAGGGCGCACCCGACAAGGCGGTTTATGTCGGCCACCGTCTGGAAACCCATCAGCGCGCCGTGGCGCCGCCATGGGTGGCGCAGGTGCGGACCGAGTCCAACGGCTCGGTCGATGCGATTACGCGGGCCGTAAGCCTGATCCGCGATGCCGGCGTGCCCCTGAAGCGGGTCGGGGTCGAGATGGCGTTCCTGCCGATGGATGCGGGCCGGGCGCTCAGTGACGCCCTGCCCGGCGCCGAGCTCAAGGACGCGCTGCTGGTGCTGGAGCGGCTGCGGGCGGTGAAGTCGGCGGACGAGCTTGCGAAGCTCAAGACGGCGTCCGAACTGGTGATCGCCTCGATGCTGGCGGTGATCGCCGGGCACGGGCCGGGCACGACCAAGCAGCAATTGTCGGACGCCTTGCGGCTCGCCGAAGCCAATCGCGGGCTGACCTTCGAATACTGCTTGCTCGCCTGCGGCAACAGCCACAACCGGGCGCCCTCGGCGCAGCGCTGGGAGCAAGGTGACGTGCTGTCGCTCGATTCCGGCGGCAATTATCACGGCTATATCGGCGACCTCGCGCGCATGGCCGTGCTCGGCGATCCCGATGCCGAGCTGAAGGACTGTCTGGCCGAGATCGAGGCGGTCCAGCGCGCCGCCTTCGCGGCGGTCAGGCCGGGCGCCATGGGCGGCGACATCTACGTCGCGGCCGAGCGGCAGCTCGCGAAGATCACCCAGCGCGACTGCACGGAGTTTTTGGCCCACGGCATGGGCCTCGTCAGCCACGAGGCCCCTCGCCTGACGGCCAAAGGTCCGATCCCCTACGACGACACGGATGCGCGGCTGCCGCTCGAAACTGGCATGGTGGTGTCGATCGAGACCACGATGAAGCATCCGAAGCGCGGGTTCATCAAGCTCGAGGACACGGTTGCGGTGACGGCGACGGGTTACGAGATCTTTGGCGAGGGTGGTCGCGGCTGGAATTTGGGTGGCAGTTCGCTGTAGGCTGGGACCGCGCGCACAGCAGACATCTCGCTCTCGGCCCAAGCCCAGCCGGGTCGTCAACCCCTGTCCTACACCGCCATGACCTAGACTTCCGCGGAAGCGGTAGCTCGCGGCATGCGCATGACCTGCTCGAGGGCGTGTGGGTGCTTCAGCACGGCAAGCGTCTCGCGTGCGCTGAGGCTGCTGACGACTTCCTCGAAATCGTCGCTCTGCTCAATCTTGGCCCGGCCGATCGCGAGATCTATGTCGATTTGGCCCGATTTGCGCGGCGGCGTTTCGAGGGACTGCATGTGCGGTCCCAGCAACGCGGGATTCTGTCTAAGTTCGATCAGGGCCCCGTGTGGCTCGATTCGATCCAGGCTGGCAAGCTCTCTCGCCCTCTGCAGCAGCGCCGGCACGCGATTGTCCTCCGGGGTTGCAAACAGGCGCGCCATTCGCGGTGCCGTCGAGGTGACGAGACCGATCGGAATGGCGCAAACCAGGCCGATGATCACCGGTGACATCCAGAGCAGCAGCGGAAGCGACACGGCGTAGGCGCTTGCCGCCATGGCCAGACCGCATAGGGTCGGCACCGTGAACTTGCGATAGACTTCGTCGCGCGTGATCCTGCCATCGCTTCGCCGTTGCACTTGCCAGCCCGCGTCACGGCCCAGCAGGATCTCCGCCACGGCGGTGGATTGAAAGATCATCATGGAGGGGGCGATCAAGGCGGCAAGCAGGCTCTCGGCGACCACCGCCAGCAGCACGCGAAATCCGCCGCCGAATGCCTGCCGTTCCGCACGCTTGGTGAGCAAAACGAGGTAGGCCAGCAATTTGGGCACGATGAGCAGCCCCATTGTCGCGGCAAAGACCCAGGCGGCGAGCACGGGATCCTGTGCGGGCCACGTTGGAAACAACGAGAAGCCCTTGGGAAAGTACTCCGGCTTGACGAAATAGGCCTGCAAGGAGGTCAGGATTCCGAGCAATAGAAACAGCAGCCACAGCGGCGCGGTGAGGTAGGATCCGATCCCGGTCAACAGGTGAAGCCTGGAGACCCAGTGCAGGCCTCGAGCCGGTAGAACGGCAAGATGCTGGAGATTGCCCTGACACCAGCGGCGGTCGCGCGCCGCGAAATCCAGAAGCGACGGGGGCACCTCCTCGAAACTCCCGCCGATACCTGGAGCCATGAAAATTCCCCATCCCGCTCGTCGCATTAGTGCGGCTTCGACAAAATCGTGGCTGAGGATATGGCCGCCGAAAGGCTTCCTCCCGCGCAACTCGGGCAGGCCCGCCTCTTGCGCAAAAGCCTGCACCCGGATGATGGCGTTATGTCCCCAGTAGTTGCCCTCTGAGGCGTGCCACCAGGTGTTCCCGGCCGCGATCAGCGGGCCGTACAAACGACCCGAGAACTGCTGAAGCCGGCTAATCAGGGTTCGCGCATTGACGACGATCGGAAGCGTTTGAATCAGCGCGGCTTGCGAGTTCGATTCCATCGCGCCCGCCAGCCGCACGATGGTCTCTCCGCTCATCAGACTGTCCGCGTCGAGAATGATCATGTAGTCGTAGGCGCCACCGAACCGCCTCACCCATTCGGCGATGTTGCCGGACTTTCGGGCGGTGTTGTCGGATCGGTGACGATAGTAGAGATGGCCCGAACCGCAGTTGCGCTGCAGTTCCAGAAACGCAAGCTCCTCGGCAATCCAGATGTCCGGATCTGTCGTGTCACTGAGCAGAAACCAATCGAACAACGGGTCCTGTCCGGTTTCGTCGACCGACTCGTACATGGCGCGGAGTCGCGCCATGAGATGGTGCTGATCCTCGTTATAGGTCGGCAACAGCATCGCCGTTCGGCCGGTGATCGTGGGCAGCGGACCCTGGCTGTCAATTGGCAGCACATCCGGTCGCCCCCGCAGGAGCACAAAAAAACCGGCGACTGAAGACACGAACGAAAACGCGATCCAGGCGAGCAGCACGAGAAACAGCCCGAACACCATGCCTTCGAGGACCGTGACGCCACCAACCTTGAGAACATCGTACATCTCAACAGCGCCCGCAGCGGTAATCGCGACCGTTCCGCCAAGAATGAACAGGCGTCGCGCTGCAACGGCAGGGGCGGTCCGCAGTCGCCCCGGATCGGCACGGTTAGTCCGGTCCAATCGGCAAGGCTGCATGGGGAGAGGCGTTTCGTCGGGAAGATACCGAGTGCCAAGCTCAAGCGAGAGCGCGGGCGAGGTCGTCAGGGCGCCCATCGGTAAACCCAGACTTCAGAGATCGGCTGTTCGCCCTGCATCAAGATCGCCCTCAACTCGATCGGCGCGTCCTTCACGGCGCACTGGAAACTCAGGCGCCAGCCACCGGTTTCCGGGTTTGGCTGTGTGACGACGTTCTTGATCTCGGATTTGTCGGCGCTGACGGCACCCCTTACCTTGTTGGGATCGACCGCCTTCAGTCCGTCCCCGACGATTTCGAGCACGAACAATTTGCTGTCGTCGCCCCGCGCGCCAACGCCTGTGCGGGTGAACCGAGCCAGCGAATTGGGCTTCGGCGCGTCCGGACCCCAGTGCAGACGGTAGGTGTAGTTGTTTTCGCTCTTGGCCTGGAGAGCTGTTTTCGGGCGCCAGAAGGCGGCGATGTTGTCGTGAACTTCCTCCTTGGTCGGGATCTCAAAGAGGACCACACTGCCCTCTCCCCAATCTCCGATCGGTTCGACCCAGAGGCTTGGGCGACGCTCAAAGCGCGATTCGATGTCCTCGTAGGCAAAGAAGTTTCGTTCCCGCTGCATCAGGCCGAAGCCGCGAGGATTGAGATCATTGAATGTGCTGGCTTGCAGATCGCGCGGATTGTTGAGAGGACGCCAGAGTTGCTCGCCCTTTCCGTTGAACACGGCGAGCCCATCGGAGTCGTGCACGGCAGGGCGGAAATCGTCGACATCGTGTCGGTCGTTCGGACCGAAAAAGAACATGCTTGTCATGGGCGCCAGGCCGGCATGCTGCAGCTCGATCCGCGGATAGAGCGACATCTCCACGTCGAAGACCGTCGGAGCGCCCGGCCTGATCGTGAAGCGATAGCTTGCCGTAGCGCTCTTGCTGTCAAGCAGCGCATGGACCACCACAGATGTGGCACCCGGCGCGGGCTTCTCCAGCCAGAACGCCTTGAAGAAGGGAAATTCCTCCCCCTTGCTCTCGCCGGTATCGATCGACAGACCGCGCGCGGACAGGCCATACGTCTCGCCTTTGGCAACGGCACGGAAGTAGCTGGCGCCGAGAAACGCGCAAACCTCGTCGTAATAGTCGGGGCGATTGATCGGGGCGTGAATGCGAAACCCGGCAAACCCGAGATCGGCGTCCGGTACCTGGCCGATATTGTCGCCGAATGCAAAATCGTCGCGCCGGTACCTGATCGGTACGGCTCGTCCGCCGGCGACCTCGTAAATGTCGACCCTGTTCTTATAGAAAAAGCCGCGGTGGAAAAACTGAACCTCGAAGGGCAGCTTCTCGCTACGCCAAGCCGCGCGCTCCGGCAGAAAGCGAATTGACCGGTACTGGTCGTAGGTGAGATCCTTGAGCGCGTCCGGGACCTTTTCCTCTGGTGGCGCAAAGGGCTTACTCGCCAAATTGCGGGCAAGGTCGCGGACATAAGAGGGACCAAACGGCAACTCCGCCGCCGATGCCGCAGAGACTGCGCCAGGTAGTAATGTCGCCAATGGCGTCAATGCCGAGGCTTCCAGGAATTGCCGGCGATTCAACTGTGCTACCCGTTCGGTTCCAACCGCAGTGCAACCCCCTCGTCGCGAACGAGTTCCACGAGCGCCGCCGAATCCGGGCGGAGTGTGGCCGACGACCTCGTCGAGCGGGCTTGGGGCGATTTCGCGCTGCTTGGCCTTGGTTGCGCCTGCAGGACAAGCTGCAATTTCCGATTGCGCATTCTTGAGCCAGGGCGGCGCGCAACGTTGTAGCCCCGAAGGTAACTGGATGATCGCTCTAGCGCACGAGCAGCAACTCCAGCTGGCTCTGCGCTTTCTTGACCGCCGTCGCATACCAGCTCTGGCTTGGTGCCTCCTTGGCGAAGCACGCCGTGTACGCGGTCATCGCGTTGTCTTCGCGGGTGATGTCGCCGCGGGGGTCTTTCTTGTCGATGGGTTTGGCCATCATCTGCTTCCAGACCTTTTCGCAGGCCGGGATCTCAGCCGTCTTCACCGCGTCGCTTGCGGCGAGAAAGAAGACCTTGTCGCCATGGATCGCGACGACGTCGATTTCATGCGGCGGTCCCTTCAGGTCGCCATTGCCGCGCACGCCCAGCACGGCGACGGCCGCGCTCGCTCCCGCGGGCTTCGTGATCGGCAGTTCGGCGTATTTGGCGAAGGCGGAGTCCTGGATCGCCTGATAGTAGAAGCGGTCCGATTTGAAGGCCGCGCCGATCTCCTGCGGCATGCCGTCCTCGCGGTGCTCGCGAAGCCAGTGCCTGAGCAAGCCGGTCGTGGTCGCCACCGCTTGCATCTTGTCGCCTTCGGAGGCGAAGCCGAGGCCGTCGAGATGGCCAAAGCCGGAGTCGCCCTTGAAGAGCGTGTCCGCATTCGTCTTGCCGTCGGCCGGCAGTCCCTTGATCACGACGGGGCCCACCAGGCCGCGCAGGACGCCCGTCAACTCCTTGAGCGCCGCATCGTGCTGCTTATAGGTCTCGTCGTTCTCCGCAGCTTTCGAGAACTTTGCGATGTAGCGATCGCGCAGGTCGAGATAATGCTGCTCGGGCGTGGCCGCATCGGCGGGCGTAGCAAAGACGAGCAGGCAGAGCAAGGCAAGCGATCTCATGCGATTTCCGGAAAGGCGGGGAGTGATCTCCAGTCTTTGTGCCGGTGCCGGGCCGTAAGGTTCATCCGCGCCGGACGAACGCCCTACTCCGCCGGCGTCAGTTGCTGCCGGCTTGGGCGCATCGCAGCCGTCGCCCGCACGCGGACACGGGCGCGGCGCTTGCGCCACCAGATCACGATTCCGGTGACCGAGAGCGCCGCCACCACCAGCCCCATGACCGAGATCAGAATGCGGCCGAACAGCCCGACGATGCGGCCCGAATGCAGCGGGAATTGCGCCTGTACGAAGATGTCGGCGGCGGTGCCGACCCAGGGCAGCCGTTCGCCGATCGGACGACCGTCCTCGCTGTCGTAATAGAGCTGCGCCGGGCCGACGCCGCCGGCGCCGTGATCGTCGCCGGGGTGGAAGAAGGCCGCGGCATAGACGCCGTGGGCCGGGCCGTGATTGACCGAGCCGACCGGGATGGTCCACCCTCGCCCCTTGCCGTCGACCGCCGCGCGCGCGGCGATGTCGGCGAAGCTGACCTTGGGCTCGATGGGGTCGTCGAGATCGCGATACGGCCGCTGCTCATAGGGCGTCGGCGTGTAGTTCGACACCATTTTCATCAGCGGCGAGAACACCTCGAAATAGAGGTTCAGCGAGAACGCCGTGAAGGCGATGATGAAGAGCACGCCCCAGGTCCACAGGCTGAAAGCGCGGTGGATATCGAAATTGATCCGGTAGGCGCTGCCTGACGTCTTGATGGTCCACGCGGGCGCCCAACGCGCCCAGAAGCCGCGTTCGAGCTGGCGCGTGACCTGGGGTGCCCGCGCCGCCCGGGCGCGCCGGCGCGAGGGCAGCGTCAAATACAAGCCGACGAAGCAGTCGATGGTCCAGATGATGGCGATCACGCCGAGCAGGCGCATGCCCCAGCGGTCGCTGCCCCAGAATTCCGGGATGTGCATGGTGTAGTGCAGCTTGTAGAGGAACGAGACGAAGTTTTCGCGCGTCACCGGCCACACCGCGCCCCAATAGCGCCGGCCGAGCTCGGCGCCAGTATTGGGGTCCAGAAAGATCTGATTGTAGTCGAGCGGATAGCGCTTGCCGGTCGCGGGATCGATCCTGGGCATGACGAAGAACCACAGCGAGTGGCCCTCCTCCGGCGTCATGAACAGGTAGACAACGCGCGCGCGGGGATCGCGCTGCTCGATCATCTTGGCGAGATCGATCGAGGGAATGGCCGGGCCCTTGCTGCTGACGTCGAACAGATGGCTGTTCAGGACCTCGTCGATCTCGTGATCCCAGGAGATGATCGCCCCGGTGATACCGGAGAAGAACAGGAATCCGGCCGTGAGCAGTCCCGCCCAGCGATGCAGCTTGCCGAATATCGCTCTCATCGTCTTCTCTCATCAAGCAGGCCCGGCCGCCATTGCCGGACCGTCCTAGACCTCACCACCGATACGTCAGCTTGCCGATGGCCTTGCGTCCCTCTGCGTAGAAGCAGCCCGACAGGCTGTAACAGGCGGCGACGTAGCGGGTGTCGGCGAGATTGGTGACGTTCAGCGACAGGCGCCAATTGTCCCTGGTGTAGGCGAGCAGCGCGTCCAGCACGGTCGCGGATCCGACCTTGAATGTATTGGCGTCATCGCCCCAGGTCGCGCCGACATAGCGGACGCCGCCGCCGAACTGCAGGCCCGCGAGCGGCCCGGTCTGAAGCGTATAGTCGTTCCACAGCGAGGCGCGGTTGAGCGGCACGGTGACCGGCGCCTTGCCGACATTCACCGGATCCTGCGTGACGATTGCATCGACATAGGCATAGGCCGCGCGCAGGTTCCAGCCGTCGGCGAGCGACATCGTGCCTTCGAGCTCGAGGCCGCGCGATTTCACTTGACCGGTCTGCTCGGCAATGTTGAGCGGAGGCGCAAAGGTGACGACGTTGTCGCGCGTCAGGTCGAAGGCGGCGAAGGTGAACAGCGCGTTCCATCCGAGCGGCTGGTACTTGACGCCCACCTCGTAGCACGCCGGTCTCGGGATTGAGCAGCTGTCCGCTCGGGCCGGTCGCGAGCACCGGCAGGAACGATTCCGAGTAGCTGAAATAGGGCGCGATGCCGTTGTCGAAATTGTACATCATTGCGGCGCGGCCGGTGAAGGCCGACGCATCCTTCGCGACCGACGTATTGAAGATGCCGCTGCCGACCTGCGTCGTTACAAAATCCTGGCGGCCACCGAGCTGGAACGAGAGCCGGCCGAGCTTGATCTGGTCCTGCGCGTAGAGGCCGACCTGCGACTGCTTGACCCCGGTGTCGTCGCTCATGGCGCCCATGGTCCAGTCGTAGCTGTAGACCGGGCTGAAGACGTTGATCTCGGGCGCGGACGTCGTGACGCCAAAGGCGGTGTCGCGGAATCTGGTGTTGCGATAGTCGATCCCGACCAGCGTGGTGTGGCTGAGGAAGCCGGTGGTGAATTTGCCCTGGAGCTGGTTGTCCACGGCGAAGGAGTCGATGTAGGAGTTGCTGTAGCTGCCGAAACGGGCGAGCTGTCCCGCGGCCTCGTCGGTATAGCCTCCGCCGAAAAACACCTTCTCCTCGTTGTGCTGGTAGGCGTAGCGCAAATTCTGCCGGAATGTGATGTTGTCGGTGAAATTGTGCGAGAGCTGGTAGCCGGCGGTCGCGATCTCGGTGTTGAACGCGTTGAAGCTCGGCACGCCCGAAGAACGAGACCGGGATGGTGCGGCCGTTGTTTGGCCACACCGTGCCCGAGGCCGGCAAGAACTGGAGGCCCCACCCTGCCCGGTCGCGCTGGTAGTTGGCGAGGATCGTGATGGTGGTGTCATCGTTCGGCTTGAACGTGACGGCGGGCGCGACGAAGACGCGGTTGTCCTTGGTGAAGTCGACCTGGGTTTCGCCGTCGCGCACCACGCCGGTCAGGCGCCACAGCACGGTGCCGTCCTTGTTGGCGGGACCGCCCATGTCGAACTGGCCCTGATAGCGGTTGAAGCTGCCGCCCGAGATCGAGACCTCGCCGAACTGCTGGGCCGTCGGCAGCTTGGTCACGTAGTTGAGGATGCCGCCGGTGCCGCTGCCGCCATACATCGCCGAGGATGGGCCCTTGAGAACCTCGAGACGCTCGGCGCCATAGGGATCGAGGCCGTTGAAGTGCACGTAATTGCTGGAGGGAATCCGCAAACCGTCGACATAGAGGCCCGACATGGTGGTGTCGAAGCCGCGGATCTGGAGGGCGCCGAAGCGCGTGTCCGAGCCGCCGTTGACGTCGCCGCTGACGCCGGCGGTGTAGCGCAACGCCTCGCCGATCGAGACCGCGCCCTGGTTCCT
This sequence comes from Bradyrhizobium sp. 87, assembly GCF_023073015.1. NCBI lineage: Bacteria > Pseudomonadati > Pseudomonadota > Alphaproteobacteria > Hyphomicrobiales > Nitrobacteraceae > Bradyrhizobium > Bradyrhizobium sp. 87. Next base: position 282,589 of record NZ_JADPIQ010000075.1, read on the forward strand.
GACCTGGTCGGTCGTGACGACGGAGACGGACTGCGGGGTTTCGATCAGCGGCGTATCCGTCTTGGTCGCGGTGCCGCTGCGCGTCGCAACGAAACCGCGCACCGGACCATTGGAGCGTTCACCGGTGGCGTCGTTCGAGGATGCCGACTGGGTTGGCGCAGCTTGCTGCGACGGAGAGCGACGATTGGCGCGCGCGGTGCGTGTCGCCGCTGACTGTCGCGTTGAGGCGACCGCTGCAGGCCGGGCGCGCTGAGCCGGGGCTTCGACGGTGACGGCGGGGATCTGCGTTTGCGCCTCCACGGCACCGAAGGGAACGACGAGAGCAAATGTGCTGGCCGCTCCGAGGAAGAGAGTCTGTATCTGTCGACGACGCGTGTCGGCACGCGAAGCAAGTTGGAAATCGGTCACGTTTGTCGAGGCCCCACGCACTGCCGGCTTCGCCGGTATCGTTTTTGATGCCTCGCCCTAACGCAGGCGATTTCGGAGTGCGATAGGAACTGCGTTAGAATTTCTCCAGACGCGTGCGCAACGCGTGCGACGAATGCACTCAGTCGTGTCTCGAAGTTTGGAATGCTTCCAGACCGACAAGAACCTGCTTGTTCGAAATGTCTTAAACGGCGTCAGCGATGTCGCAGCCGGCGATTAACCCGGCGCGCGAGATAATCGCCGGCGCTCTGCACGAGCTGCACCAGCGCGATCAGCACCACGACGACGGCCAGCATCATCTCCGGCATGAAGCGCTGATAGCCGTAGCGGATGCCGAGATCGCCCAGGCCTCCGCCTCCGACGGCGCCGACCATGGCGGAATAGCCGAGCAGGCTGACAACCGCGAGCGTCAGCGCCAGCAGAAGACCCGGCAGCGCTTCGGGGATCAGCACCTTGAGCACGATCTGCATCGGCGAGGCCCCGAACGAGGACGCCGTCTCGATCAGGCCGCCATCGACCTCGCGGATCGCGGCCTCGACCAGGCGCGCGATGAACGGCGCCGATGCGATCGTCAACGGTACGATCGCGGCCGTCGATCCGATCGAGGTGCCGGCCACCAACCGCGTGAACGGGATAATGGCGACGACCAGGATGATGAAAGGCGTGGATCGCGTCGCGTTGACGACGGCACCGAGCACGCGATTGACGATGGGCGCCGCGAACAGCTCGCCTTTCCGGCTGGTCGCGAGAAAGACGCCGAGCGGCAGGCCGAAGGCGGTGCCGATCAGCGCGGCGAGCCCGACCATGTACAGGCTCTCGCCGGTCGCCTGGATGATCAGGTTGATGAGTTCAGGCGACATAGCCGAGACGCTCCGCGGGGAATTGATATTGTGAAAGCCAGGCCAGCGTGCGCGTCGTCGCGTCCTCGCCGCCGGACATGCCGAGAGGGATACCAAGCGTCAGCGAGCCCACATGCTGGCCGCCGATCTCGTCGATGCGGGCCGACAGCAGCGACACGTCGAGGCCGAGCTCGCGCGCCAGCCGCGCCACCATCGTGTCGCCGGCCCCTGCCCCGCGCACCTTGACGCGGATCACGGCCTGTCCGGCCGGAGGCTGCTCCGAAACGATCCGGCTCGCCAGCGACACCGGCAGGCTGTCTCCGATTACTTCGGCCAGGAAGGATTGCGTGATCGGATGCTTGGGGTAGGTGAAGATGTTGGCGACATGGCCGCTCTCGACGACGCGGCCGGCATCGAGCACCACGACATCCCCCGCAAGTTGGCGCACCACGGACATCTCATGGGTGATCAGTACGATGGTCACGCCCAGCTCGCGGTTGATGTTCGCGAGCAGATCGAGGATCGCCCGCGTGGTCTGCGGATCGAGCGCCGAGGTCGCCTCATCCGACAGCAGCACGCTCGGCCGCGTCGCGAGCGCACGGGCAATGCCGACGCGCTGCTTCTGGCCGCCGGAGAGTTCTGACGGGTAGCGATCGTGCTTGTCTGCGATGCCCACCAGCGCAAGCAGCTCGGCCACGCGCGCGCGGATATCGGCCTTGGCCCAGCCGGCGATCTCCAGCGGCAGCGCGATGTTGGCGGCAGCGGTGCGGGAGGACAGCAGATTGAAATGCTGGAAGATCATGCCGATCGAGCGCTGCGCCAGCCGCAAGTCGCGGCCCGAGAGCGCCGAGATATCTCTGTTATCGACGACGACGCGGCCCGTGGTCGGCCTCTCCAGGCCGTTGATGAGCCGGACCAGGCTCGATTTGCCGGCGCCGGAGCGGCCGATGATTCCGGTGATCGAACCGCGCGGGATGGCGAAGTCGATGTTTTGCAGGGCATTGACGCCGGGCTTGCCGCGATAGGCCGGATAGGTTTTCGAGATGCCTTCGAAGCGGACCATCGCGTCGGACGCAGTCGCGGCAGGTGAGATCGCGTGAGCTGAGATCGCGTCAAACTTTTCGATCGGCTGTCCGATCGCGAGCGACGGGTGGACGTTCATGGAGGCGGCCTTCATGCACAATAGTTCCCTTGCCCCTGGGCATCCGGGAACGGTCGCATCAAGCGACGGAGAGTGAAACCGCGATGAGGACTCGGCTGGAGCGCGCTGCACCGCAGCACGCACAATCGCCCTTTCGGGTCGCTCTGGCAATGTCAGATATTTGCGGGGAGTTGGACGAAGTTTTTCAAATGTCTTCCCGCTGAAGAAAATTCATCTGCCGCCGCATTGCCTCCCGCCCGACTCAGTGGACCTGCAACCAGGGCCATACGATCAGCAGGAGCCCCGCGAAATAGAGCATCCCAAAGATCAGCCCAAAACCCCAGAACTGACCCTTGCCGATATAGCCGCTCCCGAAATACATCGGCGCCGGCCCGGTCGCGTAAGGCGAGATCACCCCCATCAGGCCGAGCGAATACATGCAGAGCATGGCGAGCGTCGTGACTGGTAGGTCGGGGATGCCGGATCCGACCGCGAGCACCACGGGCAGCACGGCGGCGGCATGCGAGGTGATGCTCGAGAAGAAATAGTGGATCCAGAAGAACAGCGCGACCAGCAGGAGCATTGCGGTCGACGGCGACAGCCCGGCGAGCGGCTTTGCGTATTCGGTCGCGAACCATTTGATGAAGCCGATCTCGTTGAGGCCCGAGGCCAGCGTCAGCAGCGAGGTGAAATAGAAGAACACCTCCCAGGCGCCCTTCTCGGCGACGATGTCGGCAAACTCGATCACGCCCGTCACCAGCATCAGCGAGATCACGATGAACACGACGGTGGTGGCGTTGACGAAATTCGAGCCCAGAAGCGGCACGCGGATGTCCGGGCTCGAGCCCGCGATCCACAGGAACATCGCGAGCAAGATCAGCGCCAGCATGATCCATTCATTGCGCGACATCGGGCCCATCTCCGCGAGCTCCTTCGATGCCCATTCGGAAATTTCCGGGCTGCTCTTCACCTCGGGGCGGCAGACCGCGTAGCTGAGCAGCGGGACCAGCACCATCAGGAGCAGGCCGAGCGGCGCAAAGCCGATGAACCACTGCGCCCAGCTGACGTCGATTCCGGCGGTCTTCTTGGCGATGGCGAGCGCCGCTGCATTGGGCGCCAGCGCGGTGAAGAACAATGAGCTGGTGACGGCGGTCGACGCGAACGCGGTCCACATCACGTAGGTGCCGATCTTGCCGGCAGTCGGTCCTGGCTCGGAGCCGTAGATGCGCGGGATGTTGCTGATGATGGGATAGACGATGCCGCCGCTGCGCGCGGTGTTGGACGGTGTCGCCGGCGCCAGCAAGAAGTCCGACATCGCCACCGCATAGCCGAGACCTAGCGTGTTGGTGCCGAGCTTTTGCACCAACACGAGCGCAATACGCCGGCCCAGCTGGCTCTTGCGGTACCCGATCGAGAACACGAAGGCGCCGACGATCAGCCACACCGTGCTCTCGGCAAAGCCCGCCAGCATCCAGCGCAGCGATTTGGTCGGATCGGGATCGATATAACCGCCGACGCCGGCAACCGTCAGCCCGATCAGGCCGACCGCGCCGACCGGCATCGATTCCAGGATGAGCCCGGTGATGACGGCCGCGAAGATCGCAAAATAGTGCCACTGATTGGCGTTGAGCCCTGCGGGCACCGGCCACAGATAGATCAGCAGCCATACCGCGAGCGGCGCGATCAGCTTCCAGCGAAACCCTTTCGCCTCGGGTGCCTGCGTGCCAGTGGTCATGGGCCCTCCCCCTCGATCGTCATTGTCGTCTGCCGGCCCGTTGATCGGGCCTATTTTGTCCCAGCGCCGCGTATACGGATAGTCGGCGGCGCAATCAATGCCTGGCCGGCTTCTACCGCCCTCTGAACTTCGGTTTGCGTCGCGTCAGGAACGCCTCGACGCCCTCCTTATGGTCCTCGCTAAGGCTTGCCAGGGCGAACTGGTCGACGTCCATGTGGCTGGCGAGATTATCCAGCGCATGCGCCAGCCGGTTGACCGTGAGTTTCGTCATGGCAACGGAGAGCGGCGGCTGCGCGGCCACCTTGCGCGCAAGCTCCATCGCGGCATCGAACGCATGGCCGGGATCGACCACCTGCTCGACCAGGCCCCACTCATAGGCTTCATCCGCGCTGATGCGCTGATCGGCCAGGATCACCGCCTGCTTGGTGCGCGCCGGGCCGATCAGATGCAGCATGCGCGGAATGCTCTGCCAGCTCATGTTCATGCCGAGCCCGATCTCGGGCACGCGCAGATGGGCATCGCGTCCCATGACGCGGAAGTCGAGCGCGACGGCCAGCGCCACGCCGCCGCCGACGCAAAACCCCTCGATGGCGGCGATCGTGATCTGCTCCATCTCCTGCCAGGCGTGGGTCAGGCGCGGTCCGAGCTTGAGATGCCGCCGCAGCGTGCCGAGGTCCATGTCCTTGCGCGCGCGGCCTTCGGCATCCTTGAGGTCGAAGCCGGCGCTGAACGCAGCCGCGCTGCCTGTCAGCACCACGGCAGAGGTTGCGGCGTCATCCTCAAAACTGCGCGCGGCCGCGGTGAGCTGGCGTAAAGCCTCTGGCGATAGCGCATTGATGCCGTCGCCGCGGTCGAACCGCACCACCGCAATCCGTCCCTCCGGCCCGAGGCCCTTCTCGATCTTGACATAGTCAGGCAACGCAAACTCCCCTGGTCTTGGTCTTCCTGGCGCTCACAGATGCCCGGTGCGCCGATGTTCGGGTTCGCTTCCATGGACCGGAAACCGGATCGTGGTCCCGATGGTGATCCAGTTGGCATTTTCGCCGGTGATGTTGCGGCCGTAGATCAGATCGACGGAGAATATCTCGTTCGGTCGGTAGCGGACACCGGTCTGGAAACGCGGCTGCACGATGCTTGCGACCTCGGCGGCGCCGGCCTGCCCGTACGCCTCGATCGTCCATTGCAGCGTGTCGGTGAATTTCCAATCGAAGCCGATGCCGTAGGTCAGGTAATGGCGATCCACCGTCCGATCCCAGAGCCAGCCGCCGTTGACGTTGATGCGCATGGTCTCCGACAGGCGGAAGGTCGCGGGGATGACGGCAAAGGCGGCTAGCGCCTCGCCGGTCGCCGCGTCGAACGATCCTCCGCCATAGGCCGACAATCCCCACCGGCCGATTCCGGTCGGGACGAAATTCGTCTTGGCTTTTGGCGCGATTGTCGTGCTCCAGTCGCCGCCGCTCCGGGCCCGGATGGTCTGCAGGCTCAGCTCGATCGGCCTGAAGGGATCGACGACACAGGAGGGATTGGCGACCGCCGAAAAATCCGTGTTGGAAGCCGCCGACAGCCAACTTTCCACCTTGCAGGAGCCGACATCGGAAATGTCGGCGGCATCGACCGCATAGGCGCCATTCGCGGCGCGCGCATCCTGCGCCGCGAATGCGCCAAGAGCCGCGATTGCGACGGTTATTCCGGTTCTTGCAGCCCAGCCCATGGTGCGATGTTAGCAGAGTCTTCGCCTCGACAACGCCCGGATTCTGGGACTATCTTCGCCCCATGAGCGACCATCATCACCACGATCACGACCATTCCGAGCTGTCGGAGACCGAGCTGCGCGTGCGCGCGCTCGAGACGATCCTGACCGAAAAAGGCTATGTCGAGCCGGCCGCGCTCGACGCCATCATCCAGGCCTATGAGACCCGGATCGGCCCCCATAACGGCGCGCGCGTTGTCGCCAAGGCCTGGAGCGATCCGGCGTTCAAGAAGGCACTGCTGGAGGACGGCTCGAAGGCGATCGGCACGCTCGGCCATGTCAGCCGCGTCGGCGACCACCTCGTCGTGGTCGAGAACACGCCGCAACGTCACAACATGGTCGTGTGCACGCTGTGCTCCTGCTACCCCTGGGAAATGCTGGGGCTGCCGCCGGTCTGGTACAAGGCCGCGCCCTATCGCTCCCGCGCGGTGAAGGACCCGCGCGGCGTGCTCGCCGATTTCGGCGTGCAAGTCGCCAAGGACGTTGAAATCCGGGTATGGGATTCGACCGCCGAAACGCGCTTTCTGGTGCTGCCGATGCGCCCCGCAGGGACCGAAGGCTGGAGCGAGGAGCAGCTCGCCGAGCTGGTCACGCGCGATTCCATGATCGGCACCGGCTTTCCCAAGGCGCCGGGGGCGCCGTCATGAACGGCGTGCACGACATGGGCGGCATGGACGGGTTCGGCAAGGTCGAGCCCGAACCGAACGAGCCGGTGTTCCACGAGGAATGGGAGTCGCGTGTTCTCGCCATGGTACGCGCGATGGGCGCGGCCGGCGCCTTCAACATCGACACCTCGCGCTTCTATCGCGAGACGATCCCGCCGCATATCTATCTCTCGAGCTCCTACTACAAGAAATGGTTTCTCGGGCTCGAGGAGATGCTGATCGAGAAGGGCTACCTCACTCGGGAGGAAGTCGCCGCCGGCCACGCGATGCAGCCGGCCAAGGCGCTCAAGCACGGCAAGTTTGATCTCGGCCAGGTCGAGCGCATCATGGTGCGCGGCAAGTTCGCCCGCCCTGCCCCGGCGCCGGCGAAATTCAAGATCGGTGACAAGGTCCGCGCGAAGAACATTCACCCGGCGACCCACACCCGCCTGCCGCGCTACGTGCGTGGTCATGTCGGAATCGTCGAGCTGAACCATGGCTGCCACGTGTTTCCGGACTCGGCGGCGATGGAGCTCGGCGAGAATCCGCAATGGCTCTACACTGTCGTGTTCGAGGGCCGCGATCTCTGGGGCGCGGACGGCGATCCGACCTCGAAAGTCTCGATCGATGCGTTCGAGCCGTATCTGGACCCGGCGTGATGAGCAGCACGGCTGCTGCTGCCGCGACGGCAGCGATCCCGAGCATTCCGCGCGACGATGACGGCCCGGTGTTCCGCGCGCCCTGGGAGGCGCACGCCTTCGCGATGGCGCTGACGCTGCACGAGCGCGGCGTGTTCACCTGGCCCGAATGGGCGGCAGCCCTGGCCTCCGAGATCAAGCGCGCGCAGGCGGCCGGCGATCCCGATACGGGCGAGACCTACTATCTCCATTGGCTCGCCACGCTGGAGGGGCTGGTCGCGCGCAAGGGCGTTGCGTCTGCGGAGACGTTGCATCGCTACCGCGACGCCTGGGACCACGCGGCCGATCGCACCCCGCACGGCAAGCCGATCGAGCTGAAGGCGGAGGATTTTGCGCCGTAGTCCCTTTGCGCGTTGCTTGGGTACACTCTAATCCCAACCAACACTGTCATTCCCCGCGAAGGCGGGGAATCCAGTACGCCGCGGCCTGTCGATTATCGCTACCTTCTCGGAGTACTGGATCACCCGCTTTCGCGGGTGATGACACCGAGTCTATGGTATCACCGTCCCGCCACGTACTCCCGCCACCCCTTCGCCCGCAGGCTGCACGCCGGGCATTCTCCGCAGCCGTATCCCCAATCATGCTGCGCGCCGCGTTCGCCGAGGTAGCAGGTGTGCGACTGCTCGCGGATGAGGTCGACCAGCCCGTCGCCGCCGAGGTCATGGGCGAGCTTCCACGTCGCGGCCTTGTCGATCCACATCAGCGGGGTATGCAGCTCGAACTTGCGGGCCATGCCGAGCGACAGCGCGGCCTGCATCGCGCGGATGGCGTCGTCGCGGCAATCGGGATAACCGGAATAGTCGGTCTCGCACATGCCGCCGACGATGTAACTGATGCCGCGCCGATAGGCCAGCGCCGCGGCGAAAGTCAAAAACACCAGATTGCGGCCGGGCACGAACGTGTTCGGCAGGCCGTCGGCGCCCATCGCAATCGCGACGTCGCGCGTCAGCGCCGTCTCGGACACGGCCGCCAGCGTCGGGATCGCTAGCGTGTGGCTCTCCCCGAGCCTGGAAGCCCAATCCGTGCGCAGGCCCTTGATGCCGTCGAACAGCCGGTCGCGGCAGGCAAGCTCGATGGCGTGGCGCTGCCCGTAATCGAACCCAAGCGTCTCCACGTGCGCAAAACGATTCAGCGCCCAGGCAAGGCAGGTGGTGGAATCCTGGCCGCCGGAAAACAGCACCAGCGCGGTTTCGGATGAAGATGCGTCAGTCATGGCCCGCGCTTTAGCACTGCGCACGCGGCTCGCCAATCTGGCGCGCCAACCGGTGGAAATCACCCTGTTCCGCCGCGCTACGCTGGGAACGGGGGCGCTTTTGGCATAAGGCTTGAGAGCCAGGAGAATGCCCGCAATGACCCCTTCCCGCGACATTTCCCGCCTGATCGAGATCATGGCGGCGCTGCGCACGCCGGTGACTGGCTGCCCCTGGGACCTCGAGCAGAATTTTGCGACCATCGCCCCCTATACGATCGAGGAAGCCTATGAGGTGGTCGAGGCCATCAGCCGCGGCGATCTCGACGATCTCTGCGAGGAGCTCGGCGACCTCCTGCTGCAGGTGGTGTTCCATGCTCAGATGGCCGAGGAGCAGAACGCCTTTGCCTTCGGCGATGTCGTCGAGGCCATCACCCGCAAGATGATCCGGCGCCATCCGCACGTCTTCGCCGACAAGGAGGGCAATCTCGCCTCCTCCCACGTCAAGGAAGTCTGGGACCGCATCAAGGCCGAGGAGAAAGCCGAGCGCGCCGCGCGCCGGCCACCCCAGGAAGCGCCGTCCCACAAGTCGCTGCTGTCAGGCGTGAAGGCCGGCCAGCCCGCCCTGACGCGCGCCATGGAGCTGCAGCGCAAGGCCTCCACTGTCGGCTTCGACTGGAACGATCCGCGCGCGGTGCTGGCAAAAATCCGCGAGGAAGCCGACGAGATCGAGGCCGCACTCGATCGCAACGACAGCGAGGGGTTGGCGGAAGAGACCGGCGACCTGATGTTCGCGCTGGTCAACCTCGCCCGCCATGTCGATGCCGATCCGGAAGCCGCGCTGCGGGCGACCAACACGAAGTTCGAGCGGCGGTTTGCCTATATCGAACGGGCGCTGGAGGCGCAGGGGCGGACCCTCGAGCAGGCGTCGCTGGCGGAGATGGACGCGTTGTGGAATGAGGCGAAGAGTGCGAAGCAGTCGTCACCAGAGGAGCGCAAGCAAGCCGGCCGCTAACTCGGCCGGGACGACACTAACTACACGGACAGTCGCGGCACCGCATCGAACCGGTTCACCACGATATCCCGCTTGGTCTCGTCCACCCGCACCGTCATGTCGAAGCGGCCGTCGTGCAGCTCTTTCGCCAGCACTTCGGAATTCCGATGCAGCCAGCTGATGCCGGCGCCGTCGGAGGCATCGATGGAGAGGTCGAGCGTGATGCGCTTGGCGGCCAAGCGCTCCTCGATCGCGGCGAGCAGCGCGTCGACCCCTTCGCCCGACACGGCCGACACCAGCATCGCGGGATGGTCCTCCGGCCTGCGCGCGGCGATATTCAAGAGTTCTTCGCGCTGTTCGGGACCATAACGGTCGATCTTGTTCCAGACCTCAATGATGCGGCCTGAATCATCGGGATTGATGCCGAGCTGGCGCAGCACCGCGTCGACGTCGCTCTGCTGCGCCTCGGCATCGTCGTGCGAGATGTCGCGCACATGCAGGATGACGTCGGCCTCCAGCACCTCCTCCAGCGTGGCGCGGAAGGCGGCGACGAGCTGCGTCGGCAGATTGGAGATGAAACCGACGGTGTCCGACAGCATCGCCTTGCCGCCATGCGGCAGGGTGAGCGCGCGCAGGGTCGGATCCAGCGTGGCGAACAGCATGTCGGCGGCCTGCACGTCGGCGCGGGTCAGGCGGTTGAACAGCGTCGATTTGCCGGCATTGGTGTAGCCGACCAGCGCCACGACGCGGTACGGCACCCGCTGGCGGCCTGCGCGATGCAGGCGGCGTGTGGCCTGCACCTTCTTCAGTTCGCCCTCGAGCTTGGAGATGCGCTCCTGGATCAGGCGGCGGTCGGCTTCGATCTGCGTCTCGCCGGGACCGCCCATGAATCCAAAGCCGCCGCGCTGGCGCTCGAGATGGGTCCATGAGCGCACCAGGCGCGAACGTTGATAGTTGAGATGCGCGAGCTCGACCTGGAGCGAGCCTTCCTTGGTCTTGGCGCGGCGGCCGAAGATTTCCAGGATGAGACCGGTGCGGTCGAGCACCTTTGCCTGCAACTCCTTCTCGAGGTTGCGCTGCTGGATCGGCGCAAGCGCGCAATCCATCACCACGAGTTCGACGTCGAGGCTCTTGGCGAGCGCGGCGATCTCCTCGACCTTACCCTTGCCGATATAGGTCGCAGGGCGGATCTGGCTGATCGGCGCGATGATGGCGTCGGCAACGACGAGATCGATCGCGCGCGCGAGGCCGGCGGCTTCGTCGAGCCGGGCTTCCGCGTCACGCACGACATGAGCTTCCGATTGCGCGTCGGCACTGCCTGCGCGCACCCGCAAATAGGGACCGATGACAAGCACCCGCCCCGTCTGCGTACCCCCTGCCGACCGCGGACGGTCGGCATCCCCGTCGAAATTCCGGGGTTCCAATCAGATCACTCTCAAGCCGGCTGATCCTCGCCGCCTTCGAACAGCTGGATCGGAGCGCCCGGCATGATGGTCGAGATCGCATGCTTGTAGACGAGCTGCGAGTGACCGTCGCGCCGAAGCAGCAAACAGAAATTGTCGAACCAGGTCACGATGCCCTGGAGCTTCACTCCGTTGACCAGAAAGATCGTCAGTGGCGTTTTGGTTTTGCGAACGTGATTAAGGAAGGTGTCCTGCAGGTTTTGTGCGCGGTCTGCCGCCATTTTTTTTCTCGCTTTGAGTTTCTTTTTATTGCGCCGGTTGCGGCCCTCTTTTGAAACTCGGGGTCCTCGTCCGGTTGCCGTCCCTCATGAGATCCCCCTCGGGGGGACAGCGGTTCAATTAGAGGACAGGTAGGCTTATTAGGCAAGCCGCTTCACGCGGCAGCCCATGCCGTATTGCCCCGAAAAACTACGGAAATCGATGATTTTCCTCGCCTATTCCAACGACGTCGCAGCGTTAGCCGACGCCGAGCGCCTTCAACTTCCGGTGCAGCGCCGAGCGTTCCATGCCAACAAACTCGGCCGTGCGAGAAATATTTCCTGAAAAACGGCTGATCTGTGCAATCAAATAGTCGCGCTCGAACACTTCGCGCGCTTCGCGCAGCGGCAGGCCCATGATGTGCTCGCCATTGTTGCTGGTCGGCATCGCGGGCACCATGGAGCCGACATCCTGCGGCAGCATGTCGGCAGTGATGATGACTTCCGGCCCGCCAGCGGCGAGAATCATGACTCTCTCAACGTTGTTGCGGAGCTGGCGCACATTGCCCGGCCAGACATGCGACTGCAGTACCGCCATCGCGTCCTGGCCGATCTGCCGCTTGGGCAGGCCGCTGCCCGCGGAGATCTGCTCCATGAAATAGTCGATCAATTCCGGAATGTCTTCACGCCGCTCCGACAATGCGGGCACGCGGATCGGCACCACCGAGAGCCGGTGATAGAGGTCCTCGCGGAAATGACCGGCCGCGATTTCCTCTTCGAGGTTGCGCGCGGTGGAGGAGATGATGCGGACGTCGACCTGCACCTTGCCGTTGCCGCCGACGCGCTGGAACGACTGCTCGACCAGCACGCGCAAGATCTTGTTCTGGGTCTCGCGCGGCATGTCCGCGATCTCGTCGATGAACAGCGTGCCGCCATGAGCCTCTTCGAGTGCGCCGGGCTTGCGCGCGTGCTCGCCGTTGGACTGCTCGATGCCGAACAGCTCGTGCTCCATCCGCTCGGGCGTGATCGCAGCGGCGTTGATGACGACGAAGGGGCCGTCGGCGCGGCCCGAGGCCGTGTGCAACGTGCGGGCGGTCAGTTCCTTGCCGGCGCCCGCGGGGCCGACGATCAGGATGCGGCTGTTGGCCTTGGCCGCACGCTCGATGGTCTGGCGCAGCTGGTTCATGCTGGGCGAGCGGCCGACCAGCGAGCTTGCGCTCGGCGCGAGCTGCTTCAGCTCCTTGACCTCGCGCTTGAGCCGCGAGTTCTCCAGTGCACGGTTGGCGACCAGGATCAGCCGGTCGGTCTTGAACGGCTTCTCGATGAAGTCGTAGGCGCCACGCTTGATCGCGGCGACCGCAGTCTCGATGTTGCCGTGGCCGGAGATCATCACGACCGGCAGATCGGGGTTGTCCTTCTTGACCTGCTCCAAGAGCTGCAAGCCGTCGAGCTTGGAGCCCTGCAGCCAGATGTCGAGGAACACCAGATGCGGCCTGCGGTTGGCGATCTCGGCGAGCGCCGTATCGCTGTCGCGCGCGGTCCGGGTCACGAAACCCTCGTCTTCGAGGATGCCCGCAACGAGATCCCGAATATCGGCCTCATCATCGACAATCAGAATTTCACTTGCCATGGATCGCCTGTTTTCTCAGCTGCCTGTTGAGGCTTTGATCTTCGTTGAATCATTGGTCTTTTCAGCCGGCTTTTTGGTTTCGACGGCCGCCTCTTTTGTTTCCGGATCCTTGAGGGATTGCGTGGCCGTTTCGCCGCTTTCCGGCTTGGTCGTTGCCGCGGCTGCCGGTTCGGCCCCCTCGCTTTTCGCGGGAGCGCCGGCGATCGCAAAACGCATCCGCATCCAGGCGCCGCGCTGGCCCTCGCGGAAGTCCGAGGCATCCTTCAGCTCGATGCGCCCGCCATGGTCTTCCAGCACGCGACCGACGATCGCGAGCCCAAGGCCGGTGCCTTTGGCGCGTGTCGTCACATAGGGCTCGAGCAGGCGCGAGCGCGCCACCTTGGGCAGACCGATGCCGTTGTCGACGACGTCGATCAGCACGTCCTCGCCCTCGCGCGAGACCACGACGTCGATCCGGCCCTTGCCGAGCTCCTCCAGGGGGACCTGCTCGATTGCCTCGGTGGCGTTCTTGACGATGTTGGTGACGGCCTGCGAGATCAGCCGCCGGTCGAACTGCGCGCGCAGCGGGTCTTCCTTGAACTCGGCCTCGATATCGATCTCGGGGTGGGCGACCTTCATCAGGAACACCGCCTGCCGCACTGTGTCGGCGACGTCCTCACCCTCCATGACCGGCTTAGGCATCCGCGCAAAGCGCGAGAACTCGTCGACCATGCGGCGGATGTCGTCGACCTGACGCACGATGGTGTCGGTGCACTGTTCGAAGATCTGCTTGTCCTTGCCCTCCGTGATGTCCTTGCCGAATTTGCGGCGAATGCGTTCGGCGGAGAGCTGGATCGGGGTCAGCGGATTCTTGATCTCATGCGCGATGCGGCGCGCGACGTCGCCCCAGGCCGAGGTGCGTTGCGCCGAGACCAGTTCGGTGATGTCGTCGAGCGTGATGATGTAGCTGTCGTGCGGCTGGCTGGTCTTCTCGGCGCTGACGCGGACCGACAGATTGCGTTCCTGCCCGTCGCGCGTGATCGTGATCTGCCCCTGCACCAGGCGCTGGGTCCCTTCCCGCGCCGTCTTCATCATCTCTTCGAGCTCGGGCAGCACGTCGGAGAGCGGATGGCCGAGCGTCTCGGCTTCGGAGTGACCGATCAGCTTTTCGGCGGAACGGTTGAGAATGCCGACGCTGCCTGAGGTATCCACGCCGATGATGCCGGCGCTGGCGGACGACAGCACCGCCTCGATGAAGCGGCGGCGGCTGTCGATGAGCTCGCTGGCGTTGACGAGCTCGTCGCGCTGGCTACGCAACTCCTCCGTCATCTTGTTGAAGGTCTCACCCAGCTGGGCGAGGTCGCCTTCCGACTGGTGCACCGGCACTTTCACATGGAGATCGCCCGTCGAGACCGTCTGGGCCGCGTTCATCAGCCGCCGGATCGGCGAGACCAGCGAGTTGGCGAAGTTGAGGCCGATCAGCACCGAGGCCATCAGGATGGTCAGCGCGATCACAGCGAACATCAGCGCGAACGCGACCTGGATGCCGAGCCGGCGCGACTCGATCTGGGCGTATTCGGCGACGCTGACCTCGGTCTGCTTGAGCTGGTTGACGACATTCGGATCGAGCGGCCGTGCGACGTAGAGGAATGTGTCACTGAAGGCGCGCAAGCGGACCACCGCGGCGACGAAGCTCGCATCGGGCAGCACCGCGATCTCGGGTTCGGATTCGTTGACGTTGCTGAGGAAGTCCGGTGCCGGCGGCGAATAGGCCAGCCGCATGCCGGTGTCGGCGGATTCGAGAATGTTGGTGTTCTTGTCGATGATCATCGCGCCCGGCAAATTGCGCGAGGCGGCGCTGGACGTCAGCAATTCGCGAAACGAGCGGCGATCCTGGTCGTAGAGCGGCCGCGCGTGGGCGATGTCGTTGGCCATGCCGAGAATGTCGCCCCGGATCAGCTGCGCATGGTCCTGCATGTAAGCCCGCGCGATCGTCAGTGAATTCTGGATCACCTCCTTGGTCGGGCCGGAGAACAGGCGGTCGAGGCCGCGCTCGATGGTGACGTTGGCGACGACGGCGACCAGCACCGCCGGCAGCACCGCCACGATCGAGAACAGGCTGACGATCTGGACATGGAGGCGCGCCGCCGCCCTGCCCCGCCGTCGCGCCAGGATCAGCTGCCAGAGCTCGCGGATGATGATGCCGACCAGCAGCAGGATGGTGGCTGCGTTGCTCAGATAGAACGAACGGACAACTTGCGGCGTCAGTTCGATGCTGGTGAGGCCGGTCAGGACCAGGAAGGTGAGCAAGGCCGACAGCAGCGCCAGCGCCACGGCGAACGGCGCCAGCCAGCGTCGCGCCGACCAACGCCGGGGCTCTTCTGCTGGGGCCGTGTCAAGGGATGCGGCCGAGGTGTCTGCGCTGGTCATTCCGGCAATGGGTGCTGAAAACGGGGGGCCGCGGCGGGCGGCTACTGATGTATTCGTACCACATTGTTGCCGAATTGCGACAATTCCGCGGCGTCACCGCCGCGACCGACCCGCGCATCCACAGCGACATGCCGGAGGGCGGGAACGGATTCCAGCCCCGGCGGCTTGACCAGCATGCACAGGTTCTTTCTCGCAATGATGGTATCGGCCGTGCTGCTGCTGATCGTGGCGGCGGACCTGCTGGTCAATGGTCTCGGGGTGCAGGAGCCCAATGCGAACGTCGCCAGCGCAATACAGGTCTCAGGCCGGTTTGTCAGATAGGTGTGAGGCCGCGTCCCGCGGCTGAAATGACCTTTTGAATGTTCCTGCGGAACATTTCAGTCCGATCGGGACTTCTGCTCACCGCGTCAGCCACGACGGCCAACGCGATCGGACAGGCTCAGCTCCGCTTGGTAGGGGGAGCTGAGCCACCGGCCGTTGCGGGGGGCTAGCCGCCGCTCCGATACACCTGGATATCGAGATCCCGGATCTTCTTCCGCAGCGTGTTGCGGTTGAGGCCGAGCAGATCGGCGGCGCGGATCTGGTTGCCGCGGGTGGCCGCGAGCGCGGCCGTGAGCAGTGGCACCTCGATCTCCTTCAGGATGCGGTGATAGAGGCCCGGCGGCGGCACGCCGTTCGGGAAGCCCTGGAAGTGCGAAGAGAGATACGCCTCCACGGCGCCGCCGAGATTGTCGACGCCATGCTGGACTGCGGCACCCGGGCTGACCGTGGGTGGCGCCAGCTCGCCGTCGATGACGGACCCCGTGATCACGTCCTGCGGATAGAGCGCGGCGAGGCGACGGGCGAGGTTCTCGAGCTCGCGCACATTGCCCGGCCAGCGGTGCTGCTTCATCCGCTCCAGCGCCAGCGTGTCGAGCTTCTTCGGCGGCAGGCCGTCCTTCTCCGCCAGCGCGAAGAAATGACGGATGAGATCGGGCAGATCCTCGATGCGCTCGCGCAACGGCGGCAGCCGTAGCGGGACGACGTTGAGGCGGAAGAACAGATCTTCGCGGAACAGGCCTTGCTGGATCAGGACGCGCAGATCCTTGTTGGACGCCGCGACGATGCGCACGTCGGTCTTGATCGGGGTGCGACCGCCGACCGTGGTGTATTCGCCCTGCTGAAGCACGCGCAGCAGACGGGTCTGCGCCTCCATCGGCATGTCGCCGATCTCGTCCAGGAACAGCGTGCCGCCCTCGGCCTGCTCGAACCGGCCGGAGGCGCGGGTGTTGGCGCCGGTGAAGGCGCCGCGCTCATGGCCGAACAGTTCCGACTCGATCAGGTCGCGCGGGATCGCCGCCATATTGACCGCGACGAACGGTCCATTGCGGCGCTTGCCGTAGTCGTGCAACGCGCGCGCCACCAGCTCCTTGCCGGTACCGGACTCGCCTGTGATCATCACGGTGAGGTCGGTCTGCATCAGGCGCGCCAGCACGCGATAGATTTCCTGCATCGCCGGCGAGCGGCCGACCAGCGGGATCGCCTCCATCTCGGCGTCCTCGTTCGGCGTCGAGACCCGCTCCTTCGGCTCGGCCAGCGCGCGGCCGACGATGGCGATCAGCTCCTTCAGATCGAAGGGCTTCGGCAGATATTCATAGGCGCCGCGCTCGGAGGCCCGGATAGCCGTCATGAAGGTGTTTTGCGCGCTCATGACGATAACAGGCAAATTCGGCCGCATCTTCTTGATCCGCGGCAACAGGTCGAACGCGTTCTCGTCGGGCATCACCACGTCGGTGATGACGAGATCGCCCTCCCCCTGGCTGACCCAGCGCCACAGCGTCGCGGCATTGCCGGTCAGCCGCACTTCGTAGCCGGCGCGCGATAGTGCCTGATTGAGAACCGTGCGGATGGCGGTGTCGTCATCAGCAACGAGAATGCTACCTGCGGGCATCGTTAATCCTCATTTCGCCCCCTGTGACGCAGACGACGACTTCCCGGCAGAGCCGTCGTGACTGCTTTGATCGGCATGTTTCACCGATGTGGAATACATCGGCATCAGCACGCGGAAGGTTGTCTTGCGCGGCTGAGATTCGCATTCGATGATGCCCCCGTGATCCCCGATGATCTTTGCGACCAGCGCGAGGCCCAGACCCGAGCCGGTCTGTTTGGTGGTGACGAAGGGATCGAACAGGTTTGGCAGAAGATCGTCCGGCACGCCTGGTCCGTTGTCCTTCACGCAGAATTCGAGCGGCAGGGATACACGGGATTTTTGACCCGGGACTGACAGGCGGACGCCGGGGCGGAACGCGGTGGTGAGCTGGATTTCGCCGTCGGGAACGTCGATCAGCGCTTCGGCGGCGTTCTTCACCAGGTTGAGAAACACCTGGATGAGCTGGTCCTGGTTCGCCAGCACCGGGGGCAGCGAGGGATCGTAATCCTCGACGAAGCGGATGTTGCGGGCAAAGCCGGACTGCGCCAGCCGTTTGACGTGATCGAGCACCGAATGAATGTTGACGGGGCCGCGCACCACGGGGCGCTCGTCGCCGAACACCTCCATGCGGTCGACCAGCGTCACGATGCGGTCGGCCTCGTCGCAGATCAGCCGCGTCAGCATGCGGTCTTCCGAGGAGGCCTGCTGCTCCAGGAGCTGCGCGGCGCCGCGGATGCCCGAGAGCGGGTTCTTGATCTCGTGCGCCAGCATCGCGGCGAGCGCGATCACCGAGCGCGCGGCGCTGCGATGGGTGAGCTGGCGGTCCATCTTGTCGGCGATGGAGCGTTCCTGAAGCATCACCACGATATGGCCGGGCCGCTCCGTGACGGGGGCAACGTGCAGATCGACCTGGCGGTCCCCGCCCATGCGCGGCGTGCCCAGATCGACCTTGTACTCGTTGACAGGTGCGTTCGACGAACGCACCTGGTCGATCAGCGCCAGCAAGGGGCTGCCAAACGGCACCAGCTCTTTCAGCGACTGCCGCTTCAAGAACTGCGTCGAGATATCGAAGAAGGCTTCGGTTGCGATGTTGGCGGCGACGATTTTGCCGTCCGGCCCGATCATCAGCACGGGATTGGGAAGTGCGTCCAGGATGGCATCGCTGTCGGACGGAAACGGCCGACGATGTTCAGCAACTGAGCTCATGCAGCGGCGCTCCATGCGAAGTCGTCGAAGGCATCTTGCAGTGACCGGTGAACGAGGTGCGGATCCTCCGAGGTGAGGATTTTCTGGCGCCAGGATTTCAGCTTCTCGGCCGGCGCACGACTCACATCGGCCGCGACGTCGAGCGCCCAGCCCAGATGTTTTCGCGCATGCCGCAGGCCGATGCGCAGGCCGTAGAGCGCGCAGACGCCTTCATAAAGCGTGCGCACATAATGCAGCTGCGTCTCGAGCGGCGGCGTGGCTTCCACCGCCCCACCCTTGAGGCGGCGGCCGATCTGGCCGGGCAGCCAGGGCTGGCCCTGCGCGCCGCGGCCGATCATCACGGCATCGGCGCCGGAGGCCTTTAACGCCGCGAGGGCCTTCTCGTAAGTGGTGATGTCGCCATTGACGACGAGCGGAATGGAGATGGCCTCGCGTACGGCGCGGATCGCATCCCAATCGGCCTCGCCCCTGTAGAACTGGCAGCGGGTGCGGCCGTGCACGGTGACGAGCTTGATGCCTGATGCCTGTGCGCGCCGCGCCAGTTCCGGCGCGTTGCGGGTGCGGTCGTCCCAGCCGAGCCGCATCTTCAGCGTCACCGGTACCTTCACCGCCGCGATCGTCGCTTCGATCAGGCTAACGGCGTGGTCGAGGTCGCGCATCAAGGCGGAACCGGACTGGCCGCCGGTGACGTGACGGGCCGGACAGCCCATGTTGATGTCGATGATATCGGCGCCTTCGGCTTCAGCGATCCGGGCGCCCTCCGCCATCCAATGCGTCTCGCAACCGGCGAGCTGGACCACGTGGGGACCGATCCCCGTGGCTTCGCAGCGCAACCGGGACATATGATGGCCATTGGCGAGTTCGTCGCTGGCCGTCATTTCGGACACCACCAGACCGGCCCCCAACTCCGCGGCAAGCCGGCGGACGGGCGAGTCAGTCACCCCCGACATCGGTGCCAGGAAGACCGGGGTGGCGACATCAATATCGCCTATCTTCAATGGCTTAGAGCCTGATACTACCGAGCCGGTCACAGGGGTCTCGTTGCGTTGGCAGCGCCTCATCGCGCCTGCCATGACCCTATCTTGCGCACAATTCTTGTGCAGTCAAGCGTCATGCCTACAGTTTAGACAGTTCTGCAAATCTTTCAAGTGCAGTGCAGCAAAATGCTGTTTCCCACAATCCGGGGAAACCCCCTTTCATTGCGGGCCTGCCGTGCTAGAGGCATGCGGCGATCACCCCACCCCCGACTCTCTTCATCACCAAATGAGTATTTGAGTCCTATGGCGAAATCACAGCGCACCGCAGTCGTCCTCGTCGCTGCCGGACGCGGCCTGCGCGCAGGCGCCGGTGGCCCCAAGCAATATCGCGAGATCGGCGGCGTGCCGGTGATCTATCGCGCCATGGAGGCCTTCAGCCGTCATGCGGACGTGTTCGCAGTTCAGCCAGTCGTGAACCCGGACGACAGCGCCATGTTCACGGCGGCGGTCGCAGGGCTCGGCCACGAGGCGCCGGTCAATGGCGGCGCGACCCGGCAGGCCTCGGTGCTCGCCGGTCTCGAAGCGCTCGCCAGGCACAAGCCCGACATCGTCCTGATCCACGACGCCGCGCGACCCTTCGTTTCGGAAGGCGTGATCACCCGCGCGATCGATGCGGCCAGCCGCACCGGCGCCGCGATCCCCGTCGTTCCCGTCACCGACACCATCAAGATCACCGGCGAGAATGACAATGTCGAGGACACGCCGGACCGGGCGCGGTTGCGAGTTGCG
Source organism: Bradyrhizobium sp. 87 (assembly GCF_023073015.1). Lineage (NCBI taxonomy): Bacteria > Pseudomonadati > Pseudomonadota > Alphaproteobacteria > Hyphomicrobiales > Nitrobacteraceae > Bradyrhizobium > Bradyrhizobium sp. 87. Next base: position 302,585 of record NZ_JADPIQ010000075.1, read on the forward strand.
CAGACGCCGCAATCCTTTCGTTTCGACGTCATCCTCGAAGCGCATCGTCGCGCGGCCAAGGACGGGCGCAGCGATTTCACCGACGATGCCGCGATCGCCGAATGGGCGGGATTGACGGTTGCAACCTTTGAAGGCGATGTTGCCAATATGAAGCTCACCACTCCCGAGGATTTCGTGCGCGAGGAAGCGCGGCTGGCAAGCCTGCTCGGCGACATCAGGACCGGCACGGGCTACGACGTCCACGCCTTCGGCGAGGGCGACCATCTCATGATATGCGGCGTGCGCGTGCCGCACACCAAAGGCTTCCTGGCCCATTCCGACGGCGATGTCGGCCTGCATGCGCTGGTCGACGCCATCCTGGGCGCGCTCGCTGACGGCGACATCGGATCGCACTTTCCGCCCAGCGACGCGACGTGGAAAGGCGCCTCCTCCGACCAGTTTTTGCAATACGCCATCGAGCGCGTCACCCAGCGCGGCGGCCGCATCGCCAATCTCGAGGTGACCATGATCTGCGAGCGGCCGAAGATCGGCCCCTTGCGCGAGACCATGCGCGCGCGCATCGCCGAGATTTCCGGCGTCGACATCTCCCGCGTCGCGGTCAAGGCGACCACCAGCGAGCGGCTCGGCTTCACCGGCCGCGAGGAAGGCATCGCGGCCACCGCGAGCGCCACCATCCGTCTGCCCTGGAGTGTCTAGGCCATGGCCGGCAGCGACGCACGCGCCCTCTCCCGCTCGCTGCTCGATTTGTGCCGGATGCGCAAGCTGACGATCGCGACCGCGGAATCCTGCACCGGCGGCCTGGTTGCCGGTGCGCTGACCGACATCCCCGGCTCTTCCGACGTCATCGATCGCGGCTTCGTCACCTATTCCAACGACGCCAAGCGCGCGATGCTCGGCGTCGAGGCAAGCACGCTCACCAATTTCGGCGCCGTCAGCAGGGAGACGGCAACAGCCATGGCGGTCGGCGCGCTGGAGCGTGCCGGCGTCGATCTTGCAGTCGCTATCACCGGCATTGCCGGCCCCGGCGGCGCCACGCCCGGCAAGCCGGTTGGCCTCGTGCATTTCGCCGCCGCCGCGCGCGACGGACGCATCGTCCATCGCGAGCATCGCTTTGGCGCCATCGGCCGCACCGCCGTGCGTCAGCGCTCCGTGGTCGAGGCGCTGCGCATGCTGATGGATCTCGCCCGCGGCCAGCAAGTTACGGCCAAGCCGAAACGTGCCGCCGCAGTAACCCGCCTGCGCCCGCGCGTGACACGATCACCGCGCCGGCACGCGGTGAAGCGCAGGCCGCCGCGCTCACCGCGGGGGTGAGATCCCTTACGCAGCCGCGAGTTAAGCACTCACGTGATCGAGCACGCACTGCTTGATCGCACTGTGATTGACGATGGCTGCGCCCCACACCAGCCCGTAGCGACTTGACCTTCCCCGCCATGCCGGTGACCTCGACGTCATTGCCGATGTGGAAGGGTCGAAACAGCAGCAGCATGACGCCGGCGGCGATGTTGGAGAGTGGGCCCTGTAATGCCAGACCAACGGCGAGAGATGCGCAACATTGCCCGTGCGATGACGCCGCTGGAGATCGAGCAGGCCGCTGCGTATTATGCCTCGCAGCCGCCGGATGTCGTGAAGGCGGTGGATTGAAATTTTGGCACGCCTGCCTTCCCCATCGTCATTGCGAGCGCAGCGAAGCAATCCAGAGTCTCTCCGCAGAGGGATTCTGGATTGCTTCGTCGCAAGGGCTCTTCGCAATGACGGAGGAGAGAGCGTGCCCGTCCGCAACCACTACGACGACACCAGCTTCCGCCGTCCGTAGATCGCATCCGCCCGCTTCTCGAAGGCGATGGAAAATCGCGCGAACGCGGCGTCGAACATCGAGCCCATCAGGAGCGCCAGCATGCGGCTCTTGAACTCGTAGGCAAGGAAGAAGCCGACATCGCAAACGCTCTCGCCTTTGGGCTCGAACGTCCAACGGTTTTCCAGATTGCTGAAGGGACCTTGCAGATATTCGACCAGGATCTTCAAATTGGCGCGGTCGAGCGTCACGCGGCTGGTGAAGGATTCCCTGACCAGCTTGAACGACACCGTCATGTCCGCGACCAGCACCTCGGTGCCGTCGGGTTTCGCCATGCGCTGACGGACCTTCAGCGCACTGCACAGCGGCACGAATTCCGGGTAGCGCTCGACGTCAGCGACCAGATCAAACATCTCGGACGCGCTGTGATCGACACGACGCTTGCTCGAAAAATTGGGCATGGCGATTCAGCGGGCGCTTGCTGCCCGCGCGGCCTTCAGTTTCGCAAAATCCTCGCCGGCATGATGCGACGAACGGGTGAGCGGGCTCGCAGACACCATCAGGAAACCCTTGGTGTAGGCGACCTTCTCGTAGGACGAAAACTCGTCCGGCGGCACGTAGCGCATCACGGCGTGATGCTTGCGGGTCGGCTGGAGATATTGCCCGATGGTCAGGAAATCGACGTCGGCGGAACGCAGATCGTCCATCACCTGCTGCACCTCGTGGCGCTCCTCGCCGAGGCCGACCATGATGCCGGACTTGGTGAAGATGGTGGGATCGAGCTCCTTGACCCGCTGCAACAGCCGGATCGAATGGAAATAGCGCGCGCCCGGCCGCACCGTGAGATAGCACGACGGCACGGTCTCGAGATTGTGGTTGAACACGTCGGGCTTCGCCGCGACGACGACCTCCAGCGCCCCCTCCTTGCGCAGGAAGTCGGGCGTCAGGATCTCGATCGTGGTCGAGGGGCACGCGGCGCGGATCGCGCGGATGGTCTGGGCGAAATGCTCGGCGCCGCCGTCAGTGAGATCGTCGCGGTCGACGGAGGTGATGACGACATGGGCAAGCCCGAGCTTGGCCACGGCCTCGCCGACGTTCTGCGGCTCGGCCGCGTCAAGCGCGTTCGGCATGCCGGTCTTGACGTTGCAGAAGGCACAGGCGCGGGTGCAGGTGTCGCCCATGATCATGAAGGTCGCGTGCTTCTTGTCCCAGCACTCGCCGATATTCGGGCAGCCCGCCTCCTCGCACACCGTATGCAGGCCGTTGGCGCGCACGATGTTGCGCGTGTCGGCATAGCCGCGGGTGTTGGGCGCGCGTACGCGGATCCAGTCCGGCTTCGGCGGCGAGGCGGAATCGGGCCGGTTCACCTTTTCGGGGTGACGTGGGCGCAGCGGGTTCGAGATGGTATCGACGATAACGACCATGGGGTGTCCGGTCTGACCAAGTCCTACCTAGTCGGTCTGGCCGGGCATCGCAACCCGGCTCGCACCGCTTCAGGGAACATGGCAGATATGGGCAATATCCTGCTCTGTTCTCTGGCGATTCTCACCTCGAATGGCTCCAGTCTCGAAGACCTCTACTCCTCGGCCCGGCAAAGCCCTGAAGCGTACCTTTTTCGCGCGCAGCGTCCACGAGGTCGCGCCCGATCTGATCGGTGCGACCATGCTGGTCAACGGCGTTGGCGGGATCATCGTCGAGGTCGAGGCCTATCATCATACCGAGCCGGCGGCGCACTCCTACAATGGCCCGACGCCGCGGAACCAGGTGATGTTCGGCCCGCCCGGCTTTGCCTATGTCTACCGCTCCTACGGCATCCACTGGTGTGTGAACTTCGTCTGCGAGGAAGAAGGCTCGGCCAGCGCCGTGCTGATCCGCGCGCTGGAGCCGACCCACGGAATCGCCGCGATGCGGCGGCGCCGCCATCTCCAGGATTTGCACACGTTGTGCTCGGGCCCGGGCAAGCTGACCGAAGCGCTCGGCATCACCATCGCGCACAATGCCTTGCCGCTCGACCGTCCGCCGATCGCGCTGCATGCGCGGACGGAGGACGTCGAGGTGGCGGCCGGCATCCGGATCGGCATCACCAAGGCGGTCGAGCTGCCCTGGCGCTATGGTGTCAGGGGCTCGAAATTCCTCAGCAAGCCGTTTCCGAAATAAGCTTACGACGCCTGCTTGAGCCGCTCCAGCGCCTCGAGCAGCTTGGCCTTGCGGGCGAGCGCGGCCTCGCGCTTCTCGCGCTCCTCCTCGACGACCTCCTCGGCCGCGTTGGCCACGAATTTCTCGTTGGCCAGTTTGGACTCGGCACGCTTGATGTCGGCGTCGGCCTTCCCGATCTCCTTGTCCAGACGCGTGCGCTCGGCGACGACGTCAATCACGCCCTTCAGCGGCAGCGCGGCCACCTCGCCGCGCACCAGGAGCTGGACCGCGCCGTCGGGCGCACGGTCCGCGAAGGAGATGTCCGACAGCCGCGCCATGCGCTTGATGACGTCGCTCCAGCGCGGCGCGCGCTCCTTCGTCTCGGCCGAGGCGCCTGCGAGCACCAGCGCCGTGAGGGTCGCCGGCGGGATGTTCATCTCGGCGCGCACCGAACGGATCTGCGTGACAAGGTCAATGACCCAGCCGATCTCGGCCTCGGCCGCGGGATCGGTGAAGTCGGCATGGTCGAAGATCGGCAGCACCCAAACCGGCGAGACGAGCGCGTCGGTCGGCCCCGTCGTCGCCGCGAGCATCGCAAGCTGCTCCGGCGTCGGCCCGGCCGGCTTCAGCGGCCACGGTGCCAGCGCGAGCAGACCGTCGCGCTTGGCCGTCACCTCCCACAGCTCCTCGGTGATGAAGGGCATGAAGGGGTGCAGCAGTTTCAGGATCTCGTCGCGCGCCCATGCCACCATGGCGCGGGTCTCGGCCTTGGCAGGGCTGTCGGGGCCGAGTAGCACGGGTTTTGCGAGCTCGAGATACCAGTCGCAATAGACGTTCCACACGAAGCGGTAGATGCTGCCGGCGGCGTCATTGAAGCGATAGGCCTCGATCGCCTCGGTCACCTCGCGCGTGGTGTGCGCACTCTCATGTGCGATCCAGCGGTTCAGCGTCTCTTTGACCTTCGCCGGCTCGAAGCCTTCGGGCACGGCGCAATGGTTCATCTCCGCAAAGCGCGACGCATTCCAGAGCTTGGTCGCGAAATTGCGATAGCCCTCGACACGGCTGGTGGCGAGCTTGATGTCGCGCCCCTGCGCGGCCATCGCGGCCAGCGTGAAGCGCAGCGCGTCCGCACCATATTGGTCGATCAGGCTGAGCGGATCGATGACGTTGCCCTTCGACTTCGACATCTTGGCGCCCTTCTCGTCGCGGACGAGGGCGTGGATGTAGATCGTCGAGAACGGCACCTCCTTCATGAAGTGCAGCCCCATCATCATCATGCGGGCGACCCAGAAGAAGATGATGTCGAAGCCCGTCACCAGTGCGTTGGTCGGGTAGTAGCGCTGCACTTCCGGCGCGTCTGCGGGCCAGCCGAGGGTCGAGAATGGCCACAGCGCCGAGGAGAACCAGGTGTCGAGCACGTCCTCGTCGCGCGTGATGAAGCCGTCACGCTTGTTGCGGTCGAGCGCCATCTCGCGGCCCTGCTCGACCGTGATGACTTCCTGCTCGACGTAATAGCCGAGGGCGTGGCTGACGGCCTCCTCCTCGGTCTCGGCGACGAACACCTTGCCATCAGGACCGTACCAGGCCGGGATCTGGTGGCCCCACCAGAGTTGGCGCGAGATGCACCAGGGCTGGATGTTCTCCATCCACTCGAAATAGGTTTTTTCCCAGTTCTTTGGCACGAAGGTGGTTTCGCCCGAACGCACGGTGGCCATCGCGGGCTTCGCCAGCGTCTTGGCGTCGACATACCATTGGTCGGTCAGATAGGGCTCGATCACCGTGCCGGAGCGGTCGCCATGCGGCACCATGTGGGTGTGAGGTTCGATCCGCTCGACGAAACCGAACGATTCCAGTCGCTCGACGATGCCCTTGCGCGCTGCAAAGCGATCGAGCTTGTTGAACTCCTCGGCGAACTGCGAGGCACCTTCCGGCAGGTCGCGCAGATAATCCTCGTTGTCGAGGAGATCGAGGCAACCTTCCTTGTCGATGACGCTGATTCGGGCGAGGCCGTGGCGATTGCCGACCTCGAAATCGTTGAAGTCGTGCGCCGGCGTCACCTTGACCGCGCCCGAGCCCTTCTCCGGATCGGAATAATCGTCGGCGACGATCTGGATCTTGCGGCCGACCAGCGGCAGGATCACGTTCTTGCCGACCAGCTTCTGATAGCGCTCGTCGTCGGGATGCACGGCCACCCCGGTATCGCCGAGCATGGTCTCCGGGCGCGTGGTGGCAACGACGATGAAGCTCGAGGGATCCTCGGGGCTGAAGATCTTGCCCTCGATCGGATAGCGCAGGTACCAGAGGCTACCCTTGACCTCGGTCTGCTGCACTTCGAGATCGGAGATCGCGGTGAGCAGCTTGGTGTCCCAGTTCACCAGCCGCTTGTCCTTGTAGATCAGGCCGTCGCGGTGCAGCTCGACGAACACCTTGACCACGGCCTTGGACAGGCCCTCGTCCATGGTGAAGCGTTCGCGCGACCAGTCACAGGAGGCGCCGAGCCGCTTGAGTTGGTTGATGATGGTGTCGCCGCTCTCGGCCTTCCACTGCCAGACCCGCTCCAGAAACTTCTCGCGGCCCATCTCGCGACGGCTGGGCTGCTGGCGCTCCATCAGCTGCCGCTCCACCACCATCTGGGTGGCGATGCCGGCATGGTCGGTGCCGGGCTGCCACAGCACGTCGCGACCGCGCATGCGCTCGAACCGGCACAGGATGTCCTGGAGCGTGTTGTTGAGGGCGTGGCCCATGTGCAGCGAGCCCGTCACGTTCGGCGGCGGGATCACGATGGTAAAGGGCACAGCGTCGCGGCGGTCTGGGCGGCCGGCCTTGAAGGCAAGGCTGTCCTCCCACACGACGGACATGCGGGCTTCGATATCGGCGGGCTGGTAATTTTTCTCGATCATGGCGCTGTTAGAAAGCCGCGCAGGGGGTCCAAGTCAACGGAAAGGTCAAAGGAAAGCCAGGCGGCAACAGGGCTTTCCGGTCCGGTCGGGAGACAGAATATGACCCACAAGCAGGGCTTTATGAGGGCTCTGCGGCCGATCTACCTGCCGCCGCGCGATACCCGCTCGATTTCGGCCTTCACGATGCGTTCGACCAGGCCCGGCAAATTGTCGTCCAGCCAGGATTTCAGCATCGGACGCAGCATCTCCTTGACCAGATCCTCCAGCGTTCGCGCATTGCTGCTGAGCACCGTGTGGGCCAGGGAATTGAAGGCGGATTCGACCGCGGAGACCGTCGATTGCGCCAGCATCGGCTGTTGGGGCGGCAGCGGCGGCGCATCGAAGTCCACGGGCGCATAGGATGCCGGCGTCGGACGCGGCGGCGGCGATTCGGCGAATTCGAGATCGTCGCGCGGCTCGACCTTGCGGAAGCTCGGCGGCGGCGGAGGCGGCGTCGGCTCCATCGCCAGCGCCATATCGTCGGTCAATTCCAGCACGTCGGGCTCAGGTTCGGGCTCCGGCTCGGGAGCACGGATTTCCGGCGCGGGCGTGGCTGCGTCGAGCCCCGCCAGCAGCGCGTCGATATCGTCCTGATTGTTGGATGCATCCACCTCGGGTGCGGCGGCCGGCGGCGCTGCCGGCTTTGCGGCCGGAGCCGGTGCCGGCTTTGCGGCCGGAGCCGGTGCCGGCTTTTCGGCGGCCGGTTTGGGCGGCGCGACCTTGGATGGCGGAATATCGTTGATCACCTGCGGCTTCGGTGACGCGGCGGGGGCGGCAGCTTTCTCGGGCTTAGCGGCATCCGCCGGCGGCGGCTTGGCCTCATCGTCGGCAATGATGCGCCGGATCGAGGCCAGAATCTCCTCCATCGAGGGTTCTGTGACCTTTGCAGGCTGCGTCATCTCCGACTCCACATCATCAACGCCCTCGCATGCGTTGTTTTACACCAAGCACAACAGGATTGGCCGGTTCCGGATGGGTGGCCCGACATTTTTCGTCGTGGCAGCCCGACTTGTCCCCAGATGACGGCTCAACGTGCAACGGTGCGCCCCTGCCCTCGGCACTCATGCTTTACGCACACGGCATCGGATGCAGAGCGAATCGACCCGCATCTTCTTGGCAAGGCTATGTCAGGGATTTTGATGATTGCAAGTAAACCACCGGTCGGCCTCGGCTATTTGCGAGGCCGACCGGATGATTACGGGACTCTAGCGTCCGTCTGGCGTGCGTACGCCGGCCCAGCTGTCGCGAACCTGCTGATAGTGAACGCTGGGATCGTAGACCGTGGTGTTGAGGCCGAGGACCTGCGGCGCGAGACGGCCGACCGCGTTGAGCACCGAATAGGACGCCACCACGCGGTCGTGCTGGGCAGTGACGAGCGCCACGCGCGCGTTGACCAGCGCCTGCTGCGCGTTGAGCACGTCCAGCGTGGTGCGCTGGCCGGCCTTGGCTTCCTCGCGCACGCCGTTCAGCGCGATCTCGGAGGCCGTAACCTGCGCCTGCGCGGACTGCACCTGCGCCTTGCCGGCTTCCAACTGGCCCCAGGCCTGCACGACGTTGGCACGGGTCTGATCGCGTGTGGTTTCAAGATTCAGGCGCTGCTGCGCCAAGTTCTCTTTCGATTGGCGGATCAGCGCATATTCAGCGCCGCCCTGATAGATCGGCACCGAGGCGGTCGCGATGGCGGAAGCGGTCGTCGTTCGGAAGACGGTCAGGGTCTGCTGGTACGACTGGGTGATGCCAGCCTGAACCGTGAGGGTCGGCAGCAGCGCGCCTTCGTTGATCTTGACCTGGAGATAATTGACGTCGATGCCGAACATCGATGCCGTGACGTTGGGGTTCTCCACTAGGCTGAGACCGACGGCGGAGGCGAGCGTCCCGGGCAGGAAACGATCGACCGGCGAGCCCGGCGCAAGGTTCGTCGGCTCGTTGCCGATGATCCGGCGGAAATTGGCACGCGTCGTCGTGAGATTCGATTCGGCCGTCAGGGCCTGGGTCCTGCCCGCCGCGAGCTGCGCTTCGGATTGCGCCACGTCCGTGCGCGTCACCTCGCCGACATTGAAGCGATCGCGCGTTTGCTTGAGCGTCTGTTCGAGGACGCGCACATTGCTGCGCTGAACTTCGAGTGTGGCGGAGTCACGAAGATAATCCATGTAGCTGGTGGCAGCCTGCAGCAGGACCGTCTGCTCGAGCACACGCAACGCCTCGCGGGATCCCGAGACCTGGCTTTCCGCCACGCGCGTCCTGTTGGCGGTCTGATTGCCGTTATAGAGCGTCTGGTTGATGGTCAGGCTGGCGCTATTGGGCTGAAGGGGCGGGTCGCTATGGATCGGCACAGCCTTCTGCGTCTGCTGAATATCCTGATATTGATAGCCGGTGCTGAGGTTGATCCCGACCTTGGGGCGATAGCCCGACAGCGCTTGCGGCACGTTCTCGTCAGTCGAGCGCACCTGGGCGCGCTGCGCGTTGAGCTGCGGATTGTTCTGATAAGCGCGCACCAGCGCAGCCTCGATCGTATCCGCCAAGGCAGGCGTCGGCGCGGCAAGCGCCAGCAGCAGGACCGAAACCGCTGCTCCGGTGAAGAGCTTCACCCCATGCATCCAAAAATTCCGTTCATTCTAACGCCCGGCTCGTGCCCGCGAGCTGGGTTACCGTCTACGAGTGGAGTCGTTGCCCCGCCGCAACATAGGACGCGGTCAAGCGCGACGGAACTACCTGAGGGGTGTTCTCGGTGGAAACTCTTCACGTGCAGCATCCCGGCCACACTTCTGATTCAGAACGGGATTTTAACGGGCCAAAGCCGTCAGAAGACGAAGGCGGCGGCCCGTTCCAGCCCCGGAAGGACCGGGGCTGCGGCATCGAACAGCGCCCGATGGCCGAATTCGCCGTGGGTATGGGTCACGATCATGGCTCGCGGCGGCCTGGATTCGGCCGAGACCCCCACCAGGCGCCCCCCCTCCTTGAGCTGCCCGAGCAGCCCTGCCGGGGTCACCTCGGTGGCGCCGTTGAGGACGATCGCATCATAGGGACCTGCGGCGGCATCACCCTCGGTGCAGGCCGCGGCCTTGCAGGCCACGTTGGCCAACCCGAGGGCGGCGAAGGCGTCGTTGGCCTTTGCCGCCAGGCCCAAATCGCATTCCGTCGCGATGACTTTGCGCGCGAGCTTGGCGGTCAGCGCAGCGAGATAGCCCGTGGCGCAGCCGACGACCAGCACGTCGTCATCCTCGCCGATCTCGGCGGCCTGGAGCAGCTTGCCGGTCAGCTGCGGCTTGATCAGGAACCGCTTGGCGCCTCCCTCGCTGACGTCGAGATCGAGGTCGAGATACGCCAATGCCTGCCGGCTGGCGGGCACGAAAGCCTCGCGCGGAACCGTGAGCATGGCGTCGAGAACACGACGGTCGGTGACGTCACTGGTGCGCACCTGGCCATCGACCATTTTTAGGCGCGCCGTCGAGAAAACGGACATTTGCGGACCCTGCAAGGCGGACGATGCCGCGGACGAAAGTTGGCGGCATCTTTGGAACAGGCCCTGCGAAAACGCAACATGGCTTTGGCCCGCAAACCGGGCCCTTCCGCAACTCGCAACGTCGAGGGTGAGCCGCCTATTCGATCGTGACCGCGAGGCGGCCGATCAATGCGGCGACTTCGTCCAGCCGTGCCGAATCGTGGGTCTCGACCGCCCGCGCCAGACAGGCGAGGCATTCGTCGTCGCTGAGTTCGGGGATGTCCGCCGGCAGAATGGAGGGGGCCAGCGGGAAACGGTCGACCTGGATGTCTCGCATGGGAATCAGCTCCGTAAAGGACCGGCCTCTGGAAGCTCGATTTCAATTGAGTCGTTTTGGCGTCACCAGGGAGGATGCCGGCTCGCGACGGTACACATCTAATTGAGGATCTGCCGCAACGAGATCGCACGCCAGATCAGAGTCTGGGCCCAAGTTACTGAAAATGAAGCGGAATTTGGCTCCCCGGGCTGGATTCGAACCAGCGACCATCCGATTAACAGTCGGATGCTCTACCGCTGAGCTACCGAGGAAAAGGGCGAACCTGTCGTTCGCGCGCGGCTGCGTATAACAAAGCCGCTTGCGCTTGCAAAGGACGAATTCGCTATCTGGCACATTGCGGCGAGGAAGGGCACGCGGCCCCTCCTCCGCCCGGCCTCAGGTCAAGTTACTCGGCGACGAACGAAGTGGTCTTGGTGCCGGAATCGTAGCGCAGCCGGAGTGCCGTGAACTTGCAGAGGTTGACGTTCTTCCAGAGCACGGTCTCGTCATAGTTCTGCCAGTCGACGCGGACGTTCCAGACGCATCCTTCGTCGTCATCGTCGAACTCGACATAGGTGCTCGCCTGGTTCTGCAAAACCTTGTCCAACTCGTTGTCCCATTCGTCCATGCCATCGTCCGGGGCGTTGAAGCCCAGGAATTTGATGGCATAGCCGGTCTCGTTGACGACAGTGACGTTGCGGGCGTCAGCCGCGTACGACGGCGCGGCGGCAATCGATAGACCGACCGCGATCAGTGCAGACAGAAAATACTTCATATGAAATTCCCCCGATCGAAACGGGCTTTCGGTGCCTGACGTCGATCGGCGCAGGCGCCGCGGCAAGGGCTGCCATCGCTCTGCAAGAGCAACGCTGCATCGTTGGCGCGGCCTCTTACCGCTTCTCTTAGCCTCGCAGCCAGTGCAGGCGTGATCGGCACGCTGTAGCGCTCAAGTTTTTTCTGGCTGCGGTTTCTGCCGCCGCCCTTGGCCGACTTCGGCATCATCAGCTTCGGCCGCACTGGATGATCGTGAAAGTCTTCGACGCGCAAACGCACAGCCTGTGACGGCCGGGCGCCAGTAATCGCCAGCGTATCGACGAGGAGCCCGAGCTTGTTGTCGTGGTCGTAGGCGGCGCCTACGAATTCGCGCACCTTGTCGTCGGGCAAGATGACGTTGCGTGCTTCGATGGCATCCGGTAACCCGGCCAGCCCGACTTCCCATGCCTGCCGGTTCTGGATGCGATCATCATGCTGTCTCGCCAGCTCCAGCGCGGCGCCGACACAGCGGCAAAGCCGGTTGATTGTTGCGGCCGACATCTTGGTAAGGAGGCTGTCGCGCCACTTCTTCAACTCAGCGGCGGTGAGCAGCGCCACCGGTTTCGCGAGCAGCACCTTGGTGAGATGCACGCGCGGCCATTCGGCATTGTAGGGATTGGCCCCGCGAGCTTCGAGGTCGGTCTTGTAAGCAGTAAGCGCACCATCGACTGCGATGGGTGCGGTGTCAGCGTCGCCACGCGCCAGCTTCTTCGCGGCGTCCTGCGCCTCGTAGAACGTGAGCACACTCTTGCCGTCGCTCTCCTCGTAGTCCTCGGCGAGCGCAAAGCCCTTGGTCCAGTAGGCGCCGTGACCATCGCTGGCCTTGAGCACCCAAGTGCCGTTGGTCTTGGAGAGCACCTCGTGAGCCGGCCCCTCCTCGATGATCGTGCCGCCGCTCAGGAACGCGACGCGGTCGGCGACCTCGTCTGCGAAGCGGATCTGGTGCGTCGAGATGATCATGGTGAGGCCGTCATCGACGGCGAGACGCCGGATCACTTCCAGCACCTCGCTCACGAGCTCGGGATCCAGCGCCGAGGTCGGCTCGTCCAAGAGTAGCACGCTGGGGTTCGGTGCGAGCGCTCGGGCGATCGCGACGCGCTGCTGCTGACCGCCGGAGAGATGCCGCGGCAGCGCGTCGGCTCGGTGCGACAGCCCGACCCGGTCGAGCAGCTCGGCGGCGCGGCGATCGGCATCGATGCGGGTCATGCCGTGCACCCAGCGCAAGGGCCCGGCGATGTTCTCCTTGGCCGAGAGGTGGGCGAACAAATTGAATTGCTGGAACACCATGCCGACGCCCACGCTTGCCCGCTCATTGGCGATCGCGCGGGGCGGCAGCAGCTTGCCGTCGTCGCCAAAACCGAGGCGGCGGCCGCCGACACGCACCGTGCCTCCGTCCCAGCTTTCGAGATGATTGATGCAGCGGAGCAGCGTGCTCTTGCCGGAGCCGCTGGGCCCGAGCAGCGCGACGACCTCGCCGACGCGCACCGTAAGATCGAGGCCGCCAAGCACCTTTTGCGCGCCGTAGCTCTTGGTGAGGTCCTTGGTCTCGACCGCGATGTTGTTGCGTGAAATCGTCGCCGCGCGCCGGGTGCGTTCCTCGCGGGTCAAGGCCGGCGGCGGCGTGTCGGTGAGATCAGCCTGTCCAGGCACTTGGACGTCGACGGTCGCTGCGGCAAGTTCGAGCTTGGTGGCGAGATCGACGCGGCGCCAGGGTAGATAATCGGCGAGCTTGCGCTGGCGACCTTTGGTGCGATCGAGATCGAGCAACCATTCGACGAAAAGCTGGATGATGCTGATGGCAAAGGTCAGCACCAGGTACAGCAGGCCCGAGGCGAAGAAGATCGAGAAGAAGTCAAAGGTCGAGGACGCAAGCTGGGTCGAGCGCAGGGTCAGCTCCTGGACCGCGACCACGGAGGCGAGCGACGAATTCTTCAGCGCACTCACGGCCTCGTTCCCGAAGGCCGGGATCATGGTCCGGATCGCCTGCGGCGCGATCACCCGCCACATCAGGATCCGCGGCGTCATGCCGAGCGCCTGGCCGGCCGTCACCTGCCCGCGATCGACGCCGAGCACGCCGGCGCGCAGCATCTCGGCGATGAACGGCGCCTCGTTGCAGGCCAGCGCAAGGCCGGCGGCCAGCACTGCCGGCAGCTTGATGCCGATATGCGGCAACGCGTCGTAGGCGAACACCATCTGCAGGATCAGCGGCGTGCCGCGGAAGATCACGGTGTAGGCCCTGGCGATCGCCGCCAGCAGCCAGAAGCGGGAGAGCTGCATGCCGGCGAGGATCAATCCGCCGCCGAGCCCGAGGGCAGTCACCTCGAGGGTGAGCTCGATGCCCTCGAGCAGATACGGCATGCTCAGGTAATGGAGGAACAGCGACATCAATCGGCCGTCAGAACGTCAGGCTCCTTGAAGTTGTTCACATCGAGCCCATGCTTCTTCAGAAGCTCCATATGCGTGCCGGCCTTCTGCACTTCGATCAGGGCTGCGAGCACGGCGTCGCGGAATTTCGGCTTGTCCTTCGGAACGCCGATTCCGACGGAATACGGGATCGTCACCGCGGTCGCCTTCTCCAGCTTGTCCGGATAGGCCTTCACCGCGCTGTCGACGGTGTTGACGTCGTTGACATAGGTGTCGGCACGACCGGCAAGAATCGCCTGGATGCAGTTGGCGTTGTTGTCGTAGAGCTGGATGGTCGGCTCGGCCTTGCCGGCCTTCTTGCACTCGGGCATCAGCGCCTGGATCAGCGGCACCTCGACATAGCCGGTGTTTTCGGCGGCAGCCGCGCCGCACATCGACATATTGATGCCGTTGATGCCCTTCGGATTCCCCTTGGCGACCAGCACGCCGTCGAACACTTTCGAATAGGTGATGAAGTCGGCGGCCTTGGCGCGCTCCTTGGTGGCGTAGATGTCGGAAATCACGATGTCGGCTTGTCCCGCGGCCAGCGTCGTCAGGAGCGCCGCGAACGTCACCGGCTTGTAGGTCAACTTGAAGCCGAGGCATTCGCCGATGGCTTCGCCGAGATCGATGTCGAAGCCGATATACTTGCTCGGATCCTTCGGATCGATGGTCTCATAGCCCGGCGTGTGCGGGTTGATGGCGTTGACGAGGGTCTTGCCCTTCCAGTCCGGATATTTGTCCTGGAGCGCGGCGCAGGCCGCAGGCGCCGCAGCCTGCGCGCTCAGGGGCGCGGCTGCCAGCGCGCCGAAAGTGACCGCGGCGCCGAGCGCGGCCTTGTGCCAAGACAGCGATGCACGTGCGTTCCCCCGCGCCTGGGGCAATACGGGTCTCTCCATCTCCAGCTCCTTCGAATTGTCATGGCAATGGCCATGTTCCAGATCGCGGAAGCGAGCCTAGGAGGAGAGCGGACCGGAAAGCTTGTCCGCGGGCGTACAAAAAATTGGATGGAGGGAGCCCGCCATTTGGGCAGGCAGCTGCTCAAAAACTGTTCGTGAATGCGGGACGCTGTAGCGCGCAATTCCGAATTCGGGGAAACCACATGATCTTGCGTGACGCCGCGATCTGCACGATCAGGGAATCATGCGGTGAGGTCATTTGACAGAGATATGACAATCAAAGGACGCATCTGCGGCCGACATCCGAAGCACTTCCCCCGCCGTCCCCAGCCTGTCCGCAGCATACCCACAGGTGTATCCACAGGACGACTATGCCGGATTCGCCTGCCCGCGCGAGCCACTTGCTGCGCACAAACCCACAGGGCCGGTATGTCAGCCGCCGGCCTGATCGAACACGATGCGGCAAGCCTCACTCAAGCTTGGCCTGTTACGGCGCAGGCAGGCCGTGATGGCGCGGACGTTGGGGATTTCGCCGGCGCAGAGCCGGTAGACGTCGGGGTACAGGCCCGGCGCTGCTCGGGTGTTCCCTGCTGCGCATGGGCGGCGGAGGCAAACAGCGTCAGGAACAGCCCGACCGTCGAGGCCCGGCGCGCCCGGCTTTTCACGCCCGCAAATCGCAAGAACCGCGCCTTCATGACCAGTCTCCCGTCTGCTTTGCCCGACCGGCCTGTATTGGCCGGTGTGCAAAGGGGTAGGAGAAATAAACAGCGAAAGATGGGACATCCTTCACACTGCGGGCACCCCGGCAGGAACCTAAGTTTCCCAACGCGATTTCATCAATCGCTAACCAATCGGGACCCGATTGGCGGATCGTTAAAATGCGATCGATCGGCTCAACCGGGAAACAAACCGGCTTTGCGATATTGCGCCATCCGCGGTCCGGAGGGTGTGATGAGCGAAGCCGAATTCAACTTGCTGCTGGATGCCGTCCAGGACGCCATGGTCCATGAAGATCTGGCGTTCGTGCCGGGGGAGGATTTCGTGCCGCGCTCGTGGACGTATTACGCGAAGCCCAACGCCTCCGCGAAGCCCAAGGCCGCCAATGACAATGAGGGCGCCTGGCCCCTGGTGCCTTTCCCGGACGGCTGGTACGCGGCCTGCTGAAGCCAATTTCACCGTGAGCCGACGCGCCCGCGCTCCGCGGGCGTTTTGCTATGGCAGCTACGCGGTGAAAATCCCGCGTGATCGCGATCAGGTCTTGACCCGCTCCCCGCCGTCCTGCTGCGCCTGGTCGGGTGCGGCCGGCGGAAAGATGCTGTCATAGATCGCACGGGCCTCGCGAATGAGGCGGGCCCGCTCCAGCTCGGATTTCGGGACAAATCGGACGATTTCGCTCACGTGCTCTCCAGCGCTCGATCGTTGGGATGCATCATTTCGCAGATGCGAAGACTATGCCAGCGGGCTGAATGGCGGGTTTCCCCCGGGCCCCGGGCGAACCCGGTGTGCGCCGCCAGCATGCATCGCTCGCGCGGGCCGATGGCAGCCGCGATACGATCGAATATTGCTGAAATATCAGGAGGTTGAGATGGAGGCCACGTCGGGACTCGAACCCGAGTAAACGGTTTTGCAGACCGGCGCGTAACCACTCCGCCACGTGGCCCCAACGAGGGCGGAGCAATATAGGGGATCACAGGTTTAGGCAACCCCGACCGGACCAGCTACGCCTTCGCGCCGCCGAGATATTGGCCGAGAATTTCATCGGTCGCGCCGGCGGCCACAATCCGCCCCTCCTCCAGCAGGATCGCGCGGTTGCAGGTGCTCTTGATCAACTCGATGTCGTGCGAGGCGAGCACCAGAATGCCGGCGCGTACAACGATCTCGTCGAGCCGCTGCCGCGCCTTCTTGCGGAACTGCTGGTCGCCGACGCCGATCCATTCGTCGAGCAGCACGATCTCGCCCTCGACGGCGGTTGCGACTGCAAAGATCAGGCGCAGCATCATGCCGCTGGAATAGGTGCGCAGCGGCAGGTCGAGCCGGTCGCCCAGTTCGGTGAATGCGGCGATCTCCCCCCGCTTGGCGTCGATCTCGGAGCGCCGTGCGCCGATCACGAGGCCACGCCGCATGATGTTCTCGTAGCCGGTCGCTTCCTCGTCGAATCCGGCCGAG
This sequence comes from Bradyrhizobium sp. 87, assembly GCF_023073015.1. NCBI lineage: Bacteria > Pseudomonadati > Pseudomonadota > Alphaproteobacteria > Hyphomicrobiales > Nitrobacteraceae > Bradyrhizobium > Bradyrhizobium sp. 87. The sequence continues at coordinate 319,491 of NZ_JADPIQ010000075.1, forward strand.
AGATCGAACAGCGGCAGACAGCGGCCCAGCACGTCCACGCTGCCCGACGTCGGATGGTAGATGCCGGCGAGCACCCGCAGCAGCGTGGTCTTGCCGGCGCCATTGGCGCCGATGATGGCGACGCGATCGCCGGCACGGATGTCGAGGTTGACGTCATTCAACGCGGAGACGATGTGCGGGGTCGCCGTGGTCCGCCGCAGTGTCATCGCGTTGACGAACCGGCTGCGCAGCGAGCGGTCGCGGAACGACAGCACCGGAAACCTTACCGAGACGTTGCGAAGCGCGATATGAGCTGCGGGGGTCATATCTCGTGCCTCACAGCCAATACGCCACACGATGGCGGTATTTCGCGTAGCAGCCGAGGCCGATGACGGCCACGACGGTCGCATAGATGACCCCGAGGAGCCATTGCTCCGCATCGGTCGACTGCGACAGTAGCGGCCTGCGCACCAGATCGAGCAGCGTCGCGAACGGATTGGCGCGGATCAGCCAATAAAACGCGGTGCCGCGCGCGCTGTCTTCGGTCCAGATGATCGGCGTCAGGAAGAAGACGAATTGCAGGCCGCTGACGATCGCCGAGCCGATGTCACGAAACCGCGCGCAGAGCATACCGAGCGCGACCGAGCCACCCAGCAGCACAGTGAGCAGGATCGCGAAGCCCGGTACCGCGAGCAGCATGCTCCCATGCAGCGGCCACGGCATCAGGAGATAGAGCAGGACGACGATCACCAGATGATGCGCGAAGATGAGGACGTTGCGCGCCATCATCTGGAGCACGTGCACGATCAGCGGCGCCGGCACCGCCTTGATCAAATGGCCTGATGCCACGAAGATGTGGGAACCTTCCTGGAGCGTCGTCGCGATCAGCGTCCAGACGATCAGGCCGACGGCAAAGTGCGGCAGAAAGCTCGTGATGTCCTGTCTGAACAGTGCCGCATAGACCGTGCCGACGCTGGCAATGGTCGCCGCGAGCGTCAGTGTGATCCAGAGCGGGCCGATCACGGTACGCCGATAGCGCAGCGAAACGTCCATCAGGGCAAGCGTGCCCCAACGATCGAACCGCGCCGCCTGGGCAAGGATCTCCTTGGCTGCAAGCTGAATGCGACGGCCCCTTCGTTTCCGGCGTTCCGATCGTGCGAGAGCATAGCAGATAGCGGCCTATTGGCCGACGGTCTCTATCCGCCCGCCTCTCGCGGGACAATCGGCCGTACGGATGATCCGGACCGGAGTCAGGCTCGCTTGACCCGCCGGACACCGCGCCGGCGGTCCTTCACCGGCGGCTTTGGCGCCAATTCGGGCATCTCGGTCTGGACCTCGCGGTAGCGGGTTAACATCCGTTCAAAGCTGGCATTCAGCGTCTCGGCGATGTCCGGGCGCTTCTCCAGAGCGGAGAGGATCGTCGCCGCAGCCTCGATGGTTGACAGTCCGTCCTTCCGAGGCTCCTTGCGCAGGCGCCCGTACCGCGATGGGGTGGTCGGGTTCAGGATGACGCGCTGGCATTTCAGCATCCACGGGTTGCGCCACCACAGGGCCTTGGCTTGGCTCCAGGTGCCGTCGAGCAGCACCACACCTTCGAGCTTGCCGAGGCGCGCGCGCTGGTTGTCCGCGACCTCGCTCTTGCGGTTGAGAGCCAGGATTTCGCCCTCGGCCTCGAGATCGGTGGCGTGCGCCGAGCCGAGATAGAGCACCGCCCAGTGCGAGGCGTTCTCGATGGGTTGCCCCAGCGCTTTCGACAGGCTCGGCCAGGACAGGCCGACCCGCAGCGTGGCACCGGCGAAATGCTTCGCAAGCAGCCGCGCAGTGCCGAGCGCCCTGTCCTGCTCCTGCGGATGCTGAAGGATCAGGAGCGAGAGCCGGTTCTTGATGGGCGTGACGCTGTCGCAGATGCACAACGGCATCGGCTTCTGGCAGTGCGGGCATTCGGGGATCGGATCGGCCGGCGCGGCGGCGGTGGGGTTCGACATAGTCGCCGCTATACGCTCTGCACGGCGGTTCAACAACCCGCCTATTCCGCCGGCGCGGCCAGCGGGCGCGGTTCGGAGCGGCGGCGCAGGCGGTCGACCAGCAGGTAGATCACGGGCGTGGTGTAGAGCGTCAGGATCTGCGAGACGAACAGCCCGCCGATGATGGTGATGCCGAGCGGACGGCGGAGTTCCGTGCCGGGCCCGGTCGCGACCACCAGCGGAATGCCGGCGAACAGCGCCGCCATCGTCGTCATCAGGATCGGCCGGAAGCGCGCCTGGCAGGCCTCGAAGATCGCCTCCGCCGACGACAGGCCGCGCTGGCGCTCGGCATCGAGCGCGAAATCCACCATCATGATGCCATTCTTCTTGACGATGCCGATCAACAGGATGATGCCAACGAAGGCGATCACGGTCAGTGGCGTGTTGGTGAGCTGCAAGGCCAGCAGCGCGCCAAGTCCCGCCGAGGGTAGCGTCGAGATGATCGTGAGCGGATGGGCGAGGCTCTCGTAGAGCACGCCGAGCACGATATACATCGCCACCAGCGCGCCGAGGATCAGGAGCGGCTGGCGGCCGCTGGTCTTGGCGAAATCGCCAGCATTGCCATCAAAACTGCCGCGAATGCCTTCCGGCATGTGCAGCTCCTCGACCGCGCGCTGGATGTTCTGCGTTGCGGCCTGGATCTGCACGTCCGGCAACAGGTTGAACGACACCGTGGTCGATGGGAACGACTGCGAATGATAGACCGCGAGCGCGGCGAGCCCGCGCGTCGCATGCACCACGGCCGACAGCGGCACCTGCGCGTCGCCCGCGCCGGCGACATAGATGCGATCGAGGTTGGAGGGGTCGACCTGGAATTTCGGGTCGATCTCCAGCACGGTCATGTACTGGTTGCGCTGGGTGTAGATGATCCCGATCTGCCGCTGCGAGAACGCGTTGTTGAGCGCGTTGTCGATATCCTGGACGCGGACGCCGAGTGCGGAGGCCTTCTGGCGGTCGATCGACAAGGTCAATTGAAGCCCGCCGGGATCGCGGTCGCTGGAGATGTCGGTGATGCCTTCGACGCTCTCCATGCGCTTGGCCACGATCGGCGCCCACTTTTGCAACAGGCCGAGGTCGGTGCTGGTCAGCGTGTATTGGTAGTCGGAATCGCTCTGCCGTCCGCCGGCGCGCACGTCCTGGGCGGCGAACATGAACAGGCGGATGCCGGGCACCGGGTATAACGCCCGCCTGAGACGGTCGATCACCACCTGGGTCGAGACGTGGTCGCGCTCCTCCGGCGGCTTCAGGCTGATGAACATGGTGCCGCGATTGGAGGTCGCGCCGCCCGGTCCGCCGCCGCTGCCGACGGTGGAGCCGATGCCGGCCACTGCCGGATCCTGCATCACGATGTCGGCGAGCCGCTGCTGCAGGCTGAGCATGGACTGGAACGAGATGTCGGCCGAGGCGCGCGTCGCCCCGATGACGAAGCCGGAATCGTCGGTCGGGAAATAGCCCTTAGGGATCTTGATGTAGAGCGTAATTGTTAGGCCGATGGTGGCGAAGAACACCAGCAGCGTCAGCAGCGGATATTCCAGCACGGTGCGCAAGGTGCGGGTGTAGAACGCGACGATGCGCGACAGCGAGCCCTCGATGATCCGGTCGAACAGGGTCGCCGTGCCAGACGTGGTCTGGCGGATGTAATGGGCGCAGATCATCGGCGTCACCGTCAGCGACACCAGGGTCGAGACCAGGATGGCGAAGGTCAATGTCAGGGAGAACTCGCGCAGCAGCCGGCCGACGACGCCATCCATGAAGATCAGCGGCGTGAAGGCCGCGATCAGCGACAGGCTGATCGACACGACGGTGAAGCCGATCTGCCGGGCGCCGTCCAATGCCGCCTGGAGCGGGCGCATGCCGTGCTCGAGATTGCGGTACATGTTCTCGATCATGACGATGGCGTCGTCGACCACGAAGCCAACGGAGATCGCCAGCGCCATGAGCGAAAGATTGTCGATCGAGAAGCCCGCGACCCACATGCCGGCGCAGGTTCCGGCCAGCGCCAGCGGCACCGAGATTCCGGCTGCGATCGTCGGCGTGAGCCGTCGCAGGAATACGAACACGACGACCATCACGAGAATGGCAGTCGCGAGCAAGGTCCACTGCATGTCGAGCACGCTGGCGCGGATCGTACTGGTGCGGTCGACCAAGGTGGAGATATCGACCCCGGCCGGGATCCACTGCTTCAGCGCGGGGATCAGCGCCTTCACCCGGTCGACGGTATCGATGACGTTGGCATCGCCCTGCTTGGTGATCTGGATCAGCACAGCCGGCTGCTTGTTGAACCAGGCGATGGAACGGGCGTTACGGACGGAGTCCTCGATGTCGGCAACATCGGAGAGCCGGACGAAATTGCCCTTCGCGCTCTTGATGACGATGTCGCGGAACTCTTTCGCCGTCCGCATCTGCTTGTTGAGCGACAGCGTCTCGCTCTGGCGCTCGCCGTTGAAGATGCCGACCGGACCGAGCGGGTTGGCGTTGATAATCGCAGTTCGCACGTCGTCGGTGGCGATGCCGGCATTGGACAGCGCGACAGGATTGAGCTGAATCCTGACCGCCGGCTGGTCGGCACCCGAGATCGTCACATTGCCCACCCCCGGCACCTGCGAGATGCGCTGCGCCAGCACGGTGTCGGCGACGTCGTAGACCGCGCTGGCGGACAGCGTCTTCGAGGTCAGCGCCAGCACGAAGACCGGCGCGCCTGCGGTGTTCGCCTTGCGGAAGCGCGGCAGCGTCGGCAAATCGCTCGGCAGGTCGACCAGCGACGCATTGATTGCCGCCTGCACGTCGCGGGCGGCTTTGTCGACGTTGCGGCCGATGTCGAACTGGAGCTGGATGCTGGTCGTGCCGAGTGACGAAGTCGAGGTGATCTGGTTGATGCCCGCGATCTCGCCGAGCCGCCGCTCCAGCGGCGAGGCAACCGTCGCGGCCATGACGGACGGGTCGGCGCCAGGACGGCTGGCCGAGACGAAGATGGCGGGAAAATCGATGTTCGGAACCGAGGCAACGGGGAGGAACTCGTAAGCCACGATACCCAGCAGGAACAACCCGATCGACAGCAGCGTGGTCGCGACCGGGCGGCGGATGAAGGGCTCCGAGATCGATGCCATCACTGCATCCCCTCGGTCGCGCCCGCGACGGGCGGACCGCCGGATTCGGCCGGCGGCAGCGCCTGCTCGAGGCGGCGGTTGATGCGGTCGAGGGCGAGATAGATCACCGGCGTGGTGTAGAGCGTGAGCAATTGGCTGAGCAGCAGGCCGCCGATAATGGAGATGCCGAGTGGGAAGCGCAGCTCGGCGCCGGTGCCGCTCTCGATCGCCAGCGGCAGCGCACCGAACAGGGCGGCCAGCGTCGTCATCATGATCGGACGGAAGCGCAGCAGACAAGCCTGTACGATCGCCTCGTTCGGCGACATCCCCTGCCCGCGCTCGGCCTCGAGCGCGAAGTCGATCATCATGATCGCGTTCTTCTTGACGATGCCCATCAACAGGATGATGCCGATCAGCCCGATCACCGAGAGATCCTGCCCGCACAGCATCAGCGCCAGGATCGCGCCGACGCCGGCGGACGGCAGCGTCGAGAGGATCGTGATCGGATGGATGTAGCTCTCGTAGAGCACGCCGAGCACGATATAGATCGTGATCACCGCGGCCAGCAGCAGCCAGGGCTGGCCGGCGAGTGCCTTGGCGAATTCGGCGGCGTCGCCGGCATAGACGCCGACGATGCTGTTGGGCATCTCGATCCGGGTCTCGATGGTCTTCACGGCCTCGACGGCATCGCCAAGCGCCGCGCCCGGCGCGAGGTTGAAGCTGAGCGAGATCGACGGGAATTGCGCCTGGTGCGAAATCGCGAGCGGCGCGGTGGTGCGCGTCAGCGTCGCCACGGCGGAGAGCGGCACCTGCGCGTTGGGCGCACCGGCGGTCGCGCTCGCCGCGCCCGGCAGATAAAGCTTCGACAGGATCGAGGGATCGCGCTGGTACATCGGCAGCGCTTCCAGCACCACGCGGTACTGGTTGGCCTGGCCGTAGATGGTCGAGATCTGGCGCTGCGCGAAGGCGTCGTTGAGCGTGTCGGTGATGCCCTGGAGGCTGACGCCGAGCTGGCCGGCGCGGGTGCGGTCGACCGTGAGCTGCGCCCGCAGACCGCCTTCCTGCGCTTCCGAGGAGACGTCGCGGAACAGCGGATCGCGCCGCATTTCGGCAACCAGCTTGCGCGCCCATTCCGACACCAAAGCGGCGTCGGTGCCGGTCAGCGTGTACTGGTATTGCGAACGGCTCGACTGGGTCGAGATCTGCACGTCCTGCACCGGCTGGAAATAGATGGTCATGCCGGGGATGGCGGCCACCCGCTCCTTCAGGCGGGTGATGACGACGCTGACATCGTCGCGCCGCTCGCCGCGAGGTTTCAGCGTCATGACAAGACGGCCGACATTGGTGGTCGGATTGACCGAGCCTGCACCGATCACCGAGACCACGCCGGTCACATCGGGGTCGGCCTTGATGGCGTCGGCCGCCTCGGCCTGCCGCTTCTGCATCTCCGCAAACGAGACGTCGGGACCGGCTTCGGTCACCGCCGTGATCGAGGCGGTGTCCTGCAGCGGCAGGAAGCCCTTTGGCGCGACGACATAGAGCGCCAGGGTCGCGATCAGCGTGGCGAAAGTCACGACCAGTGTCGCGCGCTGGCGCTCCAGCACCCAGAGCAGCGTGCGGTGATAGAACCCGACGGTGCGGTCGATGAAGCGGCTGACCGCGGCAAGACCCGGCACTGCCAGCTCTTCATGGGCATGCTTCAGCAGGCGCGAGCACATCATCGGCGTCAGCGTCAGCGACACCACGGCGGAGGTCACGACCGCGATCGTCAGGGTCAGCGCGAATTCGCGGAACATGCGGCCCACAAGGCCCGACATGAACAACAGCGGGATGAACACCGCAATCAGCGATACCGTCAGCGAAATCACGGTGAAGCCGATCTCGCTGGCGCCCTTCAGCGAAGCCTCCATCGCGCTGTCGCCGTTTTCCATGTGGCGGACGATGTTCTCGATCATCACGATGGCGTCGTCCACGACGAAACCGGTGCCGATGGTGAGCGCCATCAGCGACAGATTGTCGAGGCTGAAGCCGGCAAAATACATGATGCCGAAGCTCGTGATCAGCGACAGCGGCAGCGCCACGCCGGCGATCAGCGTGGCGCGTAGCGAACGCAGGAACAGCAGCACCACCAGCGTCACCAGCACGACGCTGAGGATCAGCGTGAACTGCACGTCGCGCACCGAGGCACGGATGGTGACGGTGCGGTCGGAGACGATGGTGAGGTTCACGCCGGCCGGAATAGCGCGCTGGACCTTTGGGATTTCCGCCCGGATCTGGCTGACGACGTCGATCACATTGGCGCCGGGCTGACGCTGGATGTCGATGATGACGGCGGGCGAGCCCTGGTACCAGCCGCCGGTGCGGTCGTTCTCGAGCCCATCGACGATCTGGGCGACGTCGGCGATCGTGACCGGCGAGCCGTTGCGGTAGGCGATGATGACAGGCTTGTAGGCGTCGGCGGCGGCGATCTGGTCGTTGGCGGCGATGATGTAGGATTGCTGCGCGCCGTCGAGCGAGCCTTTCGGCCCGGAGACGTTGGCACTGGCGATCGCGGTGCGCAGGTCTTCCATGGCGATGCCATAGGCGGCGAGCCGCGCGAGATCCGCCTGGATGCGGACAGCTGGCTTCAGTCCGCCGAGCACAGAGACGCGCCCGACGCCGGAAATCTGGCTCAGCCGCTGCGCCAGAAGCGTATCGGCGATGTCGCTCATCGCCCGCAACGAGATTGTGTCGGAGCGCAGCGCCAACGTCATCACCGGCGCATCGGCCGGGTTCACCTTGGCGTAGGTCGGCGGATAAGGCAGCGTCTTGGGCAGCACGCCGGCCGCCGCGTTGATCGCAGCCTGGACGTCCTGGGTGGCACCGTCGATGTCGCGGTTGAGATCGAACTGCAGCGAGATCTGGCTGACGCCGAACGAGCTCGTCGAATTCATCGCCGACAGCGACGGGATCTGGCCGAGCTGCCGCTCCAAGGGCGCGGTGATCAGCGAGGCGATCACGTCGGGGCTCGCGCCGGGCAATTGCGTCGTCACCTGCACGGTCGGGAAATCGACCTGCGGCAGCGCGGACACCGGCAGCGCGAAATAGCCGAGCAGCCCGCCAATCAGAAGCGCGATGCCGAGCAATGAGGTCGCGATCGGACGGCGGATGAAGGGTTCGGAGACGCCCATGGGATGCGCCTGCCGCTCAGGCGGCTGTTGTCGGGATCATGGCTGCTTAGCTCCACTTCCCGATGCACCCGGACTTGACGGAGGCCCTGGTGCCGGTCCGGTCTGGCCCTTCTGGTCGCCTTCGCTGCTCTTGCGCTTGGCGCGGAACTCGCCGTCCTTGTCTTGTCCGTCCTTCTGGCCGTCTTTTGCGCCGTCCTTCTTCTGACCATCCGGCCCGCGCGAGCGCTTGCGCGGCGCGAGATCGGCCGACGGGGTCTGATCGTCGCGCCCGATGACCACCTTGGAGCCGTCGGACAGATTGGCAAAGCCCGTCGTGACGACCTTGTCGGTCGCCGACAGGCCACTGGCGATGACGGCGTCATGCTCGTTCTGCTGCGTCACCGTCACCGGCTTGGCCGAGACGATGTTATCCTCGCCGATGACATAGCTGAAGGTGCCGATCGGTCCGCGCTGCACGGCAGAGGTCGGTACCACCAGCGCCTGCGTCAAGGTCTCGACCTTGAGGCGGACATTGACGAACTGGCCGGGCCAGAGCTGGTAATTGGCGTTGGGAAATTCGGCCTTGAGCCTGAGCGTTCCCGTGGTCTGGTCGACCTGGTTGTCGATGCCGGTGAGCTTGCCGGTGTCGATCACGGTGAGGCCGTCATTGCCGAACACGTCGACCGCGAGCGTGCCCTTCGATGCCGCGGCGTTGACGCGCATGATCTGCTGCTGCGGCAAGCTGAACCACACCGCCATCGGCTGCAATTGCGTGATCACCACGAGACCCGTGGTGTCCGAGGCATGGATGATGTTGCCTTGATCGACCTGGCGCAGGCCGGCGCGGCCCGAGATCGGCGCCACGATCTTGGTGTAGCTCAGCGTCGCCGCTGCATTGTCGATCGCGGCCTGGTCGGCCTTGACCAACGCCTCGGTCTGCGCGACCAGCGCGCGTTGGGTGTCGGCCTGCTGCTTGGATCCGGCATTGGAGGCAGCTAACTGCTCGTAGCGCGTAAGGTCGATACGCTGGTTGGCGAGCTGGGCCTGGTCCTGCGCCTTCTTGGCGACGGCCTGATCGTACGTCGCCTGGTAGAGCGCCGGGTCGATCTCGCCGACCACGTCGCCTTTCTTGACGTCCTGTCCCTCGGTGAAATTGACCGCGATCAGCTTGCCGTCGACCTGCGAGCGGACGGTCACGGTGTTGAGTGCGCGGATCGCGCCGACGCCGTCGAGGTAGACGGGAACGTCCTGGATGCGGGGCGTCGCCGCCAGCACCGGCACCGGCAGATCCGGCCGCTGATTGCGGCCGTTCGCCTGCTGCGGCTGCTGGTGCCAGATGGTCCAGCCGTAGTAGCCGAGCCCGCCGAGGATCGCCAGCGTGATCAGGGTCATGACGAAGCCGCGCCCGCGCGACTTCTTTGCCGTTCCCTCCTTCGCGCCTTGCTTCGTATCCGGCTTAAAGAGCATTGACCGGTTTCTCCATCCTCGGCTCCCAGCCGCCGCCGAGCGCCTGATACAGGCTGACGATAGCAAGAAGGCGGGCAAGTTGCGCCTGTGACAGCGCGTCTTCCGCCTGGAACAGGGTCAGTTGCGTATTGAGCACGGTGACGATATCGGCGGTACCGGCGCGCAATTGCTGCTCGGAGAGATCGAATGCGCGGCGGGAGGCGTTGAGGACGTCACGCTGCAATTGCAGCCTGATCGTGGTCTGCTTGATCGAGAACAGCGCGTTGTCGACGTCGGCAAAGGACTGGATGATGGTCTTGCGGTAGGTCTGGAGCAATTCGTCCTGCCGCGCCTTGGCAAACTCGAAATTGCCGAGGATCTTGCCGCCGTCGAAGATCGGCTGCGTCGCGCTGCCGACGAGCTGGAAGAATGCCGCATGCGGCTGGAACAGCGAGACCAGGGCCGAGCTCTGATAGCCGCCATTGCCGGTGAGCTGGATGGTCGGAAAGAATTGCGCGCGGGCATTGCCGACGTTCGCTGTCGCGGAGGCGAGCTGGGCCTCCTGCCGGCGAATGTCGGGCCGCTGCGTCAGGAGCTCCGACGGCAGTCCCGGCGTCACGCGCGGAATCGCGATCCGGTTCAGCGAGCCGCCGAGCACGCGCACGCTCTCCGGCGGCCGCGACACCAGGACTGCAAGCGCATTGACGTTCTGGTCGAGCGTCTGGCGCAGCGGCGGCACCAGTGCCTTCTGGTTTGCGAGCACGCTCTCCTGCTGGGCGACGTCGAGGTCGGTGCCGGTGCCGGCCTTGCGCCGTTCCCTGACGGCATCGAGGATGCGTTGCGCGCTCGCGATGTTGCGCTGTGAGGTCCTGATGCGATCCTGCGAGGCCAGCACCTGGAAATAGGCGTTAGCGACGCCTGCAAGCGTGGTCAGCGCAACGACGTCGCGATCGAAGCGGTTGGCATTTGCCGTCTCTTCCGCCGTTTGCAGGGCGTCGCGATTTTGGCCCCAGAAATCGAGCTGGTAGCTCGCGCTCAGCGAAGCCTGGTAGTTGACGACCTCACGGCCGCCATTGGTTAGCCCCGAGGCGGAGGAACCGGAGGTGCGCGAATAGGCCTCCTGCCCGGTGCCGGACAGGCTCGGCAGCAGCGCCGCACCCGCCTGCCGCGCCTGAGCGTCGGCCTCGACGATGCGCGAAACGGCGGCGGCGATGTCGAGGTTGACGGTGTGCGCCTCTTCCATCAGCTGTGTCAGCTCCGCGGAGCGGAAGCTGCGCCACCAATCCAGCGACGGCGGCGCATCGGCCTTCCCGGCATATTTGTATTGCGTGGGAACGTCGAGCGCGGGATCAGGAAGATCCTGCGTCAGCACGCAGGCGCCCGAACCGGCGGCGAGGCAAGCGACCGCAAGCCAGCGCGCCGCACGTCGCGTCCGGGACGTCGCGCCTGGTGACCGCCGCACGGCGATCGCCGGAACACGTTGTGTCACATCCACCCCCCGCCGGGCAGATCGAACCGCCGCCGCGCGGCCGGATTAGCCGATTCGCAGCGCGGTCGTCGGGGGGCTTTGGACAACTCGTTCACAAGTGATGCTTTCAGCGAAATTGTGCGCCTCATACTAGCCGGACGCGGAACCGCGGGACAGTCCCGCAGTTGCGAGGTGCCCCCCAAAGCGCGACGATCTTAGAGCTGAGAAAATACAAAAGGGTGCTGTCCTGCAGGTGTTTCTTGAATTTCAGGGTCGTTCCTGAGTGCGTTCGAGCTTACCAAGATTTCATGTGATACTGCCGCCACACCGACGCCAACCCCCTCCAATCCGCCTGCACCGCTCGCGATGCGGCTTCAGTCCGGCCGCGAAACCGGGCCTGGCCACTTTCGCGAGGTTGTCCATTAACGGAAAACGAATAAGCGTTCGTCGTGCCGATATCTTGACCGCCTCCCGCGTACTATCCGCACTCTTCGACGGCGACGGCTGACATCCAATGGAGGGTGCGCTCGCGACGACCCTTATCTTCCATGTTTTGGCAGAAGCCGGCCACATCCTCCTACCGATATCCCGCGGCGTAGCACAGCAGCAGCAGCGGCGATCTCTCCTTCCAAATTTTCACTGCTTACGGGGATTTTCGCGGGTTTCGCCGCAGCGCAAAAGCCTTCCCCTTTGGCATTTCAAGCACTAGGTTCTGGCCAGCCTAATCAACCCCTTGCCAGTGATTTCCCCTGACATGATTATCAAAAACGACGTTGTCGAAGCCATCGGCAACACCCCGCTGATCAAGCTCAAGCGCGCTTCCGAACTGACCGGCTGCACCATCCTGGGCAAGGCCGAATTCATGAATCCCGGCCAGTCGGTGAAGGATCGCGCCGGCAAATGGATGATCCTCGAGGCCGAGAAGCGCGGCGAGCTCAAGCCCGGCGGTCTCGTCGTGGAATCGACCGCCGGCAATACCGGCATCGGTCTTGCGGTCGTGGCCAGCGCCCGCGGCTACCGCACGCTGATCGTGATCCCGGAGACGCAGAGCCAGGAGAAGAAGGATTTTCTGAAGCTGTGCGGCGCCGAGCTGCTGGAATCGCCGGCCCTGCCCTATTCCAATCCGAACAATTACCAGCATGTCGGCCGCCGTCTTGCCGACGAGCTGCGCAAGACGGAGCCGAACGGCGTGCTGTTCGCCGACCAGTGGAACAACCTCGACAATGCGAAGGCGCATTACGAGTCCACAGGTCCCGAGATCTGGGAGCAGACCGGCGGCAAGATCGACGGCTTCGTCTGCTCCGTCGGCAGCGGCGGCACGCTGGCCGGCACCAGCCGCTTCCTGAAAGAGAAGAGCAAGGACGTCAGGATCGCCTGCGCCGACCCGCACGGCGCCGGCATGTATGAATATTTCAGAACGGGCGATGCCAAGGCGACGCCGGGCGGCTCGATCACCGAGGGCATCGGCCTCAACCGGGCGACCGCAATCGTCGAGAGCGCAAAGGTCGATGACGCCTATCTCATTCCCGATGCGGAAGCAGTCACGGTGATCTACGAACTGCTCCAGCACGAAGGCCTGTGCCTCGGCGGCTCGACCGGCATCAACGTTGCCGGCGCGATGCGTCTCGCAAAACAGCTCGGGCCCGGCAAGACGATCGTCACCGTGCTTTGCGATTCCGGCAGCCGTTACCAGTCGAAGCTGTTCAATGCGGACTTCATGCGCGCCAAGAGCCTTCCTGTGCCTGAATGGCTGGAGAAGCGCAGCAACATCAAGCTGCCGTTCGTCTAGAACGTTCCGGAAGCCGGCCGTCTAGCTCCAGTTCGAGCGAGACGATCCCTGCGACACCCGCGCGAGGCGCTCGTTCGATAGCGAAGGCTTGTTCGCGCGTGTGCGCGGCGGGAGGGGAGCGCCGTAGGAGCCCTCGCTGTCGCCGCTCGGCCAGAACATGAGCGCGAGCATCAGCGCGAGGTTGACGAGCGCGCCGACCGCCGTTGCCTGGTGCTCCTCCCCGATCGCCCAGGCCGGAAACCGGCCCGCGACGACATGGTCGACGATCATGAGCGCGAACCAGGCAGGCACCACGCAGACCGGATCCCAGCCGATGTCGCGGATGCGCATCGATTGCAGCGTGAGGGTCGCAACTCCGAAGAACACGATCGCGGCGATCATCGCCCAGCTCTTGGTGAGGTCTTCGGGTCGGATCGCGCCGGGCGAGGTGTTGTTCAGCACGGCCATTGCGATTGCAAAGCAGATCGCCGTCATCACGATCGCAAGCGCGACCGTCGCGAGGAAGAAATGCAATCGCCCGAGCCGGGCGTTCAAGCCGAAGACGAAACCGAGCATTGGCGCACCCTTTTGGCGCCACATGCCCAGAGATAGCTTTCGGAGCCATGAACCGGCACGGTCGCGCAGCGCCGCATGGTTTCCGGAGGACTAAGGTGGCCGGCGCAATTCGAGGCTACGCCCCAACCGGCAGGGTCAGGCCCCCGCTGCCTTCGACAGCCGCGGCACAATAGTCGCGCAGAACTGGCGATAGCCCGCTTCGACCTTGCGCGTGTAGATTTCGACATTGCCGGCGGGAGACGCTGCGATCCGGGCCGGCAAGTCGCTGCGCAACCTCGCCAGATACGCCGGCTGCGCCGCATATTTGCAGGCGATCGCGGCATAGCCCTCGTCGTCCTCGGCGACCCAGTCGTCGAGACCGACCGCAGCCACGATCGAACCACCGGCACGCGACGAGGCGCCGTTGCCAAGCTTGGCCACGACCGGAACGCCCGCATAGAGCGATTCCCAGGTGCTGACGCCGCCATTTTGCGGGAACGTGTCGAGCGATATGTCGACGTTCGCAAACGCCCGCAGGTGCTCGGGGCGCGGCGACGAGCCCAGGCAGGTGACATTCTCCTCGGCAACGCCCTGTGCCACGAACCGCGCGACCAGATTGTCGCGCAGTATGGGATCGTCAAGCAGAGTATGCTTGATGATGATCTTCGAACCCGTCACCTCGCGCATCACTTTCGACCACACCCCGATGGCCTCGTCTGAGATCTTGTAGATGCGGTTGAATACGCCGAAGGTCACATGGCCGTTGCGGAGCATGGGCGGCTCCGATGCAGGTAGATCCAAAATGGGATCGATCGTGATCAGGCACGGCAGGTCGTAGACCTTTTCAGCCAGCAGATGGCGCGCCGATTGCGGAATGAAGACGGGATCCGCGAGCACGTAGTCCATGGTCTGAAGGCCCGTGCCCGTGGCGTGACCAAACCCCGAGACCTGGATCGGGGCCGGCTTGCGGGCGAAGACATGGAGCCTGTTGCCGGTCGTGTGCCCGGATACGTCGATCAGGATATCGACCTTGTCGGCCTGAATGCGATCGGCCAGTTCGTCGTCCGACATCTGCCAGGCGTCGACCCAGACATCCGCCGAGGACCTGAATGCGGCGGTCATCTCATCTCTTACCGGCGAGCACGAATAGCAGACGATCTCGAACCTGGCATGATCATGATGGCGCAGCACCGGCAACAGAGCGAACGCCGCCGAGTGATGCCAAAACTCGGCAGCAACATAGCCGACCACGATCGCCTGTCGGGATCAAGCTGCCGGGGGGCAAGAGTCCTTCGCGGCAACTTCGAGCCGATCGCGTCCCACCACTGCTTTCGTGCGGCCTGCTGAACCGCGAAATCGGCCTCGGAGAGATAGTCGAGGAAGAAGATCTTCCGGCCGATCAAGGATGCATCCGGCACAATGGCCAGCGCCGCATCGAGAAGCTCGATCGCCGACGCGATCTCTCCCTGATTTGCAAAACAAGCGCTCAGCAGCGCCATCGCGATCGCTGAGCGTGGATATTCCTCCAGCAACATGGTGCAGGCTAAAATCGCTTGCGCCGTGTTTCCCATGGCGAGCGCGACTTGTGCCTTCCCCTGCAAGGCCACCTCGAGCTTGGGCGCAAGCGCAAGGGCCGCGTCGAAATCCGCCGCCGCCTGTTCCAACCTCGACGTCTCAAGATTGAGCCGTCCACGGTTCGCCAGGATTTTCGCCGAGCCTGGCCTGATCGCGAGCGCCGCCTCCAGCGCGCCTTTGGCCTCGTCGAAGTTTTTGAGCTCGATATTGACCAAACCTTTGCCGACGAGCGCCTCGACGTTTCGCGGCTGAAACAACAGTGCGCGCTCGAAGCTCTGTTTGGCGCGATCAAGCTGGCGCAGCGCGAGCTCTGCCAGGCCGCGATTGCAAAGCGCATCGGCATGATCGGGCTTCAGCCCGATCGCGCGATCGTACAGTTCGATAGCCTGCTCGACGCGGTTTAGATGCAACAAGGTATTGCCGAGATTGGCCAAGGCCATCGGGAAGCTGGGCTTCAACGCGATGGCTCTCTCCAGGGACGTACGCGCGTCCTCATATTCCCCAAGTGCGAAATGCGTGGCTCCCAAATCGGAAAAAGCCTGTGCCGAGCGTGGGTCGACCGTCACGGCATATTTGAGGGCCTGTTTCGCTGCCTCGAAGTGTCGGCTCGCGAACGCGCCCAAGCCAAGCAGGTGCAAGGCGCCGAAATGCTCCGGAAGTTCATTCAGGATCTGGCGGCAGAGCGCCTCGGTCTCCGCATACCGGCCCTGGCCATAGGCCGCATTCGCGGTCGAAATGATCGCGTCCGCCTGCTTCTTCAATTTCTTCTGCAATCGCGCGTTCTGGAACGCGCGCGCGCCGGCGCCGCTGCTCTGCAAGGATTCTCTCCGGAGGATGCCCGAGACGATTCTAGCTGATTCGCGGCCAGAGCCGCCGGTTTAGGCGGCCCGGCAATCCCCCGGAAGATGCCGGTGCCCAACCCGGGCCTCGCCTACGCAACGTCAGCGTTATCCGCGGCGGCGGCACAATAGTCGCGCCAGAACTTTCGGTAACCCGCCTCGAGCTCCCGCGTGTAGGTCTCGACATTGCCGGCGGGCGAAGCCGCGATCCGGGCCGGCAATTCCGTGCGCAATTTCGCCAGATAATCGGGCTGTGACGCAAACCTGCGAGCAATCTCGACATAGCCATTGTCATCTTCGGCCACCCAGTCGCCGAGGCCGACGGCAGTCACGATAGAGGCGCCGGCACGCGAGGAGGCCCCGATGCCGAGCTTGGCCACGACGGGAACGCCCTTGTAGAGAGATTCCCAGGTGCTGATGCCGCCATTTTGCGGGAACGTGTCGAGGGACATATCGACCTGGGCGAAAGCCGCCAGATGGTCGTCGCGCGAGGTGGTGCCGAGGCAGGTGATGTTCTCCTCGACAACGCCCTGCGCGAGGAAACGCGCGACCAGACTATCGCGCAGCAGGGGATCATCGAGCAGACCATGCTTGAGGACCATCTTCGATCCCGGCAACTCCCGCATGATGCGCGACCACACACGGATCGCATCATCCGATATTTTGTAGATGCGGTTGAACACGCCAAAGGTGACGTAGCCGTTGCAGAGCATCGGCAGCTCCGAAGGCGCCTGATCCGAGACAGGCTCCATGGTGATCAGACACGGCAGATCGTAGATTTTCTCGGCAAACAGATGCCGAACCGACGGCGGAATGAAAATGGGATCCGCGAGCACGTAGTCCATAATCGGCATGCCTGTGCCCGTCGCGTGTCCGAAGCCAGTGGCCTGGATCGGGGCCGGCTTACGCGCAAAACACTGCAGCCTGTTACCGGTCGTGTGGCCCGAAACGTCGATCAGGATGTCGACATTGTCGGCCTGGATACGATCGGCGAGTTCGTCGTCCGAAAGCCCCCAGGCATCGACCCAGACGTCGGCCAATGATTTGAACATGGCGGTGTACTCGTCCGCGCCCGGCCATGAGTAGTAGCAGATGATTTCAAATTTAGTGTGATCATGAAGGCGCAGCACTGGCAGCAGCGTGAGCCCCGCGGAGTGCTGCCGGAATTCGGCAGCGACATAGCCGACCACGATCCGCTTTTCCGGGTCCAGCGGCCGCTTCGGCAACTCCCTTCGCGGCTGCTTGGAGCCGATCTGGTCCCACCAGGATTTTCGCACCGCCTGCTGGACCACGAAATCGGCCTCGGCGCGGTAGTCCTCCAGGAAGATCTTTCCTCTGATCGCATCCCCATAGTCCGGCCGGACTGCCAGCGCGCGATCGAGATACTCGATCGCTGCGTCCATGTCCCCCTGGTTCGAATAAGAGAAGCCCATCAGCGCCAGCCCCACCTCGGAGCGCGGATTTTGCTCGATCAGGGCCGTTGCGGCTGCCATCGCCTGCGCGGTCTTTCCCATGACGAGGCAGGCCTGGGCCTTGCCGCGTAGCGCCAGCTCGAGCTTGGGCGAGATCGCAAGCGCCGCCTCGAAATCCGCAAGCGCGGGCTCCAGGCGCTGCAACTCGTAACTGAGCCGCCCGCGTTGGGCCACGATCCTCGGCGAGCCGGGCTTGATCGCCAGCGCCATGGCAAATTTGGCGGCCGCCTCGTCGTGGTGCCGCAGCTCCATGCTGACCATGCCGCTGCCGACGATAGCCTCGGCGTGACGGGGCTGAAACAGCAGGGCGCGGTCGAAGCTTTCCTTGGCGCGCATGATCTGTCCAAGCACAATCTCGACCATACCGCGATTGCAGAACGCGTCGGCATAATCCGGCTTGATCTTGATGGCGCGCTCATGCAGCTCGAGCGCCTGTTCGTACTGCCCCAGATGCATCAGCGTGTGCCGAGGTTGGTCAGCGCGACCGCAAAATTCGGCTTTAGCGCGATGGCCCTCTCCTGGCACCGCCGCGCCTCCTCGTAATTGCCGAGATCGAAATGCACGGTCGCGAGGTTGCTATGGGCATCGTGCAGGCGCGGATCGAGCACAATCACGCGCTTGAGCAGCTGTTGCGCCTCCTCCAGGCGCCGGCCGTCATGCGCGCACATGCCGAGCAGGTGCAGAGCGTCGACATGATCGGGCAGCGCTTTAAGGATCTCCCGGCAGAGTGCTTCAGTCTCAGCATATCGGCCCTGGCCATAGGCGGTAGCCGCGGCGGAGAGGACGGCGTCCGCCTGCTTCATCAATTTCTTCTGCAATCGCGCGTTCTGGAATGCGCGCGCGCCGCCGCTGCTCTGCAAGGTGTCTCTCCGGAAGATGGCCCGGGGCAGAGTCTAACTGATTCGCAAGCCCGACCTGCCGGTCAGCTGGCACGGTGACACCCCCGGGATTTCCCGGGGCTCAGCGGCCCGGCGCTGCCGGTCCCCTACGCAACCTCGCTGCCTTCGACAGCCGCGGCACAGTAGTCGCGCCAGAACTGGCGATAGCCCGCTTCGACCTCGCGCGTGTAGATTTCGACATTGCCGGCGGGGGACGCTGCGATTCGGGCCGGCAAGCCGCTGCGCAACCTCGCCAGATACGCCGGCTGCGCCGCATATTTGCAGGCGATCGCGGCATAGCCCTCGTCGTCCTGCGCGATCCAGTCGTCGAGACCGACCGCAGCCACGATCGAACCACCGGCACGCGACGAGGCGCCGTTGCCGAGCTTGGCCACGACCGGAACGCCGGCATAGAGCGATTCCCAGGTGCTGACGCCGCCATTTTGCGGGAACGTGTCGAGCGATATGTCGACGTTCGCAAAGGCCCGCAGGTGCTCGGGGCGCGGCGACGAGCCCAGGCAGGTGACATTCTCCTCGGCAACGCCCTGTGCCACGAACCGCGCGACCAAATTGTCGCGCAACATGGGATCGTCAAGCAGGGTATGTTTGACGATGATCTTCGAACCGGTCACCTCGCGCATCAATTTCGACCACACCCGGATGGCCTCGTCCGAGATCTTGTAGATGCGGTTGAACACGCCGAAGGTGACATGGCCGTTGCGGAGCATGGGCGGCTCCGATGCAGGTAGATCCAAAATGGGATCGATCGTGATCAGGCACGGCAGGTCGTAGACCTTTTCAGCCAGCAGATGGCGCGCCGATTGCGGAATGAAGACGGGATCCGCGAGCACGTAGTCCATGGTCTGAAGGCCCGTGCCCGTGGCGTGACCAAACCCCGAGACCTGGATCGGGGCCGGCTTGCGGGCGAAGACATGGAGCCTGTTGCCGGTCGTGTGCCCGGATACGTCGATCAGGATATCGACCTTGTCGGCCTGAATGCGATCGGCCAGTTCGTCGTCCGACATCTGCCAGGCGTCGACCCAGACGTCCGCCGAGGACCTGAATGCGGCGGTCATCTCATCTCTTACCGGCGAGCACGAATAGCAGACGATCTCGAACCTGGCATGATCATGATGGCGCAGCACCGGCAACAGAGCGAACGCTGCCGAGTGGTTCCTCAATTCGGAAGCGACATATCCGATCAAAATCCGCTTGTCCGGATCAAGCGTGCGGGGCGCCAACGCCCTTTGCGCCAATTTGGCGCCGATCGCGTCCCACCATTGTTTTCGCGCAGCCTGCTGAACCGAAAAATCGGCCTCCGGGAGATAGTCCAGGAAGAATATCTTGCGCCCGATCAAGTCCGCATAATCAGGCGCCATTGCCAGCCCGGCGTCGAGATGTTCGAGCGCCGTCGCGATGTCTCTCTGGCTCGCATAGCAGGAAGCAAGGAGCGCAATTCCGATGTCGGACCGCGGATTTTCCTCCAGCAAGGTCTCGACGGCCGCAATCGCCTCGGCCGTGTTGCCCTTGACAAGGTTGACTTGCGCCTTTCCCTGCAAGGCCACTTCGAGCCTCGGCGAAAGCGCCAGCGCCGCATCAAAGTCCGCGAGCGCCTGCTCCAGCCGCAACAGATCGAGATTGAGCCGTCCGCGCTGCGCCAGAATCTTCGGCGAATCCGGCTTGATCGCGAGCCCTGCCGCGATCGCCGCGGCCGCCTCTTCGTAGTGCCGGAGCTCGATGCATACCATGCCCCTGCCTGCGATCGCTTCCGCGTGACGCGGTTGAAACGCGAGGGCGCGATCGAAACTCTCCTTGGCGCGCTGGGACTGGCCTTCGATCAGCTCCGCCATGCCCCGATTGCAAAATGCATCGGCATAGTCCGGCTTCAGCCTGATAGCGCGATCGTGCAGCTCGATAGCCTGCTCGGCGAGGCCCATGTGCAGCAGCGTATTGCCGAGATTGGTCAAGGCGATCGGAGAATTCGGCTTCAGCGCAACGGCCTTCTCCTGGCATGCGCGAGCCTCCTGAAACTTCTGGAGGGTGAAATACACCGCCCCGAGATTACCATGGGCATCGGGCGAACGCGGATCGAGCACGGTCGCGCGCTCGAGCAGTTGTTGCGCCTCATCGAGCCGCCCGCCATCATACGCGCGCAGACCGAGCAAGTGCGCGGCGTCGAAATGATCCGGAACCTCCGTCAAAATCCGGCGGCAGAGTGTCTCGACCTCCGCGTATCTGCCCTGGCCGAGTGCCTGAACCGCGGCGGACATGAGTGCGTCCGCCTGCTTCTTCAATTTCTTTTGCAATCGCGCGTTCTGGAATGCGCGCGCGCCGGCGCTGCTCTGCAAAGTCTCTCTCCGGAGGATGGCCCGAAAAGAGCTTGGCCGATTCGCATGGTGCCAAGCTGGCGGGCCGGTTAGACCCGCGACGCCACCGGATTGCAGGTGCTCAGCGCAGGATCTGGCTCAGGAACAGTTTTGTTCGGGCGTGCTGTGGGGCCGCGAAGAACTCGTTGGGCGTGTTGGCTTCGATGATCTGGCCCGCGTCCATGAACACCACGCGGTTGGCGACCTCGCGGGCAAAGCCCATCTCGTGGGTGACCACCAGCATGGTCATGCCCTCCTCGGCAAGGTCGACCATGGTGTCCAGCACCTCCTTGACCATTTCGGGGTCGAGCGCCGAGGTCGGCTCGTCGAACAGCATCACCTTCGGGTTCATCGTCAGCGCGCGGGCGATCGCGACGCGCTGCTGCTGACCGCCGGACATCTGTCCCGGAAACTTGTTGGCCTGGTGCGGGATCTTGACCCGCTCCAGAAACTTCATCGCCGCAGCCTCGGCGTCCTTCTTGGGGATGTTGCGCACCCAGATCGGCGCCAGCGTGCAATTGTCCAGCACGGACAGGTGCGGAAACAGGTTGAAGCTCTGGAACACCATGCCGACTTCGCGCCGCACCGCATCGACGTGCTTGAGGTTCGGCCCGAGCTCGATGCCGTCAACGACGATCTCGCCTTCCTGAAACTCCTCGAGCGCGTTGATACAGCGGATCAGCGTCGACTTGCCCGAGCCGGAGGGGCCGCAGATCACGATGCGCTCGCCCTTCTCGACCGTAAGGTCGATGTCGCGCAGCACGTGAAACTCGCCGTACCATTTGTTCAGGCCGGAAATCTTGACGATGGGGTCGGACATGGTGACCTCGATCAGTTGCGGCGGTGAGCGTTGAGGCGGTGCTCAACGAAGAGCGAGTAGCGTGACATTCCAAAGCAGAAGATGAAGTAGATGATCCCGGCGAAGGCGAACCCTGTGAAAGCGGTCGATGGCGACGACCATTTCGGATCCGAGAACGACGCCCGCAGCGAGCCGAGGAGATCGAACAGCGCCACGATCGAGACCAGCGAAGTGTCCTTGAACAGCGAGATGAAGCTGTTGACGAGGTTCGGAATGACGTGGCGTAGCGCCTGCGGCAGCACGATCAGCGAGGTCGTCTTCCACCAGGACAGCCCCAATGCCGCGGCCGCCTCGCCCTGCCCGCGCGGGATAGCAGCCAGCCCGCCGCGGACGTTCTCGGCCTGATAGGCGCCCGTGAACAGAGAGATTCCAATCAGCGCACGCACGAGACCATCGACCGTGAAATTGCCCGGCAGAAACAGCGGCAGCATGTAGGTGGCAAAGAACAGCACGGTGATCAGCGGCACGCCGCGCCAGAACTCGATGAAGGCGATCGAGAAGATCCGGATCAACGGAATGGTCGAGCGGCGGCCAAGCGCCAGCGCAATGCCGATCGGCAGCGAGGTGACGATGCCGGTGACGGAGACCACCAGCGTCACCAGAAGTCCGCCCCACAGGTTCGTCTGCACGATCGGCAGTCCGCCGTGATCGAGCCCCATCAGCTTGATCACGATTGCGATGGCGGCGAAGGTGACGATGCTGGATGTGAGGGCCCGCCCCCCGGTGCGGAGGCCGCCGCCGAGAACGAAGGCGATCAGTGAGACGATCGCGGCAGTGATGGCGAAATCGGCCCAGACCGACTGGCCTGTCCCCTGCAACTGGTCACGCAGCCAGGTCAGCGGAAAGATCAGCCAGTAGATCGCGGTACCCACGAGCACGATGACATTGCCGACGACCCACAACAGCGGTGCGGCAGAGGAGGTCTTGCCGAGACCGAGCAGAGCCTGCCCAGCGCCGATGATGCTGTCGTCGAACAATTGCAGCAGGTCAGCGGTCCAGCTCAGGCCAAATCCCTTGATGCCGCCGCCATGCAGCAGAAAGAATGCGACCACCGGAAACGCAAGGAAGAACAGGCCAGCGTTCAATCCTTTCGACGGCAGTCGCGGAATGAGCAACGGCACCAACAGGACTACTGACAACACGAGCGTGAGGTTGACCCGCCAGCGTTCGGCTTCGGGGTAGAAGCCGTAGATCAGTTGCGGCAGCTTGGCCTGGATGTAGGGCCAGCAGGCGCCGACCGTAAAGCCGGCGTTCTCGGCGAGGCAGGCCGTGCGATCCTTGCCGGTCCAGACTGCATCGACCATCAGGAATTTGACGGAAGGAATGATGGTGAACCAGAGCAGCAAGGCGCCGACGATCGTGAGCAGGATGTTGGTCGGCGAGTTGAACAGGCGCGTCCGCACCAGGCCGACGAAGCCCGTGGTCTTCACCGGCGCGGGACGCTCATCCAGAAGATCCCGGCGAACGAAACTGGACGAGGTGATATCGCTCATGCGCCGAGACTCCGGCTGACGCGCCAACCGTAGACGCTCATGACGGCGCTGGTGATCAGCGAGATCAGGAGATACACGCCCATCGTCATGGCGATGATCTCGATGGCCTGCCCGGTCTGGCTCAGCGACGTGCCGGCGAACACGGAGACGAGGTCGGGATAGCCGATCGCGACGGCCAGCGACGAATTCTTGGTGAGATTGAGGTACTGGTTGGTCAGCGGCGGAACGATGACGCGCATCGCCTGCGGCACGACGACCAAGCGCAGCGTGGTGCCGCGGCTCAGGCCCAGCGACGATCCCGCCTCCATCTGTCCGCTGTGGACGGAGAGGATGCCCGCGCGCACGATCTCGGCAATGAAGGCGGCCGTATAGGTCGACAAGGCCAACGTGAGCGCCACGAACTCCGGGATGATCCGCGAGCCACCGGCGAAATTGAAACCCTTGAGCTGCGGCAGCTCGAAGCTGAAGGGCAGACCCGCTACCAGCATGGTGACGAGCGGCAGTCCGAACAGCAGGCCCAGCATATAGGGCCAGATCCGGATCACCTGACCCCGCTCGAACAGCGCCCGGCGCGCATGGATGCGCAACGCCACCGAAGCCACAATGCCGAGGGCCAGCACCGCCAGAAACGCCTCGAAGCCGCTCTCGCCGATCGGGCGGGGAATGACGAGACCGCGATTGCTGACGAAAGCTATGCCGAGCAGCGAAATGCTCTGTCGTGGATTGGGCAAGGCCGCGAGCACCGCCAGGTACCAGAACAGGATCTGGAATAGCAGCGGCAAGTTGCGGATGATCTCGACATAAATTTCGCCAATGCGCGCGAGCAGCCAGTTGGGCGACAGCCGGCACAGCGCGACGATGAAGCCGATCAAGGTGGCGAACACAATGCCCACCACCGAGACCACGAGCGTGTTGAGGAGCCCGACCAGGAATACGCGCAGGAACGTGTCCGAGCCGGTATACGAGATCAGCGTCTGATTGACGTCGAAACCGGCGTTGTTCGCGAGGAAGCCGAAGCCGGCGGCAATATGCTGGTTCTCGAGGTTGGCGCGGGCGTTGGAGACGATTTCATAGGCAATCCAGCCCAGGATCGCAGCGAAGGCAAACTGGACGGCGATGCCGTTCCAGCCTGTCTTGCCCCCCAGCACCCGCCTGATCTTCAGCGCGATCTGGGGCGGGGGTTTGCGAGCCTCGATGCTCATCGCCGCGAGCGCGGGTCAGGCCGGATCAGCGGATCGGCGGGGCGTATTGGAGACCGCCCTTGTTCCAGAGATTGTTGAGACCCCGATTGATACCGAGCGGCGAGCCTGCGCCGACATTGCGGTCGAACACTTCGCCGTAATTGCCGACGGCCTTCACGATGCGCACCACCCAATCCTTGCTTATGCCGAGCTGTTCACCGAAATTGCCATCGGTACCCAGAACGCGCTTCAGTTCAGGATTTTCCCCTTTCGCCTTTTCGTCGACGTTTTTCGCGGTCACGCCGAGCTCTTCGGCGGTGATCATGGCAAACAGCGTCCATTTCACGATGTCGAACCATTGGTCGTCGCCGTGGCGCACCATCGGACCGAGCGGCTCCTTCGAGATGATTTCCGGGAGCACCATGTGATCGCCGGGATTGGCAAGCTTCAGGCGGTTGGCGTACAGGCCCGACTGGTCGGTGGTGAAGACGTCGCAGCGCCCGGCCTCGTAGGCCTTGACCGTTTCGTCGTTGGTGCCGAACGCGATCACCTCGTACTTCATGTTGTTGGCCTTGAAGTAGTCGGCGAGATTCTGCTCGGTCGTGGTGCCGGTCTGGACGCAGACCGACGCGCTGTTGAGCTCGAGCGCCGAGTTCACCTTGAGCGACTTCTTCACCATGAAGCCCTGCCCGTCATAATAGGTCACGCCGGTGAAGTTGGCGCCGAGCGAGGTGTCGCGCGAGATGGTCCAGGTGGTGTTGCGCGACAGCACGTCGACTTCGCCGGATTGCAGCGCCGTGAAACGGTCCTTGGCGGAGAGCGGCACGTATTTGACCCTGGTCGGATCGTTGAAGATCGCCCCGGCGATCGCGCGGCAGACGTCGACATCAAGCCCGGTCCAGTTGCCCTTGTCGTCCGGCGAGGAGAAGCCGGGCAGGCCCTGGCTGACACCGCAGGACAGCATGCCGCGGTCCTTGACGGTCTTGAGCGTTTGCGCATCGGCGGCTTGGGCAGTCAGGCCGGCGGCGAGAGCGAGAGAGAGAGCCAGGGTTACGCGTTTCATGGGCTTTGGGCCTTTCAAAGTCGTCTCAAGGTCAGGAACGTTGTCTTTGCGATCGCCTCTGCCAGGGCTAGCCGTCTCAAGATCAGCCCTGCAAGAGTCATGCTGGAAATCCTTGCCGATCACCCGCCGATCCCGGGAGGCCCTGCCTTAATCCCCGCCGACAGGCGCCCGCCGTTACGGCTGTGGCGCTAGGTCCGGTCAGGCGATGGATCGATGGTCGCGGCAGGCCCCTCAACATGCGGCGACTGAATAGCACCTGCGATAACAGAACGACTGGCGTGCCGGGTCAAGGGGTTGACGGGACTCTTCTGTGTTCTGTTATTAACGACAGCGGCCTTTCGGCCAGCCCGCCGGCGCAGCGCGCCTCGTGGAAACGCGCTTTTGAAAGCAGACGCATGGATTCCTCACACCCCTCCGAGCAGCATGCCGAGACCCGATTGGTCACCTCCGGCCGCGACACCAAGGCGCAGAAGGGGTTCATCAACCCGCCCGTCTTCCACGGCTCGACCGTGCTCTATCCGACCGCCGAGGACCTGCACGCCCATCGCGGCGAGTTCCAGTACGGCCGGCACGGCACGCCGACGACCCGCGCGTTCCAGGAGACCCTGACGGCGCTGGAGGGGCCGCAATGCGCCGGCGTCGGCATCGTGCCGTCTGGGCTGTCGGCGATCTCGACCACCCTGCTCTCGGTGCTGAAGGCCGGCGACCACATCCTGGTCTGCGACAACGTCTATCGGCCCTCGCGCAATTTCTGCAACGGCATGCTCACCCGCTACGGCGTCGAGACCACCTACTTCGATCCGATGATCGGCGCCGGCATCGACAAGCTGTTCAGGCCCAACACAAGTGCCGTTCTGGTCGAGGCGCCCGGCTCGCAGTCGTTCGAGATGCCAGACATCCGCGCCATCGCCGAGGTCGCGCATGGGCGCGGCGCGCTCGTCATCGACGACAACACCTGGGCGACGCCGCTCTATCACCGCTCGCTCGAACAGGGCGTCGACATCAGCATGCAGGCCGCCACCAAATATATCGGCGGCCATTCCGACATCATGTTCGGCACCATCTCGGCCAATGCCAAGGCCTGGCCGCAGATCGCCGAAGGCATCCGCCTGCTCGGCGTTTGCGCCGGTCCCGATGACGTCTTCCTGGCACTGCGCGGCCTGCGTACGCTGTCGGTGCGGCTGGCGCAGCATCATCGCTCCGGGCTCGACATGGCGCGCTGGCTTGCGAGCCGTCCCGAGGTCGCGCGCGTGCTGCATCCGGCGCTCGAGACTGATCCCGGCCATGCGATCTGGAAGCGCGACTTCACGGGCGCGTCGGGCCTGTTCAGCATCGTCCTGAAGCCGGCGCCACAGAAGGCGGTCGACATCATGCTCGATACGCTCAAACTGTTCGGCATGGGCTTCTCCTGGGGCGGCTTCGAGAGCCTGGTGATTCCCTTCGATTGCGACGCCTATCGCACCGCGACCAAGTGGGCGCCGGGCGGCCCCACCCTGCGTCTGCATATCGGGCTCGAAAGCGTCGACGACCTCAAGGCCGACCTCGATCGCGGCTTCGCTGCCCTCAAGGCAGCAATGTGAGGCTGCTCACAAGGCATCGCGCCGCGGGACGCGCCAACGCGCACCGGGGGGACGTGCATAAGCCGCAAACGTTAACGCCGACGCGCCAACAAATGGTTTGAACCTCAAGCATTTGGCGCTAGCCTCACCAATCGACTCCAATCCGGACACGGAGCATGGGAACGTTGGTACTGCTCGATCTGATGGGCGGCGTGGCGCTGTTGCTGTGGGGCCTGCACATGGTCCACAGCGGGATTCTGCGCGCCTTTGGCCCCGACCTGCGACGGCTGCTCGGCAAGGCGCTTGGAAATCGCTTCAACGCGTTTGCCGCCGGTCTCGGGCTGACAGCGCTGCTCCAGAGCAGCACCGCGACCGCGCTGCTCACGAGCTCGTTCGCAGCCGAGGGCCTGCTCAGCCTGGTCACCGCACTGGCGATCATGCTCGGCGCCAATGTCGGCACGACGTTGATCGTGCAGGTGCTGTCGTTCAACATCGCCGCCGTCGCGCCGGTCCTGTTCGTGCTCGGACTGGTCGCCTTCCGCGTGGGTCCGCGCTCGCGGATCAAGGATGTCGGCCGTGTCTTGATCGGTCTCGGACTGATGCTGCTGTCGCTGCACATCCTGCTCGACACGCTGGCGCCAGCCGAGAACGCACCGGGCGTCCGCGTCGTGATGTCCTCCATTACGGGGGATCCCGTTCTGTGCATCGTGATCGCGGCGCTCGTCACCTGGGCGGTGCATTCGAGCGTCGCCAGCGTGCTGCTGATCATGTCACTCGCCTATTCGCAGTTCGTCTCGCCTTACGCGGCGCTCGCACTGGTGCTTGGCGCCAATCTCGGCAGCGCCATCAATCCCGTATTCGAAGGCGCCAAGCGTGACGATCCCGCCAGCTATCGCTTGCCGGTGGGCAATCTCGTCAATCGCGTGATCGGCATCGCCCTGGTCCTGCCCTTCCTGGGCCCGATCGCCGAGCACATGCACGCCTGGCAGCCTGATCTGGCCAGGATGACGGCGGCGTTTCATATCGCCTTCAACGTCGGCACGGCCGTCATCTTCATCGGGCTGCTCGATACCATGTCGCGCTTGTTGACCCGGCTCCTGCCCGATCGTGTTCAGGAGGCCGATCCGGCCCGGCCGCGCTATCTCGACGAGACCGCGCTGGAATCGCCGTCGCTGGCGCTGGCCGATGCGGGCCGCGAAACCCTGCGCATGGGCGATCTCGTCGAGATCATGCTGCGCAAGGTGATGGCGGCGATGATGAGCGGCGACCGCGCGCTGGTCGACCAGGTCTCGAAGATGGACAATATCGTCGACGGCCTCGACGAAGCCATCAAGCTCTACGTGACCAAACTCATGCGCGGCAGCCTCGACGAGAGCGAGGGCCGGCGCGCCATGGAGATCATTTCCTTCGCCATCAATCTGGAACATATCGGCGACATCATCGACAAGAGCCTGAGCGAGCTCGCGACCAAGAAGATCAAGCGCCGCTTTCAGTTCTCGCCCGAGGGCGCCGAGGAGCTCGCCGCCTTCCACAAGCGCACGATGGATTCGCTGCGCATCGCCTTTGGCGTCTTCATGTCGGGCGACGCCAACGAGGCACGCAAGCTGCTGGTGGAGAAGACGGCGCTGCGCAACACCGAGCTTGCCGCCGTCGAGCGCCACCTCGATCGCCTCCGCGAGGGCCGTCCCGAGACCATCGAAACCACGTCGCTGCATCTCGACGTGCTGCGGGACCTGCGCCGCATCCACTCGCATATCTGCTCGGTCGCCTACCCCGTGCTCGACGCGGCTGGCGAGCCCCATCGCAGGACCGAGACGGAGACCGCCGCCCTCCCCGCGTCGGGAGCAGCCTCGGCGCTGCCGCGCTAGTCGCCTCGGATCAGCGCTCCAGCGTCTTCGAGCCGCGGCCGCGGTTCTTGATGATCAGCATGATGTTGCGGATATAGATGATGGTCGCGAGCGCCTGGCCGAGGATGATGACAGGCTCGCGCTTGACGACGCCATAGACCAGCGTCATCAGCCCGCCGCCCATGGAGCAGAACCAGAACGCCATCGGCACTACGCTGTTGCCGGCGCGCTCGCTCGCGATCCACTGCACCAGGAAACGCGCCGTGAAGAACAACTGCGCGACGAGGCCGAACGCGAGCCAGAAGTCGAACTTGGCGACGAAGACGTCGTAGAAATAATTGCTCAGCGCCTGACCGTATTGGATGATCATGCCGTCACCTCAGTCACATCTGGCGTCGGCTTCTTGCGGCGGATCAGCCACCACACGCCCACGAGATCCATGATGCCGATCCACAGCCGGTCGAAGAACCCGTAGTTTGACACGCCGGAGCGGCGCGGACGGTCGATCACGTCGACATAGGCGATCTCGTAGCCCTCGCGGCGCACCAGCGCCGGCAGGAAGCGATGCAGCCCGTCGAAATAGGGCATCATCAGGAACACCTCGCGCCGGAACGCCTTCAGGCCGCAGCCGGTGTCGCGCGTACCGTCCTTCAGGATAGCGTTGCGGACGCCGTTGGCGACGCGCGACTGGAACTTCTTGAAGCCGGTATCCTTGCGGCCGACGCGTTGTCCGGCGGCAAGTCCGACCTTGCTTCCGTTCTCGACAGCCGAAATCAAGTCCGGCAGGAAGGCCGGATTGTTCTGGCCGTCGCCGTCGAGCGTCGCCACGATCGCGCCGCGTGCCGCACGCACCCCGCTGCGCACGGCCGCGGATTGGCCGCCTGATCTGGCATGGCGCAGCTGGCGCAGATTGTCCCGCTGCTTCATGACCGCGCCAAGCCGTTCGCCGGTCGCGTCCGTCGAACCGTCATTGACGTAGATGATCTCATAGGCCCAGCGGCCGTCGAGCGCCGCGCCGATCTCCTCGATCAGCGGCACGATGTTGTCGGCTTCGTTGCGCACGGGAACGACGATGGAAACCGAGGGCTGGAAAACCGAAGGCTGGGACGACAAATCGAAGCTCGTGGTTGGAATTGGCTTGGCTCGGGAACCGGCGGTCCCGGCAGGCAGCCGCTTTTATGGGGCGGATGCCCCGTGGGCAACCCTTTTGAGGCGGCCCGAGACCGCCCCTGCAAGAGGCACAATGGTGCCGTCGGCACGGATGGCAAAGCCGAGCCTGCGGGCCGCGAACCAGTAGCGCACCGCCAAGGCGCCGACCAAGCCGACCAGGGCGCCGGCCACCACGTCACTCGGGTGGTGCGCAAGCAGCACCAGTCGCGTTAGCAGGATCACGATAGCGTAAGTGAACATGAACACGCGCAGGCGCGGCCACAGCGCCGAGACCGCGAACGCCAGCGCGAACGCCGTCACCGCATGACCCGACGGCAGGCTGGCATAGGCCCCGGTCCCCTCGAACGGCACGAAGTTGAACGGATTGGCTTTGCCGCCGACGAACGGACGTCCTCGACCGATAAGATATTTCAGGATCTCGGCGACGAATACGGGCACGGCAACAGACAAAAACATGAACTGCAGCCGCGTGCCGAGGCCGAGCAGAAGCGCGCGGCTGGTGCCGTGCAATCCCGCCGCAACCAGCGCCAGGACCACCAGCAGGCCCCCGAGCACCGAGAGCACATACTCGTCCTTGCCGAAATCGGTAAGGATGCGGATCGGCCACAGTCCGGGCGCGCCACGTGCCGGCATCAGCTGGATCTCGGTCAGGTCGAACACGACCATCAGCGCGATGACCAGGGCTGCACCTGCAGCACTCAGCCAAAGCGAATGCCGCGCCAGCTTTCGCGCGGCCTCGGCGCGGCGCGAATGCGAGGGCGTGCGCACGAGCTGTGCCAGGGCGCGCCCCGAGAGCGTGAGCAATTGTGCGGGATAGCTCGCGCGCGGCGAGATGTCGGTTGGTGCCGACATCCTACTCGGTGCCTTCCGAGCGGAAGATCGAGATCGAGATCGCGCGCCCTTGCGAGAAATTGTAGCCGTCGATGCGGGTGCCAACCTTGTAGCGCAGCCCGATCGCCTCGGCGCGCTGCACGAAGCCGCGCTCCGAACGCTGCTCGATCAGCGCGAAACGGCAGCTCCCCTGCCGCAGGAAATCCGCCGCACCCGAACCGTCGGTGAGCAGCGTCTGCGTACCCGTCAGGAAGACCAGGCTCGGCTCGTGATAGCCGGCCGCGGCCGCCTTCGGGCCCACGCAGGTGACGTTGCGAAGCGCGCGTGCGATCTCGATGCTCGGAAACAGCGGCGTCAGCGACGGCAGCACGATGCCGTAGACCGTTAGCGCGAGCATCAGGGCTGCGACCAGCGCGTTGAGCAGCGAGCGCTCGGCGTGATTGTTGTCGTGAAGCCACCAGGCGAACAGGCCGAAGATCAGCGAGGCCGCGATGAACGGCCATGCCACGAAAGCAGGCTGCCGCGTCAGCATCACCGCGCCGACGACCGCGATGATCGAGCCGCCAACGGGGATCGCGAACCACCAGGCCGAGCCGCGCATCAGCCAGGACCACGATAGCACGCGCCGCTCGAGCGCGCCCGCGGTGAGGATCGCGATCGCAGGATACAGCGGCAGCACGTAATGCGGCAGCTTGGTCAGCACCACCTCGAACACGATCCAGGATGGGACCAGCCAGGCCAGCAGGAATTGCGCACCGGGCTCGCGCCGCGCGCGCCAGACCGCAGGCGCCGCCATCGCCGCAAGCGGCGCGCCGGGCCAGAACGTGATCCAGAACAGCGCCAGATACAGTCCGGGCGGCGCGCCGTGGGATTCCTGCGCGCCCAACTTGCTCAGCATATCGCCGCCGACGGAATCGGCGAAGAAGGCATCGCCGGCGCGCCAGAAGATCGCGACGAACCAGGGCAGCACCAGCACCAGCATCCACATCAGGCCACAGAGCGGGCGCAACTTCCATAGCCAGGAGGCATCGCGGTCCTGGATCGCGAGCGCGACGATGGTCAGGCCCGCGAACATCAGGATCAGCGGGCCCTTGATCAGGATGCCGACAGCGAGAGCCGTCCAGAAGATCGCGGGCCAGCTCCAGGGCGGATGGGTCTCGTCCTCGGCGCGTTGCCAGGACAGATAGGCCCGCGCCATCGCGCCCATCGCGGCGACCACGCAGAACAGCAGCATCGCGTCGGTCTTCGCAAGCCGCGCCTCGACGCCAAGCAGCACCGAGGCGCACATCAGAAGTGCTGCAAGCACTGCGGCGCGCCGCGTGACGAAGCCGAGCGCCGCCCAATAGGTCATGAGCACGGCACCGATGGCGCCGATCAGCGACGGCAGCCGATAGACCCAGATCCGCAACTCGGCCTTCGGCAGACCGAGCGCCGATGCCGTCTCGACTGCGGCCGATTGCAGCCAGTAGATCCCGACCGGCTTCTTATAGCGGACGTCCTCCTGGAAACGGATGTCGACATAATCGCCGCTCTCGACCATCTGCTTGGTGGCTTGCGCAAAGCGCGCCTCGTCGCGGTCAACCGGCGGAATCGTGAAGAAGCCCGGCAGGAATAGCAGCAGCGCGCACAACAACAGGAAGCTCACCGCGCGGACGTGGCTGGCCGTGGCGATGTCGAACATGGAGACGAGCCGGCTGCCCGGATTCACCGGGGATTTCGGCTCGCGGGGAGCTCCAAAACGGGGTGTTGGATAGGTCTCGGCCATCGGTTCCGCTTACGCTGAAACCGCCATCGCCACAACCGCTTGAGGCAGGGTCACTGAATTCGAATGACAACTGTGTCCGCGGCGCCCGTGGCATCGATGACGGTCAGCCGCGCAAAGCCCGGACCGGGCGGATCGATCAGCCGCTGGCGCCGTCCGTCGATCTCGCCCTGCGCCGTTCCGTTAACCATGACGGTCATGGGCAGAACGCCGCCGGCGACCTTGACCGGCATGGCTGCGCCGCCCTCGCCACCTGAGCGATCGACGTCGATCCGCGAGCCGTTCAGCGGAAACTGGATGTGCAGGGCCTGCTCGCCCCCGGTCCGCACCAGATCCCCGAGCGGGCGGAACCGCCTCAAGGGCAACGGCAGCTTGGCGTTGCTGGCCACGAGAGTTCCTTTCGGCGGCTTCGGCAACGGCAGGAGCGTCTTGCCGGTGCGGGCGAAGGCGTCGAACAGGATCGGCGCGGCGGCAACCCGACCGATCAGGCCCGGAACCGGCGCGCCATCGGGCCGGCCGACCCAGACGCCGATGGTCATGCGCCCGTCGAAGCCCATCGACCAAGCGTCGCGGTAGCCATAGGAGGTGCCGGTCTTGAAGGCGATGCGGTTGTGGGCCGCGTTCTCCGGCGGCGGGGTACCGAGCAGCACGTTGCCGACCTGCCAGGCCGCGACCTGATCGAGCAGCCGCAGCGGCTCGCGGTCGTCCCTGTCGCTCATGATCTCGCGCAACGGCCTGGTGGTGCCGAGCCGGGCGAAGCCTGCATAGAGCTGGGCGAGGTCCTGCAGCGTCACGCCGACGCCGCCAAGGCCCATGGCCAATCCCGGCGCCTCGTCCTTGGGCAGAACCAGATTGCCACCGGCCTGACGCAGCCGCGAGGCCAGCCGGCTCGCGCCGACGCGGTCGAGCAGCACGATCGCGGGCACGTTTAACGACAGCTGCAGCGCCTTCTTCACCGGCACCGTGCCCTGAAACGTCATGTCGAAATTTTCCGGCGCGTAGGAGCCGAAGCGCACGGGCCGATCGTCGATCAGACTGTCCGGATGAACAAAACCGTCCTCGAAGGCCAGCCCGTAGATGAAGGGTTTCAGCGTCGAGCCCGGCGAGCGGATGGCGCGGGTCATGTCGACCTGCCCTGCCCGGCGCTCGTCGAAATAATCGGCCGAGCCGACGCGCGCGAGCACGTCGCCGCTCTCATTGTCGACGACGATGATGCCGACCGAGATGTTCGGCCCCAACGCAATGGCACGATCGCGCGCTAGCGGCTCCAGCACCTTCTGGAGGGTGGCATCGAGCGTCAGCTTGATGACTGGCGCGTCCTTGACCGTCGCAAGCGCCGCATCGGAGGCGTGCGGCGCCAGGATCGGCATCGGCTTGCGCAGTTTCGGCACAGGAACGGCTTTCGCCTGCTTCGCATCGTCGAGGCTGATCTGTTGCTCCTCGACCATGCGGTCGAGCACGCGGTCACGCGCTTTGCGCGCCGCATCGGGATAGCGATCGAGCCTGCGGGTCTCCGGCGATTGAGGCAGCGCGACCAGCAACGCGGCTTCAGCCAGCGACAACCGCTTCGGCTCCTTGCCGAGATAGGCGATCGAGGCAGCGCGAATGCCCTCGAGATTGCCGCCGTAAGGCGCGAGCGCCAGATAGAGGTCGAGGATCTGCTCCTTGCTCAAGCTGCGCTCGATCTCGATCGCACGCACGATCTGCCGCAGCTTTGCATGGAGCGAGCGCTGCCGCCGAGGCTCCATCAGCCGCGCGAGCTGCATCGAGATGGTCGAGCCGCCCGAGACGATGTGGCCGCGCGTCGCAAGCTGAAACGCAGCGCGCCCCAGCGCCACCGGGTCGATGCCGTCATGTGCGTAAAAGCGCTGGTCCTCGTAGGCGAGCAGCAGCTTCAGATAGGTCGGATCGACGTTCGTTTTTGTCTCGACCGGTAGCCGCCAGCGTCCATCCGCCATCGCATAGGCGCGCAGCAGCTTGCCATTCCGATCGACGATGGTGGTGGAAACCTGGCGGGCGTCGTCGAAAGGCAGCGGACCGAGGGAGTAAACCCACGCGACGACGCCGACGATGGTGAGGATGAGCGAGAATGCCAGCGCGGAGAGGACACGCGGGCCCCTGCCCCTTGCTCCGTTATGGCCGGGCTTGTCCCGGCCATCCACGTTCTTGCCTCTCGCACCAAAGTCCGTGGATGCCCGGGACAAGCCCGGGCATGACGGCGGAGCATGTGGCTCCTTGTCGCTCATCCCATCACCACTCACTTCGCCGCCCGCACCTCGACCGTGCCGGTGCCGGTGCGGCCGTAGCGCGAGGGATTGTACATGTCCTCGACATAGGCCTGCGGCAGCACGTATTTGCCCGGTGAGACCACACGCACGACGTAGGCCACCGTGAAGACCGCCTTCGAATCCGAGGCCCGATCGACGGCAGCCGTGAAGCGATCGTCGCGGAACTCGGTATCTTCGGGCTCTTCGCCATCCTCGATCCAGCCCAGCGTGCCGCTGTCGCCCGACGACACCAGTTTTGGATTGTCGATTTCCAGGCCGGCCGGCAGATAGTCGGACACCATGATGTGGCCGTATTCGGGCTTGGCCTCGGTGATCTTCAGCACCACGGCGAAGCGGTCGTTCTGCTTGACCTTGCTGATATCGGCGGGCTTGCCGTCGAGCGTGAAGAAACTGCGCTCGATCTTGAAGCCGTTCGATGCCGCGGGCTCAGGCGTCACCGGCGACCCCGACACCGAGACCACCGCCTGCACCGGCGCGTCTCCGGTGTTGGTGATCTTCAGCGGCTTGCCTTCCAGAGTGGCGGCCTTGTAGCTGCGGTACAGCGCGGTCTTGACCGGCTGGCCGTCCACCTCCATCGACAGATTCTCCTTGGCGAGCGCGCGCGCCGCCAGCACCAGCCACGCATTTTCCTGCGTGGAGGTGTAGGGCGTCAGCCCGCGCGCAGTCTCGACCCGCGACACCGCCTGCGTCAGCGTTGCCTTCGGCGCGTTGCCTTCACTGGCAAGCGACACCAGCGCTGCGGCATCGCGGAGCTGCGAGCCGTAGTCGGTGCGGCCGAACTCCAGCACCGGCTTTGGGGCGAGACTGTCGAGGGCTGCGCCATAGACCCGCTCCGCGCGGTTGCGGTCACCGACCAGCGCGAGCGCCGCGGCGAGCTGCGATTTCGCGATGGGAGTGGCGAGGTTGCTCAGCTTGGTGTCGGCGAGATAGCGGAGGTCGCCGATCGGCGCCGCGCCGTTGCGCGCCAGCACATAGAGGCCGTAGGCGAGATCGCGGCCGCCGTCCTTCTCCGGCTCGTTGCCGTTGACGACCGAGTTGCGGATGCGGTCGAGCGCGGTCTTGAACAGCACATCCGGCACCACAAAGCCCTTTTCGCGGGCGCGAGTCAGGAAGTCCGTCACATACGCGTCCAGCCAGGAATCGTCACCGCCTGCCGACCACAGCCCGAACGAGCCGTTCGAGCCCTGGCGGGCCAGCAGCCGCTCGATGGCGTCGCGGATGCGCTGGTCGACCTCGGTGTCCATGGCCAGGTGCGCACCGGCCGCGAGCTCGTTGACATAGAGCAACGGCATGGCGCGGCTGGTGATCTGCTCCGAGCAGCCATAGGGATAGCGGTCAAGTGCTTTGAGGATCGTCGCCGCATCGAGCGCAGTGGACAGGCTGGCCGAGACCGAGACGCTACCGGTGCCCGGCACGAGATCGGCGAACATATCCGAGGTCAACGTCAGGCTCTCACCCTTCGCCAGCGTCCGGATCGAGCGCCGCGCCAGCACTTGCGTCGCCGCCTTGACGTCGAGCGCATAATGGCGCGCCAGCGCCAGGCCATTCGGCCCCTTGATGTCGACGTCGAGTGTCGCCTGCCCCGCCGCCGTCGCGTCGATGGCGAGCGTGAACGAATTCCGCTGCTTGGCGGCAAGCTTGACCGTGGTCGCGGGATTGCCGGTCATTCTCACCGGCCCGCCGGTCTTCACGTTGATGACGTAATCGCCGGCCTGCCCCTCGACATTGTCGATCTCGAGATTGACCGTGCCGTGGTCGCCGTTGAGCAGGAAGCGCGGCAAGGTCGTGGTCAGCACGACAGGGTCGCGGATCACCACGTCCGTGTTGGCGCGACCGAGCTTGGTCGCGGTCCACGCCACCGCCATCACGCGCGCGGTGCCGGCGAACTCCGGAACGTCGAAGCTCACTTCGGCCGTGCCGTCGGCGGCAACGGTGACGATGCCCGAATAGAGCGCGAGCGGCTTTTGCGCGGGCGGCGAGCCCTGGAGCTCGGCGGCACCGGCGTCGCCGCCGGACTTGATCTGCCCGCGCGTGCCCGACATGCCGTCGATGAGTTGCCCATAGAGATCGCGGATCTCCGCGCTCAGGCGGCGCTGGCCGAGATAATAGTCGTCCGGCGCCGGCGGCTTGTAATTGGTGAGGTTGAGGATGCCGACGTCGACCGCGGCGATCACGATCTTGGCGTCCTCGCCCGGATTGAGCCCGTCGAGCTTGACGGGGATCTTCAGCAACCCATTCGGCCGGATCAGAGCCGGCGGCGTCAGCTTCACTTGCAACGTGCGGGTCTGCTTGTCGATGCCGAACCATTTGAGTCCGATCGCCCGGCCCGGCATGCGTTGCGCGGCCGCATCGAGCGGACGGCGCAGCGTTGCCACCACATAGGCGCCGGTGCCCCAGTCCTTGCCGACCGGGAGCTTCACCTGGGCGGTGCCTTCCTTGACGTCGATGGTCTGCGTCGTCAGCAGGCGATCGCCGAGCACGTTGACCGTCAGCTTGCCGGCGCTGCGGACGTTGACCGACACGATCATCGTGTCGCCCGAGGCGTATTGCGGCTTGTCGATCGAGGTCTCCAGGAGGTCCGGCGTGTCGGCGCTGCCGTCGGAATACCAGCCGACGTCGAACTGTACCGAGGTCACGGGCCCGTCGGCGTCGTTCGACTTCACGTCCAACCGGTAGCGGCCGGGCTGTGGGGTCATCGAAATCCGCGACGGCTTGTCCGCAGCGACGGTCACGTCGCCGTCAGAGACGCGCGAGGTCGATTTGACCGGCTCGTACTCCCAGTAATTGCTCTGGCGATACCATTGGTAGCGCGACTCCATCTTCAGGAGCTCGTAGCGCAGGCCGTCGCGGCGAAGCCTCTCACCCTCGGGCGAGACGAACACAACATCGAACTCGGCCTTGTCGCCCTCGGCGACGTTCTTGTCGCCGAATAGCGGCTTGATGCCGATCATCGCGGCAGCAGGCGCGACCGGCAGCACGATCTTGCGCTCGACGGCGCGGCCGCCGGCCTCGACCATGCGGACGAAGATCTGCGCCTCCTGCGGCCGCGTCGAGGCCGGCTGCTTGTCGAGCGTGACCGGGAAGGTCGCAACGCCGTTGGCGTCGGCTTCCGGCAGGTTCTCCAGCGGCGTGCGCTCGTTCGAGGTGGTCTCCTCGTCGGCGACGCCGAACTGGTAACCGGCGAAGCCCGGCCGCTCGGACGCGGGCGCGACCAGCATGTCGCCTTCGAGCGCTAGCCCCGAGGCCGGCGCGCCATAGAGGAAATGACCGTCCGCCTTAAGCTCCACTGGAGCGTTAGCTTTGATCAGCTTGTCCTTGGCAGACAAGTCGAATTCGATCCGATCGGGGACGTAGTCCTCGACCATGAAAGTGGTCTCGCCGACCGAAGAGCCCTTCGGATCGGTGAAGGCGCGCACCCGCCAGGTCCCGGTCGGGACGGCCGAGTTGAGCGGCACCGACAAGGTGCGCCCGCCCGCGCCCTGGTCGGACAGCACGGCGCGGCGGAATTCGACGCCATCAGGACGCTCGATCACCAGGGTCATCGGCCCGCCGGTGACGGCGTTGCCCTGCCCGTCGCGCAACAGCGCGGTGAGATAGACGGTCTCGCTGGAGCGGTAGACGCCGCGCTCGGCATAGACGAAAGCGTCGGCGCCCGCAGGCACGGCCCTGCCCGAAACGCCGCGGTCCGACAGGTCGAAGGCGGAGGACTTGAGGCTGAGGAAGGCATAGTCGGCCTTCTCGCCGGTCACGGTGAGCATCGCCGGCGACAGGCCGCCATCGCCACGCGCAAGCCCCGCCTCGAACAGCACATGGCCGCTCTCATCGGTCTTGCGGGTGGCCAGGATCTCGTTGTTGCGCGCGACCAGCCGCACCTCGGCTTTGCCGACCGGATCGGTCGAGGCCAGCGAATTCACGAAGACATGGATGCCGTCATTGCCGGAATAGGCCGTGACGCCGAAATCGGAGACGATGAACCATTGGGTGGCGAGCTGATAGTCGTCGTCCGAGCCCGGCCCCTTGGCCGCGGCCGTCATCACATAGACGCCGGGCTGGAGTTCACCAAGCGCCTGGTCGACCGGGAATGCCGTGGTGACGTCCTGGTTGAGCGTCATCGCGGTGGCAACCTCGCCGGTCCAGACTTTCACGCCGCGCTCGCCGCCGAGATCGCTGAGCTGGTATTTCGACAGGGTCTTCTGGAAATCGCTGTCGACCACCGTGTTGATCAAATTGCGGTCGCCGATCCGGAACACGTTGATGTTGACGGCTGGCGTGTTGACGCTGACGACGGGAATGCCGCGCTGGCCCGTCCTCGGCAGCACATAGGCGCGGCTGGTGAAGCGCACGAAGGGCTTGCGGTCGCGCACATAGACGTTGAACTCGGCCGATTTCGGAAGGCCTTCCTTCACGCTGGACGGCAGGCCGGCGTGCAAATTGATGTTGTAGCGCTCGCCATGCTTCAGCCCGTCGACGCAGAGCTGCTTGGCCTCGGCCGACAGGGCCGGCTTGTCCTGGCCGGCCAGCGCGAGGTACGGCGCGAAATCGGTGCGTTTTGCCAACTCCTCCGAGAACTGGAAGCAGGCGCGCGGACTGGCGGAGTCCGAGTCCACGGTGTAGTCGAGCAGCCGAAAACCGTGCTCGTCGCGCATCTTCTCATATTGGCCGCGGACGTCGGCGACCTCGCGCATGTCGAGCGACAGCCGCAGAGCATCCAGCGCCGGCCGCCACAGCTTGCGTTCGGAAAGAGACTTGCCGAGCACCGCGAGCGCGTCGGCCTCCTCGCCCGCATTCCCGGCGCGCTGGTAGGCGATGTAGGCGGCGGTCGAGGCGCGCTCCAGCAGGAACGTCTGCTCGCTCGAGCTCTTCGGCGATATCTGGAAGATGACCTTTGCCAGCCGCAACCAGTTGCCGGCGTCCTCCGGCGTGGTCGCCGCGATCTGGCCGAGCACCGACAGGCCGGTGCGATAGTCGTTGCGCCGGAAGGCAGCATCGGCGTCGGTGCGCAAGCTCGCGCCGGTCTTGGCGACCGGCCCCGCCTCGCCCTTGATCTGCGCCTCCAGCTTGATCGCGGAATCGGATAGGTCGTCCCGCTTGAAGGCTTTGTCGGCGGCCTGCGCGACGCTAAGGCCGAACGCCAGCGTGGCGCAGAGTGTGACGGCGCGAACAAGACCGATCATGGATGGACTCCCGGAAATCGCGGACGAACGCC
The DNA here is from genome assembly GCF_023073015.1 of Bradyrhizobium sp. 87. NCBI lineage: Bacteria > Pseudomonadati > Pseudomonadota > Alphaproteobacteria > Hyphomicrobiales > Nitrobacteraceae > Bradyrhizobium > Bradyrhizobium sp. 87. Next base: position 359,355 of record NZ_JADPIQ010000075.1, read on the forward strand.
GCTTGTCGCATGAAATGCGCGGAAAGGTGACGGACTCAAGGCGATGGAACCAAAGGTGCAAACCGTCGCATTCGCCATGACAAGGCACGCCCAGAGGAGACCGATCAAGCTACCGCCGCGCACGCCGTCCTGATGGCGCAGCAATATCCGACCAGTCGTCCGGCGGCCGTGTCCCGGAAGCTGATCAGCATTCCCGGCGATGTGATCCATCGTCCAGTCTGCTGCCGCTCAACCCGGCACCCTGACACCCCACCGTTCCGCTTTGTCGCGGCTTCGACGAAAACGGTTCGGTTCAGGCTTGGCGAAAGACGATATTTTTCATAATGGCATGGTAGATGAACAGCGGCCCCCAACCAGGGCGGCTCAAGACGGTCCCGTAGCTCAACTGGATAGAGCATCAGATTTCTACTCTGAGGGTTGCAGGTTCGATTCCTGCCGGGATCGCCAATTTCGGTCTCATCCGTTCATCGTGAGCCCGATCTACGGCGCGCACCTGCAGAATCCGTCCTTCACGAACGCGTGGGCCGCCTCGCTCCGGCCTTTGATCCGGGCAAACGAGCCCTATCTATTCGCCGGGCGACGTGCGCCCGATAAGGACTTCGATGCCACTATCCGACTTGACGAGAATGGCGATCGCGTCGGCGGTGGCGGTTGTAGCAATATCGTTTTTGGCAGTTGACGCGGGAGTCGTGAACTCCGGTGTGGTCACAAAGCCGATCGCGACGGCCCGGGCCACCATCGCGGACGCGGCAGCGAGTCAGCACCAACTCGCCTTCGCCGTTCAAGCGTGGGCGCGTCGCGGCCACCAGAAGCCGGCCGTGGAAGAATGCCTGGCGATCGATTGAAACAGCGCAGTTTGTCGCCCCTCTCGTCTGGCGGATGTATGCGCAACGTAACAATCATGTTTGTTATAGGCCGTTATTCCCCCGGATGAAGATCGTCCAAATCCAGCCGAACAGTGCGCTCAAGGCGGCGACCGATGCGGCGATTGCCGCGGTCCGAGTCCACCAGATCTGCCGCTCGTGCCGTTCGATATCCGCCTCGGATTTTTGATTATCTTTCCAGTTCAGCCATTCCTGGGCGAACCCGATCGTCATGACGGGCGCGGTTCCGATCGCGATCGCTCCTGCGGATGCCGCGTCGGTCTGGGCAAGGCGCGCTCGGACGTTGGCTGCACCCGTCTTTTCAAGCACCGCAAGCCATTGCCGGGACTGTTCGTCTGAAACATGCCACGTGCATTCCCTGTAAGGAAACGCTTTCGGTCGCTCTGTCATGGCCTTGCACCGCACTCACCCTTCAGTGTCGCCTTGATGTCGCGCCCACCACCCGGCAATCGCCGCTGCTAGATCCTTCCACAACTCAGTCGGCAAATCCGGCACCGCCACCCGGACGCTGTACCGATCCGTCGTCGCGTCGTGAAACCACTCGGTCGCCGCGAAATCGAAACCAAAACTGCCGGCGTGGCGAATGGGGAAGCCTTTGCCGCTCAGGTCGCGGCTCATGTCCTCGGCGGCCTGCCGCGCGGTCGCCTCATCGAGGGCGCGCCTGCCGCGAAGCGTGACATAGAGGCCGTGGGTGAAATGCAGCTCGGCCGAGAGCGAAGCGAGCTCGGCGGCGAAATATCGCGCCGCGTGGCGACCGTTGCGCAGAATCGCAGCGACGCGCCTTTTCGTCAGGGCCCAATAGGCCACAGAGCCCACGAATGGCGGGAAGTGCGCCGGCAACGCCGCGCCACCGAGAAGCCGGACGGCATTGCGGGTTTCCGCCGCCAGGCTTTCGGACAGCAGCTGGCCCGCCTTGAGGTCCTTCCGGCTCCAATGCACGAACACGGCAGAGCCGAGCCGGCCGTATTCCACCCCGAGCGAATCCAGCTTGTTATGGCTTCGCACCAACACGACTGCAATGTCCCATCGCGCGGCCCATCTCAGGACGCGCCGGATGCGCCCCGATCTGCCAGCGAAACATGTCGTGTCGAAAATCAAGAGATCGAGCCCCGAACCGTCGCAACGCAGAGCCGCTTCGAACGCCCCGGCAGGGGCGCATGAATCGAGCAGGAGAAAGCGTGGCAAGGCTGCCGCAGCGAACGCTTCGCCCAGCGGGAGGCTGGCGGTGACAAGCCGCAAATGGGGAACGAGGCTCTCGATCAGCTCCAGTGTCTCGCCGTAAGTGCCCGGCAGCACCACGACGTCTGCTTTGCCGATGATCCGTGCGGACGCGAGCAGCAGCGCGGAGATCGCGGCCATGCCGGAGGCGGTATAGATCGCCTCGCCCCTGCAGCCCCGCTCGAGTTCATAGAACGAGGGACCACTCACCTTGAGGTCCGCGCGCTGATAGTCGTAGCTGAACACGAACGGACCGCTGCTGGGAGACGCCGCATGCGACCAGGCCGTCTCCGTCGCTCTCCAGTCCTGCAGCGCATGTTCCGCGCGTAGTGCGGCGGCGAGCTGAAACTTGGAGACCACAACCTCGTCGACCGATTGCGGCCGAGCCAAATGCAGCGGGCTCCTCAGGCAATCGTTCAGCAGCCCGATTTCCCTGTGCTTTCGATCGAGATAGGCCTCGGAGGTCTCCATGCGGATCTTGATAAGCGTCTTGATGCGGATCTTGGCAATTGCGACTGCCATTCAACGTTCGGCGAGCGCATTGGCTCCAACAGCCGGGCCCGCCTATCCTTGCAACGAAGACCGGTCCTCGCCGTTGACACGGCACAAGGAGAACATCATGAGCGAGATCAGAGAGCACATGAAGATCGTCGGCAAGGACGGCGCACATGTCGGCACCGTCGACCGCGTCGAGGGCAACCGTATCAAGCTGACGCGGAAGGACAACCCGGAAGGTCACAAGGACCATCATCATTACATCGACACGAAATATGTCGGTGCCGTCGAAGGCGATGTCGTCAAGCTTTCGGTCAATGCCGAGGCGGTGCCGAAGTCGGAAGCTGCCTGACACAGTGCAGCCCGTCGGGGACTTTTTGTTTGTTCACGGTCCTGCTCCGCTTCGTTCCCCGAAACGAATCGCGATCGGAAAATCGTCGTCCGAACGAGTCTTAACGGAGCGTTTCGGCGGCTCGCGTCAGGCGTCGAGTGTCACGAGCATAGGCGCCGATGGCGGCGTTCTCGCGCGAAAAAATTGAAGGGGGCGCGGAACGAACTTGCGATCGGCGCGTTCGAAATCCAGTGGTGCCGATTTGCCAGCCCCGATCGGCTCTCGAGAACCCCGTGCTTGTCCCCCCGAGCACGGGGTTTTTCTGTGAATACCAGTTCTCTCGTAACAGAGAGAGCTCAGTCCGTCCGCTCTTCGCGCCGGTCGCGGGCGAGTTGATGCCAGGCCAGGGCCAGCTCGATGAGACGTTGCCGGTCAGGACCTTCGGCCGCCACGGCGCGCTTCATCGCCGTCTCGGCTTCATGCTGTGGATCGTACTTGGTACACATGAAGCCAATTCTAGCCGGACGATCTGGACAAGCGCGTGGCAATTTCGTCCGTATGATTGCGGGGTAATGCCGTCCTCGCGGATTTGCGACGCAATCCAATTCACGCATCTGTCGAACGACCCGCCCCGATTGGGGGCTTGATGCGTACCGATCTGTGAAGTGCGTCACAGCCGGCGCACGGCGCCTCCGCTAAACAGTCCTCAGCGCTCCCAGAGAGCGAGAAGGCTTGGGAGATATTCCCGTCATGACGCAAGAAGCCGCAGCCGAAATTCCCGTCCCGACGCGAGGCGAAAGATCCGACCCGCTCGGCATCGCTTATCTTGCGACCATCGGCATCGTGATGCTGGCCTGGATCGCAGGCCTGGTCTGGGCCGCCATCGCGTTCTTCAGCTGGCTAGTGTCCTGACGCGCGGGGCGATCCCCTTGAATCAATTCCCGGCCAGCTGAGGGCCAGCGCCAAAACGAAAAGAGGCGGCTTTTCGCCGCCTCTTCGCTTCAGCCCTCGCCTGGCGTGCTCAGTAACAAGCCCGTGGATCAGCCTGCACGTACTGGCCGCTCGGATAGCGGTAGTAGCAGTTGCCTTGGGCCAGATAGTAGCCGGGGCGCGAAGCAGCCGTCGCGCCGGCGATCGCGCCGGTGGCACCGCCGATCACAGCGCCTGCGGCCGCACCCGAGGCGTTGCCCGAGATCAGGCCGCCCAGCACGCCGCCGACGATAGCGCCGCCAAGCGCGCTCGCGCCGGGATCGGCTGGTGGCGGCGGCGGCGGCGGTTCGTAGGCGACGGGCGGAGCATAGGCCACGGGGACGTCGTCGTAATAATCCTCCGAGATATAGGCCGGAGGCCCGTCCATCCGCTGCGGATAATAATACCGCGCGCCGCCCACATCCCACCACCAGCCAGAGCGGCCGTTGTGGACTTCGTGGCGCCAGCGTCCGCCATCCCAGGCGAGATGGCCGCGATAGGTGTGTCCGCCCCAGTCGCGCGCCGGTGCGGGACCCCTGGCGTAATTGCGTCCGGGCGGCGGACCGCCGGCATTGCGAGGGCCAGGACCTGGACTCGCGAGAGCAGGATTTGGACCCGGACCAGCATGACCAAGACCGCCGGCGTAGGGCTGGACGCCGGCCTGTGGCGCCGGCCGGGCAGCCTGCTGCGGCGGCGGCCCCTTTCGCATGTTCTGCGGCGGCGCGCCGGCGCCTGGCCCGGCCGATGGCTGGGCGGCGTCTCTCGGCGGTCTGGCGTCCTGAGCCTGCGCCGGGACGGCGAGCAATGACATCGCCGAAACCAAGGGAATGATGATCTTGATGCGACTGGACACACTCATGCGTGCTTGCCCCCTACTCTTTCGATTGCCGTCAACCGCCGTGATGCCTGGCGCGATAGACGATTCGGCTCGCGCTGAGCTGATGCCGGCTGACATGACTGACCTGCTTTGGTCGGCTAAGTCCCGTTACAAATGATTAAGATCACGACATTTTTTCGTCCGCGCGGGTCGCTCTGGCATGCCTCTAGTGGGCCGGCTCGATCACATTGCAGTTGCTTCGCCCGGACATCAGGCAGTCCTGCATCTTGCTCGCGGAGGTGAGATCGCGGGCGAGCCACCAGCCGACGCCGAGGATCAGGATCGCGATGATCAAGCCAGCGATGGCGCCGCGGCGGTTGTCACCGGATTGAGGTTTTGGAGTGGATTTCGGCTTCGCGCCCGGTTCGGGCTTAGCTTCGGAGCTGGCTTCGGAACTGGCTTCGGGCTTGGACATGGCTGACCGATCACGGGGGCGAGCGGGCTTTATCACCTCTGCGGCGTGGCGTCACATCCCGTCCAGCTTCTCCCGGTTAGCCTCGGGTCGGCCGGATCGCTTCCTTGCGGGAGGTTTCGGCCGCCGGGATCGCCTGCTGGACGCGCGGAGCGCAGGTCGTAAGCACAAACGCGGTCTGGGTGCATTCCCAATCCGTGCCCAGGACGGCACTTTCGATTGGTTGCGGACGGGCGAGCAGCAGCGCGGCAGTGGCCAAGGCTGCCACCACAACGGCGATTGCGAGCGCCTTCAGGCTCAGTCGTGAGATCGTCATACCCGTGCTCCGCGTCTCATACCCGGGCGGACGCTAGGCACCGCCCTGGTGCCCCCTTATGAGGGACATCACAATTCGGCAGTTTTTCGGGGCTACGAGAGATCGTCGGGGGCGGCGATTTTCGTCTACCTGATCGGCTGCGATTATAGGTGGCATCACGGCGCGCGCCGATGTACACGCATCTGCGTCGCGCGGCGCCCGCTATGCCCAGCCGACGTACCAACAGGCAGTGATGTAGGATCGAAAGCGAGGATGACAAGGTTCGCCGATGAGTGGATTTAGGGAACCAGGCTTCTCCGACCGGCAAAAGGCGGCACAGGAAGCACGCAAGAACCTTTTGAACAAATTCAAGTCGCAGCCGGGGCCGGATGATCCCGCGGTTGTGGCGAAGCGTGCGGAGCGCGAGGCCCTTGCGGCCAAGCGCGCCGAAGCAAAGGCTGCGCGCGACACGGAAAAGGCCGAGCAGAAGCGCCTTCAAGAAGAAGCTGCCGCGCTCGAGGCCGCGCGGATCGCCCGCGAGGCCGAAGAAGCCGTCGCGAAGGCGGCCGAAGCCGAGGCCGAGCAAAAAGCCAAGCGGGACGCCCGCTACGCCGCCCGCAAGGCGAAGCGCAAGTAACGTTTGCAAGTCTAACGCGCGCAAGTCACGTTCAATTGAATTTGGACTGAAACAAATGCTCTGGGGGCGGTCTACGTGACCGCCCCCGGATTTTTGGCGCGCGTCAGCCTGTCGCAAGCGCCTCTCGACGTTGGAAGATCAGTGCTTCTTCATCATCCCGTCGTCTTTCTTCATCCCGTCCTTCGACATCGTGTCCTTCTTCATGCCGTCGTCCTTGGACATGGTGTCCTTCTTCATGCCGTCCTTGGACATCGTGTCCTTTTTCATCATGCCGTCATCCTTGCCCACCTTGTCCTGGGCAAAGGCGGCCGGCGACAGCGCGAGGCCGAGCGAGAGAACGGCCGCCGAAACGCCGAGCGCGATGCGGGTACGAATGGTCATGACTGGTCTTCCCTTCGAGATGGATGTTGGTCAGCGACGGACGTCGCTATCTGATCTCGACGGATTGCCACGGGGCGTTGTTACGCGGCCGCTGATAAATTTCCGCGAGCCCGCCGCCATCCTTGGTTCTGCGGATGTAGGAGATCGGGAGTGTGCAATGCAGCATCACCGACGCTTGCCGCGGCATTCGGTCTCGAACTATCAGACTAGAGAACATTGTCTGAAAGACCGGCTAGGATGGGCCTCAGCGCGGTCTCCAAGACCGGCCCAAAATCACGGCAAAGCAAACAAGAACCTTCCAAGAACCGTCCAAGGGAATCACGCCATGTTCACGCGCCGCCACCTGATCGCGACCGCCGTCGCCGCACCCGCCATTCTCCGTTTCAGCACCGGCACCGCGCATGCCGCGACCACGCTGAAGATCTCGCATCAATTCCCGGGCGGCACCGTCGACAAGGGCGATTTCCGCGACCGGCTCTGTCGCGTGTTCGCCGCCGAAGTCAGCAAGCGCAGCAACGGCGACATCGCCGCCGAGATCTATCCGAACTCCTCGCTGATCAAGACCAACGCGCAGTTCTCCGCGATGCGCAAGGGCGCGCTCGACATCAGCCTCTATCCGATGCCCTATGCCGGCGGCGAATTGCCGGAAACCAATATCGGCCTGATGCCGGGCCTCGTCACCACCTACGACCAGGGCATGCGCTGGAAGAAGGAGCCGGTCGGCAAGGCCTTGACCGACTTCCTCGCCGACAAGGGCATCATCCTGCTCAGCTGGGTGTGGCAGGCCGGCGGCGTCGCCAGCCGCTCCAAGCCGATCGTGGCCCCCGAAGATGCCAAGGGTCTCAAGGTGCGCGGCGGCTCGCGCGAGATGGACATGGTGCTGCAGACTGCCGGCGCATCCGTGCTGTCGGTGCCCTCGAACGAAATCTACGCAGCGATGCAGACGGGGGCGTGTGATGCCGGCATCACCTCCTCGACCAGCCTGATCTCGTTCCGGCTTGAGGAGGTCGCGAAATCGCTGACCTCGGGCGCAGGCGCGTCCTATTGGTTCATGCTCGAGCCGCTGATGATGTCGAAGGCGATCTTCGACAAGCTGCCGAAGAACCAGCAGGACGTCCTGCTCGCGGTCGGCACCGAGCTCGAAGCCTTCGGCCGCAAGGGCGCGCAGGACGACGATGTCGAGGTCGCCAAGGTCTACGAGAAGGCCGGCGCCAAGGTCTCGGCGCTCGATGCCGCGACCGTCGGCAAGTGGCGTGACATCGCCCGCGACACCGCATGGAAGGACTACGGCGCCAAGACCGCGACATCTGCCAACCTGCTCAAGCTCGCGACCGACGTCGCCGCATGAGCCACGGTCCGCTTCCGGATCGTGACGGCCAGGTAAACGCTGCCGCAAGGACCGGCCTTGCGGCAGCGATCGATCGCGGTCTCGCCATCCTCAACAACATCATCGTCGTGTTCGCCGCGATTGCGCTGATCGCCGCCTGCGCCATCCTGAGCTACAGCGTGCTCAGCCGCGCCTTGTTCAAGGCTGCCAATTACTGGCAGGACGAGGCCGCGGTGTTCCTGCTGGTCGGCGCGACCTTCATGACGGCCGCCTACGTGCAGCAGAACCGCGGTCACATCGGCATCGAGGCCTTCGTCGGCCTGCTCTCACCACTGGCGAACCGGATCAGGCTCTGGCTGGTCGATGCCGTGACGCTTCTGTTCTGCGCTTTCTTCGCCTGGAAGTCCTGGACACTGGCGCATGAAGCCTATGTCGATGGCCAGGTCTCGAACTCGATGTGGTCGCCGCCGCTGGCCATCCCCTATTCGCTAATGGCGTTCGGCATGAGTCTGCTCTGCGTCCAGATCCTCGTGCAGCTTGCGCTGCCTTTCGCTGGAGCCAGGCGTTCATGAGCGTTTTCGGTATCGGCCTCGCCTACGGGATCGCGACGCTTGTCGTGATGTTTTCGGGCATGCCGATCGCGTTCGCGCTCGGCGCGGTCGCAGTCGTGTTCATGGGCATCTACATGCCCGCCGCCTCTCTCGACACGGTGACGCAGAATGTCTACGAGGAAATGGCCTCGATCACGCTGCTGTCGATCCCGCTCTTCATCCTGAAGGGCGCCGCGATCGGCAAGTCGCGCGCCGGCCAGGATCTCTACTCGGCCCTGCACGCTTGGCTGCACCGCGTCCCCGGCGGGCTCGGCGTCGCCAATGTGTTCGCCTGCGCGCTGTTTGCGGCGATGGCGGGCTCCTCGCCCGCGACCTGCTCGGCAATCGGCTCGGCCGGCATCCCCGAGATGCGCAAGCGCGGCTATTCCGGCGGCTTTGCCGCGGGGATCATCGCCGCCGGCGGCACGCTCGGCATTCTGTTGCCGCCGTCGATCACCATGATCCTGTTTGCGGTCGCCGCCGAAAAATCGCTAGGACGGCTGTTCCTCGCCGGTATCGGGCCCGGCCTGCTGCTGGTCTCGCTGTTCGGCGTTTACGCCGTGATTCGCTTCCGCCAGGAATACGCCGCGGCCGAAGCGATCTACAAGAACGGCGGCCCGGAAGCTGCGATCCTCGCCCGCGACGAGTACACGCTCGCGGAACGCTTCAGCGTACTGCCGCGCGTGATCCCGTTCGTGCTGCTGCTCACCGGCGTCATGATCGCCCTCTATGGCGGTTACGCCACGCCATCAGAGACTGCCGGCCTCGGCGGCCTCTTGGCGCTGGCATTGATCGCGGCGATCTACAGCGTGTGGCGGCCGAGCGACCTTGCCCCGATCCTGAAATCGACGATCCGGGAATCGACCATGCTGATGATGATCATCGGCATGTCGCTGCTCTATTCCTACGTGATGAGCTATCTGCACATCTCGCAATCGGCCGCCGAATCCGTCGTCGCGATGCATTTGCCCCGCTGGGGCCTCTTGTTCGCGATCCTCGTCATGGTCGTCGTGCTCGGTTTCTTCCTGCCGCCGGTCTCGATTATTCTCATGACCGCGCCAATCATCCTGCCGCCGCTCCGCGCCGCCAATTTCGACATCATCTGGTTCGGCGTCGTCATGACCATCGTGATGGAGATGGGACTGATCCATCCACCCGTCGGCCTCAACATCTTCGTCATCCGCAACGTCGCGCCGGATATTCCCCTGCGCGAGGTGATCTGGGGCACGCTGCCGTTCGTGCTTTTGATGATGCTCGCGGTGCTGCTGCTCTGCTTCGTGCCGGGCATCTCGACCGCACTGCCGGACCTGGTGATGGGGCCGGACGGGAGCAGGTAGCTGCGTCCACCATCATTGCTTCGCTGCGCTCGCAATAACGGAGAACTAGGAGCTGGCGCGCTTCCTCTTCGCGTTCAGTGCGGAGGCCACGCGGCTCACCGGCGGCTTGCCCAGCACGCCGCTCATCTCGTTGGTTGCCGCCAGCAACCGGTCCATATCGACACCCGTCCTAATCCCCATGCCACCGAGCATATAGACGACGTCCTCGGTCGCGACGTTGCCGGTCGCGCCCGGCGCGTAGGGGCAGCCGCCGAGGCCGCCGGCGGCGGCGTCGATGACGCGGACGCCTTCCTCCAGCCCCGCATAGAGATTGGCGAGCGCCTGGCCGTAGGTGTCGTGAAAATGCATCGCGAGATTGGCGGGAGGGATGTTGGCGCTGACCGCCCGCAGCATCTCTTTGGCTTTGGCAGGCGTACCGACACCGATCGTGTCGCCGAGCGAGATCTCGTAGCAGCCGAGCTCCCACAGCGTGGTGGCGAGATCGGCGACCGCTTTCGGCTGGATCTCACCGTCGAACGGACAGCCCAGCACGCAGGAGATATAGCCGCGGACCTTGACACCATCGTCCCTGGCGCGCGCCAGCACCGGCTTAAACCGTTCGATGGACTCCGCGACCGTGCAATTGATGTTGGCCCGCGAAAAGCCCTCGGAGGCCGCGGCGAACACCGAGACGATCTTTGCGCCGGCCGCGCACGCGGCGTCATAGCCCTTCTCGTTCGGCACTAGCACGTGGAATTCGGCACTGGTCAAATGGCTAACGCCGCGCAGCACGGCGTCCGAGCTCGCCATCTGCGGGATCGCCTTGGGCGAGACGACGGCGCCGACCTCGACTGTATTGAGGCCGGCCGCGACCAGCGCCTCGATGAAGGCGATCCGGGCCTCGACACTGACCGCCGTTTTCTCGTTCTGGAGGCCGTCACGCGGCCCCATTTCGATGATGCGGACCTTATCGCTCATCTCATTCTCCGGAAGGCTCGACCACGGCGAGCTCGACGCCCTCCTGGACGATGTCGCCGACCTTGCATTTGATGGATTTCAGCACGCCGGCATAGGGCGCACGCAGCGTCTGCTCCATCTTCATCACTTCCAGGGTGAGGATCGGCGCGCCCTTCTCGAGCTTGGCGCCCTCCTCCGCCAGCACGGCGACGACGGTGCCCGGCAAGGGCGCTGCGATCTTGTCCGCGCCGGCCTGCTCCTCCATCTCGCCGCCGAACGGATCGACCCAATGCAGGTCGAATCGCCCGTTGCGCGTGCGCAAATACAGCTCATGGCCGTCGATCACGGCCGCGACGAACGATTTGACGCCGTCAAGCGTCACGTCGAAGCCGCCGTCCCGGGGCGCGATCGCAAATGCCAGCTCGCGTTCGCCGATCACCAGCGTCGCTGGTCCGCTGCCATAGTTCAGCGTGATCTTCTGCTCGGACCCATGACCAACACCATGACCCGCGCGAAACGCAAAATTGCGCTGGCGGCGGCCGACCGGCATCCAGCCAAAGGTCTGCCAGGGCGAATTCGCGTCCGCCTGTGCAGCCTGCCGCTCGTGGTTGATCACAGCGGCCACCGCGGCGCAGAGCTCGAGCTCGCCCGGCGCCGCCGGGGCCTGCGTCAGAACCGTCAGTTCGCGCTCGATGAAGCCGGTGTCGATCGCGTTCGCCCTCACCTTCGGATGCGTCATCAGCGCCGACAGGAACGGGATGTTGGTCACGATGCCGCGGACGTCGGACTCTTCCAGCCCGCGGTTCAGCCGCTCGATCGCGACATCCCGCGTCGGCGCCCAGGCGATCATTTTTGCCAGCATCGCATCGTAGTACGGCGAAACCGTATCGCCTTCCCGATAGCCGGAGTCGATGCGCAGCCCCCCCGTTTCAGCGGGCAGACGCCAGGTTGATATCTTGCCCACCGACGGCATGAAGTTCTTGGTCGGGTTCTCCGCGTAGACCCGCGCCTCCACGGCGTGGCCGTGAAGCTTGATCTCGTCTTGCTTCAGCGGCAACGCCTCGCCGAAAGCGACGCGCAACTGCCACTCGACCAAGTCGATCCCCGTGATCAGCTCGGTCACGGGATGCTCGACCTGGAGACGAGTGTTCATCTCGATGAAGAACACGTCCTCGCCGTCGGACACGAACTCGATGGTGCCGGCGCCGACATAGTTGACGGCGCCCGCGGCCTTTCGCGCGGCGGCACAGACCGTCTCGCGCTGGGCGGGATTGAGCGTCGGCGACGGCGCCTCCTCGATCACCTTCTGGTGGCGGCGCTGCAGGGTGCATTCGCGTTCGAACAGCGAGAGCAGATTGCCGTGGCTGTCGCCGATCACCTGCACCTCGATATGCCGGGGGTTATCGACATATTTTTCGATCAGCATGCGGTCGTCGCCGAACGCGGCCTTGGCCTCGCGCTTCGCGCTGACGATCGCAGGCGCAAGTTCATCCGCGGAGCGAACGATGCGCATACCACGGCCGCCGCCGCCGGCGGACGCCTTCACCAGAATCGGGAAACCGACCTTCTCGGCCGCCTTCGCCAACGTCGCATCGTCCTGCGCCTCGCCGTGATAGCCGGGCACCAGCGGGACGCCGGCCTTCTCCATCAGCGCCTTGGAGCCGGACTTCGAGCCCATGGCAGTCATCATTGCCGCTGTCGGGCCGACGAAGACCAGGCCGGCGTCGAAACACGCCTGGGCGAATTCGGCATTCTCCGACAGGAAGCCATAGCCGGGATGGATCGCCTCCGCGCCGGTCTTGCGCGCGGCCTCGATCAGCCGTTCGGGATTGAGATAGCTGTCGCGGGCACGCGCAGGCCCAAGCAGCACGGCCTCGTCGGCGAGCGCGACATGCATTGCGTCGCGATCCGCCTCGGAATAGACCGCGACCGTGCGCAGGCCCATGGCGCGCGCGGTGCGGATCACGCGGCAGGCGATCTCGCCGCGGTTGGCGATCAGGAGGGTGCGAAAACGGCGGTAGAGCTTTGAGCGGTCCATCGCATCACATCCTGAACAGGCCGAATTTCGTCGGCTCGATCGGCGCATTCGACGCCACCGAGAGGCCGAGGCCGAGCACCAGCCTTGTATCGGCCGGGTCGATCACGCCGTCGTCCCAAAGCCGCGCGGTCGCGTAATACGGGTGCCCCTGGCTCTCATATTGCGCGCGGATCGGCTCGCGGAATTTATCTTCGTCTTCTTTCGACCAGCTGTCGCCCTTGGCCTCGATATTGTCGCGGCGGACCTGGCTCAGCACCATCGAGGCCTGCTCGCCGCCCATCACCGAGATGCGCGCGTTAGGCCACATCCACAGGAAGCGCGGGGAGTAGGCGCGGCCGCACATGCCGTAATTGCCGGCGCCGTAGGACCCGCCGATCACCACGGTGAATTTCGGCACCGACGCGGTCGCGACCGCCGTCACCAGCTTGGCGCCGTCACGCGCAATGCCGCCGGCTTCGTATTTCTTGCCGACCATGAAGCCGGTGATGTTCTGCAGGAACACCAGCGGAATGCCGCGCTGGCAGCACAGCTCGATGAAATGCGCCCCCTTCAGCGAGCTCTCGCTGAACAGGATGCCGTTGTTGGCAATGATGCCGACCGGAAAACCCCAGATGTGGGCGAAGCCGCACACCAGCGTCGTGCCGTACAGCTTCTTGAACTCGTCGAACTCGGAACCATCAACCACGCGCGCAATGATGTCGCGCACGTCGAACGGCTTGCGCCCGTCGACGGGCACCACGCCATAGATCTCCTCGGCCGCAAACAAGGGATCACGCGGCGGATGCATGTTGAGGTTTGGCCGTACCGATGGCTTCAGCGTGCCGACGATGCGGCGGGCGATGCCGATCGCGTGTGCGTCGTTCTGGGCGTAATGATCGGTCACGCCTGATTGTCGCGAATGCACGTCGGCGCCACCGAGCTCCTCGGCGGTCACCACCTCGCCCGTCGCCGCCTTCACCAGCGGCGGCCCGCCCAGGAAGATGGTGCCTTGATTGCGCACGATGATGCTCTCGTCCGACATCGCGGGGACATAGGCGCCGCCGGCCGTGCAGGAGCCCATCACGATGGCGATCTGCGGGATGCCTTGCGACGACATCTGCGCCTGGTTGTAGAAGATGCGGCCGAAATGCCGCTCGTCCGGAAAGATCTCGTCCTGCAGCGGCAAAAAGGCGCCGCCGGAATCGACCATGTAGACGCAGGGAAGATTGTTCTGCCGCGCCACGTCCTGCGCGCGCAGATGCTTCTTCACGGTCATGGGATAATAGGTGCCGCCCTTGATGGTGGCGTCGTTGGCGACGATCACGCATTCGCGGCCCGCGATGCGCCCGACCCCGGTGACGACGCTCGCCGAATGGACGTCGCCGCCGTAAAGGCCATAGGCCGCGAGCGGCGACAGCTCCATGAACGCGGTGCCGGGATCGACCAGCAGGTCGACGCGCTCGCGCGCCAGCATCTTGCCACGCGAGGTGTGGCGGTTGCGCGAGACCTCGCCGCCGCCGCCCGCAACCTGGCTCAGCTTTTCGCGCAGATCCGCGACGAGGGTGCGCATGGCCTCGGAATTGCGCGCAAAGTCCGAAGAAGACGTATCGATGCTGGAATGGAGCGGCATGTTGGTTCCAATTGCGTGAAGGTTTTAAGCCGTCTCAGCCATCAATTCGCGACCGATCAGCATGCGCCGGACCTCCGAGGTGCCGGCGCCGATCTCGTAGAGCTTTGCATCGCGCCACAGGCGTCCGACCGGAAATTCGGAGGTGTAGCCGACCCCGCCAAGCGCCTGGATCGCCTCACCCGCCATCCACGTCGCTTTCTCGGCGGAATAGAGGATCGCAGCGGCGGCGTCCTTGCGCAAGCTGCGCGCGTGATCGGCGCGGTCGCAGGCACGCCCCACCGCATAGACATAGGCGCGCGTGGCCTGCCAGGTCGCGTACATGTCGGCGAGCTTGCCCTGCATGAGCTGGAAGTCGCCGATCGGCTGCCCGAACTGCTTGCGCTCGTGCATATAGGGCACCACCGCGTCCATGCAGGCCGCCATGATCCCGAGTGGTCCACCCGAGAGGACCGTACGCTCATAGTCGAGGCCGGACATCAGCACCTTGACGCCCTCCCCGACCTTCCCAAGCACGTTCTCCTCCGGCACCTCGCATTCGTCGAAGAACAGCGGATACGTGTTGGAGCCGCGCATGCCGAGCTTGTCGAGATGCTGGCCGTGGCTGAAGCCCTTCGTCCCCTTCTCGACCAGGAAGGCGGTCATGCCGCGCGGGCCCGCTTCCGGATCGGTCTTGGCATAGACCACCAGCACGTCGGCATCGCCGCCATTGGTGATCCACATCTTCGAGCCGTTGAGCACGTAGCGGTCGCCGCGTTTGTCGGCGCGCAGTTTCATCGAGACGACGTCTGAGCCGGCGCCGGGCTCGGACATCGCGAGCGCGCCGACATACTCGCCGGAGATCAACTTTGGCAGATAGCGCTCGCGCTGCGCATCATTGCCGTTGCGGCGGATCTGGTTGACGCAGAGATTTGAGTGGGCGCCATAGGAGAGCCCGACCGCGGCCGAGCCGCGCGAAATCTCCTCCATCGCGACGATATGGGCGAGATAGCCCATGTTGGAGCCGCCATATTGCTCCGGCGCGGTCATGCCGAGCAGGCCGAGGTCGCCAAGGCGCTTCCAGAGGTCCGCCGGGAATAGATTGGCCTTCTCGATATCGGCGGCACGCGGGGCGATCTCCGCCTCCACGAAGGCGCGCAGCGTGTCGCGCAGCATGCTGATGTCTTCGCCCAGATCGAAATCGATGCTCGGGATATTCAAGGCGATTCCTCCCTATTTTGGGGACCGAACCTAGCGGCATCGGGGCCCTTCTGCGGTCGAAAAGGTTGCATTTTCCGCCAAACTTGGCGAGGATTTTCCCAGAGGATTTTCCGATGCCTTTTCAAGTCGCAACCGCGATCCCGCGCCGTGCCGTGACCCCTGCCGCCTTCGTCCGCGGCGTCGTTGCCGCTTACGACCGCTACGGCCGCGATCCGACCGAGGCGCTGAGCCGGGGTCAGGTAACGCCGGACCTTGTCAATTCTCCGGATGGGCGGGTCACGGCCGGCCAGTTCGAGGCGCTGGCGGGCCATGCCATGCGCGAACTCGATGACGAGGCGCTCGGCTGGTTCTCGCGGCGGCTGCCCTTTGGCACCTACGGCATGCTGTGCCGCGCCTCGATCACCGCCCCGACGCTGGAGGTCGCGCTCAAGCGCTGGTGCCGGCACCATCGTCTGCTCACCGAGGACGTGCTGCTCGATCTCGCCGTCGGCGAGGAGACCGCGGTCGTGTCCATCCGCGAACTGGCCGACCTCGGACCTCTACGCGAATTCTGCCTGGTCACCCTGCTCCGCTATGTTCTCGGCTTCTCCTGCTGGGCGGTGGATTCGCAAATCGCGCTCCGCGCCGCGGAATTTCCGTACCCCGAGCCCGGCCACGTCTCGGTCTATCCGACCATCTTTTGCCGAAACATCCGCTTCGGTGCGGACCGCGCTTCCATCACCTTCGACAAGCATTACCTGTTGCTGCCGCTCACCCGGAGCGCGGCGGACCTCGACAACATGCTCAAGGGCGCGCTGCGGCTGACCGTACTGCCCTATCGGCGCGACCGGCTGCTGGTCGAGCGCGTTCGCCGCGTACTCCGCAATGCGCGCGGACGCAGTCTCGGCGCCGAGGATGTCGCAAGCGAGCTGGCACTCTCCACCCGCACCATGCATCGGCGCCTGCGCGATGAAGCGACCTCACTGCGGGATCTCAAGGAAGAGGCCAAATTCGAGCTCGCCAAGCAGGAGTTGATGCGCGGTCGCAGCCCGATCAAGCGGATCGCGGAGATCGCCGGCTTCCGCAACGAGAAGAGCTTTTCTCGCGCCTTCCGCACCTGGGCCGGCGCCTCCCCGCGCGAGTTTCGCGGCAGGTATCGCTGAAGCGCGGGTTGTCATGCTGTTGCGGCCTCCGAGATCCAACTCGGAGGCCGCAACATTTCCAAACGGTCTCGCTCAGTTCGAGTTGGTCTGCCCGCCCGGGCGCAGCTTGGTGCGCGAGTGCGTCTGCTTCGGCTGGAAGGCCAGCGCGTCGGCCGACGTCTTCGCGCCGCCGCTCTGTGAGCACGAGCCGCCGATGCCGCCGGCCGCGGCCCGGCAGGCCTCCATCGTCGGATAGCCGCAGCCATGCGCGGCCTGGGCACCATTGGTGATGCAGTAGTCTTCTGCCTGGGCAGCCGGCGCGGTCATCATGAGAAACGCAGATGCAAACAGCGTCGCAGCGGATACGACGAACGTCTTCGAGATCGAGGTCATGTTGTCTTTTCCTGCTTCAGGGTCCCACAAAAGAGGCCTCGGCATGCGACGCAGGCTGAGGTTCACACCTCGCATGTAGGCCAGCACCAGGAACCGGCAATCACGCTTCGGCGCATTGCAGAACTTCGCAAATCACATGTCACAGTTAGGTGAGTTACTTATGTTTATATCCGCCTTATCCGAACCTGTATCCCGGTAAGGGAGTCACTCCCGCGCCTTCGGATGTTTGGATGTCGTTACGCGAGCTACGTTTTGGGACCCGTCGCCGCCGAACTATCCTACCGCCGCGATCTCCTGCAATGGCAGCGGCACGTCCTTCGCCACGCCCAGCACCGGAAAGCTGCGGACGTTCTTCACGTTCCGCATCGCGGCGAAATGCAGGAGCTGCTGGCGCATGCTCTCGACGCTCGGCGCCACGCATTTGAGAAGATAGTCGGTGTCTCCCGAAATCCGCCAGCACTGCTGGATGCGCGGGATCGCGGCGATCGAGCTCTCGAATGCCGCCAGCACCGGCTGGGCTTGGCTGCCGAGCTGGATCGAGACGAACGACACCACCTCGTAGCCGAGCAGCCGCTCGTCGATAACGGCGCGCACCGCCCGGATCACGCCGCGGCTGAACAGCGATTTCAGCCGCCTCACGCAGTTGGGCCCGGACACCCCGACGCGCAGCGCCAGCTCGTTATTGCGAACCCGCCCGTCCTGCTGCAACTCGGAGAGTATTTTCAGATCGACGCCGTCGAGCTGGTCACGCCCCGCCATAGCCCACCTCGTCATGGTCGCATCATGCGAGACAGCGAAGCACGGGGCGGAATGGCTGCCAAGGGCAGGACGATGGGAAGAACCGGCGTGGTTGGCCGAGCATGTCCCGGCCAACCGCGGGCTTTTTACGTGGACGCTAAAACGTGGATGCCCGGGACAAGCCCGGGCATGACGAGAGTTTCGTTGCCCGCCCTCAATGCGTCCACGGCTCGCCGCGGCGGAACGAGAAATTGTCCGCATAGGCGACCGGACGGCGCACCGATTCCTTTGGCTCGATCACCTGGTAGGCGATGCCCTTGCGCTCGCAATAGGCGACCGCCTCTTCCTTGCTGTGGAAGTGCAGCGTGATCTGCTGCTTCATGTCGCCGGACGAGGTCCAGCCCATCAGCGGCTCGACCGCGCGCGGCTGCTCGGGCTCGTAGTCGAGCTGCCATTCCTTGGTCTTCGACCGGCCGGATTGCATCGCGTTCTTGGCGGGCTTGAAAATGCGTGCGGTCATGGACGGTCCGGGCCTCTTGTTCGTCTTTTCGTTCGATTTCGATGCGTCACGGTAGCAGTTGGTGGAAACCGCGGGCATAGTATAGAGACACCTTTAGGGAACTGATCGGTGATTCCGGCCCCCCGGGATGGCTCGCCGACGGGTATAATCATTATGCTGCATCGTGACAATTGCATACCCGCCTTCCGCGCCGGGGTCTCGCCCGGTGGCCCTGCTTCGTTGACATCTACCTGTCCGTCCCCTCCGAAAGCTCCCGTCGCATGTCCTTCCTGAACATCAACGCCACGCTCCCCGAGAAGGGCCGTGACCTCAGGCTCGACCTGTTTCGCGGCATTGCGAACTGGGCGATCTTCCTCGACCATATCCCCGACAACGTGGTGAACTGGATCACCACCCGCAACTACGGCTTTTCCGACGCCGCGGATTTGTTCGTCTTCATCTCCGGCTACACCGCCTCCTTCGTCTATGCGCGGATGATGCTCGAGCGCGGCTTCCTCGTCGGTGCTACGAGGCTGACCAAGCGGGTCTGGCAGCTCTACGTCGCCCACATCATCCTGTTCGTGATCTACATCGCCTCGATCAGCTATCTGGCGCTGCGCTTCGGCGATTCCGAGATGATCAACGAGTTCAACGTCGCCGGCCTGGTGGACAACGCCACCGAGACGCTGCGCCAGGGCCTGTTCCTGCGCTTCAAGCCGCTCAATCTCGACGTGCTGCCGCTCTACATCGTGCTGATGGGGCTGTTTCCGCCCGTGCTCTGGTTCATGCTGCGCAAGCCGGACCTGACGATGGCATTGTCCATCGTGCTGTGGCTGACCGCGCGCCATTTCGGCCTGAACCTGAACGCCTATCCGGCCGGACAGTGGTACTTCAACCCGTATTGCTGGCAGGTGCTGTTCGTGTTCGGCGCCTGGTGCGCCATGGGCGGCGCGCGGCGCTCGATGACGCTGATCAACGCACCGGTCACGCTGTGGCTCTGTCTTGGTTACATGCTGTTTGCGCTGGTCATGACCATGGCCGGCCGCTTCCCGACCCTCGGCGGCATGTTCCCGGAATGGCTGTTCTCGGCGTTCAACCCGAACGACAAGACCAACCTCGCGCCCTACCGCTTTATCCACTTCGTCGTGATCGTGATCCTGGTGATCCGCTTCGTGCCCAAGGACTGGCCGGGCCTGGAATGGAAAGGGTTCGACCCCATCATCGTGTGCGGCCAGCAGTCGCTCGCCGTGTTCTGCGTCGGCGTGTTCCTGTCCTTCGTCGGTCATTTCGAGCTGTCGATGAGCTCGGGCTCGCTGTTCGCGCAGATCTTCGTCAGCGTCGCCGGGATCGCGATCATGACGACGGTGGCCTATTATATCTCCTGGTCGAAGAAGCAGGACAAGCCGCTGAAGCCGCCGCCGCCCAAGACTGCGGCCGCAAAGGCCGCTTGAACGGGCAGCTCCGATCCCGCCGGACGACAGCGCCCCCGCTTCAGGCCGCCGCTTCGCTGTCGTACTCGGTAAACTTCTTGTAGATCCAGTCACGGCCGTCGTGGCGGCGCCAGACCTTGCCGTAAACGAGCTGCCCGTTGATCGAGCGGCGCGGCACGAACACGGTCCAGAGGTGCCAGATCTCGGTCCAGCTCGCCTGCGGACCGACGGTTCGGACGTTGCGATCGAGAGACATGATACAGAACTCACAGGATACGAGCGCTGCGACGAACTGTGATGTCGTGTGAGCACGAATTTCAGGCAGACCGTCGCAAGCCGAACCGATCTGATAACAGTCGCGAAGGCGCCCGCAACAACCGCTCGCTCTTAACCTAACCGATCAACCTTACCTCCTGTGAGCGCGTGGCGAGACCGGTTGAAAGCGGCCGCCGATTTTCCTAGACTGTGTGCGATTTGAGAATGAGCGCGTCGTTTTGAGGACGCGCGTTGATTTCCAGGCTGACGCGAATTTTTGAAAACGATTGATGGGCGGGGGCCACCACGATGAATTTGCAATGTGCATGTCTGCGCTTGGCGCTGCATTCGACGCCGCCTGCTCTGCCCGCGAAGACGCCGGAGCAGGAGCCGCGGAAGGTCGCCAACGACAATCAGCTGGCCTGGCCATTCCTGCCGTTTCCGTTCGGCTGGTACGCGACGAACTGATGGTTGGAAAAGCGTAACGCGCGCAAGCGGAATATCATCGCTTGGCGGCGTCCGTTAGGCATTGGGCGCTGAAATCCCCAACACCAATATGTCTAGGACGACGCCTAAAGGTTCGACAAAGTTTTACGCATTCCGCGCCGCCCGACCCGCCCCAATGCCTTGAAAAGTCGCGGAAAGTCGCGTTGCGCAGGGAATGAGCGCCGAGGGTTAGGAAGGCTTTGGCGGCTGCGGGCATCGGCATCGAACGCGCGCCATGCACGGCTGGAGCTGCGCTCGCCTGGCGCCTCGCCGATTGGCTATTGTTCTGAGGCGCGGGTCTGGCCCACCTCGGACTGGTCGGGGCAGCTGGATTCGAACCAACGACCTGCAGTACCCAAAACTGCCGCGCTACCAGGCTGCGCTATACCCCGAATGTCCGGCCCGTCGATACACGCTTCCCAAAGCGCCAGCAAGCCTTCCAAAGGCGCGAGCAAGCTTCCCAAAAGACCGCCAGGCGGGGGCAATGGCTCCCTTCCCGGCTACTTGCTGCCGAACAGCGGGTGGCCGACGCGGTCGCCGGCGCGGATGCCATATTTCTGCGCCGTCCCTGCCACCACCTCCAGAACAGCCCGCGCGGGCCACCTGGATGAGATGATCTTTGTCGACATCGGCTCGGTATTTTCGGCGATGCGCAGAATTCGGCCGTCGGCGCGAATGAAGATCATGTCGAGCGAGACGTAGGTGTTCTTCATCCACATCGACACCTCCTGCTCGGGATTAAAGTCAAACAGCATGCCTTTGCCGTCCGCCAGTTCCTTACGGTACATCAGGCCAGTCTGCTTTTCTTCCTCCGTCGTCGCGACCTCGACCGAGAACACCTGCACGCCGTTCCTGGTGACGATCTCGAGGGGCTGGAAGCTGGCGGCGCGCACGGGTGCGCTCGCGACGGCACAGCCGGCGATGACAAGGATGGCGGCAAGCCAGCCCTTCGCAAGGGCGAAGACGGCCTTTCGATCGAAATTCATGGATGGCTCTCGAGGCGTGGGACTGGACCAGTCCTTACGTGGCGGTCACCGGAAAAGCCAGAGGCGCGCCGGCCAGCCAGCGCGCCTCTGCTCACGATCGCGGGAATGGAATTAGTGGGACGAAACCGGCGATCCCGTCTCGGGATGGATCTCGGCCGCCATCATGCCCTTGGAGCCGGGCCCGAACCGGACCAGGACATACTGGCCGGGCCGCAACTCGGTCATGCCGAAGCGGCGCAGCGTCTCCATGTGCACGAAGATGTCGGGGGTGCCCTCGCCGCAGGTCAGGAAGCCGAAACCGCGCAGCCGGTTGAACCATTTGACCTGAGCCCGCTCCAGCCCGCTGGTCGCCGTCACCGTGACATGGGTGCGCGGCGGCAGCATCTGCGCCGGATGGATCGCGGTCGACTCGTCCATCGAGACCACGCGGAACGCCTGGTAGCCCTTGGCGCGCTGGATGCACTCGACGACGATGCGGGCACCCTCGTAGGCGGTCTGGAAGCCGTCGCGCCTAAGCACGGTGACGTGCAGGAGCACGTCGGGCCAGCCATTGTCGGGAACGATGAAGCCGTAGCCTTTTGAGGCGTCGAACCATTTGATGACGCCGTGAACCTCGACGAGGTTGGCGCTGCTCTCACCAAGTCCGGTGAACGGACTGAGTGCACTGTCGCGACCGCCACCGCCGTGTTCGCCCACCGCGGGAACTCCGACCTTCTTGGACTCAAATCCGTCCGACGACCCCATAACCCCGGACCCCACACATGCCATGCAACCCGCCTGAATGGCGGCGCCGAATCACGCGTCTTTAGAGAATCTTCTCAACTCGACGCGACGCGAATCTTTCGACTCAAAAGATAACACTCCCGGTTGCGACGCATAGACAAAAAAGAGATTCGGCGGAACCTATGAACAGCTTGCACAGCCGCGAATCAAATTGCTGCCTCAATTACCGACAAAGGGCCCCAGCGTTTCGCCGATGTCGTGGCGGATCACGAGGTCGGCGATGTCGTCCTGCTCCGTCGGCTCGCGATTGACGATCACTAGGCGTGCACCCGATTCCTTCGCCATCATCGGAAAGCCCGCGGCCGGCCATACCACCAGCGAGGAACCGATCGCGATGAAGAGATCGCAGGCTTGCGACAGCGCCGTCGCGCGCTGCATCTCGTCCTCGGGCATTGTCTGGCCGAAGGAGATCGTGGCGGTCTTCACCGGCTCGTCGCACACGGTACAGTTGGGCGCGGCGCCCTCCTCGTCGAAGCGGCGCTTCACCCAATCAAGCGGATAGGCCTGCCCGCATCCAATGCAGCGCGCATACGTGGTGTTGCCGTGAAGTTCGATCACGTGATCGCTTGCGACGCCGGAGGCCTGATGCAGATTGTCGATGTTCTGGGTGATGATCGCGGGAACCTTGCCGGCGCGGTAGAGTGAGGCGAGCGCGCGATGGCCGCGGCCGGGCTTAGCCGCCGCAAAGACCTCCTCCATCGCGAAGCGCCGGCGCCAGGATTCGTCGCGCGCCTCCTGGCTGGCGACGAACTCGTCGAACGGGATCGGGCGGTTGCGCGTCCAAATTCCGCCCGGCGAGCGAAAGTCGGGGATGCCGCATTCGGTCGAGATGCCGGCGCCGGTGAACGGCACGATCCGTTTGGCTTCGGCGATCATGTCGCCAAGACGCTCGACGCCGCTGCGAAGATCCGATGCAATCAACGCCGCCTCCCGTTTTGCTGTTTTACTGATTTGTTTTTGCGCTAGCTGCAACATGCGCAAGCGACAAGATTATTGACGCTGTTCTCCACCGCCACGCAAGACATGGTCGGCAATTTTTTCCGACCCTCGCTTATCACAATCCTGCAATGCCTCCTCCCCATTGACGCCCCAATCAGAAGCGCCAATGCATGTGTTGACGCGACTCAACGTGATTGCGGCGGCAGTGCTTGGGTTCAGTAGGACACATACTCACGTGCAGAGGGGATTTAACATGACCGAGGACGAACAACGCAAAATCCGCGAACGCGAAGAGATCGCCGCCCGTGTCGCCGCCTTCCGTGCCACCCAGGAAAAATTCAAGCGCGAACGTGAAGAGTATTTCGTGTCGACGCTCGACAACGCGCGCAAGGCGGAACGGCCCTCGCTCTGGCCGTAACGACACCGGATCACCGAGCATGAAAAAAGCCCGGAGCATTGCTCCGGGCTTTTCGTTTGTTCAGCCGTTACCAGTGACGGTAATAATGGTGGCGGCGGTAGTATGGTCCATCACCGTAATAAGCGTAGGGACCAGGGCCGTAGGCATAAGCGGGGCCGCCGTAGTAGCCATACCGCGGGCCGTAGCCATAGCCGTAAGGATGCGACGCGGCGACGGCGCCCGCGGTGATGGCGCCGGCGGCAAGACCGAACGCGAGGCCCGGACCGATGCCGCGGCCGCGCGCCTCGGCAGGCGAAGGCGCCGCGACCGCGGTCACGCCAACGGCCGCGACGGTAGCCAGAACTGCTAGTGTCTTCCTCATCATGAATCTCCTCCTTCGTATCTCGCACAGACAACGCCGGCGCGTTGCTATGGTTGCGCGCAAGCCTGTGGAACCGAGTTCGGAATAAATCCGGCCACGCATGGAACGGGCACGCGTTCCGCGAATTGTTTGCTCAAGTGCGGAAGCCTCCGCCGTCCGGTTGAGGCAACAGCACGAAGACCCCGTCAGCATCACCGATGCTGGCGGGGTTTTCAGTTGCACGCACAGCATTGGCAATGCGCCACAATTGCTGCCAGCGGGGAGCCGAGGAGGATAAAGTGCCGATATCCAAATTGCTGGCCCGTATCCGCAGGCTCGTTCCCAGATCCGGAGATCAGCATTACGACGAGATCGTCCGCAGTTTCGGTGTCGGTACGCTGCGCCCGCCGCCGACCCCGATGAGCGACGGCGAACTGGCGCGGGCGATTGCCGAGTTCCTTAAGGAACAGCCGTCGAGCGAGTCCGTAGGCGCCCTCGGCCGGCGGCTCGACCCCACCACCCCACTTTGAGGCGCCGGTCCGCCTTTGTCCGGGAACATGCGCTTCGCGCGCACGTTGGCGTAGCCTTCAAGGAGAAAGGAGGCCGACATGCCCGTTTGGCTCGAAATCCTGCTCAACCTGTCCGGCTATGCCGGCTTCGTGGCGCTCGCCTCACACGGCACCGCGTGCCCAAGCAATTGCGCCGACCATCAGACCTCCACCGACGACCGTTAATTCGTGTGCGGTAGCTGGCCCGCCGTACGCATCAGCCTGTCGGCCTTGACCGCGACACGCGTGTCCTCGAGCTGTGGCCGCAGCGAGACGCTGATCACCACGAAAGCCAGACAAAAGAGCGTGCCGACGATGGCGATGCGCCGGTAGGTGTGGCGGTCGCCCTGATAAAAGGACGGTTCTGAAAAGGGTGTCATGAATTCGTTCTTGGCAAAATTGCTTGTTGGCCAAAGTCGCTTGTTGGCCAAAGTCGGATCGCGTCTTCGCCAGACACCTATCGCAAGTGGCGGCAAGTGCAACGCGATTGCGCTTTTAACCTAACCGAATAGGGTTATCGGCTTCGCGGCAAGCTTCCGTTAGGAGTTCGCCAAGCCTCTTCAGAACAAGCGTCTTCAGAACACGCGTCTTCAGAACTCGGCGAGCCGCTTCAGGCTCGCACGAAAACCGAGGCTGCGATGGCCTGCGACCAGCACGGTGCCGAACACCTCGGCCGTGTCGTCGCTGAACGTTCCGGAGAAGCCGCTCGTTGCCTCCACTCCGCCGAACGGCGGCCGGGCGAAGCCATCCGCAAACGGCGTGTGCTGGTTGGTGACAAGCTCGCCCTTCCAGGTCCCGTGTTTCGAAGGGCCGTTGTTCGAATTGCCGTTCCGTGTAGACGCCGCGCGACCAGAAATACGGCCCGCCGCCGAGCAGAACGCCGTCACGCAGGATCAGCACGCCGCTGTCGCGCCCCTTCAGGCCGTCGAGCATGTGGAGGTGGATGGAATAAAGCCCGTTCTTCATGTTGCGTCCGCCGCTGGAGCAACGATAGCGCCGGCGACGGAGAGCGTCGAGACGGTGAAGCGAAGCTTGTGGTGATCCGTCGTCCGGCTTTGTTCCAGCTTCGCCTGCCTTTCGTTCTCGGAGAGCGAATCGGAATCGCAGAAATCGGCACGAAGCAAGCCTTAATATATCGTTCGCACGCAAACGACCGCAGTCGCCAACGATCGCGCGCTCACATCCCGTCTTCGGATTTCGACCGCGGTGGCACCGGCGGCACCGAGGGCCTGTCGTTGCGCAAGCGCGGGTGCGGTCGTACCAAAACACTTTTGCGATCTCGGCGAACATCTCGAGCAACAGCACGCATCCATGTCGCGTCTCCCTCGCCTCACTCGTAGCGAGGACAGGCGAACGGGACTATGCGAAGCATCACGCCGGCTTGGTCAGGAAAGGCGTGTCCCGCATCGACACAGAAGCCACGACTTGTTCTGCATCCGACTCCATTTCGTTCGCAAGGAACGAATCGGAGTCGAGAAATCCAGCGCAAAACGATCCCTAACGATCGGTGAAGGCGCGCGCGATTGCCTGTTGTCATCGAGCTAGGGTTCAGACTCAATTGATCCAATAAGCGACGAGAGCGGCGAGGTGGACGGCGGCCAAGAAGTTTCTGGCAAGTTTGTCGTAGCGAGTAGCAACACGCCTGAAATCCTTGAGCCGGCAGAAACAGCGCTCGATAACATTGCGCCCTTTATAGAGGCGCTTGCTGAAGCTGTGGAGGGTTACCCGGTTGGATTTGTTTGGAATGACGGGTTTCGCGCCGCGATTGACGATTTCGGCGCGAAAGCCGTCGCCATC